>JAFWOP010000119.1 GCA_017545365.1 Bacteroidales bacterium
CATCGAAGATGCTGAATTTCAATAACCCCACACAAGGAACGCAGTGTGGGGTCAACGAAAACCCTACTACTCAGCGTCCCGGAGGGACGCGACAATGGGAAAGGTTGGAAAAAATCAGTCATACTTTATACTAGAGCGAATTGCAAAAAAAAATAAAAGCGGCAGAGGCAGGATAAAATGGGAGAGCCACCCTCGACGAGGCTGGCTCTCTTGTCTATTTCTTCTTCTTTCGGCTGTCGAAATAGAGCATTTGCTGAGGCAGACACGGCTTTGGCTCGGTCTCGAAAATAAATTTTCGGACTCTCACCCTGCGCCGTGTTCCGGCAGTCCAGAGGAGGGCACATATCAGTGCCCACAGTGGTGCGCTCATAGGCTGAAGATGAGTTCTTTGTTACTATTCCAATCTATCATCAGCTGGCGGAAGGCGGGGTAGTCCACCTTGGTGATGACGGCCTTGCGCAGACGGAGGCTGCGGGTGACGAGGAGGCGGTTTTTCTTCTGCTTGATGATGATGTTGATGCTGCCCACGTTGTTGGTGTACTCGATGTTGACCTCGCCGCCGATGAGTTTGGCTCCTTTGGGGAGGTCCATGGTGTAGTGGTAGTATTCGGGCGTGACGCTGGCCTGCAGGTCGCTGGTGCGGCTTGGGGCGAGGAGCGAGGGGTTGATGTGCAGCCCTTGTTGTTCGGTGGGGAGCACGATGCGGACGTAGCCGTCGGAGAGGGTGTCGGGCTGCCACTGGAGATGGCGGTCGACGTATATCGGGGCGTTGGACACATTTTGGGCGTCGGCTTTCTCGGCCTCGGTCATGAGGGGTGTCTTCTGTGTGGCATTGAGACGGTAGGCTTTGCCTTCGATGGTGACTTCCACTTCCAGCGGGCGGTCGCCGAAGACGTTGAGGCTGTTGTCGACGATGGTGGCAGGGAAGCCGGCTTCGCCCAGCAGGGCGGCCAGGAGTCCGGTCTTGTCGATGGCGGTGCCGCAGTTGCTGGCAAAAACATCATGGGCGGGAGTCATGGCGTACTGGGTGTGTGAGGGGTCGATGGTGTTGAGATGGACGTAGTCCACCACCCAGTCGCGGATGGCGGCGATGTATTCCTTGGAGTTGTTCTTTTTCAGGTTGCTGAGAAGGGTCTGGGCGGCAGGCAGCTCTTTCTCGGCGACGTAGACAGGTTTCTCTCCCAGTTGGAACTCCACGTCATAGCCTTTCTTAGCGGGCATATAGGGGTCGTTGATGGTCTGGGGGAGATTGTGATCCATCTGGGTGTGGCCGTCGGCGTAGCGAATCTCGTAGCGTTTGACGGGGCAGTCTTGGTGCAGGTTGAACCGCTGGACGAGGAAGCTGCTGTTGCGATGGATGGTGTAGTCGAGCACGATGGTGCAGTTGTATTCGAGGGCTGTGTGTACGATGGCCATCTCGCGGATGCCGTTGAAGCGGCCGCAGTCGGTGCATTCGCTGGGCAGCTGCTCGACGAAGGCGTTCTTGGGGGTCTCCACCTTCTTGCCGTCGGCGGTGAGGGTGTAGCATTCGTTGATGGTGAGGGTTTCGAAGGCGGGGTTGTAGTGGATGAAGGTCTCGCCCTTGTCGGCGTAGGCGGTGATGGCGCGGTTGCGCAGGAGTGTGATTTCCTTGCGGTAGCGGATGTCCATGGAGCCGTCCTTGTTGACCTTGTAGGTGCGGCGGATGAGGTTGTATTCGGCATCGGGCTGGGTCTGTGCCATGACGGTGATGGCAAACGCAGCAGCTATTATTGTGAGAATAATCTTTTTCATGAGTGAAGACAGTGATATGATTATGCGATAAATAACTTCTTACTTCCTAGCTCTTAATTCTTACTTCGTAAGTATCACGGGTGTGTTGGCGAGCAGCTTCTGTTTGGCGACCACCTGGCGGAAATAAGTCCAGTCGGCGGCATCATAGACGCGCTTGCCCAGCAGGGAGCTTTCGGCAAAGGTTAGTACGTTGCCGTCCATCCAGTATTGGCAGCCGAAGCTGGCGGCAGGGTTGGCCACTCCGTCCACGAAGGGGAAATGGAGCCTCGTGTATTCGTCGGGGAGGGTGATGGTCTCTTTTACTTCTATCAACCGTGAGCAGGCATCGGCAAAGGGCTGGGTACGCTGCTCGGGCGTGCTGTCGAAGTTGAGGTGGCTCATGGCGCGGCTGAAGATGTTGCGGGCGCAGAGGGGGGTGAAGACGATGGTGCCCGCGTCGACGATGGCGAAGTGGGGGATGGTGTAGGTGTAAGTGATGGTGACGGGGTGTTCGAGATAGCGGTCGTTGTCGGTATGGGCTATCTTGGTGATGCGGGCGTTGGGGGCTATCTTGAGCAGCTCGACTTCCATGTTGCGCTTCCATTCGGCAGTGCGGCAGTTGAAGATGCGGCGCACGGCGGCATCGCTCTGTCCTTCGGCGGTAATGGAGATGGTGCCGGTGAGGGTGCCGTCCTTTCCGATGATGCTGTTGCCTGTGATGCGGATGTAGTGGTTCTCAGGGGCGGAGAGGGGGGTGTACATGAGGGTGGCCCCTTGGGGCAGGCCCATCAGGTAGCCCTGCTGCTGCTCGGCGCTGCTCCAGAGTTCGCGCACGTTGGGCACCCAGGTGGGGTCGAGCAGTTCATAGCGGCCGTCGCGGTGCTGGACTACACAGACGCTGTGGTTGAACTGGTCGGCGGGGATGGGGTCGATGCGCTCGTGGGCCATGGTCATGGCGGCGTAGGAGTTGAACCCGGCGGCACGCAGCATGCTGACTAACATGCCTGCCTTGTCCTTGCAGACGCCGCAGCGGTCGGTGAAGTTCATCTGGGCGTTGTGGAGAGTGTAGCCTTCGCCCTCGCCCATGCTGATGCCCGCATAGCGGATGTTGTCGGCCACCCAGTGGGTGAGGATGCTGATGCTGTCCTGCTCGGTTTTGGCGTTGGTGAGGAGCTCGTTCACCTTGGCCTGCACTTCGGGGGTGGGGACGAAGCTGCCATAGTCCTCGTTGACGCCGTAGAACCAGGTGGATTTGGCCTCCCAGTTGGGGCTTGTACTCAGAAGGAGCTTGCACTGGATGTCGTTGTTGGCCAAGGCGGCAGGTTCGCGTTTGAGGGGGTTGATGCCCGACTTGGTGAAGGTGTAGATGGTGCGGTCGCCGTCGGTGGTGCTGTCGATTCTCACGGTGCAGAGGGTGTCGGCCATGCAGTTGTAAAGCTCGAAGCGCAGGTTCTTATGCGTAGGGACGCTGACGCTGTAGACCTTCTTCTGCACGGGGGCGTCGCTCCAGAAGGGGACGATGTCGTAGAAATGGCCCCGCATAGGAGGAATATACTTGTCATCTTCGCCGTCGGACAGCAGGGCATAGGTGAAGCCTTTGCGGTAGGTGGTGTATTCAACTTCGTCGCCAGGGTCGAGGTGACCCACCTGCACCATCTTCTGGCTGGCACCCCAATAAATGAGGCGGGCGGGTGCCACATAGTCGTAGACACGCAGCAGCACGTCTTCCTTGCTGCCGTTGGGATGATGAACCACCACTTGGCGGAATTCGACGTAAGCCGACAGGGGGTCGTAGTCGATTTTGAGGGTGGCGAGGTCGCTGCATCCGTCAAAGTCGAGGACACGCACACGCTGGTGGTTCACCACGTGGCTCAACCCCGACTCCTCCATCAGCACGCAGGTGCTGTCGTAAAGGATGGTCTTGTGTTGTGCGTCGGCCGGAAGGGTCAGCGCCAACAACAGGGCTGTAGAAAGGATTTGTTTTAACTTCATGGTATAATGTTTTTTATTTATTATCTTTGTTGTCGAGGCACTCGGTGAAGGCTTTCACTATGGCGGCGGTCATGCGGTCCCAGCTGTATTTCTGTTTTTCCTCGCGCACTGCGGCGGTGAACTCTTCTTCGCGGTTCTCCTTGTAAAATTTCAGCAGGGCGTCGGCGATGCTTTGGGCATCGACATCCACCACATAGCCTATCTTGCCGTCGGGCACTATCTCAGGCAGCCCGCCCACACGGGTCACCAGCATGGGTTTCTCGAAATGGAACGCCACCTGGGTGACGCCGCTCTGGGTGGCGCTCTTGTAGGGCTGTGCCACAATGTCGCAGGCGCGGAAGTAGAGGTTCACTTTGCTGTCGGGGATATAGTCGTTGTGCAGCACCACGATGTCGGAGATGTCGAGCGAATGGATGCGTTTGAGATAGGGGGCGGGGTCGCCGTAGAACTCGCCCGCCACAATCAGTCTTGCGCCGCAGTCCTGCAGCCGTGGGTCGCCGAAGGCATCGATGAGAAGGTCCAGCCCCTTATAGTCGCGTATGAAGCCGAAGAAGAGGACATACTTGCCGTCGGCATCAAGCCCCAGCTGCCGTCGGGCCTCGGCCTTGTCCACCAATGCGCCGTAGTGGTCGTAGATGGGGTGGGGGGCCCAGCTCTTGGGCTTGCCCTTGTGGTCGAACTTCTCGATGTCCTTCACCACCGACTGCGATAGGGCGGTGAAGCCGTCCATCGCCTTGACAAAATAGCCGGGGAAGAGTTTGTCCAACACGTTGGGTTCGTGAGGAATCATATTATGCACCAAGGCAATGCAGCGAGTCTTCTTGCCCAGCCTCACCTGTCGGGCAATAGTGCCGAAGCAGGGCGCCATAAACGACATCCAGTAGGCGAAGACCACCATGTCGGGCTGCTGGCGGCGCAGTTCGCGTCCCACCTTCAGCCAGTTGAAGGGGTTGCACGAGTTGATGCACCGCCGGATGGTGAGGCCCTTGGGCGCAGGGTCGGAAGTGAATTGCGTCTTTCCGGGGAAGAGAAACCTCGGATACTGTAGGGTGAAGGTGTACATGACCACCTCATGACCCTCATTTTGAAACTGCGAAGCCAGCCGTTCGTTGAAGGCTGCCAGTCCCCCACGGAAAGGATATGCTGTGCCTATAATGATTATTTTCATGCTGCAAAAATACAAAAAATATTAAACATACAATATTTTTTATTCATTTTTGTTTATAAGGCAAATTAGTAAGTCAACAAAAAACGATGCCTATCAACACTACTATCTTCTAATTCCAAATCTATTAAACATTAAAAAACTCCACAAACATGAAAAAGTTGTTTTTAAGTATTGCGTTCTTGTCGGTATTATTCACTTCGTGTGCGCAAGACCATGAGCAGACAAATGTGCCGACAAACAATTATCCACAGACACTCCCGGTGACCGACTTCAGCACTGTGGCGTCTCAAACCATCGACGGCGTGGTGCACATCCGCACCATCCAGACCCGCCTCACGCCCCTCTACCAGTCATTCTTTGGTTTCATCATCAACCAAGGCATGCAACGACAGGAATACAGCGCCTACGGCTCGGGAGTCATTATCTCTGACGACGGCTACATCGTCACTAACAACCACGTGGTGCAGGATGCCGAGCGCATCAGTGTGACCCTCAACGACAAGCGGGTGGTTGAAGCACGACTGGTGGGCAACGACCCTGCCACCGACCTCGCACTGCTGAAAATCAAGGCCGACAACCTCACGGCCATCGACTTCGGCAATAGCGACCAAGCAAAAGTGGGACAGCCCGTACTGGCCATCGGCAACCCCTTCAACCTCACCTCCACCGTCACCGCCGGCATCATCAGTGCCAAGGCCCGCAACATGGGCATCATCGAGAATACCCGTGGCAAGGAGAGCACCATCGAGGCTTTCATACAGACCGATGCCGCCGTCAACCCCGGCAATTCGGGAGGCGCACTTGTTAATGCCGACGCAAAATTGATAGGCATCGTAACCGCCATAGCCTCCGCCGACGGTTACTACACCGGCTACAGCTTCGCCATCCCCTCCAATCTGGTCAGGAAAGTGGCCGACGACCTGCGCCGCTACGGCTACGTGCAGCGTGCCTACCTGGGTGTCAACGTGATGGAGATGACCTCCGAAATAGCACGGCAGATGGGGTTGAACGAAGTAAAAGGAGTGCTGGTGGCACGAGTGGTGCCTGGCTCGGCAGCCGACGGCGCAGGACTGCAAGGCGGCGACCTGCTGCTCAGCGTGGCAGGGGTGGCTGTGAACAGCTATGCCGAGATGATGGAAGAGTTGGCACGTTTCAACCCCGGCGACCATGTCGACATCTCATATTATCGCGACGGTCGGAGCTACACCGCCACCGCCACCCTCCAAAACTCCAAAGGCACCACCGAACTGCGCATCAGGTAATGCTTTTGAAGTAAAAAGTAAAAACTAATAAGGAGACTTCTATTAATCACCCCGAAAGGGGTGAGATATGAATAACACCGTACGTAGTGCGGTGATTATCTGAGGCAAACAGATGCGTCCCGAAGGGACGCGACATTGAGAACGAATTAATAGAACCCACCATAAGTAGGCTGACGCACCAACATAATTTAGTTTTTACTTTTTAGTTTTTAGTTTTTTTAGTATCTTTGCATTTTCAAATCATCATTCACTAAGACTGTATCTCTATGAAAGTCAAAGTCGGAATAGTCCAAATGTCCTGCGTGGAGGACAAGCAGCAGAACATCCTCCGCTACTCGGAGAAGGTGCGCGAGCTGGCCGCACAGGGGGCACAGATCATCTGCCTTCAGGAATTGTTCGCCTCGCTCTATTTCTGTGACGAAGAACGTTACGTCAACTTCCAACTGGCCGAACCCATACCCGAAGGTCCCACCTGCCAACATTTTATGGCGTTGGCAAAGGAACTGGGCATCGTGCTCATCTGCTCCCTCTTCGAAAAACGAGCCGAAGGACTCTATCACAACACCACCGCCGTCATCGACGCCGACGGCACCTATCTGGGCAAGTACCGTAAGATGCACATCCCCGATGACCCCGGCTACTACGAGAAGTTCTACTTCACCCCCGGCGACCTGGGCTACAAGGTGTTCAAGACCCGCTTCGCCACCCTCGGCGTGCTGATATGCTGGGATCAGTGGTACCCCGAAGCGGCACGCATCACCAGCCTTATGGGAGCACAGATGCTCTTCTTCCCCACCGCCATCGGCTGGGACGTGCGCCAAAGTGAGCATGACAACCGCGAGCAGTACGAAGCATGGCAGACCATTCAGCGCAGCCATGCCGTGGCAAACGGTGTGCCCGTCATCAGCGTCAACCGCACCGGCTTGGAAGGCGGCATGCAGTTCTGGGGCGGCAGCTTCATCACCAACGCCTTCGGGCGAGTGCTCTATCAGGCACCGCACCAGGAAGAAGCCCTACATGTAGAGGAATTGGACTTGAGAGAAAGCGACCACTACCGCCGCCACTGGCCCTACTACCGCGACCGCCGCATTGACAGCTACGCCCCGATACTGAAAAGATTTATAGACGACTAATAAATGTGTTAATGTGTTAATGTGTTAATGTGTTAGTCCTTGGCGCGGTAAATGACTCACGAATTAACGAATTCAAAATGTGTTAGTCATTGGCGCGGTCAAATGATTCAAGAATTAACGAATTAACGAATTCAAAAAGTGTTAATCAATTGACTCACGAATTAACGAATTAACGAATTAACGAATTCAGAAAATGACCCCCAAAGAACTAGGATACTACATGCCCGCCGAATGGGCAGAACACAAGGCCACATGGCTCAGCTACCCTCACAACGAGGACTCATGGCCGGGTAAGATAGAGACCATTTTCCCATCATACCACCTGTTTGTTAAAGTGCTGGCCGAAGACGAGGAAGTACATATCAACGTTGACGACCAGCGTATGGAAGACCATGTGGCCCTAGCATTGTCATCGATAGGCACAGACATGAGCAAAGTCTTCTTCCACCAGTTCCCGACCAACGATGCGTGGTGTCGCGACCACGGCCCCGCCTTCCTGCTCAACCGCAAGGAAGCTGCCAAACGTGCCATGGTGAATTGGATCCACAACGCCTGGGGCGGCAAATACCCCTTCGAGCTGGACACACAGATACCTGTGCATATCTACAACTGTTTGAAGAAACAGGACGAGGCATTGGAACTCTTCGAGCCAGGCATCGTCATGGAAGGCGGAAGCATCGACGTCAATGGGGTAGGGGACGTGCTCACCACCACCTCATGCCTGCTCAACCCCAATCGCAACCCCCACTTGAACCAAGAGCAGATAGAGGGCTATCTGCGCGACTATTACGGTGCGGACAACATCATCTGGCTGGGCGACGGCATCATCGGCGACGACACCGACGGCCATGTCGACGACCTCAGCCGTTTCATCGGTGAGGACACCATCATCACCGCCGTGGAAGAAGACGCGTGGGACGAGAACTACCAAGTGCTGCAAGACAACCTCAAAGCGTTGAACCACTGCCGCCTCGCCAATGGCAAACAGCCCACCATTGTGGAGCTGCCCATGCCCGACATGGTGTTCTACGACAACCAACGGCTGCCCGCCAGCTATGCCAACTTCTACATAGCCAACAAAAAAGTCATCTTCCCTACCTACCGCTGCCTTACCGACAACGAAGCCGCCTACATCCTCGAAGCCTGCTTCCCCGACCGGGAAATCATTGGCATCGACAGCACCGACATCGTCTGGGGCCTCGGCAGCTTCCACTGCCTCAGCCAGCAGCAGCCCAAGTGACTTTCGATTACAGTAGTACAAAAATGAGGCACACTACAATCATTACAGCATTACTAATAGTAATATTGGCTGGCTGCTCACGGCCTCCTTTGGCATCCAATAAAGGAACTACCACATTCGACCTGATAAAGGGCTGTTGGGGTGTCCATCCCGAGACAGGGAACAGTATTCTGTGCATCACAGACCCCGACTCCCTCTTTTGGGTTGACCCGTCATTATGGTGCAAATATAGCATCAAAAATGACACTATCACCATGCTGTTGGATACGTTCGTCTACTTTGAAGGACGTATAGAATATCGCAACGACTCGCTGATATTGAGAGATTCGGATTATACATTGAAATACGAACGATATCGGGAATAGATTACTGGAAGTATGTTTCGGGTCTATCCGATGATGGAAGGGATGTGCTGTGATTCATTGAAAGCGCGTCTATCGTATTCGTTACCTCGGAATGTCTTCGACTGGATCCCAATGTATTAGATGGATGCAGTGCTTCTCCTTGTCGAAGAAAATAGGCAGGTTGAATGTTGTCTTGACCACCTTGACGTAGAATCTGCCAGGCTTCCATTTGGGCATCAGCCTCACTATTCGCAGAGCCTCCTCGCCACAACCGCCTCCAATGTCGCGTAGGATTTTCGGATTCTGCACTGTGCCGTCTGTGTCGACTTCGAATTGTACATACACCCGTCCTCCAATACAGTTCTCGGCAGCTATCTGAGGATATTGCATGTTGTCTTCGATGAATTTATGCAATGCTTTAAGGCCGCCGGGGAATTCGGCATCTTCTTCGTATTTCACGAAAAGATTGTCATAATTAATAGTGTCAATGTTCTGTGCTGAAGCAGTGGTGACGAGGGCAAGGAGTACCGTGAATATAGTGAGAATCTTCTTCATCTTGATATTAAACATTGCCACAAAGCAAAACTAAAAGGTAAAGTTAGGGATTACACTTTTTAGTTTTTAGTTTTTACCTTTCTGTGTCAGCGTATGGTGACGGCGGTGCCGGAGGCGGTGACCATCAACATGCCGTTGTTGGTGCCAAGCACCTCATAGTCGATGTCCACGCCTACAACGGCGTTGGCACCCAGACGCTGGGCACGGTCTTCCAGCTCGCGCATGGCATTGGTGCGGGCCTTGTTCAGCTCCTCCTCGTATGAGCCGGAACGGCCGCCTACAATGTTGCGCACGCCTGCAAAGAAATCCTTTACAACGTTGATGCCGGTGATGACTTCACCAAATACGACGCCATGGTATTCTGTAATCTGGCGTCCTTCTACGGTGGGGGTGGTTGTGATAATCATGAGTATAATTAAGAATTAAAAATTACAGATAGTTGATGTTGTATGCTTTGGAGCTGTTGTTGTTCAAGCCTACGGACTTGTAAATCACTTGCGGCCAGGTGTTGTAGAGTTCGTAGCCGTAGTGGCAATAGTATTCGATGCTGCCGTCGGGGTTGTAGCCTGTGACATCCATAATGTTGTTGAGGCTGAAGAAAGATGGGTGCTGAAGGAGGTCTTCTTGCTCCAAGACAGGACTCCATGCCAGCCCGCAGAAGGGGTTGTGATTGTCGTCGTAAAGGTATTCGTACCGCACTATTTCGGGATTGGTTGGAGTGGCCTTAATGAGGTTTCCCTTGTCCCATTCTAGGTTGTAGACGGTGCTGTTGCTATACCATTCTGCCGGGTTGGTTGATTCGTGGTAGAAGCTGCTATCAATCACCTTATAGGGTTGCACCTGCCCATTGTAGCGGAACATCAACGTGCGCGTCCTGCCATTTCGGATAATCTTAATTGAGGTAAGGAGTTTGTCAGCGTCATAGGTGTAAATTATGTTGCTGTCGACACTTGCCAAGCGGTTGTGGCTGTCGTAGTTGTAATGGCTTGTAATCCTGTCGGACTCATTCGATGGATCGGCATATTCCACGGCAACCAGCCGCCTCCCAATCCATTGCGTGGCAAGGAGCGTTTTGTCTTCGCCAGAAAAGTTGGTGGACACCTCTTTGATCTGACCAGAAGGACTATAGATGCCATAGAACAGGTTAGAACAGTCGGGGATGATGCGGTCTTCTTTTTGGCATCCTGTCATCAGCAAAAGAGTGGCAGACAGGGCTAGGAACAGTGTGCGAGTATTCATTCTATTACATTTTTTTGAATAACGATATTGGCGCAGAAATATTGTACTCGACAACAATAATAATACGAAAATGACGTTTTGAATTCGTTAATGTGTTAATTCGTTAATTCGTTAGTCAAAGAATCACTCATATACACATTTGAATTCGTAAATCTTTGATGCGCCAAGGACTAACACATTAACACGTTAACGCATTAACACATTAATATAAAATGACAATACAAGAACTATACCAACAGGCCGTTCAAACCGCAACCCCTAGTGAAGCCATTGCTCTATACGAGCAGATTATCCAAATCGACCCGCAAAGCTCTGAGGCTTACAACAATATCGGCGAGCTATACGGCAGCCTCAACCAACTAGGAAAGGCGATGCCCTACTTCCTCAAGGCTATCGAGCTGAACCCCATGAGGGGAGTCTATTACAGCAACCTGGCATTGGTGTTTCAATGTCAAGGAAACGTTGAGGAGGCAATAGCCAACTATACGAAATCCATAGCATTAAAACCCAGCTGGTCGGCCTATAACAACCGTGCCACTTTGTATGTCTACAACAAAGAATATGATAAGGCAATCGAGGACTGCAACGCTGCATTGAAGCTACGAGGACAGGAGAGTGAAGTGTGTACCAAGGCACACCTCTATGCCACTCGTGCTGATGCCTATATGGGCAAAGGGGACTATCGCAAGGCGTTGAACGACCTCAACACAGGAATGGCACTCAACCCTTCGGACGACATCATCGGTTTCTACGACAAATCCTTTCTCCGTTGCAATCTGAAACTCGGCATCAGTCCCTGCGAAGGCAAAGGCTGCAAATAAATAAAAGTGAAAACTAAAAATTATCCGAACATGTCAGCTATCTCGGAATTCGTTACTTCGTGACGTTGTTTGGATCGGCATAGCGAGCAAGCTCTCTCTGCTCTCACCTTGTACAACGTTAATTCGTGAGTCATTTGACCGCGCCAAGGACTAACACATTCAAAAACACATTCACACATTCAAAATGAATTCGAGTTTAGGAAATACAATAAAGATGTTCCTGCTTTGGTGTCTGTTATATTGCGCAGTAGCAGTTATTGGCAGTATCGTGGGAGATATCACCGCGAGCGATGAGATCATGAGTTGGACTAGATTGGCGGGATTCATTCTGCTGACCGTCGTTTATCTCGGCAAGCACTATGTTGAATTGTCGTTTGGCCGCATTGGGAAGCGTAGAGTCTGGTCTGCGGTCGGCATGGCTGTCTTGATTGCTGCTGCTTATGTGATGGTTCTAGTTTCCGTTTTTGTCTTGATTGATATTGAGCAGCTTTCCCCGAAAGAATTTGAATCGTTGAACGAAACAGCGAAGCATCTCTTCCCAGGTATAGCAGGCTTGATCAGCGGATGCATCTTTTGTCCGGTATTGGAAGAAATTGGTTTTCGGGTCATTCTTCTGGGTGGCCTGCTTAAGTCACGATGCCGCCCATGGATTGCCATCTTAGTCACCGCCTTTATTTTTGCATTGCTTCACGGAGTTGGAGTGCATTTTATTGTTTCGTTGGTGTTCGGAATCATCCTAGGATGGCTCTACTGGCGCACAGGTAGCATCATTCTGTGCATGATTATCCACGTCGTCAACAACACCCTTTCTTTCATCGATCTCAGTGGTCAAACCAATGTGGTCTGCCTGATTATTCTTGTCGGTAGCCTCCTGTTGCTTTCGTTTTGCCTTTGGTGGTTCGCGAGAAAAATGAATTCGTTAATCAGATGAATTCGTTAATTTGTTAATTCGTAAATTCGTTAATCATTGATGCGCCAAAGACTAACACATTCACACATTCACACGTTAACACATTCAAAAACATGTATACCCTTAATTATAAAGTTACCACAAGCACCTGCGACAGCGAGGGGAGGCTGAAACTCTATTCCGCGCTACAAATGATGCAGGACTGCTCAGAGATGTGGATCGACAGCGAGCCTGAGGTGAAGGCCTACTTTGCCCGCGAGAATATGGCCCAACTGCTGGCCTCACGGCAGGTGGAAGTACTGCGTGTGCCTAGCTTCAAGGAGGAACTGACAGTGACCACCTCGGTGTATGAGATGAAGCCTATGTTTGGCTTCCGTAACACTTTTATCTATGATGCCTTTGGCCGTCCTTGCTACCGCACATGGAGCATGGGAGCCTTCGTTGATAAGGCCACAGGCAAGCTGAAGCGCGTGGACGATGCCGTCGCCAGCACCTTGCTAATCGAGCCGCAACTAGAGATGAGCTACCGCGACCGCCGAATCATCCTGCCTAAGAGTGGGGGAGAAGCCTTCGGTCCGATAAAGGTGATGCGTGCCGACATTGACTACAACCGCCATGTCAACAATGCCAACTACATCCGCATGGCGATGGAGCTGCTGCCCGAGGAGTTTGAGGTAAAGGGACTCCGCGTAGAATACCGCGCCGCCGCCAAACTGGGCGACGCACTGACACCAACGGTATACCGCACCTGCGACGGCTTCGTCATCGCCCTCTCCATCGGCAGTGAGGTGAGTGCCATTGTGGAATTTACAACATGAATCAATGCTTGAATGAGTAAATGCTTGAGTGCTGGCGCGGTCAAATTACTCAAACAATCAAACAATCAGGCAATCCTGTTAATCCTTGAATTACTAACTAAAGACGCACGGCTGTGCGCCTCAGCAACAAAAAAATATTCCTTTTATGAAACAACCTATCAAAGTAACTGAATCCATCTTCCCGATGCCCGTGCTGCTCGTGGCCACTTACAACGAGGACGGCACCGTGGACGTGATGAACGCAGCCTGGGGCACTATGCTCGACCGTGAGCGCGTGGCCCTTAACCTGACCGAAACCCACAAGACCGTGGAGAACATCAAACGCAGCAAAGGCTTTGTTGTGCATATTGCCGATGCCGCCCACGTGGTGGAAGCCGACTATTTCGGCGTGGTGTCGGGCCACCAAGCGAAGGACAAGTTCGCCAACAGCGGCCTCACCGCAGTCAAATCGCAACTGGTGGATGCCCCAGTCATCAACGAGCTGCCCATCGCCTTGGAGTGCGAGTTCATCGAATACCAAAGCGACGACACCGGGCTGGGTGTCATCGGTCGTGTGTTGCAGACCTCTGTCGAGGCCGACAAGATGAAAGACGGCAAGGTGGACATAGAATCCCTCCGCGCCATCGCCTTCGACCCCTACACCCACGGCTATTACCAAGTGTCGCAGCGCGTAGGCGAAGCCTTCAAAGACGGCCTGAAGCTGAAGAAATAACCGACATGATTGAACAGTATCTGACCAAAGCGTCGGCATTCCCCTTCAGAGAGAGTGTGCCATGGGAAACCATTGCCCATTTGAGTGAAAACCTCGGCCAAATGCTAGAAACCCTCACTGGCGAATACATCGTCAGCGAGGGTGTGGCCGTTCACAGGACGGCAGTTGTCGGACATAATGTGACCATCAAGGCTCCCGCCATCATTTCGGAAAATTGCTTTGTGGGCTCCAATTCCTATCTGCGAGGCGGTGTCTATCTCGCCCCAGGCGCAAAGGTGGGCATCAGCTGCGAAGTAAAGACCTCCGTCATGCTGGAAGGCAGCGCGATAGCCCATTTTAACTTCATCGGCGACAGCATCATCGGACATGAGGTGAACATTGAGGCTGGTGCTATTCTCGCCAACCACTACAACGAGCGTAACGACGACACCGTGTTTGTAAATATTGAGGGCAGACGCATCTCTACAGGAATGCACAAGTTCGGCTCGCTCGTCGGCGACGGCTGCCGCATCGGTGCCAACGCCGTCCTCTCCCCCGGCACGCTGCTGAAACCATACACCGTTGTCAGACGACTAGAACTAATCGAACAAGACCCCGTTATGTCGAAGTAAGAGGTAAGAACTAAGAACTACGAACCAACTCTTAGTTCTTACCTCTTACTTCAATTAGAACCCACCATAAGTCCATGCTACATCTGAACAAAGTACATCATATCGCCGTCATCTGCTCCAATTATCAAAAGAGCCTTGACTTCTACACCCGTGTGCTGGGGTTGAGTCTGCTTGCTGAGCATTATCGGGCAGACAGCGACTCTTACAAAGCCGACCTGGCCCTCAATGGCCAATATGTCGTAGAACTGTTTTCCTTCCCCTCACCGCCGCCTCGGCCTACCCATCCCGAGGCAGCGGGTCTCAGGCATCTGGCCTTTGAGGTGACGCACCTGCATGACGAGTTAGCAGAATTGGAGCGGTTGGGCGTGACACACGAAGCCGTCAGGACAGATGCCTACACAGGCAAGCACTTTGTGTTCCTGCAAGACCCCGACGGCCTGCCGATAGAGATGTATGAGAAATAATCAAGCGTTTTCGATAAGCCGAATCCAGACAAGCCTGCTTGTATGGTGAGGCGAGAAAACGACAGCCAACGAAGAAACAGATACAATAATTCCGTCCCATTGACGTTTACAAACTTATTATGACAAAAGCTCTTTTTATCAACGGGAGCCCCCGTAAGAATTTTAACACGGCACAGCTGCTACAGAAGGCCTTGGAAGGTGCGCAGGAGGCTGGTGCCGAAGTGGAAATGGTCAACCTCTACGACCGCAATATGAACTACAAAGGCTGCATGAGCTGCTTTGCCTGCAAGGTAAAGGGTGGAAAGAAAGGCGTCTGCTCCTTCCCCGACGACCTGAAGCCCATCATGGAGAAGGCCGTCGATGCCGACGTGCTGGTGTGCGGCTCGCCGGTCTATTGCGGCTACCCCACGGCGGGTTTGCGCGCCTTCATGGAGAGGCTCATCTTTCCTGGGGTGAACTACTCCGACTTCCGCAGCCCTGTGGTGGTCAAGCCCAAGCGGTCAGCCACTATTTTCACCATGAACTGTCCGGACGAGGAGATGTACCGCGCCAACGACTACCACATCCTGATGGACACCACTGCCCGCCAGCTGGGCATGTTCGGCCCTACGGAAATCCTCTACAGTTTTGACACCTACCAGTTCAACGACTACAGCCGCTACGACGCCGCCATGCTCCCCGAAGAGCACAAAGCCCGCATGCGCGACACGCAGTTCCCCCAAGACCTGCAGAAAGCCTACGAACTCGGCAAACGGCTGGCGTCTCTGAACTCCGACGGGGAAAGCCCCGTCTCGCGGCGGAAATAGCGGCTGAAAGCCGCCTGTTCACTAAAGCCCAACATGTAGGCGATGGCTTGCACCGAGAGGTCGTGCCGCATGTGGAGAAGCATCTTGGCTTCCCTCACAATATGGCGATGTATCCAATATGCAGCCGTGTGCCCGGTTTCATGCTTGATGATGGCACTGAAATGCTTGGTTGACAGGCAGGCCTGACTAGCGTAAAAGCCCACGTCGCGATGCTCGCGGAAATGCTGTGCAAGACCGTTATGGAACCGTATGCTGACCTGTTTGGCCGTGTGGCTTTCGTTCAGTTTGCTCATGCGGTAACGACTTAGCAGCCGCAAGAGGAATTCCAGCAGGCGCGACATCAGCATGCGCCGGTCGGGCAGTTCAAGGCGCTTGATTTCGCGCATGCCCTCCACCACACTCGCAATCATCTTGTACTCGTGTCTGTCGAGCTTCACATTGGGATGCGGCTCGTAGCGGTAGCGCATCTGGTTGATGATTTGAAGCATGGGGTCGTTTAGTACCGAGGCATCGACAATAATCAGAGTGGCAAGATAATCGTCGGTCACACTTACCTTGCGCAGACTGTGGTTAGGAAATATCACCCCCACAGTGTGCTGTTCCGAATAGTCGACGAGGTCGTCATACATAAGATCGATTTGCCCCCTATGGCCGATACAGATTACATAATCGGACGAAACAAAGGACTCATCGCCTGAGGGCAGTCCCCTCACGTCGTCGAATACCACGATGCCTTCCTCTTTGATTCTTTGAGGATAAAGATTCATCGGGTGAGTGTATGGTTGCGCTGTATTCATAGTGCAAAAATACGGATTTTTTTTGACACAAACAGAAAAACAGACTTTTTGCCAAACACTGCCGTCGATATGCTATTGTGCAAACGACCTTTTCACCGTAATTTTGCAAAACGAAGACAAATACTCTATTATTATGAAAAAGGCATCTATCTTATTCATTCTGTTTGCATTCGCATCTTACAGCATTGCACAGGCACAAACCGACAACACCGTGGAAATCGCCTACAACGGCACCACGGCGACAGTAACCGTGGCCGACAACATCAGCCAGCACCTGACCATCACCCAGCAAGGGGCTCACGTCTCCACCCAGCAAAGCGACTCCCTCGCCAGCGAAATCACCTACAGACTCACCGGCACATCGACCGACGGCGAGTTCTATATGTCGGGCAGCTACAAGGCCACCATCGAGCTGAATGGCCTCACGCTGACCAACGCCACGCCCGTCTACAGCGGTGCCGCCGTACACATCCAGAACGGCAAGCGCATCAACGTAAAGGTCATCACCGGTACCACCAACACCCTCGTCGATGCCGCCAGTGGCTCGCAGAAGGGCTGCCTCTATGTGAAGGGCCACGCCGAATTCAAGCAGCAGGGCACCCTCAACGTGGTGGGCAACGTGAAGCACGCCATCAAAGCAGGTGAGTACATCAGCCTCAAGAATGCCACGATCAACATCACCTCGGCCGTGGGCGACGGCATCCAGTGCGATCTTGATGGCGACACAGCCACCGCCATCACCGAGGACCTCGAGGACGAGGACAGCGGCAATATCTATATCGAGGGCGGCAACATCACCGTCAACTGCGCCGCCATCGCCGCCAAGGGCATCAAGGCGGCTGGCGACATCTTCATCTCCGGTGAACCCATCATCGATGTCACCACCAGCGGCAATGGAGAATGGGACGAGGATGACCTGGAGACCAAGGCCGCCTGTGGCATCAGCGCCGACGGCGACATCGACATCAGCGGCGGCACCCTCACGCTCACCGCCACCGGCTCGGGCGGTAAGGGTATGAAGTGCGACAGTGTGCTGACCATCAGCGGCGGCGACATCACGGTGACTACTTCCGGCGGCTTATACTATAATAATGGCACCACCGAGAACACCAACTATACCGGCAACACAGACAATGTCAGCAGCGACTACTATTCGTCGCCCAAGGGCATCAAGGCCGGCGTGAAGACGCAGGTTGGCAACAGCTACACCTATAGCGGCGGAATGGTTATCAGTGGCGGCAAGGTGAAGGTTACCACCAGCGGCTATAACGGCGAAGGTATCGAAAGTAAGAACTACCTCAATATCACCGGAGGCGAGATTTATGTCAACGCCTACGACGACGGCATCAACTCGGCGCAGGATATGACCATCTCGGGCGGCTACGTCTATTCCCGCTCCAACAACAACGACGGCATCGACGCCAACGGCAATGTCTACCTCAACGGAGGTTTGGTGTATGCCATCGGTTCGGGCGGTGCAGAGAATGCCATCGATGCCAATAGCGAGGAGGGCAAGAAGGTCTATGTCAATGGCGGTGTTCTTATCGCCGTGGGTGGCGTTGAGAACGGTGCCACCTACAACCAGCCCAAGATTCAGCAATCCTCTGTCAGCAGCAATACCTGGTACACCGTCACCTACGGCGACAACGCTGTAGCTTTCAAAACCCCCACCATCAGCAATGGCGGTGGCCCCGGCGGTGGCGGCCCCGGCGGTGGCAATTCAAGCGGACTTGTCATTTCCGCCCCTAGCACTCCCTCTCTTGCCACTGGCAACAACGTCACCGGAGGCACCTCTCATTTCGAAGGCAATTGCTATGTAGGAGGCGGCAGTGTTGGCATCGATGATGTGGAGACCGAGCAGCAGAGTGTCAACGACCCGCGCGTCTTCACCATCGATGGACGCTACCTTGGCAACGAAGTCCCCGCCACCTTCCGCGGTGTCTACATCCAGAACGGCAAGAAGCATATCAAACTGCGTTAACAGCATCAGGCATCTTTTTCGTCAAAGTGGGCAACTATCCCGCCAAACGTATTGTAATAATCAAATATGTCATAAATCATTATGGTAAAAAAAACTTTCCTTACAGCAGTATGCTGCTTGGCAGCAATGTTCGCAATGGCACAGCCGCCGCAGGACAATACTCCGACCTATCCCAGCGGTGCAACTTATGTTTTGAGCAACGGCTCGACAGTGACCAAGACCGGCGAGAGCCTCAGCTGTTCGACACAGTATTACAATGTCGTTCAGGTGTCGAACGGAAACCTCACCCTATCGGGCTGCACCCTCAGCAAGACAGGTAGCGGCAGCAGTGGCGACAACAGCAGCTTCTACGGCAACAACAGCACCATCTATGCAGGTTCGGCCAGCAGCTCAGGCTACAACAGCACCAGCAGTGCAACATCTGCGGTCATCAATATCTCGAATTGCACCATCACCAGCAGCTCACAGGGAGCGAATGCTGTGTTTGCCACCAATGGTGCCACCATCAACGTTGACGGCGTGACCATCACGAACAACAGTAGCGTGTCGCGCGGACTGCATGCCACCTATGGTGGCGTCATCAACGCCTCCAACGTCAACATCACCACCAACGAGGCCACTTCGTCCACCATTGCAACCGACCGTGGCGGTGGCACAGTGACCGTCAACGGTGGTACGGCAACAGCCAATGGCTCTAAATCGGCCGTCATCTACTCCACCGGCACCATGTCCGCCACCGACCTCACCGGCACCTCATCGCAGGGCGAGATAGCAGTCATCGAGGGCGACAACAGCATCGCCATGACTGACTGCGAGATGACCAGTGGCAGCAGCGAACGTGGCCTGCTGATGATGCAGAGCGGCAGCGGCGATGCCAGCGGCGTGAACCCCGTGATGACCATCACCGGCACATCGCTCACTATGACAGACAATAGCGCCCCGCTGCTTGAAGTAGCCACCTGCGTCAACGCCACCTGCACCCTCGACGGCTGCACCCTCACCGTGCCGAGCGGTGTCATTATGTATGTTATGGACGACTCGCAGTGGAGCACCAGCGGAGC
>JAFWOP010000120.1 GCA_017545365.1 Bacteroidales bacterium
AGCGCACATCCTCCACAACGGCGCGGATGGAGTAGTATTTGTCTTTTACCCATTCCGGCTCGTCGCCGTCAAAGTTCAGTTCACTTGCAAGCAACTTCCGTCCAGCCACGTCGATGGTGCCGAAGAGTTTCATCGCCACAGAGCGCGTCAGGATGATGGTATTGTCCTCTTCGCAGTCGTGCGACAGTTCACTTGTCGGCACATCGGGTGTCAGCGACTGAATGCCATAGACCTCGAACATTCGCGAGTCCTTGTTAAAGCCAAAGCAAAAGCATTGAACGGAGTCGCCGTCATGGTAGAAGTATTTGGGTATCGACACGGTGCCGAATCCTATGGGCGTTGAACTCGCCGCGTAGGCCATCTCCACACCGTCTATCTGCTGCACCTTCTGAAGCAAGACACTCTCCTCGTCGACAATCTCTTCCCATTTCTGTTCTTTAAGATTACTGGAACTGGCCACCTCGAACTTCACGATGCGGTCGGCATCGTAGCCCATCGGCATTCCGGCGACGTAGGTTGCGACGATGACAGGATCGAACGCCCACCAGCAGGCGAAGGTGACGAGCACGAGTTCGAGGGCGAGCCAGATGGACGTCTTGCGTCCGAATATTTCTTTCAGCTGTTTCATTTCTTAATCATCATTGATTCAACGATTGGTTTCCTAAGGCTGAGCCAGGCGGGAAGCGTTGCCGCCAAGACGTTGAGCACGCAGCAGACGAGCAGGGCGATGGCGAAGATGGCGGGGCCAAAGAACATTTCGCCTTTAAGGATAGGCACAGCGTTATAAGTCGTGGCTCCGTAAGCGAAGATGACGAACACCCAATCACGCCAGCCATAAAGTGCCATCCATGCAATGCACAGCCCCGCGATGCCACCGATGATGGTCAGCACAAGGTTCTCCACGACGACTTGCCACAGCAATGTGCGCCGCTTGGCACCAAACGCCTTGCGCACAGCCATTTCGGGCAGACGGCGCTCCATGCGGCTGGCAACCATGCCGCTCAGGTTTACTGCAGGCACAAACAGCAGAAACAGGACGGAGGGCACGATGTACCAAAGTGGGTTGCTGTCCCAGCCATTGAACAGGTCGTTGAGTTCCCTGCCTATCCAGGCATAGTGCGTGTAGAGCCGTCCGAACATGTCAACAGGATTGTCTTTATGCAGGGAGTTATAGCGCGCCTCCACCTCCTTCAGCTCTTGCTTGAAGGCATCGCAGCGGTCGGCAGGCACGCTGAAATAGACCATTACTGGTACATCGTGGAGGTTTTCGGGCTGGGTGTCTAACCATCCCTTGGCGGTGTACGGCCACCACACGTCGGCCACGCAACGTTCCGTCAGCTCGCTTGGCGTCTCGACCACGCCGCAGATGCGGAAGTCGGAATTATTGATGCTGATGGTAGAGCCGACAGCATTGCCTTTGGCTACCAGTTTCGCAATCTCCTCAGTCACGACCACCTGCTGCCGCCCGTTGTCGAAGTCATCCTGCGTGAAAGGCGCTCCCTCGATGAAGCGGAACTGATAGAAGTGGAAGAATTCCGGCTCGGTCATCTTCACCTTTACGTTACGGTCGTGCAGACCGTCGGCGAGTTTCATGGAGAACGACTCATAGTCCCAGAAATTTGTGACGGCTGTTACGCACTCTGGCATCTTCATCTTCTGGAAAAGGTCGCGGAAGTCATCGTGTACGATGTTCCCTAAACGTGAAGGTTCGTTCTTCATACCGTATCCATACAGATAGTACGTCGTGCTGCGTCGCACCTCCGGCGCAATGTCGGCAACCTTCACGTAATACACTTCGGCTATGAGCATCACGAAGGCCACGGCTAATGCCGTTCCTGCGATATACATTGCTGAATAGAGTTTCTCCTCGCGTATCAGGGCGAGGGCCTGTCTGAAATATCTCATATCATTCATCTCTTAGTGCATTGGTAATCTTAGACCCGATAATCTTCACTGCGGGGATGGCGGTACCGATGAGAACAGTACATAATATAATAATGTACACGACGGAGGATACCACGAGGAAGTGGGGCCAGAAGTAATCGACCCATATCTTATCGGTAGATAACATAGCACCCTGTATCGTGTAGAGCGTTTCGTAATATTCTCCACCATCATATTCCTGGATTCCGCTGTGAGCATAGTTCAGGTAGATGATACAGCCGATGATGACGGCGGCAGTGGCCAACAGAGCGTTACGCCACAGGAAATCAAAGAATACGCGCCACCGGGTGGCTCCGAATGCACGACGCACACCGCATTCCTCTGTGCGACGCTTGGCATGGAGCCATACGGTGCCAATGACGGCCAGCATCAGGTTGATGAGGAAGAATAGGGCCAGCGCGAGGCTGCGGTTCACCTCCTGCGTGCGTCCGTCGTCGAGTTCCAACTGCTGCAGGTACTCGTCGAAAGTCATGAGGTTGCTAATACGGTTGAAGCCCGTCCGCCCGCTGCGTATGAGGTCTTGGCCGTGCTCCTCGACAAAACGACTTGCATTCACGCCCTTTTTCAGGCGGATGACGTATTGGCAACTGGTGGTCTGTAACTCTTTGGTAGTGATAATCATGGAACGTATCGTTGTGGGCACCGACATGCGGAAGTCCTCCACCACGCCAGCTACTGTCACCTCGTAAGCAGGGTCGTAGCAGATGGTGAAATGACGGCCAACCGCATCTTCCGTGCCGAAGAGGGCGATGGCTCCCGAGCGCGTCAGCACCACTTGCCTATCCACGGTTTTAATATGAGAGAGTTCTTCATCCGACGGACTCCCTGGCAGGGGCTTCAGGCCGTAGGTCTCGAAGAAGTAGGCATCTGTGGTTAGCGTGACATTGGCCAGAAGAAGGGTGTCACCACCGGCACAACACTCATTGAAAGCCGCATGGCTGTAGCCCATGGAACCGTAAGGCTGGTCATAGAGACAAGCCGACTCCACACCCTCCACGGCCATCAGTTGGCGCAACATCTGGTCGCGGCGCTCTTCGGTCATTTCGAAGGCATCATGTAAGGTCCCGTCCTCATCGACGGTTGGTTCACCGTTCACCGCTGTCACGGCGTAGAGCAGTTGGTCGCTGTCATAGCCTAACGGCAGATTGCGGTAGTAAAGATTCACAATGGCTGGCTCGAACACCGCCCATGCCACGACGGTGATGATGACCAGTTCGAGGAACAGCCATGTATTCGCGTTCAGGATATTGTTCAGTATCTGTTTCATCGTTTTTCCATCATTGATTCCACAATAGGTTTTCTCAGACTCCACCATGCGGGCACCACGGCGGCTATTAGATTGAGCAACATAATGGCGGCGAAGGCACCGATGAAGAGCGTGGGCGCAAAGAGCATCTCGCCCTCTACGACGGGAGCCGTGGCAAGTGTGCTGTTGTCGAAGAACATGCCGAGGATTTCCCTGCGCAGGCCGTAGATGGAAAGCCATGAGAGCACGAGGCCGATAATGCCGCCGATAGTGGTCAGCACAAGGTTCTCGCAGATTACCTGGTTCAGCAGTGTTGTACGTCGTGCGCCGAAGGTCTTGCGCACAGCCATCTCTGCGCTGCGCCGCTCCATGCGCCCTGCAACGATGGCGCAGAGGTTGAGCGCAGGCACGAAGAGCAGTACGAACAGAATGCTGGCGTAGTGCTTGACGAGTTCCCAGACCGTCACCGTGTCGAACGTGTGGTCGCGGTTCTCGGTGCGCAGCACGTGCATGGGATGTGTCTCCACCCCCTTGGTCAGCACCAATTTCTTCTTCACGCCCTCGCCGAAGTTAAACTCGTCCAGCACTTCGGGGTGCGCCTGCTGCATGCGTGCCGCTATGTCGTCGAGTTCCTGCTTCAAGGCCTGTAGATGATAGTTGTCCTTCACCGTACATACGAGGGAATAGAGTCCCCTGTAAGGGGTGCCGAAATGTACGCCAAATAGCGTATAGGGAGCGATGATGTCGACATAACTGTCTGGCGTCAGTTGGCTGCAGCCACGCAATACGCCCACAACTCGTAGATCGTAACTTCCCTCTATCGCGACCGTCTTCCCCAAAGCATCCACACCCTTACCATAGAGCCGCTCGGCAAGTGCGTCGCTGATGACGCAGACTGCTTCTTTCCCCTCCACCTCTTTTTGGGTGAAAGGTCGACCACTCACGAAGTCGTAGGCGTATATCTTGAAGAAGTCAGCACTGGCTTCATTCCGTATCACATCCACGTAGTCGTCCTTCCCGCGCACTACGAAAGTACGGCAGCGCCCTTCCGCTTTTCCCGTTCCCGCCGCCAACAACGTAGGCGAGCAGTACTCGATGTTCGGACTCTTCTGAAACCAGTCCTCAAAGGCTTTGGCGCTAAAGCCCGTCTGTCCTACGCCACCACTCTCGGCTTCGATGCGCATTCCCTCGAAATAGACCGTCCTTGCGCGGTTCGGCTCTGGATAGATGGGAGCCAACTTGATGTAATAGACCACGGCCATCACCATCGTAAAGGCAATGGCCAGCGCCGTACCCACGATGTAGATGCCGGAGAAAAGTCGTTCCTCGCGCATCATGGCGAGGGCTTGTTTGAAATATCTCATATCATTTACGATAATTATCTGTCAATATACAATACAACATCCGTGCCAAACCCGTAACTCATTGATAATCAGCAATGGCATAAAATAAAGTGTCCATTTCTGGACACTCATGGTGTCCGGAAATGGACAGTCTAATCACTTCTGATGGTATCTGTCATTTGAATTTTATGTATTTCTTGTGGCCATCAACGAAGCTTTTGAGCAATGGCCATTCCTTGGGAATACAGAAATTGTTCTCGGCATCGGCTATGGCCACGTAATAGCCCTTGGGCGTGATGCCAAAAAGAACGCGCGTTGAAACATGGCCTTTGCCGGTATGTCCTTCGAAAAGTCCAATAATATTGTTAGTATATTGCATCACCTCTTCTTTAACATTATAAGAATACCTGAACATCTGCTCTGGGTGAACCTCGGTATAGTTGAGCGTGATGCTGTCGATGGCAGTGAATATTTCTTCTGCCAGTTCTGTTTTTTCCCGTGGAATAAAATACATCGTTCCTATGGCTTGTCCGGCATTTTTAGGCTGACGG
>JAFWOP010000050.1 GCA_017545365.1 Bacteroidales bacterium
ATGTGATGATGCACAGAAGGTAAAGCTCTGTACTATCACCTCGTCACCAGGTTTCACGCCACAGGCGATAAGAGCCAGATGAACCGCAGCCGTTCCCGATGACAAAGCAACGACCTTCTTGTTCTCACCAACAAACTGTTCTAGGTCTGCTTCAAATCCGTTCACATTAGGTCCCAAAGGCACCACCCAGTTGGTATCAAAAGCCTCCTTTACATACTTCTGCTCCATGCCATTCTCCGACATATGAGCAAGACAAAGATAAATTCTATTACGACTAGACATGTTATTAATTTTTTTAGTATTCTATTACAAATATTTGACATATAATCATCTAGTATGATTCTTGCTCTGATAAAAGTCTTTGACTGATAGCAGACAAAAATACGCGCGATACCTAGATCCCAACCATTAGTCATCCGATTCGTGCATTTCGAGTTCAATATGGAACTAATCTAGGGTCAGTATGTCAATGCCTTCCAACGGAGTCCACGCTCCATCTTTGGCTTCAAATAAGACTGTGCCTGATTCCAAGCACTCTAGATTATGCCACTGGCCTGCTGGAATATTCAAGCCTATACAATTGGTATTAGGCGCACAAATCCATTCCCCTGTTACATTCCCGTAGTCATCATAGAAGTACTCCTTCAAGCTCCCTTTTATAACAATCATCGTCTCTGAACTGTTTCTATGTCTATGGATTGGCATTATCGTACCCGGCTCCAATGCATTCAACATCCGTTGACTCCTATCCTCAACACTATTCCGCAGATCATAACTTTGTCGCAGACGAGGATTAACCCTTGCCTGTTCGGAAAGAGTGCCTAATATACTGCTATCTATTATCATATCGCATTACTAGTTCTTCAATACAGGATTTTTCTCAAACAAAAATGACAAGCCTGATGAAAACAGACTCCCTATCATGCATCGGTTTGAAAACATCTTAAATTTCCATCGTGATTGTATCATTGACTTAATCAATAATTTTCTCGTTTGCCATCCTTTAGAAAACTCTACTTGTATACAGGTCGGACATAGTATTTCCTCCAACAATGCCGAATCCACTCTATCGTTGACAGGACATTCAAAAGGAATCTTCACGCCACAGACTTTGTGAGCCACCTGAGTAACTGGGGATAGAAACTTCTGTAATCCAAAATATTCGGCATATTGGATAACACTATCCCACAAAGAACTGTCTTCGGCATACTCTTTCATTAATACCCCCCAGTCACACACATGCCTTAATTGTATACCACCTTCACTTAAAAAATGGTTCTGAGCGTGTGACAAGAAGAACAACAAATTGAACAATGGCGGTGGTGTAAAGAAATCTGTACCTGCAATTTTTTTCAATGGATACGTCTCTAATAATTTACGCAAAAACAGCTCATACTGTTTTCTCTGTTTACCTCCTCTTATTGGAGAACAATATCTATGATTTTCTACATACAGTCCTTGAAATGTGAAAGAGGAATCTTTATAGTAATTCCTTCCAACTTCGATTCCTTGCCTTTCGACAATCGCATTTCCATCTTCCCATCTCTCAAATAAAAAACTATCTAAATCACAACTCTTCCGATATTGTGGTCTTGGATAGAGCATTGCATAAGACAATCCTTTTAGGACAATGGGTGTGATACCTTCCGAAGACCATAGATTACCCAAATTTTTCAAGGCTTGAAATCTTACATAATTTTCCTTTTCTACTATTGCCTGATGCCCAATCCACTTGTATTTTACAAATTCATTTATGCCCAACTCATCACTTCTTTCAGACAATAAATCCGTCCACACTATAGCATCCACACCTTGCCTATTCGCCGACTCGAACACCACTTCCCAATTAACAGCATTAGGCAATGAGAAATCCTCCTCATTGCCTAATGCTATTCTTATCAGTTTAAATAATACTTCTGCTTCTTTTGTCATTGACTATTACAGCTCCTCTCACACAGGAAAGATATATATACAGGTTAGAGGTTGCGGGTTAGTGGTTACAAGTTACGGGTTAGAGATTACGGGTTACAGGTTAAAGATTGGAGTTAAAAGTATAATCCCTGTGATACGCGAGATACGTGGTCCAATATAGTTGAGAGTTGAGGGTTTAAGTCAGTTTAAAGTTGATAGTTTAGAGTTGAAGCTCTATATTGCGACGATAGAAAGGGTAAAACGAAGCACTTGAGGGGACTTCTATAAATCACCTCGAAGAGGTGAGACTATTCATAACACGGTTCAAGCCGAAGGCGCAGTGCCGTGACATTCAGACATCAGAGAACTGCGTCCCGAAGGGTCGCGACAATGAAAACAAATATATAGAACCCACCTTGATTAAAGTATTGATTATCGAACCAACACCTTTGAGCTTTAAACTTTAACCATTAAACTCTAAACTCTTAAGGCCTACTGTACTGGAAGGAAATATGTATCTGGCTTCGCCGGATCAAATATTTCATTACAGTACATAACTGTCACCAAACACTCAGTATCACTCAGATTGATGATATTATGAGTGTATCCTGGCAACATGTGTACACATTGAATATTGTCACCCGACACCTCAAATTCAATCACCTCATCTGAATCAATCCGACGCTCCTGTATCAGCCCATGTCCTGCCACCACAATAAAGAACTCCCACTTCGTATTATGCCAATGCTGCCCTTTGGTAATTCCAGGCTTACTGATGTTGATAGACACCTGTCCACAATTGAGTGTATGGACCAATTCTGTAAAAGAGCCACGATTATCAACATTCATCTTCAATGGGAAAGCAACTTTCTCCTTGGGAAGATACGAGAGATACGTGGAGTATAATTTCTTAGCAAACGAACCTGTGGGAATCTCAGGAATAGTAAGGGTCTTTGGCTGACTAGCGAACTCCTGCAATAGGATTACAATAGCGCCCAAAGTAACCTTATGCGTAATCGGACAGCAACAATACCGACCCAAATTCTGCGCATTCGGCGAGTTCTGCGTGACACCAATAACATCTAGCCCATCGAACTCGCAGTGATGCTCTCTTCCTTCAAGACACGCCAGCATCTCATCAACCAAATCATCAATATAGAGCAACTCCAACTCTACCGACGGGTCGTTTACAGTATACGGAAGGTCATTCGCAACAGCGTTGCAGAAAGTCGCAACAGCACTATTGTAATTGGGCCGACACCACTTACCAAAAAGATTCGGGAATCGGTATATCTTGACTGGTGCACCTGTCTCCTTGCTATAATCCAAAAACAACTCCTCTCCGGCTTTCTTGCTCCTTCCATACTCACTATTCCCAAAACGCCCAGTTAGCGAAGCCTGTTGAGAACTACTTAACATCACAGGACAACGATTACCATGCTTTTTCAGAGTATCTAACAAGGTACTGGCAAATCCAAAATTGCCCTGCATGAACTCTTCTTGGTTCTGCGGCCGGTTCACACCTGCAAGATTGAACACAAAATCACAATCCTTGCAATAAGAGTCAAGTTCCTCTAGAGTACTATCAATGTCATACTCAAATACCGCCTCGATAGACAAACCTGGATGAGTCTTATCCTTCCCATCCTTAATGTTATTAAGCTGAGCACAAAGGTTCTTCCCAACAAACCCCTTCGCCCCCGTAACTAATATCTTCATATCTATTTTTATATTATCAAGAATTTGAGAATTAGAGATTTTTACAGCCAATGCTTGCACATTGCCTGTGATGCCACTCATTTGGAAACCACTTATACTCCAAACTGATAGCACCGAAGTTCAGCAATAGACCTAACTTGTGATTGCTCACATGTAGGTAATTGATTAATTGAGATTCAAACTCTCCCACAATTTCAGACACTGCCTTTATCTCAACTCCTATCTTGTCAAAAACCAAGAAGTCGTAGAAGAAATCATGTTCAAGTTTCACTCCATGAAACATGAGCTCGATATGTTTCTCACGTTCATAGTCAATCTCGTTTTCTTTGAGAAGTACCTCGAAAGCGTCTTGATAGACTTTCTCCTTGAAACCGCAGCCCATCTCACGATGCAACTGCATCGCAATTCCAAGAATTCTATTGCTCTCTTCAGGGTATATCAAAGCCATTTAAAAGGTTTTCTATTTAGGGAGCTTCTATTTATCAAGAATTTGTAAACTTCACACTTAGAATTTGATAAGAATTTAAGACTATAATTGCAAGCAATTAATAGTAGTTGCCTAAAAAATAATTCTCAAATTCTATAATTCTTGATTGTGATTAGAATTTTCGCCAGACCATGCGATTGACAATTCCAGTATAAGATTGAATTATCTTGACAACCTTAGTACTGACGTTTTCGTCCACATAGTCCGGCACAGGTATACCGTCATCATGGTTGTTATTCATCTCCACCGCACACTCCACAGCCTGTAGCAACGACTTCTCATCAATACCAGCGATAAAGAAACAGCCCTTATCCAAAGCCTCCGGACGCTCAGTACTGGTACGGATGCAGACTGCCGGGAATGGATGCCCCACACTAGTGAAGAACGACGACTCCTCCGGAAGCGTACCACTATCTGAAACTACAGCGTATGCATTCATCTGCAAGCAGTTGTAGTCATGGAAACCCAACGGCTCATGCTGGATGACGCGCGAATCCAGTTTAAATCCAGACGCTTCCAAACGTTTGCGACTCCGGGGATGACAACTGTAAAGGATAGGCATATCATATTTCTCTGCCATCTTATTAATTGCGGCAAAGAGGGAAAGGAAATTCTTCTCTGTGTCGATATTCTCCTCTCTGTGTGCAGAAAGAAGAATGTACCTACCTTTCTCCAACCCAAGCCGTTGATGAATATCCGAAGCCTCAATCTCTGCAAGATTCTGATGCAGCACCTCCGCCATAGGGCTGCCTGTGACGTATGTACGTTCTTTGGGCAATCCGCAATCTGCAAGATAGCGACGGGCATGCTCGCTATACGCCATATTCACATCGCTGATGATGTCTACAATTCGGCGGTTCGTCTCCTCTGGCAGACACTCATCCTTGCAGCGGTTTCCTGCCTCCATGTGGAAGATAGGAATATGCAGTCTTTTGGCACCGATAACGCTAAGACACGAATTAGTATCCCCTAGTACCAACACTGCATCGGGTTGCACCTCAACCATCAATTGATAACTCTTGGCGATGATATTACCCATCGTTTCACCGAGGTCATTCCCAACCGCATCCATATACACATCAGGATCCTCCAACTTCAAATCCTTAAAGAAAACCCCATTCAAATTATAGTCATAATTCTGACCTGTGTGCGCCAGCAGACAGTCGAAATACTTACGACACTTGTTGATTACCGCCGCCAGCCGGATAATCTCCGGCCGAGTACCTACTATGATAAGAAGCTTAAGCTTCCCATTATTCTTAAAACTATTCATATTCTTTACTTTTTTCTCGCAGATAACGCAAAAAGGACAGAAACAATCTCGACATAAGTAATTCTCACAATCCGTTCGCAACTCTGAAGATGGCATCATCCAAGATGTCATCCACGTTGAAATTGACCAACAAACCCAATTTTTTGCCTAAAAGTTTACAATAGGTCAGTGTTTGCTTGAAGAAAACATCTCTCATTTCTGATACTGACTTCAACTCAACTATAACCTTATCATCGACCAGCAAGTCTAAACGAAGATCTGTTTTCAGATGAATACCTTTGTAGATAATAGGAACCTGCTTTTGTCTTTCTACATTGAGGCCTCTCTGTTCTAGTTCATAACACAAAGCCTCCTCATAAACCGATTCTAGCAGACCTGGACCAAGAGCCTTATATACATCATATATGGCACCTCGTATCTGATACGAAATCTGATTCTCCGTCATATTACACTGAGTTTTCAGTGATTTCAGCAAGACCATGTATATCTCTGCGTTTTCAACGATTTCTGCGAGACTATTTATATCTCTGCGTTTTCAGCGATTTCTGCGAGACTATTTATATCTCTGCGTTTTCAGCGATTTCTGCGAGACTATTTATATCTCTGCGTTTTCAGCGATTTCTGCGAGACTATTTATATCTCTGCGTTTTCAGCGATTTCTGCGAGACTATTTAACGTTATTCCCCACCCCACTCAGTTCATTCTGAATATACTCCAGCGAAGCAATCTTCTCCTTCGTCTCCTCCAGATTCAGCCTCCTAGTATTATTCGAGTTAAACTCCTCAATAGTCACCCTCTGCGTATCTCCCTCTTTGAAAAACTTATCGTAATTCAAGTCGCGGTTATCTGCCGGCACACGATAGAAGTCACCCATATCCACTGCCTTCGCGCACTCCTCCTTAGTCAGTAGCGTCTCATACATCTTCTCCCCATGGCGGATGCCAATAATCTTGATATTGTCGATTGCTGAGCCTGTCGAAGCACCCCACTGATGTGCAAACAGTTCGCACACCGCCTCTGCCTGTGTCCAGATAGTGCAAGCCGGTGCTTTCTGCACCAGGATATCACCATTCTCGCCATGCTCAAAAGCAAAAAGAACCAAGTCTACCGCTTCATCAAGCGACATGATAAAACGAGTCATCGAAGGCTCTGTGAGAGTGATGGGGTTTCCATTGCGTATTTGGTCAATCCAGAGAGGAATGACAGACCCGCGCGAACACATCACGTTACCATAGCGCGTACAGCAGATTTTGGTTTTACCACTATAGCGGCTCTTCGCCACTGCCACCTTCTCCTCAATGGCCTTGGTGATGCCCATGGCATTGATAGGATAAGCAGCCTTATCAGTGGAGAGACAGATGACCGACTTCACTCCGCTCTCGATGGCAGCAGTGAGGACGTTATCCGTCCCGATGACGTTAGTGCGCACTGCCTCCATCGGAAAGAACTCGCACGACGGCACCTGCTTCAGGGCTGCGGCATGAAAGATATAGTCAGTCCCCGGCATAGCTGAACGACAACTCTCCAAGGAGCGCACGTCGCCGATATAGAACTTGATTTTATGTGCCACATCAGGGTATTTTACCTGATACTCATGGCGCATATCATCCTGTTTCTTCTCGTCTCGCGAAAAGATACGTATCTCTCCTATATCCGTACGGAGAAATCTTTTCAAAACAGCATTACCGAAGGAACCCGTTCCTCCAGTAATCATTAAAACTTTATCTTTAAAAATACTCATATCAAGATTACTATTATAATTCCACTCTTGCCCTGCGTGGTTCAAAACAACAACAAGGTCTCAATGCAACTATACGCACTCCACTAGCCCGTTGCGGTCCCACTTTGGCAAAAGTAGCCAAAACGCTGTACTTGCCACCTAATCCAAGTGGACCGATGTTGGCCTCATTCACTTTAGCAGTTATTTTTTTCTCGAAATTGGTTTGCTTGCTAAAATCGCCATAGGCCATAGCCTCCATCATCATACTTGTAGCTTCAAATTGGGAACGGCCTATACCGACAGCCAACACACACGGGCTACATCCGAGCTTTGAAACACCTTCTTTAGCGCGATTGACAATCTCATCAATTACTACATCCACACTATGCTTATGAAAGATTCGCTGAGTGACACCACGAATTGCAGGCCCACCTCCCAACATCAGAATAGTTAAACGAATCACATCTTCATCCACAGGTTTAATCAATATCGGTGAAGCCTCCAGAGCACCCGAATCGGGATTTAATCCCCCGCTTTGGTTAATACGGGCATCATCATCACCCATGATAGCCATCGGGCGACCTGGCAGTTGGCGGAGTCCTAATTTTACACCTTCCTTGATCTCTTGAATCATTTTTCCCGATACGGAACAATTCCTCCCAACTTCAAGAAATAGATGAGGAATGCCCGTGTCATCACACAGAGGGCTTTTTCTTTTTTCAGCAACGATAGCATTGTCAAGCACCTGCTGCATTACCCAGCATGATTGTGCATTTGTTTCATCGGCAATTGCCTTGCGATAGGCTTCTTTTTGGTCTTCACGAAAAGTCGATCCTGCCCTGACAAGGCAATCGGCCACTTTTTCTTTGATATTAGTCATAGATAGATTCTCCTTTCGCTGAAGCTATGATAGCTTGATATTTGACCACTTTCAACCGGTTGAACGCTTCCATCCCTAATTCTGGGAAAGCAACAATTTCCTGTTCCACAGTTTGACTACCTAACAAAGCAGTAACAGGTGGGATGATAGCAAAGACGGCATTATGCTTAGCTAACGCTTTCACAGTTTCTTTAGAGATGGCTCCTTTACCAAGATGCATCTTTACACCATGACTCGACAAAGGCTCAAAAGTGCATTCAATCTCTACTTTGTTACTGGATGTTGGGCCGACTCCCGCTGGACTGACAGCCGTGTGAAAGATGACAGCTCCTTGCAAATCAATCCCTAATTTGCCAAGAGTTCCCTCTTCCGCAGCCTTCACAATTTTAGGGAGTACCGCATCTCGTCCAGTATAGATGTTGCCCGTAATGGTCACGACATCACCGACTCTCAACTGCGTAATTTCCTCCTCACTGAAGGGTGTTGTAAGTTCTATCATGTTCTTATTTTATAAGGTATTTCATCAAAGCCTCTTTTTGTGCCTTGTGATCAATGTTGAGTTTGGGCATATCGGGGCGAATGCCTTGACGCACATACACATCAATGAAAGTTGGTATATCGTTACCCGGCAGTGTTCTCAGCACCTGCTGAAGTTCATCTTTGGCCTTGACAGCATGACCGACATTGCGGTAACCACAAGCTTCAGCAATACCTGTAAGGTCAATTAACTGACCTGCTGACTGTTGACCTCCGACAGATTCGTTCACGCCATTATTCAATACAATATGGATAAGGTTTGGAGCCTTATATCGGCAGTTGGTCGCAAAAGCACCCATATGCATTACTGCAGCAGCATCGCCATCAAAAACCACAATCTTCTTGTCAGGACGAGCCAAGGCCAGTCCAAGACCGACCGACGACACATGTCCCATGGAGCCCACATTCTGCCATTCATGACCCTCACCAATACCGTGCATCTTCAACTGCTCATGAACCTCACGTGTGGCACGACCAGTGGTTCCTAGATAAATGGCATCCTCACCATACACATCCATCACAGCAGCAACAGCCTCCTCGCGGTTCATCAATGGACTTTCTGGATATTGTTGTTTTTTCTCTTTTTGGGTAAGGATGGCTTTCTTGGCAATCAGAGCCACAGGAGAAGAAATTTCGCGAGCCTTGTTCGCGGCCCAACGGAATTTCTCTATCACTGTGTTTTCATCATCAAGGATCTCGTATGGGATATCCATATCTTTCATCAGAACAGGGGTCAGTTCACCTTGTTTCTTATGCTGGGCATGGTCGTTGATGGACGGGTCACCGCGCCAACCAATGACAAGCAACATCGGGATACCATAAACGCAATCATGTGTCAATGAGAGTAAAGGATTCGTGGCATTGCCGATACCCGAGTTTTGCATATACACCAACGGCAGTTTACCCGTGGCCATATAATGCCCAGCAGCTATGCCAATGGCATTGCCCTCGTTGGCGGCCATGACATGTTGTTTTGCCGTTAGGTTGTTGGTCATATAAAGGCAGAAATCATTCAGCAGCGAGTCGGGCACGCCGGTGAAGAAATCAACGCCCATATCGCATAATGCGTCAAATAGTTCTTTTTGGTTTACCATAATATGCTAAAATCAGGATTTATTGACTTATTCAGTTCTTCATAGACTTTCATCGCTTTATCGTTAGATAAACCTGCATGATTCGTCATGAAAATAAACTTTGTTAAATTATCTTCTTGAGAAAGAGGATTCTCGGGCTCTCCTTTAGGATAATCCACTCGATCGCATAACACCACACCATTCTCCATAATAACTTCAACAATTGCTACTCTCTTATCTGGAACCAACTTACTTAATTCCTCACTTGGAATCACATCCACTTTTTGTGTTAATTCCAATATTGTGTTATCTGAGACATAAGGTTCTGCAAATTCTACGATGCCAGCTTTGCCTGTGGTTAACGCAACGGCTACACTATATGGAATACTCATTCTAGCCGAAGATTCTCCATGAATGTCCTTAAAATCATGTTTTCCAATTACTCCTTTATAGGTAGTTACTTTAACCCTATCTATCTTATTCAAATTGAATCTTTCATCCTCTCGAAGTCGAAAACAAGCCTCAATCTCAGGATGAGTATGTCTACACGATGCATAAGGTTTCTGATAGATTTTCTCCAAATAAAGATAATCTCGTTTGCCAACAAGAATATCTTCATTGTATTTATCTGACATCATCTTCAAATAACCCGTATCACCTATCAGCACATCATTTGGTCCACTAAAACCAGCTTTGGCCATCATGGCAGCTGTATATCCATTACGAGCCGCATTGGCACAATTAAAAGGCTTGAGTTGAGAAACATCTTCCAATACTTTAAGCGTACCTGCAGCTGAAATACAGGCAGCAGAGAATGCATCTTTAACAATCTCATCACTCCACTTCATCATCACTGCAATTCCCACAGCAACACCTGGCGCACAACACGTTGCTGTTGGATGGAAGCCACGGCTATAATGAGAAGGTTGCATAGCAGCCGCCAAACGAATACTCACCTCATATCCACAAATAGCACCCTTTACAAAATCCGTCCATGATACTTTATTGGCAATAACCAGGGGTATTAATGAAGAAAACAATGGCGCGCTGGGATGTATTACTCCATATCGTACACCATCATCCAATTCAAGATAATGCGAACTAAGCCCATTTAAAAAAATGGCATCAGAAACAGAAACATTTTGTTGTAATCCTAAAGGCCGCACAGTTCCTGCTCCATCTGACGCCAATTCTATCCATGTGTTTTCTTTGTCAGATAAGTCTTTGGCACCAGCCAAAGCCACACCAATAGTATCAATTAAATAAGATCTAACCAGCTGCTCAATACCAGTCGAAACAGGCAAATTTCTGACGGAAAAAATGTTTTGAAGAAAAGTATCTGTAAGATTCATTTTCAGATGAATTTAAAGTAAGGAGGACTATCCGGCTTCGCCATTTCCCATGCTTCATCCATAGCAGCAACAATGTTTTCGGGCAAGGGACCTTTTGTGACAGCAACCAAGTTCTGCTCCATTTGTTCCTGGCGCGAGGCGCCCAACAAGATACCATCATTCAGTCCGGTTCTCATTTTGGAATGATTCACCAGCCAACGATAGGCGGCTTCCACCATGGCTACACCTTCTTTTTCGCATGCCATTCGAATTTGCTCGATAGCATCGAAATAGGAATGTTTCCAATAACGATCGCGGTAGCTTTTCAACCGAGCGAAGCGACCTGGTTCGGGCTCATCCTCAAAATGATGGTGCTTACCCGTCAGCAAGCCACCCGCCAAGGGATTGAAAGCGTAGAATCGCATCCCCAACGAACGTATGGCTGGAAAAAGCTCTGGATCCACGTTACGACACAGGGCATTGTACATACCTTGATACACCGTCGGACGCGGACACCCTATTTTGTCGCATTTATAAGCAATATCCACTACCATCCATGCGGGATGGTTGCTCAGTCCCAGCTCTTTCACCTTGCCTTGTTCATGTAGTTCGGCAACAGTTTCCAAAGCTCCGTCGATGGGTGTTTTGCCATCTGGAAAATGGAAATAGAGCAAGTCCACACTGTCGCGCTTCATGCGGCGCAAGGATTCGCTGAATTCCATCATGATGGTAGCTCTGTCCAGCTTACCTGTAATGCGCGGATGCACTTTGGTGGCAATCTCGAAACTAGAAGGCTCAATCTCAGGCAAAATCTCCCCTAGATAGTTTTCTGTTGTCCCGTCATTATAAACGTATGCCGTATCCAGTTCCCGTCCACCCGTGGCAAGATAGGCTTTCACCATTGTGCGGCTTGCTTCAAGGTCAAGCTGAGGCCCGAAGTTCATGGTTCCCAATACGATTTTCATAACTATTCTTTTTCTCCTAAAACTAGGCTCAACACCGAGTCTTCATTTTTTATCACTCCATACACCGCGGCACGCTTAACAATCTTCTCTGCCCAGCGGCGATGTGGGCCGATTTCATTCATCTTGTCACCATGAGCGCTCTTCACCACGCCACCAGACGTGTTCAGAATTTGAACAGCATCATTGTACTCCTCTTCAACAACAGTGAACATGGCGTTCACAAAACGTGCGTGAGTGGGATGAATGATAGTCTTGCCCACGAAACCATTGGCACGGTCGATAAGCACTTCCTTCATTAAGCCGTCAATAGCAGGATTCACGATTTCCTGGCCTTTGATAAGCGCATTATGGAAATCCCGCTTAATGACGTCATTAATGTCGTCATCCTTGTATGCACGAAAATATTCCCAAACAGCCGCCGAAACGCAATAGTCGTTGTAGCGGTTGAAGAAATTCAGCACATCGCTCAATGCATCGCGCACAGGCATGATGTCATACACCGTGGAGTTGATGCCACGTCGTACACCAAACAATGACGACATGTCGGTGCCACCCACTCGAACATTCAGAATCAATTCCTTATAAGGCTCAAGGATGTTGCGAAGCAACAACAATTCCTGACCACGAAGCTCATGGAAAGCCACTTCTTGACCTTCCAAAATGGGCATGCCATAGAGAACTACGCCAAGGAGATTATTGACTTTTACTAATGTCTGCAACACCTGAAAAGCATTCTTACTGCTGAACTTGGGAAAATTGAAGCCTGTCAGTACAGAAGCTTGCTTTGCGGTCATGCGGTCTGCGAAACGCTCAAACTGTTGGGGGTTACGGACACGAACAAAAATCAAGGGAATGTCATCATGGGTCAGCTCCCCTGCTGCAATCTTGTCGGCAAAGAAATCCATATGGTCGAGAATGTTCTGCTCAGCAAGAGGTAAATCTTCCTCTTTGATAGCATCCTCGCAGCACATCACCAAAGATGTGACATCCAACTGATGGTGCAACACCTTGTCCTTGATGTCTTTCGTACCAGGCATGTAAAGTGTCGCGCCAAGGCAATACTGAAGCGTATCGCGGTCAGTGTATTTGTTGAATTCAACGGGAGCCTTAACGAAATTGAAATTCGGGTTGTAGCTATGATGTCTCATTATTTATGTTGACTGTTATTTGGTTATTTGGGCGAGACAATGGCTTCTGGATAGTAGGTATCAATCACACGCTTGACCAACATGACTTGTTTGGCGCGTTGCTTGGCTTCTTTCTCGGTAGTGTCGTAGCTATGGTTAGCAGCAACAGATCCGCCTGTCTTAAGATACACAGGTGCAGCCACACGGATGAAGTCAGGCACCTCGTAGTGACGGATGAAACCTCCGCTTGATTTCGGGTTCTCTGTATGTAGGTCAATCGGCACATCGATGGCGGCACGCATGGCGGCCAACATTTGCACTTGGATATCACGCACGGGGTTGATGCTGTCGGCACCCAAGGTCTCCAACACATGAGCTGAACATGGGTTGCCATGACCACTATGGGCACTCACCTTAAAGTGACAATCTGCAGGGATAAAGCCTTTTTTGCGAGCTTCACCCAAGGCCCATAGCAGACCTTCGTCATAAACAAGGAAACCACGAACGCCGAGACGGGCACCACGGCGAATCTCCTCGATGCCACGGGCAATCTGTTCCTCACCACGCAGGCGGTAGCCCATGCGTTGACCTTCTTCAGTCTTCACCGAAGCTGAGGTATCAGTTGTAGCACGTGGACCGCAGGCTAATACAAGCTGCACATTCCATTTCTTGGCATATTCCACCATCTGTTTAATTTCGTCATCCGTAAGGAACATGATGCCTTTGGTTTGGGTGACGCGGTGAATTTGAACGCCGTATTCATCCAAGGCTTCCAGCAAGGCTTTCATTGGGCCAGGCCCTTGGATACCTGGAACCTCAAAACGATATTGGCCCCCGTCGGTGAAGCGCTTTTCTGATGTTGGTAAATCGTAAAGGTCGCCACCAGGCATACCGATGCTTTCGAGAAAAGCTCGGGTTTCTTTCATTGTGTAATATTTCATAATATAATACTTATAAATTAAACTTAACGTCCGAATTTTGCCGGTAATCTTTTCAGAATATCATTACCGTTCGAATCAAGAACTTTCACAATATCCAAGCCTTTCTGTCTCTTCTCTGCGACCTCTTCCCAAGTCTCGCCTTCAAAGCATAAACAACCTACTCTATCAGCGCTACATGTTACATCTCCGAATACATGTCCCTTATTACGATATACATAATATTCAAACACAATTCCTTCAGAAAGAAGTTTGTCAAAATTCTCTACATGGTCCAGAACACCGGGGGTGCAATACAAAAATTCATTACAAATACATTTTGGATATGGCTTGTAATCAACATGCGGTTTTTCTCCCAAAGTCAAATCAGCCACAGCTTTTACAGAGTCAAAACCAGAGACTTTCTTGATGAAGGTAAACTTGATACCGCCTCCGTTTCTTGCACAAAATTCCAAAACGTACACTTTGCCGTTCCAAACTTTAAGCTGAATCATCATCGGAGTATCTACCAAATTGAAGGATTTTGCTATTTTGTTGGCAACATCTACAATCTGATTATATTCGTCATCCGTAAGACTTGCGGGATATTTTCCTCTACAAATAATGAATTTTCCTGGTTCAGGAAGCTTATCAATATCACAAGTTCCAAGTACATAAGCCTTCCCATTCTCGACATACACATCAACACTGACTTCTTTTCCACCGACATATTCTTCTATGACGGCCGATCCATCTTTGCTGATCTTGATAGCATTGTCAAATGCTGCTTGAAGTTCATCAAAATTGTCAACCCTTCTGACTCCTCTTGAACTGTATGAATCCACAGGCTTTACAATCAAGGGGTATCTAAGCGACTTGACGCTCTCCAAGTCCAGTTTTTTACTTATGACATAATTGGAAGTCGGCACACCACCTTCTTTGAAGACCCGCTTCATGTAAGCCTTGTTTGAGACATCAATCGCTGTTTTACAATCAAGATAACAGGGAAGACCTAGTTCCTCAGATACTTTGGCTGCAACCATAAGCGCTTGGTCTGCATGAGCAGTGATTACATAATTAATACCTTCTTCTCTGACCGCTCTTTTCACGGCATCAACATCCATTGCCGAAATAGGCAAAAATTTATCAGCATACGGGACAGCAACAGCTTGAGCGTTCATGTCAGCCATGTACACAAACAGCCCCCTTCTTTTAAACTCCTGCATAAGGGCAAGTTGCGGATAGCCACCGCAAAGCACTAATACTTTTTCCATATATATATTTAATTTGTTCCATCAAAACCAACGTCTCCAATCTTTCCATCACCCGAATCAATACCTTTATGCTGAAGAACATTAACTATAGTTCTCCACAGCACCTTGATATCTACTCCCAAAGAGCAATGATCCACATACCAGACATCCAATTTGAACTTTTCAGTCCAAGTGATAGAGTTTCTACCATTCACTTGAGCCCAACCAGTGATTCCGGGACGCACCTCATGACGGCGAGCTTGCTCGGGAGAATACAATTTCAAATAACGGGGCACCAAAGGTCTCGGTCCGACCAATGACATGTCGCCCTTGAACACGTTGATGAGTTGGGGCAGCTCATCGATAGAAAACTTACGTATGAACTTACCAACCTTGGTGACACGCTGCTCATTGGGGAGCAGATTGCCATCCGCATCCTTTTCATCGGTCATGGATTTGAACTTGATGACTTTAAACAGTTTGCCATCCTTTCCTGGACGTTCATGCAAGAAGAAGGCGCCAGCACCTTTATTGGCTATGGACAGACAGATGGCGATAAGAATCAACAGCCAACCGATAAGCAGCAGAGCTATGGTGGAAATGAGGAGGTCTAAGAGACGTTTGATGAAGTGTTTGTACATAATTTTATAGTTTTACAACAGATGATGCGTTCCAATCCATTTCACAATCCGCCTGCCTCAAACTGATAAACTCCAGCTCATCAATCAGTTTCATCATCTTGGAAAAAGCGTTTTTCTTACCCAAATTTGATTTTATGTATCGCGAATAACGCGCTTTCAGCGTTCCTTTCTCTTTGTAGTAAGCTTCATATTCTTCTCGAGAACGAATCGCTTTATGTTCAGGCACCAAATCCCCAATATGGAAATAGCACATTGCATACGGACTTTTCTTCATCTCCTTCTCCACGAAACCCAAAGGGAAGAATCTAAAATAACCACCACCAGAATAAGCCATTTCCTTGCCTAATACTTTTGTAGTACAGATTGGAAACTCCTTGATACGAATGCCTTTGTACTCAACAAAACAAGGCGTTTTCTGACCAAAGTGCGGAAAACCACCAAAATCTCTCGCCGCAGGAAATATGGAAGCATCCCTTTCGATGCCGTTTTCCTCCAGGATTTCAAAAACCCATTTATTTTTTTCTCCTATGGAGAATGCAGGAGCACGATAACTTAATACTTTTTCGCCAGTGCACTGTTCAAGACAATCCACAGCCTGATGAGTATCTTCACGGCACTCCGATTCGCTCATCTTGTTGAGCCAGGTGTGGATATTGGAATGGCATCCGATTTCATGGCCTCGTGCTTGTATTCTCTTAATGACTTCAGGGAAAGACTTCCCCATCATACCCACACAGAAAAAAGTGGCCTTCAACTGACGTTCGTCTAGTTTTTTCAGAATGGCATCCAAATAGCGGTCAAATTCAGCATATTTTTCTTTTGGGCCACCTTTTTGCTGATTAAGATACCATTCCTCTATGTCAAAAGAAAGAAGGTTCATGCTACATCAAAATCAAAAAGTTGAAAAAACACATTATCTTTAGTCATCTTAGGTAATTCCCCGTCTGTCAAATCCATAAAAATCAAATTAAACGGGGAATGTTTGATTACTTTAGGCATATTCACAAATAAACCTTGCGGGGTACCACCCAATCCAATATATAAAACTGGTTTAATACTCACACCAGCTTTGGGCAAGCCAAATTTTGAGAGCAAGTGTTCGTCAAAATACCCCACAAGTGTTCGTGCAAAGCTACCGTGTAGGCCTATAATAGTATCGCCGGATTGTTTATAAGTTTTCCGGCAACGCCATTTCAAAGCCTCCTCGTCCCAATATCCAGCAAATGTTTTGTTTTGTTCGGCTTTGATATGCCTTCCATAACCAACTTTAAACTCCAATCGACCTACGAATTGGAATGGAAAGTACTTCATAAAGCCCGGAAAACTATTAGCATTGGCAACACCAATAACAAACTCATAACCATGATTTTTGGCATAGTCATATGTCATCTTAGCAAGGGTTTTAAAAAGACCTCGTCCTCGATAATCAGGGTGGGTTACCGTTGCCATACTTAATATTCCATCCACTACTCGTCCTTCTATTACCATTTTCTTTATGATACATACATAGTGTGCCACCATTTTCTCGCCATCAAACGCATTAAAAGAAATAGCATTACCATAAGGATTTTCAACATACCAATGCCTAAAGCCTTCTTGATGGAAAGTCTTCCCTCGCTCCTTATACACTTCATTCTGAAGTTCGACGAGTTGATTTAGCTCCTTTTCGGTATCAAAAAAAGATTGTCTAATCTCTATATTCTCACTCATATAATTGACTTATTATAGTATTATACGCTTTTTCAACAGTACATTCTTTAAGAAAGAAATTATAACCATTTTCACCCATTTGCTTTCGAAGTGTAGCATCAGAATATAATTTCTCAAATGATTGAATTATAGCTGTTGTGTCTCCAGAATAAGCCCACACCCCTGATTGGGATTTATCAATAATATTTTGTCCATAATCGGTAACATGGTCGATAATAGCCAATATTGGCATGCGAAGTTTCCAGTAGCCAATAGTTTTTGATGGAATACTAGGAGTTTTTAAGCGGTCGTTTAAAGAAATCAATCCCACATCACAAGTTTGCAAAATAGCATCATAGTCTTCTTTGGGTAGAAAATCCATTATGATAACATTGGAAAGGTGTTTTTCCGTAACTGTCTTTTTAATACGCTCTTTATCTGTACCTTTCCCAATTAACAAGAAAACCACATCCTTCTTTTCTCTTATCAATTCTGCTAAACACACAACATTATCCAATCCTTGAGGAACCCCCATATTGCCTCCGTATATAAGAACAAATTTTTCTTCAAGAGCGTATTTTTTACGTACATCCACAGTTGACGGTTTCAATTCAAAATTACTATTCCAATTATACAAAAGGCGAAGTTTATCCTTGACCTCCGGATTACTATTTGCCACAAAATCTATATTACCTTCAGACATACAACCAATTATGTCAGAAGCAGCATATAATCTTTTCTCTTGTTTTCGGAAAAACGCGTATATGAGGGGATGATGTTTTTCAAAATCAAATAGATTAAACGCTTCTGGCCAAATATCACGTAAAATAAGATAATGCTTTGCTTGGGGATTTTGTTTCCTTATATACTCAATCGGCAAATAAAAAGAAACCGGTGGAGTCGATGAAAGCACAAGGTCAACATTCTTATGGTTAAAGAACCTTTTAAACACTCGCCTGCTCTGAAAAGGCAGCAAAAGATTCGCTACACCCTTTCTTAACGAAGAACCTCCTGACAAGGGTAAGGCTTTAAATGTAATACATCTAACGCCATCCACCATATTATCCGAAAAACCGTCACGTGATGGACTAATCATAGTTACGGTATGCCCCTTCTCAGAACAGTATTTTGCAAGTCCTCCATACAATGAAGATTTTGCACTCCCTAATGAAAAGAAAAGAATATCCATATTTGTAATTAATTATTTCAATAACCCGTTCACAATTCTAAGGTATTCCTTTGACAAAGCATCCCAACTATACTTTTCCACTACAGCCCTCCGACCTTCCTGCCCCATCCTATAAGCCTCCTCTTTGTGAGTACTCAAGTAATTGATAGCCTCTGCGATTTGGTCTGAATTCTTTGGATTAACAAGGATACCACACTTGTATTCTTCCATGAGTTTCCGATAAACCGGCACATCCGAACATATAATAGGAAGAGCGGCTTCCATGCTTTCAAACATTTTAATAATTCCCAATGAACCATTTGGTGATGGTGTATTTGAAAAATCACGTAGAACATTGCAAATCGTAGATTTATTAAAAAACGAAGCTAACTCTTCGTGTTCAAAACCATCAATGAACTCCACATCTTTCCAATTAGAGTGCTTTTTCAGTTGTTCATAATAATCTTTATTACCCCAAAACCTTCCGGCCAATAAATAATGAATCCCTTCCACCTTTAGCATCGCGTCAAGTAGGTATTCCTGACAGCTAATGCTATAGATAGACCCAAAATAGAGAATTCGGTTTTCACGAGAACAATAGTCGTCAAAAGTTATTTCATAGTTCGGATTTATGACAGGATAATTGCCTTGGACAACAACGTTTTTCAGTCCCCACTTTTGCATATAGTCCGCTATATCATCTGTCACTGTAATCACCGAATCGTATCTTTTCAATATACTTTTCATCCATACGACCATAAGGTTTATCAAAACATTAGTCAACCATTTAGGAAGTTTGGATTTTCTTCTAAATGTATATGGATGACCTTCCCGTTGATGGAAAATGACTTTTTTACCTTTACGTTTTAACCAATAACCAACAATTAATTGATCAACACTACTAGTTTGATAAACATCCGCATTAATCTCTTTGGCTTTTCTATAAGTCAAGAAGGGGGTTACAAAAATTCTTTTCAAATAACCTTCGTGTTTAGCTCCATTTGGTACCAAACGAACACCTTGTCTGATTTCTTCAGACTCATTATCTGATACTATGAAAAGAACTTCAAAACCATCATTCATCAAACTATTAGCTTGATGGTATATAAGCAATTCATCATGATGCCTATCTGTTCCATTAAAAAAACAGAATCTTTTAGATGCCATGTTTGTTGTATTACAGAATCATTTAAAAAGGTTGATCAAATCAACTATTTTTTCCAACTCGCCAATCTTTATGGAAGGTCCTATCGGTAAACTTAATTCATGGTCGGCAATAAATTCCGTTATTGGCAGACTCATGTTGCTCCATTCCTTGTAACATTCCTGTTTATGCGGAGCGATAGGATAATGTATCACCGTTCCCACACTATTTCAAAAAAACATGTAATTCGCCACGCTTTTGACATAGTATTGGGTAAAGGCGGTAAGCTTTCTAGGTATCCTGTAATCTGTCTGATAAAGACACTGGAGAATTATAATTGTTTTCATAATACTATTTGGCTACTACTATGCGGTGGACATTCTCCTCGACAGGATAACTATTTTACATTCAATATGGCAGCTTGAATCTCAGAAAAACGTCTATTGCGACCGGTATACATGTATAATTGAACGCATATTTCTTCTACGAGCCATAGTTGGCTAAATAACGAACAGCACTATCTAACCCATCATCGCTAATGGTTCCAGCACATCCATTGCCCACAGCACCATGGTTTTTGCCCAGATAAAAGCTATAACCTACAACATAACCGAAACTTCCCCGTCATACGGCCATCCACATATTGACAACCATGAGTTTGTGCATTGTCTTCAATCAACTTCAATTTGGATTTCTTGCATAAAGCGTCTATCTTTTCAGTATAGGCACAACAGCCATAAAGATTAACGACGAAGATAGACTATTTTTGGCAGTGATCTTTTCTGGTGTGGCCACGGATATGTAAAATTGGGGCAATCACTGTAGCAGAGTTCTTCTAACGGTCAACTTTGCTAAAATAAGTGTCAAGCGGCTCGCCTATTACACAATCGTGACATCACCAATTTCCACATTATCGTATATGATAGTATTGTCACCAATTTTGACATTATTTCCATTCTTTGCAAAAGGACTAATGCGAAGACCTATACAAAAAACTTATCCAATATCCTATCCGACAATTATTATATTCTGTTTTTAGTTAACTCTCTGCACTGAAAGTGCAGAGAGTTTCATCTTTTAAAAACCTCAATAGTATAAGTCTGGACAGTTGTGTTTTTGTTTTGTTGTATATTCTAAAGAATTTCATTCCGCATCATTCTGAAACTGCCGGACATATAGTCCAAAGTGGTTTAGTTACAATACTTTAATCTAAATACAATACTTACAAAGCAAAATTCATCCTATAAGGCAACCAACAATTAACTCTACCAATGAAATCGGGATGAAACCCAGGAAGAACCAACTGGTATACATAGACAAAAATGAGAATAGAGTATATGACAACCTGTTGAACAGATCCTCTTTTTAAATATGGCACAATCAACACAAAAAAGCACAAAAAGAACTGCCCTATTCTACTTGCAAATGTTGGGTTAAAAGTAAACAAGAAAGTAATAGAACAGCCGATGTTAAACATTGTAATGTACAATCCCAAAGGATCATCGCCGTTCTGTTTTGCTTTACCATTATAAGACAGAAGGATAATAATATCAACAAGTGCATATAGATATGGGGTTCTGGAAAAGCCTCTTGACGACTCTACCATATACGTTTCAATGCCTTGGGTTATATCCTCAAAGCCAAATTCGTTAAGAAAAGTAAAATCAATACTAGAAAAAAATGTGAAAGAATTAAATAAGATTCCGAATAAATAACTTAAAAAAAGAATTACAAGATTTGTTCGTAAATTGAAGCTAATATGTAACACAAGGAATGGCATAGTGAAAACAGCAAATAGTGCTGCCTTATGTACAAAAAAAGCAGCAACTAGTAAAACTAAATACCACAAATACCGCTTATTACTCAAAAAATGATATGAAAGAAAAACAATCGCTACAGCCAATGAAAACCGAATGGTTACAAGTGATGACAAAAACAAAACAGGAAAACAAAGAAATGCAATAATAGAGGCCGAAGGATTCCTCGATTCTTTTGCTATAGTCATAAAATAGCACAATACAGTTAAGAAACTTGTTACGACAAAAAACAACCGAGGCGTTCCGTGATTATAACAAAACAATTCAAGTTGACGCATTAAAAACTCTGTATTCGCTATTCTCCAACCGACATCCTCCATCGTTAACAAATAATTAAAATAATCCCAACCGACTTCATCCCTAAACCCTGCAAAAATAAAAAGAATAAAAAACAAAAACGTAATATGAAATTTCCTCCCCGTCAAAAAAGGCACAAAAAACGCCAACAATAAAAGTGTGATATATGGCAATAAATTAATAAATATAGTCATGGTGCTTATTTATTTGAGTTTATAACCATTTTAAACTGCTTGGTCTTGAAAACAAAATGAAGTATTAAATAGATGACTCCAAACAATAATGCCCCCAACAATGCAGTAACAATTTCATTAGAAATCAACAACCCGGTCTGATACGCAACAAGTCCCGCCACAATAGAAAACAAAACATTTATAAACAAATCCTTAGCTTGCATCCACATACTATAACCAATTTTTCGTCCCATCACAAAACTAATCAATAACCAATTAATATAGGATGTACCTACAATCCAAATGACCAATGTCTTAATATTAAAGTGTAAAAAACAAGCCACGCCTACCAGCCCAATCAACGTGACAACAACTTGGGTGAAAAACAATACATTTGTTTCTCCAATTGATTTTAATACATTACGATATATATGAATAATTGCATTTACCAACCCTCCTATACATAAAATCTGAAAATACCCTGCTGATGGCTCCCATTTTGAAGAATACAAAAGAACAATAACCGGTTTAGCAAAGAAAAACAAATATATTAATAAAGGAAAAGTAAAAAAAGTAGTCGCCATCAACACTCTTCGTGTATTATTCAACACACGGTTTGTATCGTCTTGCATTTTTGACATAAATGGAAACAAAACCTGTGTAATAACCATCGAAATAGAATATACTGGAATCTGTTGTAAAGAATACGCTTGATTATAATAGCCCAAATCTTTGACAGAATATCTTTTCCCTATTAAAAAAGAGACTATATTAAAATAAAGTATATCTAAAAAACTAGTTAATGCCACCGCCCATCCAAATCCAAACAATTCTTTAAAGTTTTTTTTATAAAACCCAAGTTCGTAAGATACATTAGAAGTATACCAATACATTATACATATTGACAAATGAAGGATGAGATTCTTAACCACAAGACTCCAAACCCCACAACCTAAGGCCGCCATGATAATTGAAACAATAGCACTAATTGCTGCAGAAGCAATATTAATCTTAGCTAAACTACCAAATCTTAAGTCCTTATTCAAATAGGCTGCTTGTATACAATAAAACGCACGAATCAAAACACATACCGCTTCAACTCTTAAATAAATAGTAAGGTTTGGGACTCCAACAAAACGACCAATCGCAGGTGCAGTAATAAAAATGCCAATAAAAAGAACAATTGATACTAATAAGTTCGCTGAAAAAACAGTTGATAAATCTTGTTTGCTAACAAACTTTTTCTGAATAAGAGCACTAGATAACCCACTATCGACTAAAATATCAGCAAAGCTTACAAAAACTAATATGATGGCCACACAGCCGAAATCCTCTGGCTCCAACAACCTGGCTAGAACCATGTTAGTTATAAATCCTATTATTAAAGATCCTGCACGTTGCAGAAAGCTCCACAACGTCGCCTTAAATACATGATTTCTTACGACAGCCATACTTGAGACTAATTACAATTTCCAAATTCAAGGAATTCATCATAAACCCTAGTATAATCCTCTGCCTTACACACAATCCCTGCCAAGAGCATGCATCCTGATCCAAATGAGAAACCCTACAAATCACGCCTAGTACCTGGTTTTACATAAAGTCCCAGATAACAATACTTCGGAAATATATGATTTATATGTTTGATATACAATAATTTATTTTTATTTTTTTAACTTTAAAAATTTGGTCAAGTGGCTAAAAATGAGTATCTTTGTAGATGTTTTCAAGTAAGCACAAAAACACCGCATTTTTCAGCCCGCTCAACCAGTTTTCAGACGTCTGCCAGATGGCTTTAAAGGCCATTCCTGGCTTAAACAAGGCATTCAGGAACTTTTTAACCTACACGCTGCTTATGTTTGCTCTGCTGCCAAGAAAAGTGAACTTCACACAGCTTGAAATCTACGGAAATTACTGTGAAAAGACCTATCGGTCAGGGTTTTCGAAGCATTTTGATTGGGTCGGTTTCAACCTTGAGCTCAGCAACCGCCTTTGGGGAGCCGGCGGCAGGAAGGCTATCGCCATCGACCCGAGCTATATCTCCAAGTCGGGCAAGCACACTCAGGGCATTGGCAGATTCTGGTCGGGCTGCGCCCAGCAGGTAAAACACGGCCTTGAGATTCTCGGGATAGGCCTTATTGACATCGACAAGAAGGATTGCCTTTCGCTAAAGGCCGTGCAGACCCCCTCTCCAAAGTCCCTGGCCGATTGTGGCGTCTCTTTGGTCAGATGGTACCTCACCTGTATCCTCAACCTCCGCGACAGACTCGTCCAGGTGTCCCGCTACATTGTAGCCGACGCCTATTTCTCCGTGTCGGACTTCGCCAACGGCCTTGAGGAAAACGGATTCCATCTGGTCAGCCGTTTCCGCAGCGACGCGGCTCTCATGTATCTCTATAACGGCGAACGCACAGGGAAAAAAGGCCGCCCGAAGACATACGACGGAAAGATCAACTTCAGAGAGCTGGACTCCGACAAGGTGACGAGGGTCGACCTGTTCCCCGACGAGGGTGACTTCTATACGACCATTGCCTATTCCAAATCCCTCAAGAGAAATGTGCGCCTGGTAGTGTTCATGCCCGCCGAAGGTAAGCCGATACTCTATTTCTCCACCGACACGGACATGTCCGCTAAAAATGTTGTGGAGTTCTACCGCACTCGCTTCCAGATCGAGTTTTGCTACCGTGACGGCAAGCAGTTCTCTGGCCTCTGCGACTGCCAGGCCCGAGACTTCGCCAAGCTGGATTTCGCTTTCAACTCCTCGCTAACAGCCGTCATTGTGGCAAAGGTCGTCGTCAGACAAAACTACCCTCGTCTCTCAATCGCAAACCTCAAGTCCTTGTTATACAACTGCTACCTGACTAAAAGATTTTTTGCCATGTCTGGTCTCAGACCTAACATGTCCTTAAATGCCAAAATTTTCAAAGAACTATATGATATTGCGGCTTGCGCCGCTTGATTTGTTAAAATTTTATTTCCGAACTATTGAGATAAGGACGATTGAGGAATAAAGAGCGTTTGCACTGTTCACAGTTAAGCGTAACAATAAAAGAGTCTAAAGCTGCAATGAAGAACTGAACCAACTCTTTGTGGATGTTGCGTACCAAGGCTTTCACTATCAGTCACTCCATAAAGATAATAAACACGCTTGACATTAAAAGACAAAGATTTGTCATTTTCAACAATCGTCAAATTATCCTTACGACCAATATGTTGACTATAACGTTCTATTATTGAGCAATCCGAGAAATAGGGAATCACTATACAAATTAATAATGTTGTATAATTGCCAACTACCATTTTCTTAAGATAAGATAACCTAAACCAAAACAAATACTCTTTCAAAAGAAAACTGTCTCCGTGAAAGGTTTCGTCACCAAAGTTGCTTTTAATAAAGGAGGCTGTATTACTATTTCTTTTGAGTCGTTTAGTTTGTTAACATGAGGTTTTGTTTGCATAATAACATCTTAAGTAAAACATCTCCCATCTATATCCAGACAAATAGAGCCTAGGCTATGGGCATGTGTTGGTACAAGTTTTACCTCGACTTCCTACCATGTCTCCCCCCTAATTCCTCGACGGTCATTTCCACCCTACACACTATATATTTAGTAGTCAAGATTGTCATAATAAGATAGAAAAAACATGACTTCTTAGCAAGTTTTTGTAAGCAGACTCCCGAGCAAATCACTCTTAGTTCTGGATAATGTCAACTAAAACATTCACACCCAATATGAGGTCAGTGTGGTCCTGTGCCAAATAATAGAATCAAGTACTATGCCATTTTAATCTATATAAACTATCTCTCGCTCCAGCTTCTCTGAATTACTACTTTTCATAACTCACCCCCTTGTTCTATTCAAACTTATTTACTAATCTGACCACCTCCATCACTTCTTCTATCGTGATACTTGGTCCAATTGGTAGACTCAATTCATGATTGGCAATGTATTCAGTTATAGGAAGACTCATTTCACTCCATTCCTTATAGCACTCTTGTTTATGAGGTGCAATCGGATAATGTATTACCGTTCCCACCCCGTTCTTTTCAAGATAATCATGTAACTCGTCACGCTTTTTACAGAGAATTGGGAAAAGATGATAGGCGTTCTGAGTATCCGGCAATCTGTTTGGCAGCGTAATCAGTGGGTTTTTGATGTTGTCGTAATAATAGTTTGCCACCATCTTACGATGGGCATTATCCTCCACCAAGTACTTCAACTTCACATCCAATACTGCGGCTTGAATCTCATCCAAACGACTATTGCGACCAGTATACTTGAAGACATATTTCTTAGAAGAACCATAGTTAGCTAAAGTACGGATGGCTGTAGCTAGCTCGTCGTCGTTTGTAGTCACTGCTCCCCCGTCACCCAAGGCTCCAAGATTCTTTCCAGGATAGAAACTATGTCCAGACGCATCACCGATACTACCAGTCATTCTGAGTTGAGAGTTGAAAGTTGAGGGTTGAGAGTCAGTTGAAAGTTCAGAGTTGTGAGTTGGTGCGTAACAACCGTGAGCTTGAGCGTTGTCCTCAATGAGTTTGAGGTTGTTTTTTGTGCATAATGCACCAATCTTGTCCGTGTACGCATTGCGGCCATAGAGGTGAACAATGCAAATAGCCTTGGTTCTCGGTGTGATGTGCTCCTCAATCAAATCGTCATCAATTTCCAAAGTGTTCAACTTGGGCTCAACCAGAATTGGCTTTAATCCATTTTCAGTAATAGCAAGAATGGTGGCAATGTATGTGTTGGCGGGCACGATGACTTCGTCACCAGGCTCCATTACGCCCAATTCGATATAGGCACGGAAAATCCAAATCAATGCATCCAAACCATTTGCACAGCCAATGCAGTGTTTTGTACCAATAAACTTTGCATAGTTCTCTTCAAATTGTCTGTTTTCCTCGCCTTGAAGGTACCAACCGCTATTGACCACTTTGGTAACGGCTGCATTAATTTCGTCACCATGCAGGGCGGTGACATCTTTTAGTGAAAGAAAGGGTATCATTGTTTTTTATTAATAATCCATTGTTCATAGCCAATACCTTGCCATGGCATATTCCTTTCAAATCTCAATGGCCAAGGATAATGAGCTTCACCTGTTTCTCGGTCTTTTATCTCACGCACATCCTTAACCACTTTTGCTGGAGACCCAACGGCCAATTGATAATCCAGAACATCTTTAGTTACAGAACTACCTGCTCCTATAAGACAATGTTTTCCTATTTTCACGCCTGGCAACAATACGCTTCCTGTAGCTATTTGCGAAAAGTCACCCACCACAGGACCCATACAGATTTCACTTGGTGGGGTGGGGTCGTTAGTAAATACTACATAGGGATAAACAAACACGAAGTCGCCCAACCTTGAATGCATACCTATATGCACATTGCTATGAAGACGGCAATAATCGCCAAACTGTGAATAACCCTGGATATCGTCTAGTGTACCAAGACTACAATGAGAGCCAAACACTGTGTTTTCACGAACCGTTACTCGGTGGCCTGTCTGAAAATGGTCCCCCATAGTATTCCCTGCATAAATAATCGTATGACTGCGAATAAGTGAGTCGGGACCAATAATAGTCTTTGGGTTCTCATAGAGGTCGCCTTCGCAATAATATGCATTCAGAGGTTCGCCTATTACACAATCATTACAGATGATGGTATTGTCTCCAATTTCCACATTGTCATAGATAAGAGTGTTATTGCCTATCTTTACATTGTTTCCTATCTTGGCTGTTGGACTAACAACTACTCCTATGCCCGAGAATTTATTTAATTTCATTCGTTTCTGAATTTTAAGAATTCTTGGTAATCGCGAATATAATCATTTGCCAAATAAACATCCGAAGCCAACACCATGCAAACAGCTCCGGATGAAAAATCTTCCAAATCACGCCACAGGCCTGGTTTTACATATAGACCTTGGTAGGGCCTATTAAGAAAAAACGTTCGTTTCACATTTCCATCATCTAACGTTACTTTAAACGACCCTGATGCAGCAACGATTAGCTGGCTAAGTTCCTTATGGGCATGAGCACCACGACTTTCTCCACCTGGTACATCATAGATATAGTACAGTCGCTTTACTTCAAACGGAAGGGTAACGCCATTTTCAACTACAGTAAGGTTACCTTTACGATCACTATGATGACGATCAAGCTCCACCATAGAGCAATCAAAAACACTATATTTTTCCATCCTTCTTCAGTTTAAAAAAAGCATCGTATTCTCGAATGTAATCATTTTCGTCGTAATGATGAGAGCCGAACTCTAAAGCCAACGAATTGGTGGAAAAATTGTTCATGGTGCGCCAAAGACCTGCAGGTACATAAAGACCGTAGTAAGAACGATTAAGTGTGAAAGTTTTCATTCTTTCACCATCATCAACCACAACATCAAAGGAGCCAGATAGGGCAATAATAAATTCTTTGTTTTCACGATAGGCGTGCCCCCCACGGCTTTCTCCTCCAGGAACATCATAAATCCAATAGGTTCGTTTTATTTCAAACGGAATTTGTTTATAATTCTCTGCAAAAGAAAGATTTCCTCGGGCATCGAGAAACTTCGGCAGTTCTATTATCTTTGCGTCATCAATTGTTGCCATGGCATCTTTATTTAAACGTGTGTCAAAGTACCACTATTCACATCTTCTTTCATCTCATCAATGACTTTAAGCAAATATTGCCCATACTGATTCTTCAGCATCGGTTGAGCTAATTCCCGCATTTTCTCTTCTGAAATCCATCCATTGCGATAGGCTATCCCTTCAAGACAGGCAACCTTCAGGCCTTGACGTTTCTCAATAACCTCAACAAAAGTGGATGCCTCCGACAAAGAATCGTGTGTGCCAGTATCCAACCATGCAAAGCCACGACCAAAGACTTGTACTTTCAGTTCTCCATCCTTCAAGAATTCTTGGTTCACTGTCGTTATTTCTAACTCTCCCCGAGCGGAGGGTTTGATATGCTTCGCCACATCAACCACTTTGTTTGGATAGAAATACAAACCAACTACAGCATAATTGCTCTTAGGCTCTTTGGGTTTTTCCTCAATACTCAGGCAATTACCCTCCTTATCAAACTCAGCCACGCCATAACGTTCAGGATCGCTTACCCAATAGCCAAAAACCGTAGCTTTTTTATTTTCTTCCGCATCCTTCACTGCATTACGAAGCAAGGTGGTGAAACCTGAACCGTAAAAGATATTGTCACCTAACACAAGACACGCACTGTCATAGCCAATGAATCTCTCTCCTATGATAAAAGCTTGTGCAAGTCCGTCAGGACTGGGCTGCTCTGCATATTCGAAATGTACACCGTAATCAGATCCATCACCCAACAACCGCTTGAAACCAGGCAAATCGTAAGGAGTAGAAATAATTAAGATCTCACGAATACCTGCTAACATCAAAGCCGAAATGGGGTAATAAACCATCGGCTTGTCGTAGATAGGCAATAGTTGTTTGCTAACACCCTTGGTAATAGGATATAATCTGGTTCCGGAACCTCCAGCAAGTACAATTCCTTTCATAAGTAACTCTATTTATCTATTGTTATACATATCCTCATAATACTTCATATAGTCACCACAGGTGATATTATCCATCCATTCTTGGTTGTCCAAATACCATCGAACGGTCTTTTCTAAACCCTCTTCAAACTGAAGACTCGGTTCCCAACCTAATTCTTTTTGAAGTTTCGTAGAGTCGATAGCATAGCGCATATCATGACCCGCACGGTCAGTGACATAAGTGATTAGATTCATATCCTCACCTTCCTCTCGTTCTAAGAGGCGGTCAACGGTACTGATGAGCAATTTGATGATATCAATATTCTTCCACTCGTTAAAACCGCCGATATTATAGGTTTCTGCAACTTTTCCTTCGTGGAAAATTAAGTCGATGGCTCTTGCGTGATCTTCCACATAGAGCCAGTCGCGCACATTCTCACCTTTACCATACACGGGCAATGGTTTGCGATGACGTATATTATTAATAAAGAGCGGTATCAACTTCTCTGGAAACTGGTATGGGCCATAGTTGTTGGAGCAATTAGTCACTATAGTGGGAAGGCCGTATGTGTCATGGAATGCCCTCACAAAATGGTCGCTACTGGCTTTGGCTGCACTATAGGGACTATGGGGCTGGTATTTCAAATCCTCTGTAAAAAACTTCTCACCATATGCCAAGTGATGCTTGCCAGAAGATGCCTTTGTAGTGAACGGTGGTTCTATGCCTTCTGGACGAGTCATTTCCAAAGCTCCATATACCTCATCTGTACTGATATGGTAAAAACGTTTGCCTTCGAACTTTTCTGGCAAACTTTCCCAATATAACTTTGCGGCTTGCAGCAATGACAATGTTCCCATCACATTGGTCTGAGCAAAAGTGAAGGGGTCTTTAATGGAACGGTCCACATGACTTTCGGCAGCGAGGTGGATGATACCATCGACATTTTCGTCCTGCAGCAGTTTATAAACCCCTTCAAAATCGCAAATATCCATCTTGAAGAATCTGTAATTAGACATATTCTCTATGTCTTTTAGATTCGCAAGATTTCCTGCATAAGTCAACTTGTCAAGATTGATAACCCTATAATTCGGATATTTGTTCACGAATAGTCGAACCACATGACTGCCAATGAAACCAGCGCCTCCTGTAATAACAATAGTCTTCATACTATAATCCAATTAAAATAAAACAGAAACAGCTTATTAGATTGAATTCTCAATCCACAAAGCAATCTATCAACATTCGGTTAATACTTTCACCAAAGATTGTTTTTACTCCAATATTATTGAGACCAGAACATCAATACGGCTTATGACCGCTTCCATTTCCTGTCGTGTGTTAGTCCTTAGAAACAACGTTCCAAGTGAGGTATTGGCTCCAGTGAAAGGAACTATCTTGTCTCCTTTTACTACGCTATAACCTTCATTCTTCACATAAGAATGCTTGAAGTGAGGTTCAAGCTCAATATCTTTTAAAATTCCTTCTTTATTTGAATGCAGGATATAATTGCACCATACTCCATCATATACAGGCGATGATAATCCTTCAACCTGCTCCCCCATCACTTGCCTTACCTCATTACCAATCAAATCTTGTCCGGTAGCTACTGATTGTAACTCCGCGATACGGTTGCCGCCACCACGGGGTGATACTTCCATCAGATAGGTCTTTCCATTGGAACAGAGCCGACTTTCCACATTAAATAGACCTGACCTTATATCAAGAAGTGTAATCAGTCGCTGGAGCTCTTCTGTCAACTCTTTTTGTGCCCCATGGGGCATTGATGAGGGCCAGATTTCAATTGCAGGGGTGAAAGGATTAGCAGCATTTCTGTCGAACAACTGGTCAGAAAAAGCCGTATGCACCAACTGTCCATCTACAACAAACACATCTGCACTGGACTGATAACCCACTATATCCAGATACTCCTCTATAATAAACCGCTTAGAAATGGATGAATCAAGTGCTTTCTCAATAGAAGGTTTCAAATCTTCTTTCTTATCAACCCTTGTCACGCCTTTGCTGCCTGCGGAATCCACTGGTTTTACAATTACTGGCCATCTGAAAGCATCAGACTCTTTTATCGCATCGTCTATATAATCATAACCTTTTGCCTTGGGGCAGTTAAAGCCATGCTCGGAAAGAAATGACCGAAAAAGTGACTTTTCTTGAAGGACGCACGCAGCTTTATATGAACACTGAAAAGGTAATCCCATTTTCTCTGCCACATAGGCGGCACTCACTACACCCGGATCCACGCCGAATGACATGATGCCATCAATCTGTTTTCCTTTTGCCACCAACAAGACTGCCTCCTTGTCAATGATACTTACATTGACATATTCATCACTGAATTTATGTGCAATATTATTGGGTAGATAGTCTGCTGTAATGACATAATATCCCGATTCATGTGCAGACTTGATAACTGGTAGTAGGTAACGAATCCCCCCAAGAAGCATTAATTTTTTTTTCATGAACAAGGATTTGAATTTGGGGTAAAAGGTTAGATATAGCTGAACGAAATAATTAATAATTTCTCCATATTGTCGTATTAGCTCTAATCAGATTACGGATTGAGGCAGTCAATCCAAAACCAAAAGCAACATATTTTGGCCAGTTTTCATCTACTGTGGCACGACGTTTCTTTAACTTATTCGGTTCAATATAGACAATGTCGTTGGGTTGTAGGTAATATACCTCAGAATTGAAAATGGTCTTCTTTGTCAAGTCAATCATAATAGGTGTAGCCACACCCTTTTTACTTCGTACCACGGTGATGTTCTCCCTTTGCCCATAGATGGTTAGGTCGCCACACATGGCAAGGGCTTCCAAGATGGTAAGACGTTCGCCAGTGATATGCAACTCCCTAGGACGATTCACCTCTCCAACAACCGAGACTCGGAAATTCATCGGGCTCACTGTAACTACAGGATCATTCAGATAGCCATCCGATATGAGGCGTTGTTCAATCAAATGTGCTAAGGAGTCATAGGCAATTCCTGCCACCAGCATCTTACCCAGGACTGGAAAAATAATGGTTCCTGCTTCATCTACCAAATAGCCCGGAACTGACTTGGACACGGAACGGTAGTTAATTTTGGCGACCTCTTGAACTTGCACCTGGCCAACCCCTCTAGATGAAGTAGGAGTACTCTGTCGGTTTATTTCAGCTGCATAAGTATGCGTTTCCTGATTGAATGGGATGACGCTCTCTGGAGTCTGGCTATAGACATAAATGTAGAGCTGGTCACCCGGATGGATGGTAGAAACATAATCGGTCAAAATAGCCTGAGCACTATCACGCTCGGCGTCGGAGATATAAGCCAACTCTTGATTGCTTCTACAAGAGGACAACAGTAGTGATACGAAGGCACATAACACTAGGGCACAATTCACAAATATATGCTTTTTTTGTGAAGTCAGCTCGCTACAGATAAATAATGTTGTCGCACCCATAAAATGCCCCCTCAAAATTCGATTCATTAATCTAATTAATTTGTTTTGGCACAAATACAAATATCGTTGTAAATGCCATATATATCAGCATTACAACCATTTATAAGGAAACCATCGGGGAGTACTCCCCGCCAATTCCAAATACAAAGATATGACTATTTCTTGATATAAACAAGAGCTATTTTATCTTTTAACTTATCGGACCTTATTTGAAGCCCGCTTTCTTTCCACTGCTGGCTCATTCCGAAGACAGGGTTTCAAAACGAAGGCACCGCGGAGGCAGAGCGTGGAAACAATGCCACAGAAGAGCCGCCCACGCGTCCTACTCAACCCGCTTTGTTCACCTCATTATATACCTTCGACAGCATGGCGATATTGCGCTCAATGCTGTATTGCTCCCGCACTCGTTTTGCGGATTCTTGGGCATGCTGCCAATAGTCTAAACGATGAGTGGCATAGTGTTGAATTTTTACGACCAAGGCATCCACATCGTTGGTAGGATAGAGCATGGCCAGTTTGCCGTCTTCCGAAAGCTCTTGCATGACATCGGTGTCGTTGACAAAGGTCGGAAGGCCTGTGGCAATGGCTTCTATCACTGCTATGCCAAAGCTGTCATGTCGTGTAGCGTAGACAAAAGCGTCCATACCCGCCAGAAGACCTGGCACGTCATTGCTGAGACCATAGAAGGTGACATTATCATCCAAACCATGCTCATGACAATAATCAACGCAGCTGTCATAGATTTCCCTCTCACTATCACGAGCCGCACCTATAAAGGTAAAATGATACGGAACGCCCCTTCTCTTCAGCGCATCTAAAAAACGGCAGACGAACATGTGGTTGCGGCCTTCGCCGAAACTGCCCACCATGCACATCTTGAGTACTTCATTATTATCTGATGGCGGATTCGTATGTCTAAATTTGCTGAAATCAATACCATTATGAACTACAACGAAACGGTCGGAAACCCCAAAACTGCCATGTTTGAGATATTCGTCACACTCCGACTGGCTGACACATATTATGCGGCTGCTATGGCGGAAGACAAGACGTTTGTACAACGGATTGGCCGTGACAAAGGTGAATCCATGGAGTGTCGTTATCACCTTCACACGAGTGAATGCCAGAGAGATGATAGCAATAGCAGCATTGAAAGCTGTCTGAGCATGGACGATGTCGACCTCCTGACTCAAGATAAGCTTTCGAAAACGCAATACATAGAGCAGCCAATTCTTTCCGCAGTTGAGCTTCAGCATAGGCACACCCGTGCGGTGGAAAGCCTCGGACATAGTACCCTCCTTGCGATAGACACACACTGCATCAAAAGGATGAGCCCCCTTCCGGCTGAATATGTCGGCCAGAAGCGTCTCCGCCCCACCCCGATTCAACGTGCCAAGGAAAAAAGCAACTTTCATAATTACAATATCACGGATACCGGCAATCTTACCTCATTCAATCACAACAGGAATGCCTACCAATAATGATTTATTGTATTCTCTCTTGACCAAATCTCATTGATAATTCTTTCAGTATATTCACCGAAAGCTGGTCCGTATGCCGATTGGCTCAACTCTGTATGAACGTTCCATTCGATGATAATCGGTTCACCGTCTTTGCTAATTGACACATCCCAACCAATAAGATCGAAGAACGGCAATTGATAATGACATTTTTTGACAGTCTCTACAGCCTTATCCAAATAAGGTATTTTGTAACCCTCTAAAACAATACCCGAATCAGTTTTTTCGATTTGACCTTCTGCCACATCGCCGTATGCATACTTGCCCAAAGTGCCATCTGCATTAATCTTGGTGCTTATTCCGCCGGAGCTTTCATTATCTATTTCCTGACCTTTACGACCTATTCGAATAACGGTATATAAAGGTATAATTTCCATACCTGAACGATAGGTTAAAATGCGTATGGTATTAACAGAGCTAGGGTTTAAAGCCGCCAAACTTTCATGTTGTTGTACCGAATCTTGAATCAGATAATTCTTACCATAATAGTTAAGAAGCTGACCGAGCGAAAAACCGTCCACGTTGGTCATACCTTCCTTTATAACCAGTTTTCTTACTCCGCGACCATGACTTTCTAATGATGGTTTGATTATAGCACCATCTAGATTTTTAAGTCTTTCAATTACCGCTTCACGACTGACGGGTTCACCTTCCATATAGAAATAGCCATTCATATTCTTAAGATATACATGAGGATGCTTCACATTGGGTAGCAACACATCCAGCATGTTCTTATCCACATACGCCTCTCTATACTGGCCGTTATTCACCCTATCCATAAGTTGCATACGATAGAGGCTTGTGGGCAGATATTCTTTGGCATATATTCCATTTCTTGAATAGAAATATTGATGCCATATCAAAGGCACTTTTTCTCCTGTAAGCCGTTTATAGAATGCCCTAATCTCTTTTTTCTGATCTTTGGTTAGCTCTTTCTTTTCAGGCAGCCTGTCAAAATTCCTTTTAACCTTCCTGACATGGGTCTTTACGATTCTTTTCTTCTGAATCTTCTGAAGACGCTTCTCTATCGGAAGTCTGATTTTCTTTAATAATGCCATGATATAGTGTTTATTTATTCAGGTGGATTCTAAAAATTCGGACTTAAGGTTCTGCCCTTACAGGGCGTTATTTGTAACTCGCCTGTTTACCCAAGGCGCTGTCATTGGGCCAGATGTGTTTGTGCCTTTGTAGGGCGATTTTTAAAGGTCACCTTCACTTATTGTGGTGCTATTCTCATACCACCCAACATTCGTTTCTCAGAGATGAACAATAGCTAATCTAATCCAAGTTCAAACAATGTGGATCCAATGCCAGCAATTCGCTTCTGATTCCTTTTCGTGTCGGAGCTTGGAATCCAACAAACTGCCCCCGTGAGTTTCCCTCAACCATCACCCACCCGCCATCCGTATAAGCCAAGTCCCAACCCACATATCTGCACTGGGGCAAGACTCCAGCAAGTTCTACAGCAAGTGACTTTGCCTCATCCCAATGGGGGACTTGAAACCCTATTAGCGATATTCCCGAATCGGGATGTACCTCAAAGGGCCTCCCATGCTTGTCACAACAGGCCACGACGACACCTCTTTCGGCATCCAGCTTACATATTATTCCCCCTTGCGAACCATTATTTACTACATGCCCCTTTCGACCAAAAAGAGCAAACGGGTGTAATATATGCACCTTCCCATCCGCTATAAACGTGGTGACTCTAACGGTATTCGCCGAAGAGGGATTGACCGCTGCCATCGCCTCATTCTGTTGAATCAATCCTTCCATAACTGCCCCTTCCTCATAATCTTTCAAAATCTGTTTCAGTGTCTCGTATCCACAAGCTTTCATCTTTTGTATACCCGTGCCTACAGACATATTAATCGGCTTGATAAAGAACTCGTCATGTCTTTCTATAAAGGAACGGATAGTATCTTCTGTATCCCCGCCTTCCTTAACCACACATACCTCACGCTTGAAGTATGGTGCAAAATGTCGGTATGTGTCTCCCTTGTCTTTAAACAGGTCATTGTAGACCCTCGGATTGACGTTCTTGCAGAAATAATCCTTTTCTTCTTCTGGGACAATTTCCCTCCGTTCCTTTGAATTGATATCATTATAGGCATATATGAAGTATTCGTCAAACTGCCATGCGTATCTGACATGGGCTTCCATCATCTTCCTCAAATGATATCTCGACTCACGCCGTGACAGTCCTTCACCCATAAAGTCTATAAGCACCTTTCTTGCTTCTTTCCTTTTTTTACCTACGACATATAGATAAAATCTTCTCACAGGTGAATGTGGCAAATATTTAGCCAAAAAGACATTTGGTTTTAAAGGTATCATACTATGTTCTTCCTATTTATTGTACTACTTTTTACCACAGATAACGCCCCAAAAAAAAATCACTGGGCGTGGCGTATCAAATTCCTTATCTGATTTCTTACGATTCTCGCCGGTTTTGTGATTCTGAGCAGCATAAACTTTCTTTTGGCAGCGGGTGGTATTTCTTTATTGTGCTTCTTCATATAATCATAAATCACATGTGCGTGAAGGGCATCATCGTCTAATGAATCTTTTCGCAATGTCTTCAGCAGCCATACGTAGGCATCGGTCCTATTTCTTTTAAACCTTGCCACATCAAATACCTCCGAAAAGTCGTCCACTCTGCCCAGTATGTCAAGTATAACCAATGTTCTCAAACACTTGGAGCATGTGCCACAATTGCTGAATCTGAAACAAACATCAAGATACTTCTGAGCAATCTTGTCGGATTGAAGGGCAATCATTTTTTCCAATCGGCTGTCATAGTCGGACAACAGAAACTGAAGGCCTTCAGTCGTGAACACGTCACATAGGAGAGACTCATAATGCTCCGAAGCCTTGTCCAAATCCAAATTGAACGATTCGGGGCGTCCTCGTGAAGAGCTATAATAGGTCTTGAACAATCCTCCCACCGCCAAAATACAAGCAAAATTGCGGTAGACACCAGTGTCACCGTATCCACCACGATAGTAGTCCACATCAAGATTAGACTTCACATATAGTAACTCCAATCCCGATGCATCAGCCACCTGCTGCGCATTCTGCCGTTTTTCCTCCGACATGCGGTCTGTGGTGTCATAAAACTCCTTTATGCTATACTCTTTGTCATTATCCCTGTCTGGGTGGAATATTGCGCCCATGTTCAAATATGTCAGATGCGTCAGGCGGTAACCCTCAGGCACCGTATATTGGTTGAACAATTTGAGCGTATAGAGCGAATCCACTCCACAGGACATGCCCGTTCCCACTGCATCCGCATTGGGATATGGGGTATCTGTCGTGGGGCACTCCAATTTAATCCTATGCACATACCCTTTCTCCTCCTTCATCAGCGCCGGAATCAAATACTGGTTGATCGAGAATGCCATTCTCTTCGATACGGGAGCCTCGCATTTGATATCCGACCCCGTGACCATGGCATACCATATCATCGCCGTCACAAAGGCATCGCCCCGGTCGGCACACAGGTATTTTCCGTATGCCTTAGGGACGGCAAACCAAAGTCCGCTGCCCTCCTGCTTCCATTCGACAGGAGGATAGTTCTCATAAAAGCGCCAATGCACATGCAGGAAACGTCCTTCTAAAGACTTGAACGCCGCAGCCGTATTGTCCGATATGGTTATTGGGGCTTTCAAGAAGGCATACTCTTCATCCTCATAGACATAAGGTCTCCCTATTGTAATCATAAAACACTCGTTGTTATTTGAACAATTTCTTTATCGTGGCGGCTGTCCGCATGGTCCACGGATGCTGCTGAAGGAATAATTTGCGCCTTATCCTAAATGATATATGAAAACCTTTTTGCTCCAACAACTCGGCAATTTCCCTGAAAGGCACTTTATTCTCTTTTTCGGTCAACACCTTTGCAATATACCAGTCTTTATGAGACAAATAGTAATCCATGTCAAATTGCTCTTCATATTGATGAAGCACCCCTAACAAATCTAATGTCAACATCGTCCGAAGACATTTCCCGCATTGTCCACAATTGGTTTTCTTTTTGTTCTTTAGCAGATTCGTCCCATTCTCTTTATATTTCCCATTGGCCATTTGTCCTGCCCAGCAGACATCCAGATACTTCGTCGTTATTGGGAATTGCGAAATATATCTTGTTTTCTCCACCCTAGTCATCACAGGATCGGACAATATCACCTCCATATTATCTGTCCCTAACAAAGGAGTAAATACTGCTTCTATATGAGCCTCATCGTCATTCGTAATGGTGAAATGTTCCGCGGAATATGAAGAAGAAAAAACATATTTCCCAAACAATTTCTGTAATGCCAAAGCGCAACTGATAGTCCTATCTATATCGTTATTTGTGATTTTAATACCTGTATCTACATAAAACTCACTTAAATTTGTATCTATTGCCACAAATGGGAGCCCCGTTTCCTCAACAAAAGGCTGCAAGGATTGAATTGTGTTTCGAAAATTCTGCTCAGTCCCCTTCATATCAATATATCCAAGTTGTCCACTATTAAACAACGTCAGATGCGTCACACGATAATCCTTTGGCACGTCATCACCATTATGCTTTAAAAAAGAGCAAAACGAGTCCACTCCCAAAGAACAGCAACAGCCAACAGCCTTTCCGTCATACTGTGGTTCTGTCATAGTCTGTGCATCTATGCGAACCTGCTTGCTACCCACAAGCATTTTTTCAAATAACGGCTGAATCGTATTATTGATATTGAAAAGCAATCTGGGCGATACTGGGGCTTCGACCCGAATGTCCTGTCCCGACTTCATCGCCCATTGCAACACTAGCAACAGATATGAGTCCGCATAGTCGTCACACAAATACTTCCCATATTTTTTGTCAACTGAGTACCATATTTCATACTCTCGATTCCGCACTTCGTCCGTGACGTGCGATAATAAGGCCGTTTCTTGTTCCCGTTCTTCAATATACGGATGACCTATTGTAAGCATATGCAATCAAATTATAACCAATGTTTGTATCGACGATATTTCTTGACATTCAACACTTGACGAATAATCTGTTCGGTATATTCCCCATAAAGTGGACCATTAGCCATCTGGTGTATATCCACATCACCATAACACAAGTTCACTTCAATCAGTAATGGTTCGCCATCCTCAGCTATCGCTAAATCCCACGAAATCAACCTTGAAACTCTCACAAATCTGTACGCCAACATTTTGACCAGATTCTTGCAACGTTCGAAATTAGGTATCTTACATTCGGCAAACACACCTCCTTGGGGATGCTTCTCAAAAGATTCGCCACCCTTATTATACCCATATTTTTTAAGCCTTCCATCCTCTTGCACTCCGCAGAACAATCCACCAGCTGATGCGTTATCCAACCGGGATGCACCAGCCCCCATCCTTACTATAGTGGACAAAACCCTCATCTCACCATCTAAGAAGCAGGTAATCATTCTAATGGTATTGACGCTTTCTTTGTGTAGATCAGCGAGAGCGGAATGCTGCCGGATAATCTCTTGTACCACACAATTGCTCTTCTGATTTAAGGACTCTAACAACAAGATTTCCCCATCTGTCTCATTCCAGAACACTATTCCGTTACCTGCCCCCATATTCACTGACGGTTTTATGATGACTGAATTCTGTTTTTTGCATTTTTCAACCACCTGCTCTAGTGACAATTCCTTATAATTCTCATCTAAATATAGACCGTTGACTTTTCGTACGATGGTCTTCGGTTGGATGACATCATGAAAGTACATGTCGTACATATTCTTATCATCTAATGCATAGGCTTCTCTGCTATTGCAAAACCAATCATCAATAAAACAATACTGAATATTCTGGGGAACATATCGTGCATCAAAGCCTAAATTCTTTTCCCTTTTCACGGCATTATAGAACGAAAACCATTCTCCTTTCACATGATTTCCCCACATACGCCTCACCTCTTTATTCTCTGTGTCGGTAAGAGAACGGACATTTAATGGCCCCTTCTTTTTCTTCTTCAACTCTAACTTCGCATTGCCGTCACGCAACACAAAAGTAGCCAAATAGTATATCTTACCCGACAACTTCTTAATGAAACTATATCTTCGCAACAATTGACGCTTCTCTGTTGACATATCCATACTTCTTATACTTATATAATTCAACTATCACTCCATTCTTCATAGCCATCTTTTATATCTGCGGTACCTCTTTGTGTTCAAAGCCTGCCTAACGACCTGTTCTGTCTTATCACCAAACAACGGGCCATTAGCTATCTGAGGCATGTCGGCACCACCGTAGGTTAGGTTCATTTCTATCAACACAGGCTCTCCATCCTCTCCAATTGCCATATCCCAAGAAATCAATTTGGCCACCCGAAGAAAGCGGTTGGCCAAACTCAATGCCAACTCTTTGCAACGGTCAAAATAGGGTATTTTGTGTTCGGCAAATAGAATTCCATTTGGATGCCTTTCGAACGCTTCAATATGCATGTTGTATGCATACTTCTTAAGACGGCCATCATCCTCTAACCCACAGAAGACACCTCCTGAACACGCATTGTCAATCCTAGCACTCCCGACACCTACTCTGACCAATGACGAAAGAACTTCCACTTTCCCATCCAAATAGCAGGTAACAATTCTAATCGTATTCAGACTCTCTTCGTGTAGCGCTGCCAAATCGGGATGCTGCCTTACGATTCCTTGTACCACAAAATTTCCTCCCTTTTCCAAAATATTTACAAGGGCTTCCATTCCATCTGCCTCATCCCAAAAATCAATGCCAGCCCCCCCAGCCGCATATAATGTGGGTTTCTTTATCACACTCTTTTGGCTCTTGCATAGCTGAACAGCCTGCTCTATTGTCAAATCTCGGTATCTCTCATCAAGCAGTCTGCCGTTGATTCTTCTCACCACTGTTTGAGGTCGACGCACATCGTTGAAATAAAGATCATACATATTCTTATCATCCATCGTGTAAGACTCCCTAGTATTGTTAAACCACTCGTCAATAAAACAGTAGTATATATCCAAAGGCATGTACCTGGCATCGAACGGAACGTCTCCATCTCTTTTGATGGAGTTGTACATTACAAACCATTTGTCCTTCACTTTAACATTTCCCCACACACGCCGCACTTCTGCTTTTTCTTCGGGAGAGAGACTTCTGCATTGATAGTTCCCTGCCTTCTCATCATCCCATTCGCATTTCGTCAGTACTTTTCGCCATATAAAGGTGGAAAGGTAATATATCTTCTCTGACAACCGTCTTATCCTACGGCATTTTTTCCTTGCACGATTTTCTTCCTTTGACATCATCATCTGATTATTACTATTTTATCTTCACTCTTAGCTTTGTTCTATTACACTTTTCACATCAGCTACGGACACTTGTTCTTTCTGCAACAGATATCGGATGGTTCTCGCCTGCGACCTGAAATCCTCCCCCAACAATGCTGAACTCAGAGTCATCACCGACTTGGCCATCGAGGTTTCCACCCCGGCCACCTCGCCTAACGAGATAAACAGACCCAATCCCATGGGCACATCTTCCAAAAGATAACGGTGTCGCAGAACCATAGGCCCTTTGTTGGAGGAGTCGGCAAACGAACGAAACGAGGTCATCGCATCAATGCTCAAATCCTCCTCGTTACGCCACTTGGCAGCCTCAAAATAATCCAACGGCTCACAACCATAAGCCTTCAACACCTCATTCTTCTGCTTGTCAAACGCATGGATGACATTCACCACCGAGTCTGTGAATCCCTCTCGATACATCCAATACTCCCCTTTGCTATACTCAATACGGGCAGCCGAGAAAGTCATGCCAATAGTATGGACTATCATATTGGGGTTATGGATGGCCGACTCCAATATGTTCTTGCGAAGATAATGAGTGTTGTCAAACAACTGCGAGAACTTGTCCAATACAAACTGGCTCTTCGAAACTGGCAGCACCGAGATGGCATTGCGCGGATTGTAGAACGTAATCTTCACGTATTCGTTGTCCACTATTCGGCCATTATATGCTGTAGTCTCCCACTCGCTGTATATGACATCTGCTTTCACATACTTCTTGAATATCAAACTGCCCATATATCCCGGACACATGGCTATTATTTGGCCGTCGCGCACATAAGGCGCAATCAGCCTGGCCACATCCTCATGCTGCAACGTCGTGGTCATTATCAGCACTATATCAGCAAAGGCCATGGCCTTCTTCGCATCACGTGTGACTAACATAGGTTTGACAAACAAATCCTTGCCACGATTGGTTAAATCGTGTACACGGTACCCACCGTCAACCAAAATCTTATCAAAAAAAGAGCTATTGGTCTGTGATGTCTTTAGTAAACAGACCTCATGTTCTCCCTTTTCATATATCTTGGCAGCATGAATAAGACCCGCATTGCCACAACCAACAATTGTAATTTTCATTTTTCTCAAATTAATACGTGATATAACTATGTCGCAGTCTCTGACTCCTTTCTGCTATGTACCTCATCACCTCATCCAATCTTTCTCCAAACACGGGACCGTTAAACGCCTGATGGGCTTCCAACAGGGCACAATCTAGATTAATTTCCAAAACGACGGGAACACCATTTTCGTCGATTGCCACATCCCATCCTATCAGATTTGCATAGGGTATTCGCTTATGGAATGCGATAATCTGCTCTTTCAATTTGTCGTATTCCGGGACCCGCAATCCTTCCAGCAGAATGCCTGTAGGTGCCTTATACTTCTTTTCAAAATGTTTGTCTATACCAAACTCATTAACAACCCCCTCTTGTGTGAGCCCCACAAGCACCCCATTGCCACCACTCAGATTGTCCACATACGAACCCGTCCCACCCATACGGATAAATGCACTAAGGACGTTGCATCTTCCATTAATATTCAACGTTAAGAAACGAATGGTATTGACAGATTCCGGATTGAACCGAGCCATAAACTCATGCTGGCAGACCACCTCTTCAAACTCAATATCGTGCCATCGCAGTATTTTTCTCAAAGAGGATTCGTCCTCACAGCTCATGTCGATTTTGTGGACGGCAGAGCCGCCTCCCGGACCCAACGCGTTCTTAGCCACGAAAACGGTTTTTCCCTTCAATAGGGCTGCCGCCTCCTCTTCCGTCATCTCATTATTGTCCTCTGTCACATAATGACCATCTATCTTTTGAACTATTGGCTTGGGTCTGTTCGGCGCAGGGACGATATACTTTAGATTACACTTATGTTGGAGGAAGAATGCCGCCCACCGCAAATTAAGCACATGTTCCGCAAAGTCATAATAATCATCTGGAACATACTGCACATTGAAAGTGCCACAAAATGCCTTATAGAACTCAAACGACCAATACTTCCCGCCCCATTCACCCCACATTTCCTTTATGGTCTTCTTCTCCTCCTTTGATAGCGGGACACGTTTCAGACGGAGTGCATGCCCGTTGGCCTTATCCCTTCTCCTCTTAGCATCAAATAGACCATAATAATGGTTGATACTCTCCTTTATTTTTCCCTGTATTGACATACTTCTAATTATTTACAGTTAACATACGTCTTAACTTACGCACAATCTTCTTTACCAAACTTATTACCCCGAACTTTATATATCCAGATTCCTTCCACAAACGTTTCTTTATGCCTTTTTCGATTTCTGCAGAAGACAAAATATTATCAAACGAGTTATATGTGAAGCAGGATTTTGTTGTCACTCGTTTTTGCCCAACAGAATGAAACGGAATGAAATTCCTTATATCTAACAACAAACTATCAAAACAAAACAACACATAAACTTAATATATCAAAGACAAACAAGAATAATAGAAGTTTTTAGAAACTGAAAGTTGCTGCACTGGAAGTGCAGAGATTTAACCAATGATTTTATATTAAAAATCAATCATAAAGCATATTGTAATATCTTGTCACATATCTTTACGAGGTATTTAAATTGACCCGCCGGTCTTCTTAGCATATGCCAATTCAGTACTAACTGGCCTCTATACTTTTTCACTTCGTCCACCACCTTAACAATCTCTTCCATCGTCTCCTGCTCCGAACTGTTCCTAATCCTATACATCACAGCCGTATCCATTATCTCACACGGTAACTCATAAAGCCTCATCTCACGTCTTTGTCTAATATCAAATATGGGAAAAGGAACAGCAATACTACTGCGAAACCCTATCGACCCTCCGAACACCTTATTGCTCATAGTTGCCCGTTGTCCATCACTGGTCCCAAGTGACTCCCATTGACAAAAAGTAAAATGGTTGCATAGCAGATGATGATTACGACCATATAATGGTACACACTTTAACAAGCCTTTTATTCTTGATACTTCAACATCCCATTGCTTTTGATTGTTAAATGTAGATTCCGAAGGATGAAAACCTATTTTGATAGAATTACTTGAGTGTTGTGAATTCAACCAATTAATGACTTCTTGTATAGCTTCCCCATCATAAGGATACGTAACGCCAACTTCACCTCTGGCACATGTTTTAATAAAAAACATTTCATCAATTCCATATTTTTGTGATAGTGAGACATATCTAGAAGCCTGCGTATAGGGTCTTGGATAATGAAGTTTTAGTCCTATATCCTTTATCGTCTTTTTAAAAGCAGCTCTTCTAAAACTCAACAAACTACAAAACAACATCTTGCACACCCCAATCCACGAAAGATCTACTAATGAATCAACATCATGGGTAATCAGACATTTAAATTGTCGTTGGGAGGTTATTCCTAATAATTCACTTAACAGGTACTCATATTCATGGACAACAGCACGCAGATAAATATTCTGTTTCTTGGTAAAGCATCTATTATCATAAGTAAAGCCGCCCTCTCCTCCTGTACAATATTCATCCCAATGTGACAATAAGAAAAATGTTGATGCGAATATATCCAACCCAATCTTCACCCTCTCATTATCTTGATAGTATGTATCATTCCCAAACACCAACGGCACTTCCTTCCCTAACGCATGAAATGTTGATATACCGCTTGGAATGTTAGAAATATTCAGATACTCTAGGGGAAAAGTTGCATAATGATGAAAAAAATGGTCTTCAATCTCTATTATTTTATTGTCTTTTTTGATGATATAAGAATCTGCACTATCATCAAAATGTATGCAATCAGAAGGCAAGTCACAATTTAGAAGATGGTTAAAAAGTACATTAATGACATACCGCCTTTCTGGTATATTATCATTGGGACACGTAATAGACAACATCTTATGACAAAAAATAATAATATATTATTCTACAATTCAACAACAGCGTCCTTATCTTCTCCCTCCTCATCACCCCTTTCAACCTGCCCCCAAACACCCACCTTGGTGTTGCAAGACTCCCTATATCCATCCCTGATATGGGAAAAACCTTCTTGAGTGCAGTCTTTTCTTATATTTTGGATACAAACCGAGAACTATGGCAAAAAACCACACTTTTTCTCTATACGTGGATTTGTGATATTTATTCCCGAATAGTATAACCTTGTTTATTTCAGGATATGTCTTAAGCCATAACTTTATGTATTTCTTTTGCCCGACAATGCGCAACAATCTGTTTTTTGTACGCACCTTATTAACAAATATGCCCCTTCCATACTTTTCTCTAACACCCTCTCGCTCCAAAAAACCAATCAGAATGTCTACATTTGATTTAAAGTCGTCATGGTTTTTCAGGCAATGTTCTTCATCTAGCAGTTTTGTAATGGCATTAGGGTTGTATCTATAATAATATAATGGGACATCCACATGTGTTATTCGTTTAGCAAAAAAAGCAGTCTCTGCACTCATGACTGTGTCTTCCCCCATATTTTTTACAGGCCACATATAATCATGTTCGCTGAATAATCCTCTTCGGTATAGCTTGCTGACAAAATAAGGATACACTCTCCGATTTAATATATCATCTCTCACATTTTCCCCATCTCCAATAATTCCATCTGGCACTAAAGTACAATATTGACTCTTTCCTTGATAATAATAATAATAGTCACAAATGGTAATATCAGCATCCGTCTCTATCGCTTTTTTGTACATCAATTCGGCCATACGGGTATCAACAAAATCATCCCCATCAATCGATATCAAGTAATCACCCCTTGCGGATAATATGCCATCATGTCTAGTGCAAGATAATCCTTGATTCTGCTCATGTCTAATAACCCTCACCTGTGATTTGCGGTTAGGGTACTCTTCTAAAACCCTCAGAGCAATATCAATACTATTGTCAAGTGTACAATCATCAACAAGTATTATCTCTATTTCATCTAGCGTCTGCTCATATAGACTCCGAACACACTCCTCAATATAAGCTGCCACATTATAGATAGCAACTGCAAAAGATACTTTTATGCCCATTTCATTCCTTCTATTTTCTGTCGTTTCTTCTATTATATGCCTCTCCGCCATATTACATCTGGCTTGAACCTTTTACTCAACAGCCGATGTTTTAATCTTGGATACAACCCCATACAGATGGCCAGCATCCAAAGTTTTTCTTTATATGTGGATTTGTGACTCTTATCTCCAAAAAACAGCAACCTATTCACCTCAGGATAAGTACGAAGCCATAGTCTCAAACATTTCCTATGATTCGTATAAGAAAGCACCTCATTCTTTGCCCTCACCTTCATGGCCAATATTCCTTCGGCATATTTCGCTGACACTCCTTCCCTTTCCAAAAAGCCAAACAACACATTGTTATTTTGAACGAACTCCTGCTGCTTCTTTTCTGAACGCTCTAGGCTGTTATTATTAGATATAGAATTCGGGTTTAACCTGTAGTGATACAATGGAACAGGAACACTCGCGATTCTCCGTGCATAATAGACTATCTGATAACTAATCACAACATCCTCTGCATATGCAGCTACTGGCCACTCAATGCAATGTTCAACAAAGAGACTTCTTCGAATCAATTTGCACCATATATTCGGCATTACTTTTCTATTGATTGTATCTTCCCTTACATTCTCGCCATCAGCTACTATCCCATTGGGAGCCAAAGAAACAACTCTCATACTATTTCGTTCATACCAAAATATATCACAAACCACAATATCGGCATCCTTCTCAACTGCCTTGCCGTACATCAGCTCTGCCATCTGAGGCTCCACGTAATCATCGCCATCTATGAAGTTAATATATTCCCCACTAGCAGCAGAAAGACCATCTTTCCGAGTTTCTACAATCCTCTTATTCTTCTCATGTGTCAGAATCTTGACCTGCCCTTTCCTGTGAGGATATTCTTCCAATGTACGACGTATTATCTCCTCACTATCATCTGGCGAGCAATCATTCACAAAGACAATCTCAATATCCTCCAGCGTCTGCTCAAACAGGCTTCGGGCACATTGCTCTATGTATTCCGCAACATTATAAACCGCAACTATATAACTTACCTTTGCCCTCATTGACGGCTCTCCATCGTTCAAGACTTGTACACTTACTATTTTTCAAACGTTGACTTCTCTGGCAGTAAAGTCTCCATAGACCTTGCAACCTCTCGAAGACATTGTTCGGGTTCCGTATCTAAGGGTGAGTCATTCACACATATCTGTGGTATTGTCTTACTTTCGATTAGGCCGCAGAGGTCATCCAATCTTTGAGGAGAAACTGGTACAACGCGACCCAACTTCTCCACAGCAGCAGGATAAAAAATGCCCTTTGCCTGATTCCAGGCACATAACAGCCATTGATTCACTTGGTCATCGGTACGGAACTTACTCATCGAGGTGTGATGCATAATATCAGGATACCGTTCCCACAGCTCTTTCAAGGTAGATTTCAAGTGCGGTAGTGCCACATGTCCATACGAGCTTAGCGGCAATGTTCGGTTGGTCAAATAGCACATTAGATTCTTTCGGGCTTTCTTATATCCAAGCTCCTTAATGCTAAACCACTTTTTACGATTCTGCCAGATTGACTCTGAAACTTTAAAGGTTTGGTTTATAACGCAATAGTCATTAAATAAAATCCTACTCCAATTGTTATATCCGACATTCCTATAATATTGCAGACTTGTTTTTAGCACAGGCTGCCCTTCTCGGAAAAAGAATGAAGGTTCGACAGGCCGTAGCAAAAACATGTCATCATTAAACAGTACAAAATGTTCCGACAGCTCTTCAATCCTATGGAAATTCAGCTCGATTGTATTCGAGTTAAATGTCGGAAGATACTCTTTCGGAATGTAGTCCTCGTGGTTAACCAGATGTAGTTTGGGGTGTGCCTCATTCAGCCACTCTGGTTTTTGGCCACAGGTGACAAAATGAATCCTGTTCACCCACGGTGCAAACTGCTCCACCGCACGAAACCAATACTTCAAGAGTCCGTTTTCGCGGTATCTGCACTCCGTATTACCGTCGGCAGCATCAGATACCTTGCCATCATTTCCTTCCCACTTACTCTTCTCTTTCTGCCAAGCGGGGTCATTACCATCTACCCAAGTTACAATAAAATCAATCTTTTCCATAACAAAAAAAGTGGATAAACCACAATCACTTAGTCGTTTGACGCCACATCCTATCCGGCTTGAATCTTTTGGACAACAACCTACGTTTCAATTTAGGGTACAGCCCCAACCAGATAACAAGGAACCAAATCTTCTCCCTATATGTCGACTTGTATACCTTATTCCCAAATAACAGCAACCTGTTCACCTCGGGATATGTATGCAGCCACAGCCTACGGTACTTCAACTTGTCCGTATACGGAAGCATCAAGTTCCTTGCCAACACTTTATCTGTCAGTAACCCTTCAGCGTATTTCTCCGCCACTCCCTCTCGCTTCATAAAATCAGTAATGATTCTGTTGTTGTTCAAATACAACTGCAACTTTTTTGCAACAGATTCAGGGTCTACAAGATTTGATAACGAATCAGACCTATGAACATAATGGTAAAACGCAACTGGAACATGTGCTATCACACGTGCGTAATATGCAGCCATATCGCTCACCACCATATCCTCATGACTCGCATTCACAGGCCACACGATATCATTATCCAAAAATAGAGTTCGGCGAATCATTTTGCACCAAATAGTACCTGTTACCCTTCTATTAATCATGTCATCTCGCACATTCTCCCCGTCCCCCATAACTCCTTTGGGAACCTGAGTACAAACCCGTTTCCCTGTTTTTGAATGACCCACATAATCGCATACCACCAAGTCCGCCCCAGTCTCGACAGCTTTGGCATACATCAGCTCAGCCATCTGGGGTTCCACATAGTCATCCCCGTCTATGAAATTGATGTATTCACCTGTGGCTACATTAAAACCGTCCTTGCGGGTCTCTTGAATCCCCTTATTCTCACTATGAACCACAAATTTCACCTGGCCCACCCGCCATGGATAATTCTCTAATGTACGGCGGATTATGGCCTCGCTATCGTCAGTAGAAGCATCGTTCACGAACACGATCTCTATATCTTCCATTGTCTGCTCAAACAGACTACGAGCACATTGCTCTATATATGCTGCCAAATTGTAGACTGCTACGATGTAGCTGACCTTCGCACTCATAATTCAAATCTTTTCAACTAGGGCGGCGGGGATGGCGGCGGTGGCGACGGCGATGATGCCTTCAAGCTGTATGACCACCCGCTTCTCATGCTTGCCCCCTATCTGCATGAACACGCCCTCCAGCCCTGTCATGGGGCCTCCGATGACACGCACCCGGTCCCCTTTCTTAAAATTAAGCTTGGCGGGGTCGAGATACACGATCTTCTCCTCCTTGCTGCCGGCCACCCGGATAAAGCTGGCCATATCCCTGTCCGGCACTATCACCGGCGTCCACAGCTCCTCCACCTTGCGGCACATCGGCCATATCCTCAAATCGTCCTTATGAATCGTGTAAAACACATCTTTGTCGGTATTGACGAACAAATAGGTGGTGAGGGCGCAACGCTGCACCCATACAAAACGGCCGTGGCGGTCACGCTGGCGGACCCGCTCCATCGGAACGAAACACTCAGCTCCGAAATATTTCTGAATCATCTCCTGCAAAGCAACCTCTTTGCCTGAGAAACAGCGCAATACGTACCACGCCATAGGATAGGGGTGCATATGGTTAAATCAGTCTCTTCTAAAGATGTCTCGCGTGTACACCTTCTCCTGCACATCGTCCAAACTGCTATCATAGCGGTTGGCGATGATGGCGTGCGACTGTTCTTTGAACTTCGCAAGGTCGTTGACGACGAGGCTTCCAAAGAATGTGCTGCCGTCCTCCAGTGTGGGCTCGTAGATGATGACCTTGGCGCCCTTGGCCTTCACTCGCTTCATGACCCCCTGGATGCTGCTTTGGCGGAAATTGTCGCTATTGCTCTTCATGGTCAGACGGTACACACCGATAACGCACTCGCGCTCCTGCGACTGGTCCCAGTTGTTATTGTTGTCGTAATAGGTATAGTAGCCGGCCATCTTCAGTACCTGGTCGGCAATGAAGTCCTTACGGGTCTTGTTGCTGTCGACGATGGCCCTGATAAGGTCCTGCGGCACGTCGGCATAGTTGGCCAGCAGCTGCTTCGTGTCCTTCGGCAGACAGTAGCCCCCATAGCCGAAAGAGGGATTATTGTAATGCGAGCCGATACGCGGGTCGAGGCACACCCCGTCAATAATCTGCTGGGTGTCCAGCCCCTTCAGCTCGGCATAGGTGTCCAGCTCGTTGAAATAGCTGACACGCAAGGCCAGATAGGTGTTGGCAAACAGCTTCACGGCCTCCGCCTCGGTGCTGCCCATATCCAACACCGGCACATCCTCCTTCATCGCACCCCGGCGCACCAACCGGGCAAACAAGGGAGCCTTCTCGCACAACAAGGGGCTCTCATGGTCGTAGCCCACGATGATGCGGCTGGGATAGAGGTTGTCGTACAGGGCTTTCGACTCGCGCAAAAACTCAGGTGCAAAGAAAATGTTGGGCTCCTCCGAAGCATTTCTGCGGAAACGCTCCCTCACGCTCGTGGTGTAACCCACTGGGATGGTGCTCTTGATAACCATCACCGCGTTCGGGTTCACCTCCAAAACCTTCTGTATCACATCCTCCACAGCCGAAGTGTCAAAGAAATTCTTGGCACTGTCGTAATTGGTCGGAGCAGCGATGACGACAAACTCGGCATCGGCATATCCTTTCCGCCAGTCGGTCGTGGCTTCCAGGGACAGGGCAATCCGTTCAAGCCCTTCAGCCCTGTTCTCCCGCCAACGGCGGATGTCCTCGTCGGTCTTAGCGTAATAACCATCAAGGAAAGCCTCAATAAAGTCGTCCTGTATCGGCGACTGACGACGGTTCACCTTGTCGACACGCTCCTGCACAATATCCACGGCCACCACATCATTATGCTGTGCCAGCAATGTGGCCAAACTCAGACCCACATATCCTGTGCCTGCTACTGCAATTTTCATAATAATTATAATAATTAAAGAACAATCGCCAACCCCCACGCTCGCCATTACCGCTCTGACTAACACGGCGAAGCCACGGTCACTCCCATATCAAAAGCGGGATTGGCCTCCTCTTTATCAAAATGCAAAAGTACGCTTTTTTTTTGAAATATCTAGTTTTCTTTCTTTTTTTTGCGCTCAAAGCAAGCATCCGCGCCGCTCAGGGTTCGCCGCGGAGCCGTCATTTGCCTTACAATCAGTTTACGTATAGTTTACATTTAGTCTATCCAGTATTTACCCCGGACAGATGAAGGACAAACAAAACGATGAATTCATGATGAAAAAAGAATGGGCATTCCCATTAGGCGGGGCGTAGGTGCAGGGGCAGGGGAACCCTTTTTACTCGGAGTGCGGGTGATTGCGGCATTTTCATTTACCGGTAATGTTTTTTCCTTATAGATACAATAAAATAGGCCAAAGAGCGTTTTTGGACATTATGGTATCCTACGAAAAAGTGACTTTGGACACAATAGGTACTTTGTGAAACGCAATTAGACATTAGCGGAGAGATAGTGTTTGGTTTGGCCGCCGTGGCTGCCAGACTATCAGAGCAGAATGAGACGCCAGGGCTAAAATTGTTGATGTTATACATTATGGATAAAAGTGATATAAGACCTGACCTTTTCGGGCAAAAACACTCAAGCAGAGACTACACAAGGGCTGATAATTGGGGCAAAAACCAGTTCAACAGTTCATTCCCTGCATCGCTTGTAGCGTATATGTACTTCAAAGGGTTAATGCCCATATACATTAGGACTAACAAGAAGAATGAGATTGTCCACACCGAGATAAAAAGCACGGAACTTCTTGGAATAGACCCGTTGAGTGACGAAGCCTACTACAATTATGAGGCAGGGTTCGCCCCATACGAAAAATATTATCAAGGCGAAAGAGAACATATTGATCTCGTTATGCTCAACAATAGTACAAGTGTAGTATTGTCTGGATTGGAAATAAAACTGACAGCATTGCCAGATAGCACCACTAAATCACAGCCCGAATCGGAGTGGGGAACGGAGATTGTAATGAGGCCTCCTACCATCTGTTTTCTTGCTTGTAGTATTTGTGAAAACTACAGCACTCCCAAAGGCAAGGAGCGCCTTCGCTCGATGCTTCGTAGTGTACCCCAAATCAATCATTGGGAAGAGATTGATGAGGTTTTGCCACACTACACAAAGATTTTGGAGGCTGTGCTTGTTGTCTCGTCAGATATGCAGAACAAGCAGAAACCTCTTATCATACAGCCGATATGGAAGACTGAGGGAAACAGAATGCGGTTGAAAGACAATTGTTTGGATGCCTTTGTGTGGTCTAACCTCGCCATAATTCAGATGTGTTGTACCGAAGAGGCCACTAACATCCGCAGACTAAACCGTTTCCACCGCACCATTATTTGGATTTACAAGATGTTGCTCGACTATGTGACGTATGACACCTTCGACTACAAGCGCATCATCCGCCTCCAGTCATATAACCTCGCCAACGACAAGGCTTTTGCTCTGCCTGGAAACAAATCACGCAAGTTTCTTCGGAGAGACATCGTTCTTAACCCCCGCGTCTCAAAGTATGAGATAAAGAATATCATCCTTGGCGGTGGTCAAGATTTATTAAGCCCTGAACGCCGATTCGATGCCGTTCTTGTCAATAGTCCAGATATATTCGATTAAGCCTTATGAGAGTTGTTGATTTATTCTGTGGATGTGGGGGAATGACTCTTGGCTTCGAGAAAGCGGGGTTCAATGTGGTGGCAGCTTTCGACAAATGGGAGGCTGCTCTACATGTCTACAACACAAATTTCTACCATTCCGCGAAGTTTCTTGACTTGTCTGATGTGAGTCACAGCATCGAAATAATAACAGCATTGTCACCAGACATGATTATTGGCGGACCTCCGTGCCAAGACTTCTCTTCGGCCGGAAAACGAAACGAGGACAATGGACGTGGCGATTTGACAGTCAACTATGCAGAAATCATCAGTTCTATTCGTCCGCCCGTCTTTGTTATGGAGAACGTAGACCGTATTGTCAAGACTAACAAGTTAGCCGAGGCCAAACGTCTATTCAAAGAGGCCGGATATGGATTGTCGTACAGAATACTTGATGCAAGTTATTGTGGTGTCCCGCAGAAACGCAAACGTTTTTTTATGGTCGGTGTTCTCGGAGAAAAGGATGGTTTTCTTGACAATGCTCTTGATGCCGGGCAATCGAAAGAGCCGATGACAATGCGTGACTATTTTGGTGACTCACTTGGCCTTGAGTACTACTACCGTCACCCACGCAGCTATGCCCGCCGTGGAATATTCAGCATTGACGAGCCTAGTCCGACTATTAGAGGTGTCAATCGGCCTATGCCCAGTGGTTACGAGATACACCACAACGACCCAGTACGCAGTAAGGATGGCATTCGATCGCTGACTACCAAAGAACGCAGTCTCATACAGACCTTTCCTGTTGAATTTCATTTCGAAGGCAGCAAAACGGATATTGAGCAGATGATTGGCAATGCTGTGCCTGTCAACTTAGCCAAGTATGTGGCATTATTAGTTGCTGAATACCTCGCCAAGGAAGGCAAGCGAATAGTCCTGTTGGACAAGAAACAAGCCAACCGTCCGTATCACACTTCGATGGTGGCCATGTCAACGCGCATCCCGATAGTAAAGTTCAAAGAGGTTGCCAAAGAATACCCTGACAAAATTGTTACCAACAAGCAGCTGAAGAGTGGAGATAATCTCGATCTTTCGAAGAATCTGCTTGTCTCCCTTGTCAAGAACGACACTATAGATTTATTACTTGATGGCTCAATTAATGTATATTATACGGGCAAAAAGTTTCCCTCAACAGTAGAGCTGAACCACCTATACTACTTCATGCCGTATCGTAAGGGCAAGGGCATTCGCGACCTTTACTATATCAAGGTCGCCCGAGTCGGCTCGAAACATGAAGTACACCCTGAAGCTGACCCCAACGATTTGCGGTTAGTTTTTGAGATAGAGTTTGTGAAGCAGCTATTTCCTGACTATAAGCCGATAAAGCTGGCCATATGGGAGACGTTTACCGATACTACATTGGTTAAAATATTGGAGATGTGATTAATTTTGACTAGGGTACAATAAAACGAAAGAAAGGTCGTTTTTGAACATTATGGTTTCTTACGAAAAAGTGACATTGGACAATGGCCTTCGCGTGTTACTGCACCGAGACGACACCACCCCGCTGGTGACGGTGAACCTGCTCTACTGTGTGGGGTCGCGCGACGAGTCGGAGGAGCGTACTGGGTTTGCCCATCTGTTCGAGCACCTCATGTTTGGCGGGACTCGGCAGCACCCCGACTACGACCAGGTTGTAGACCAGTTGGGCGGCGAGAGCAACGCATTCACCAACAATGACTATACCAATTATTACATTACCCTGCCCGCGCAATTCGTAGAGCAGGCGCTACGTTTGGAGGCTGACCGTCTGAGCGGCGACTGGAACATCGAGGGAGACCATTGGAACGTGCTGGACGTGCAGAAGCGCGTGGTGACCGAAGAGTATAACCAACGCTATATGAACCAGCCTTATGGCGATGTGTGGATGTTGCTGCGGCCGCTGTGCTATCGGGTACACCCTTATCGTTGGAGCACCATCGGGGCCGATATCCGCCATGTGCAGGAGGCCACGCTGCAGGACGTCCGCTCGTTCTACGACCGCTATTATGTGCCTTCTAACGCCATCGTTTCCATTGCTGGCAACGTGGACATGGGGCTGGCCATGAGGGTCGTGCAGGATTCGTTCGGTCAAATCCGCCGTACTTCGCCTATGAACCTGTCGGACCGCTGCCGCCCACACGAACCTGAGCAGACCGAGGCTCGGCGGTTGGAAGTGGTGCGCGACGTGCCCAACAACGCTATCTACAAGGCCTGGGTGATGTGCGACCGCTGGTCGGCGGACTACTATGTCTATGACATTATCAGCGACATCCTCAGCAACGGACATTCCTCGCGCATGTACCGCCACCTGGTGCAGGAGCAAGGCCTCTTCACCGAGATTAACGCTTACATTACCGGCGAGCTGGACGAGGGCCTGTTTGTTGTGAGCGGACGCCTGTGCGACGGGGTGGGCTTCGATGAGGCGGAGAACGCCATCACCAAAGAGATACAGCTTCTGCAATGCGAACTCGTGGACAGCCATGAGTTGGAGAAGGTTGCCAACAAGTTTGAGAACACCTTTGTGTACTCGCAGCTGAAGGCCGCCGACCGGGCGTTGAGCCTGTGCTATTTCGAGATGATAGGGCAGCCCCAGCTGGTGAACCTTGAACCCGAATGCTACCGCCGCGTAACGCCCGCCGATGTGCAACGGGTGGCCCAGCGGCTCACCGACACCCGCTGCTCAACGCTGACAATTGCCAAAGTCAATAACTAAGATACCCAGCTTCATTTCACATTATTCAAAGTGGCGATTATAAATTATATCAAGGAAGGGCTGAGCCGTATGGGTGAGATGATTGCATCCATACCTTTTGGGAGTATCGGCCGCAAGATAATCAACTTCATTGGCGGCCTGCTGCACCGCACGCTGTTCACGGTGCTGCTGCCCAAGCGATACCGCTCGTTGTCAAAGTTGCAGATATACACCATCATCTTTAAATCCGACACCCCTGCGGGCAAGAAGTTCGACATCTGGCTGCTGGTGCTTATTGCGGCCAACATCATCACCATCATGTTGGAGAGCATGGCCGGGGCGGCACACTGGTTCTCGGTGCTGATGCGTGTGCTGGGATGGGGTTTCACCCTCTTGTTCACCTTCGAATACTACCTGCGCATCTACTGCCTGAAACGCCCTTGGAAGTACATTCTTTCGGTTTTCGGCATCATCGACTTCCTTTCCATCTTCCCTGCCTACCTGAGCCTGTTCATCCCTGCCGCCTCCACCCTGTCGGTGCTGCGCCTGATGCGCGTGCTGCGCATCTTCCGCATCTTTAAAATGCAGCGATTCCTCGACGAGAGCCGCTTCCTCATCAACGCCCTACAACGCAGTTTTGCGAAGATTCTCATCTTCATGCTTTTCGTGTTCATCATGGCCGTCATTCTTGGCTCCACCATGTACGGGATTGAGGGGGGCAAGAATCCCGCCATCACCAGCATACCCGAAGGCATATATTGGGCTGTGGTCACCATCACCACGGTGGGGTATGGCGACATCGCGCCGGTCACGCATACAGGCCGCTTTGTGTCAATACTTGTCATGCTGCTCGGTTACTCGATTATTGCGGTGCCCACCGGCATTGTGGCGGGCGAGACCATTGAGGAGCATAAGCGGGACCGCAAACGCCGCAATAAGAAGCGTGGCCGCCATCATTCGGACAGCCGCATCGAATACCCGGTCAGCAATGCCACCGAGCCGGACTCGCTAGACGAAGACACCATCCCCACAGGCTCTACCGAGCCCAACCCCGTAGAAGAGAGTCACCTCCCCAGCCGCCCGCAAAGGAAACCTTGGGACGACGACCCTGGCGCACGTATCCGCCCGGAAGACCTGTTATGACTATAATCTGAACGACAAAGAACTAATATGACAATAAAAAAATGCATCAGGTTGTAAGATTTTGGCATTTTATGCGTCATTATAATATACGATGTATAAACTAACTAACACTATATTCATGAAAAGAATCTTTCTATGCTTGTTGATAGTTCTGGTGGGGCAGACGTGCCTTGCACAGCATACTATCAGTGGCACCATTACCGACTCACGGACGGGCGAGACACTTATCGGGGCAACAGTGTATGACACTGTGTCCAAGAAGGGCACTATCACCAACCAGCATGGCCGCTACACACTCACCTTAAAGGGCGAGCGGGCTGTGGTCAGGATTTCGTTTGTGGGCTATGAGACGCAACACCTTCCTCTTTTGATGAGCCACAATCAACATCTGGACGTAAAGCTGCACGGATCCACACTCCTGCAAGAGGTGACCGTCACCGGGCAACGTGTCCAGCATGTGGAGAGTTCACAAACCAGCGTGATAGAGGTGCCGATAGAGAAAATCAAGGCTGTGCCTGTCATCTTCGGCGAGACCGACATCATCAAGGTGGTACAGCTACTACCGGGCGTGCAAAGCGGAAGCGAAGGCATGTCGGGCATGTACGTGCGCGGCGGCGGCCCCGACGAGAACCTGTTTCTGCTGGACGGCGTGCCGATGTACAACGTGAACCACCTAGGCGGCTTCTTCTCGGCGTTCAACAGCGACGCTGTGAAGAACATCAGCCTCTACAAGGGTAGCTTCCCAGCCCATTTCAGCAGCCGCCTGAGCAGTGTGCTCGACATCACCACCAATAACGGCAATGACAAAGGATACCACGGAGGAATAAGCGTGGGGGCTATCTCGGCCAAGTTCAACCTGGAGGGCCCCATCGTGAAGGAGAAGACCACCTTCAGCATTTCTGGCCGCCGCACCTACGGTGATGTGCTGCTACAGCCCCTCATCAAATTGTTTATGGCCGCCGAAGGAGAGACCGGCAAAGTGAATGCGGGATATTACTTCTACGACCTCAATGCCAAGATAACGCACAAGTTCAACGACCGCAGCCGCCTGTATGCTTCATATTACATGGGCGATGATGCCCTGTACGCCAAGTTCAAGATTGGGCAAAACTACAACTACAATGAGAGCATGCGACTGGGCTACAACTGGGGCAACATAGTGGGTAGCTTACGTTGGAACTACGAACTGACGCCCAAGCTGTTTATGAATGTGACCGGCGCCTACACCCGCTACCGTAACAATCTGAGTCTTTCGGAGATGTCAGGTCATTCGGCTTATGACAACTACGGCCACCTCATCCATTATGGCGACACCTTGACCATACGTTTCAACTCAGGCATTCAGGATGTCACTGGGCGTATCGATTTTGACTATGCCCCCACACCCGACCACGCCGTAAAGTTTGGCGGGCAGTACATCCTTCACCACTTCACACCCGAGACAAGTAGTTTGCGAGAAGCCTATAACTATGAAGAAGACCGCTTCAAATTCGATACCGTCATAGGTCAAAGCCATGTTTCGGCCAACGAGTTTACCCTGTATGCCGAAGACGACTGGCGCATCAACGACAAGTTCAAGGTGAACGCCGGGCTCAATCTTTCGGGCTTTGCCGTGCAAGGCAAGTTCTACCCCAACCTGCAGCCCCGCGTCAGTGGACGCTGGCTTATCTCCGACCGCCTCTCAGCCAAGGTGGGCTATGCCTATATGACGCAATACCTGCACCTGCTAAGCAACAGCAACATCAGCCTTCCCACAGACCTCTGGGTACCCGTCACGGCACGCATCAAGCCCATGACATCACAGCAGGTGGCGGCAGGGTTCTTCTACAACCTGTTGGATTTGGTCGACTTATCCGTAGAGGGATATTACAAATATATGGACAACCTGCTGGAATATAAGGACGGGGCCTCGTTCTGGGGTAGCTCGCAAGGCTGGGAGGATAAGGTGTGCATGGGCAGCGGCTGGGCTTATGGCATCGAGTTTCTCGCACAGAAGACCTTCGGCCGTCTCACCGGCTGGATAGGATACACTTGGAGCCACACCGACCGCCTGTTTGACCGCGAGGGACAAGAACTGAACCAGGGGCGCGTGTTCCCTGCCAAGTACGACCGCCGACACGACATCAGTATCGTGGCCACATACAAGTTCACCGATAAGATTGATGCCAGCATCAGCTGGGTGTTCAGCAGCGGCAACACTGGCACCCTCGCACTACAAGAATTCGGCGGGGAGGGTGTCTTAGGTTACGCCAATGGATACTACAATTATTACGACTACACCCCTTATATCAGCAGCCGTAACAACTACCGTATGCCTAACTACCACCGCATGGACCTCAGCGTGAACTTCCACCGCAATTTCAAACGAGGCAAGCGTACCATCAACATCAGTGTCTACAACCTCTATAACCACCAGAACCCCTATCTGGTTTACGCTTCCACCGACTATGTGTGGGGGAATGAGAACCGATACCTCAAACAGCTCTCCATCTTCCCCATCATACCCTCCTTCAGCTACACTTGGAAATTCTAGAGTCCTTATTACTGTGATTACGGAACAACGAAACAACACCAATATCATGAAAAATAGAGTTTTTTCCCTTATATTTGCAGCCCTGGCGGCTGGAGTTTTTGCATCCTGCGAGAAAGTGATAGAATTCGACGGTGAGATTACCGAGCCCTACCTTGTGCTCATCTCCCACCCCGAAGCTGACAGCACATGGACCATGAAGGTGTCGCAAAGCCGCTTCTTCCTCAGCAATGCCAACATCCCTGAGATTAACAATGCCCAGGTAGAGGTCTCTATTATCGGCAAGGCCGCCAACTCGCTCGCAACATATGAAGGTGACGGCATTTACAACACCAGCCTTGTCCCCCAGCCCGGCGACAGTTTGACCATCCGCGTCAATGCCCCCAACAGGGATGAAATCACTGCGGCCTGCCGTATTCCCCAACGTCCCACTGTGTCGGATTTTCGGATAGAGTACGACACCACCGTCCATGAGTACACTTGGACAGACTATTATACCGACAGTACCTATGTGGAGCGTGACATCAACGGCAGCCTCAACCTCCACTTCAAGATTCACGACCCTGCCGGTGAGCATAACTACTACATGCTGCGCCTTGCCACCTTTGTGGGCGAATGGAGCTACCGCTATATTGATGTCGAAGACAATGTCCTTTTCGACATTGATGCCACCAACGAGGTGTTTGACTTCGAGGACGATGTACCTAACGCTGGCACCTACGTCCTCTTCACCGACGAGCGTATCAACGGCAAGACCCACCCGACTAATGTAAGCATCTACATCGGGTCAATCTCGAACAACAGTAACATACACGACACCAACGGCTTTGCCACATTCCCCTGCCGTCTTGAAATCTCTGCCATCAGCCGCGACCTATATTTGTACTTGAAAACAAAAAAGGCCGCAAACAACCAAGACGGATTTACACAGATACTCTCCGAACCCGTGCAGGTACACACCAACATCAACGGAGGCATCGGTATCCTGGGTGCCAGTTCTAAGAGCGTCATCAATTTTTAATAAATGGCACGCATTCTTATCACCGACCGCACCGACCCGGTACTTCAAGAAACCCTTGAGGCTGCCGGTCACCTAGTGGCAGTAGACACCCATGTGAGCTATGACACCCTATTGCAAACCATCGGACAGTATGACGCGCTGGTTGTGCGCAGCAAGATTAATATTGACAAGAACTTCCTCGACCATGCCCGCCACCTGCGCTGTATAGGACGTGTAGGAGCTGGAATGGAGACCATCGATGTGGAGTATGCCGAAAGTCTTGGCATCCGATGCCTCAACTCGCCCGAAGGCAACCGTGTGGCCGTAGGGGAGCATGCTCTAGGGCTCCTTCTCGCGCTCCTTGACAACATAGCCCGCGCCGATGCTGAAGTACGCCGAGGGCTGTGGCAGCGCGAAGCCAACCGTGGCTGGGAACTGAAGGGACGCACTGTCGGCATCATCGGCTTCGGCAATATGGGCAGTGCCTTCGCCCAACGGTTGCAAGGCTTCGAATGCGACATCATCGCTTACGATAGGTATAAGCCCGCAGGTTACGCTCCCGCCTACGTGCAGGAAGTGTCGCTCGAAGAGCTACAGGAACGTGCCGAAGTACTCAGCCTCCATGTGCCACTCACTCCCGAGACACACCACATGGTAGACCGTCAATTCATCAATGGCCTCCGCCACCCATTCTTTCTTATCAACACCTCGCGCGGTGCTGTGGTGAATACCCCCGACCTGGTGGAGGCTCTCGAGAAGCAACAAATCCTTGGAGCCGCCCTCGATGTGATAGAGTATGAGGACATGAGCCGCGACGGTCTCGACTTGGAACACCTGCCCACCGCCTTCCAATACCTAATCGATTCTCCCCGCACCGTTCTCACCCCCCATGTGGCCGGCTGGACAGTCGAGTCGCACTACAAACTGGCTAAAGTTTTGGCGGATAAAATGATTCACACATTAACGCATTAACACGTTCACACATTAACACACCCCATGCTGATAGTACAAGACTGCATCATCTCAGAAGACATCGCCGACCAGTGCTTTTGTTGCGACCTTGCCCAATGCAAAGGGCAATGCTGCGTAGAGGGAGACTGCGGTGCCCCACTCCTCGAGGATGAGATTCCCATCCTGGAGCGCATCCTGCCCACTGTCGAACCCTATATGACTGAGGCGGGTCGCGAAGTCGTCCACCGCGAAGGAGTGTCGGGGTTAGACAATGCCGCCGAGCCCTGCACCCCATTGGTCAACAACCGCGAATGCGCCTATGTGGCATGGGGCGAAGACGGCACCGCCTTCTGCGCCATCGAACAGGCCTATCGCGACGAAAAGATTGATTGGCCAAAGCCCATCAGCTGCCACCTCTACCCTCTCCGTGTGGACGAGTATGGCGAGTTTAAGTCTGTCAACTATCACCGCTGGGACGTTTGCCGCTGTGCCGTAGCCAAAGGCAGGGGATGTGGTGTGCCACTATACCAATACCTTCGCGAACCCCTTATCCGCCGTTTCGGCCAAGAATGGTACAACGAACTGGTGCAAAGCATAGGGGACAACGGCTAATCTACTTGATAGGAGGGGCAATGTCATTAACACCTAATCACAACACCACGGCATAAAAATATCGCCCTACGGACAATATTTTTTGACAAGAGGTGTTATATGGTAATTATGGAGCAGAAAAGAAAGAAACAATACATTATCGCATGGTGTCTGATAGGCACCATCCTGATTATCGACCAAGTGGTCAAAATCATGGTAAAGACCCACATGCACATTGGTGAAGAGATACCCTTGATTGGAAGTTGGTGCACCCTTCATTTCGTCGAGAATGAGGGATTCGCTTTTGGCATGAAACTTGGCGGAAGCATTGGCAAAATAATCCTCTCGCTGTTCCGACTTGTGGCATCGGGCGCACTAATCTGGTTCCTAACGAGCCTTATCAAAAAAGGCATCCGTACCCCTGTAGTCATCTATCTCTCCCTAATCATTGTGGGAGCCTTGGGCAATTTGATTGACAGCTGCTTCTATGGGCTCATCTTCAATGAGAGCTACTACAATGTGGCCGAGATGTTCCCTTCGGGTGGTGGCTACGCGCCCCTGCTCCAAGGCCGAGTAGTGGACATGTTCTACTTCCCCATCATCAACTCACAATGGCCCGCATGGATTCCCTTTGTGGGAGGAAAGCCCTTTTTCTTCTTCAGTGCCATCTTCAATGTGGCAGACGCTGCCATCTCCATAGGTGCTGTTTGGTTCATCATAGACCAGCTGTTTTTTGCCGAAAAAGCGAAAAAAAAGGGCAATTTGGAGCAAGTCTCTGAGGACTCATCGAAAAAATAATTCTACACTTATCAGCAACTTACAACTTTTTGCAAAAAAATATTTTGCTGTTTGAAAAAAAAGTAGTATTTTTGCAAACGATTTCAAGAGAGAAATTCTACTTGTTTCGGCTGGCGTTGTAGCTCAGTTGGTAGAGCAGAGG
>JAFWOP010000051.1 GCA_017545365.1 Bacteroidales bacterium
CACCGTGTGGCTGGTGAATTCCAATGGGTGGATTTACCTTGATTCCACGCTCGTCAAGTGGGGGAAGTTCTCGTTGACAGGCAGCAGCGACACCTCTTTCATGGCGACGGTGATGTATGGCGAAGATTGGGACAAACTGCCGCTTGTGGTTGAGCCGGGTATGAATGTGATGCTCGACTTGGCCAAGTGCACTGCCACAGGTTCGCCAATCAACGAACAGCTTTACCTTTTCGTCACTCCTCAAGAAAACATTGACCGCGAATTGGAACGGCTGTACGAGTCAATCCATTTCGGGCATCCGTCCAATAAGAAACGTGCCGAACTGGAGCAACAGCAGAAAAAGGTGCTTGCCGCCCGTCTTAAACTCATGGATACCACCGCGTGGGATATTTACACCAGCAATTCCGACAACGCTGTCGGAGCATACATATTTGCGCGACTGGCACAATGGGCGTTGGAATTCGACAAGTTGTATTCCGACACGGTGCATAGCCGGTGGCCACGGATTGATTCGGCCTATTCCGTAGCATCGCCAATCGTGAAGAACAACGAAAGTGTGCAATACTATATGCGTTTCGGCCATGCGCAGCAAAACGTGTCGCAGGGAAAGCAATACACCGACATTCCGGCGTTGAGCTACCCTACGATGCAGCCGGTCAAGCTGAGCCAATTGATTGGTGGCAAAGTAGCGGTTGTCGACTTTTGGGCATCGTGGTGCGGTCCGTGTAGGAAAGAAATCACGGAAGTGCTGATACCGCTGTACCAAAAGCACGGCGGCAAAGACTTTGTTGTCGTGGGTGTTGATGTGAGCGACCGAATTCCCGAACATGAGAAAGCCTCCAAGCAGCTCGGCATATCATACCCGCAAATCATCGACACAACATCGTTCTCGTCCGACCACTACGGACTGCAATCCATTCCGCAGGTGTTCCTCATCGACCGCGACGGAACCTTGCTCGGCAACTACCGCGGCGAAGAACTTGTCCGCGAGGTGGAGAAAGCCTTGAAGAAAGAAGATGACTAACAACAAAAAAACAAATTCAATATGACACACAACATCATTAGATACTGTAGGCTGACAATTAACCACAAAAGTCCCAAACGGTTTTGAAAACGGCTGTCGCGGTTTGCGAAAATGGGTTTTGAAATTGAAACAAGGTTTTGCGGGGGTGCAAAAGGGTGTTTTGAAAATGAAACAAGGTTTCGCAGGTTGCGAAAGGGCCTTTCGGATTGAAAACAGGGTTTTGCAGGGTTGCAACGGGGTGTTTTGAAACGGAAACATGGTTTTGTATGCCTGCAACGCGGCCTCTCGGAATGAAATATTAACAACGTAATACCACAAAGATATGGAAGCAATCTGGCTTTCGACGAGGCCTACAAGCGGACGCAGAAGAGCGAGCTGACGGCGAAGATTGCCGCCCTGGACAAGGAGCGCGACGGCTACGCCTACGTGATGCAGAAGGTGGCCGAGGCGTGGGCGGCGAAGATTGAGGACGAGAGTCTTGCGGTACACGGCGTCAGGGTGTCGCAGGTGTTCCGCGACTACGGCTTCCGCACGTCGGAGGCGCTGGTGGCGGAGAACGCGAAGATTCATAATATGGAGCAGAAGCTGGCGGACCGCGAGCTGACGGCCGACCTGCAGGCGATGGGCCTGACGGAGCTGAACCGCCGCCTGCTGAGCCGCACGGAGCAAATAGAGCAGCTGATGGGCAAGCGCAACGAGGAGAAGAGCGACGTGGTGGTGGGCGAGCTGAAGGCGGCGCGCGAGAAGCTGGACGGCCACTACCGCGCTTTTATCACCTACCTCAACGCGGTGCAGGAGCTGCAGCCGGAGGAGAGCCTGTCGAAAGCGGCACAGTACTACAACGCCGACCTAGCGAAAATCGACCTGCAATACCAGCAGAGCCGCAAGAAGGGCGGCAAAGACGACGAGCTCACGCCGGAGCTGGAAAAGGAAACCGAGGCATAAGGCGGCGGACGCAAGCACCCGCCCACAGGACGAATCATAGACGACAAAAGGCTTGGGGGCCGCGACGCGCAGCGTCGCGGCCCCCGGCCTTTCTGTTTCACAGGTTCCAGCCCAGGGCGCCTTGCTGCAGGTCTTGCATCTTTTTGTAGAAGCCTCCCGAGGCGGTGAGGTCGGCGGGGGTGCCACATTCAGTGACGCGGCCCTCTTTCAGTACGACAATCTTGTCGGCACCGGCGACGGTACGCATGCGGTGGGCAATGATGATGACGGTCTTGTCCTTGACCAGGCGCGACAACGACTCCTGGATGAAGGTCTCGTTCTCGACGTCGAGCGACGCGGTAGCCTCGTCGAGCAGGATGATGGGGGCATCCTTGAGGAAGGCGCGGGCAATGGAGATTCGCTGCCGTTCGCCGCCGGAGAGTTCGCTTCCGTTCTCACCGATAAGGCTGTTCCAGCCGTCTGGCATTTTCTCGGCAAAGGCGTCGACGTGCGCCAGCCGGGCTGCGGCGATGACCTCCTCGTCGGTGGCATCCTTGCGGCCAATGCGGATGTTCTCCAGCACGGTGTTGTTGAAGAGCGTGACATCCTGGAAGACGATGGAATAGAGGCTCATTAGCGTCTCGGGGTCAATCTTCGAGATGTCCATCCCACCGACGGTGATGGTACCGGAGGGAATGTCCCAGAAGCGGGAAGCCAGTCGTGAGACGGTTGTTTTGCCGGAGCCTGATGGGCCGATGAGTGCTGTCACCTCTCCTTGACGGGCTGTGAAGGAGACGCCGTCGAGGACGGTCTCGGAGGTGTCGTAGGCGAAACGGACATCCTTGAACTCGACATCGTAGCCCTTGTTGGAGAGCGTCTCCGCACCCCGCTGCTCCTCGTGGCAAAGAATCTCGTCCATACGCTCGCACTGGACACCCAGCGAGACGACGGCGCCGAGGTTAATCAAGGCACCGGACATGGGGTCGTAGAGGCGCGAAGCCACCAGCAGGAACATGAAAAGGGTGAGCACATTGAGGCTGCCTGCCGCCAGCAGGTAGGCACCCGCGAGGGCCACGGTGGCGATGCCCAGCTTGAGGACCATCTGGCCGCTCACCACAAAGTAGGCGACGCCCAGCTCGGCCTCTATGGCGCGTTTCTCCACAAGGTCGATGCGAGGGAAGAGGTCATCGAGATATTTCTTCTCGGCATCGTTGGCGCGGATGTCCTGAAATGCCTCCAGCCCCTCCTGGATATGGTCGGCGAGGTCCACCTTGGCCTGGACGTTGCGGCGGTTGTAGCGGTTCTGGAACTTGGCGGAGAAGAGGACGATGGCGATGGCTATCGGGATGACCCAGACGGCTGCGAGAGCCATGCGCCAATCAAAGAAGAAGAGGCTGATGCCGATAAGGGTGGTGGAAATCATCGAGCCGATAAGTTCAGGCACCCAATGCGAAGTGCCCGTCTCAATGGTGGCGGCGTCGGCCATGATGGTGCTGGTGAGGTCGGCGAGGTCTTTTTTGCCGAAGAAAGAAAGCGGCAGACGGCGCAGTTTTTCGGCCAAAGCGATACGGCGGCGACCGCTCTCCAGATAGACAGAGGTGAACTGCTTGTTGTATTTGACGAACTCCATTGCTGCTATTGCCACGAGGCAGAGTGCGATTTTCCACACATAGCCCCAGGTGTCCAGCGGGTTGCCTTCCATCAGGTCTTTCACCATGAAGAAGAGAAGTGCGACGGGCAGCATAAGGACGATGTCCATTCCCGCGCTGGCCAGACAGGATTTTACGAGGTCGCGGGCGCCCTGCTGCGTGAGGGCGTATTTATGACGTAGTGTACTGATGATGCTCATTTGATATTCCACTTTACAGATTCGACATATTGTTTCCACATGGCGGCGTACTTGCCCTCTTTGGCGAGCAGCTGGCTGTGCGTTCCTTGCTCGACGATGCGCCCCTCTTCGAGCACATAGATGTAGTCGGCACCCGTTACCGAGGAAAGGCGGTGTGCCACCATCACAAGGGTCTTGCCGCTCTCGGCCATCCGCGAGAAGGCTTGTTGGACGCGCGTCTCGTTGTCGGGGTCGGCAAAGGCTGTTGCCTCGTCGAGGATGACGATGGGCGTATTCTTGAGCATTACGCGGGCGATGGCCACACGTTGCTGCTCGCCACCCGAGAGATAGGTTCCCTTGGTGCCGATGACGGTGTCGACGCCTTGTGGAAGTTTGGCGAGGATGTCGTCGCACTGGGCTTTGTGCAGGGCTTCCATCACTTCCTCGCGCGAAGCATCGGGCCGTCCCAAGCGGACATTCTCCAGGATGCTGGTCTTCAGCAGACGGCTATCCTGGAATACGAAGGAGACCCGGCTCATCAAATCCTCTTTCCGTATATGGCGGACATCCACGCCACCCAGCGCGATGGAACCTTCCGTGACATCGAAGAAGCGGGCCATCAAGCTGGCCGTAGTGGTCTTGCCGCCACCTGAAGGTCCCACAAAGGCAATCTTCTGTCCGGGTTCCACTTTCAGCGAGATGCCGTCCACGGCAAAGCGGGTGGCACCGGGGTAGCGGAAGCGGACATTCGAGAGTTCCATCTCGTTGTCCTGTGGCAGCTGGGCATTCTCGGGATTCTTCAGCGGGTCGATGGCCAGGATGCGACCAGTCTTGTCCAGTGCTTCGGCCACAATCATCTCGTTCTCGCTGGCGAACATGATTCGGTTGAGCGTGACGGCTATGGCCGGGGTGATGATGACATAGTAGAGCAGGTTCAGCAGGTATTCGCCATCCACATTGCCATTCTTGGCTACCACAAGCGTCAGACCGATGAGCACAGCGAAGGAGGCGTTGACAAACGTGGTGTATAGCGTCATCGGCATACGCAGGTCGATTGTGTAGGCAATGACCCATTTACGGTATTGGTCGATAGAATCCTTGAAACGTTTGAAGGAGAACACCGACTGTCCGAAGGTCTTCACCACAGGGATGCCACGGACATACTCTACTGCCTCATTCGACATGGTGTCCAGCGCCTTGTTGTACTCGCCCATTTTCCTTTTCAGCGTGGGACCGGTCATCAGGGAGAGCATCACGATGATAGCCAACACGACCGTTCCCAAACAGAGCAATCCCATCCGCCAGTCGAACAAGAACATCAACACCGCCAAACCCAGCATAGTGGCGTACATTCCGGCCTTGTCGGGGAGTTGGTGGGCAAGGTAGGTCTCCGTCGACTGGGTGGATTCCTGTACCCATTTGCGTGCCTTGCCGCTACCAAGGCTGTCCAGAAAGCCAATGGGCAGTGTCATGATATGTTGCATCAAGGTTTTCCGCATATTGGCGGCGATGCGAAATGCCGCCACATGCGAGCACATCAGTCCGCCAAAATATACCACGATAGAGGCAATGGCAAATGCCACAGCCATCCATCCGAAGTGGGCGATGCGGCTATAGTCGCCGGCTATAACATCACGGAGAATAGCCCAGATGTAAAGAAAAGGAGCAAGAGCCAATAGCTGGCTGATACCTGCAATCGACATGGAAAGGTAGGTCAGTACCTTTCGCTTTCCGGCATAAGTCAGGAGTTGGGGAAGGAGTCTTTCTTTCATGTCCATAAACAATATTACTATATCAGTTTTGCGGCAGCTTTTTTCATAACGCGTTCTGCCAGTCGCATCGCAAAGAGGGCTACGGGGATGGTCAGAACCAAGACGACAATCAGCACGGGAATGTTCTCTATAACTGGCAGCATCAGTTGGTCGTACCCCGCGGGCATCTCCTCAACGGCAGCGGCTAGCGAACCCTCTGTATCAGTCCACCAATGGATGGTGTAAGTAAAGAACGAGAATGCAAAAGGCACGAAACTCCAGCGGACACCCTTCAGAGTGTCATAGCCCTTCACTTTGCGGATGATTTCGGACAATGCCGTCAGAACCACCATCCCAATGATGAAAGCCAAATCTGCTTCGCCAGCCAGCAAGAACAGCACAAAGATAAAGCCGTTCAGAGCGGTTGCTGCACCGAAACTGTGAATAAGAGTGCAGGTGTAGAAATACACCAATGCCGATAGTAGCGGCAGCACCGCGCCAATATACGCGTAACACGCAGGGTGGATTGCACCGCTTGCGGCACCAAGAATGAAAATGGCGAGATAGGCAATCGCAATAAGGGTTACCCTGATTGCTGTTTTCATGATATTAGTCTTTCTGTTTTAGCAAGCGGAGCGAGTAGATGAACAGGTAGATGCCCAGAGTGGCCATCACGGGATGGATGAGCAGCTGCACTGGGTTGAATTCCATGAACAGCTCGGTGGCGTGGAAGAGGTTGAACAACATCATCAGCGTAGCCAGCACGAGGTTGATGACGCGCATGACCTTGCATCTACGGTAGTTCATGCAGAACAGGCCGCACATCGGGACGAAGAAAGCCATCCCAATCATAAACAGCAGCATACCCGTCGGAGCCTCTCCCGTAGCGTCGGGCATAGCGATGTTGGCTCCCCAGAATGCGGGAAGCATGTCAGCCAGCATGTGCATGGCGAAGCCAGCCATGATAATCACCCATAGAAGGGATACTTTAGAAATTCTTGTTTCCATAATTGACATTGTTTAGTCGTTATACAGTTGGGGCTATTTCACTGCCGACACACACAGCCAGTGGTGCTTTTCGTCGTGATGAACGGTGATGTCGTGGAAGCCGACGGCGGAGAGGTGCTTCTGTAGTTCGTCGGGAGTGTAGGTGTGCATGCCGTCGATGAGTTTCTCCCATTTCTTGTTGGCATCGGTGAGGCCGTCATCCTCATTTACGATGACGAAGCAGCCACCTTCTTTCAATGTGCGGTGTACACCTGCGAAGCATCTTTCTATCTCAGGCCAGAAATAGACCGTCTCAAAGGCGGTGACAAGGTCAAAGGCACCGTCGGCAAAGGGTAACGCGGCGGCACTCGCCTCCATCACCTTGCAGCGACCAGCAGCAACAGCGGCTGCGTTCACCTCGGTGGACTTCTTCACCGAAACGGAGGAGTGATCAATGCCCGTCACCGTCCCTTTCGGACAGCGTTGCAGCAGCCGTGCTATGTTGGCCCCACCGCCACAGCCTATGTCGAGGACATCGGCAGTCTTCGACAAATCCACATACGAGAGTCCCCATTCCGCCATGTGGGCGTGCGAGCCTCCGTTCATTCCGTTCACCATCATGCGCCCGAAGAGACCCTCCGGCTTGCGCGTGTTGCTAAAGATTTTGCTTAAAATACCCATAACTATTGTTTTCAGAAAATCAGTTTATTGTACTTTATTACGTTATCGTAGTTTGTTTTGCAAAATTACACCCCCACTACAATTTGGGCAATCCTCAATTGTAATGATTTTATACCCTTCACAAATGTGCAAAACGAAACAAGGATGTGCTAAACGCCACGAAAAGACGAAGAAAGAGCCTATGACTTTATCAATAGGAATATAGCCAACATTAGGCAATGTCAGCTGTGGATAGCACAAGAACGAGATTAGCCGAGCAGCACGTCCATGACCATCATTAGGACAAAGCCGACGGCGAAGCTGATGGTGGAGAGGTTGGTGTGGGTGCCTTGTGCCGTCTCGGGGATTAGTTCTTCGACAACGACATACATCATGGCACCCGCGGCAAAGGCAAGCATATAGGGCAGCGCAACGCCTAGCACCGAGGCCAATAGCAGGATGGCAACAGCACCTAGTGGTTCGACTACGCCACTGAGCGTGCCGATGAGGAACGACCGCCAGCGCGAGTTGCCCTCGGCGTGCATGGGCATGGAAATAATGGCGCCCTCGGGAATGTTTTGTATAGCTATACCGATGGAGACCGCTAGGGCGGCAGAAAGAGTCAGACCCTGCGCCTCGCCAGCAAAGACCACGCCTACAGCCATACCTTCGGGCAGGTTGTGGATAGTGACGGCGAGGGCGAGCATGGCGGTGCGTGACAGGCGGGAACGGGGACCTTCAGCCTTGGAGGAGCCGATGTGCAGGTGCGGGGTGAGCTCGTCGATGAGCAGCAGGAAGCCCATGCCTAGCAAAAAGCCCAAGGCGGCAGGCAGCACATCGCCCGCCTCCATATTGATGGCAGGCAGCAAGAGCGACCAGAAGCTGGCCGCCACCATCACCCCGCTGGCAAAGCCCAGAAGGGTCTTCTGCAAACGGTCGGGGATGTCGCGACGCATGAAAAAGACGAGCGACGACCCCAGCATGGTGCCAAGCAAAGGCATTATCAGTCCGATGATTACAATAGTCATAGCGTGTATGTTTATTAATGCAAAGATACTACAGGTTGGCAACATCGCCAATAGCCATTGTTAGGTATTTACATCCTCGACTTCGAAATACTTGCTGATTTCCCTCGGCAGCTTCATGTCGAAGTAGGAGATGTTCATCCGGTAGTGTTTGGTATCCGATGTCTCGACTTCCATCTCTCTAAAAGAGCCTTCTAACCTTATGTAAAGAATATTATCCCACGGAATCTCCACTGCCGTTGGAAGAAGCTTTATCAGAAGTAATTCTCTTTTCAGCAGATGAATACATGTGGTGTGGTCGGGGACCTCTTCCGCTCCAACAAGCACCAAACCCTTTGGGCCGACGCGTATTTCGGCACGAAGCATCAGGATGTTGTAGCGCAACAGCAACAACACGGTAAGATACACAAAACCGAGAAATACCCAGAGCCAGAGCATACCATCGCAATCTATGGCGTCATTTATAAGGCCATAGACAAAGACACCAATACATAGCAGGCAGATGCCAATCATAAACCATGCCCCTCCACGGCCATTGAAGGTGGTGGACTTATTGTAGCCCTTTATCGGCTCGTCGCACAGGCTCCTCCATCCAAGATGGGAGAGCACCCTTAGAACTGTCCTACGGGTCTGGATGTCTTTCTGTATCTCGTCGAACATGATGGCTGGCTATTTTGCCCAGTAGATGTAGTCTGCTTTGCGGGGCTTGGGTTCAGGAATAGGTTGGTTGGTGTAGCCAAGGGCGAGATGGCCGATGCCGACATAGTCGCCCTCGATACCGAGGTCGCGCAGTATCTGCTTGCCTTCCTCGCTCTCGAACTCCTCCTTAGCACGGTGTATCCAACAGCTGTTGAGTCCCAACGACTCGGCAGCCAGTATCATGGTTTGCATAACGATAGGGCCATCGTAGGCGGCATTCTCCGACTTCTTCACCAGCACAATAATCATGCAGGGCGCGCCGTAGAAGGGGTCGCTATCGGCACCCATGACGTAGGCGTTCATCTGCGCGATGCGGTCACGCAACAGGCGGTTGGTGACGACGACGATGATGGGATTCTGCATACCACGGCTGGTGGGCGACCAGGTGCCTGCCTCAGCCACTTGGCGGAGGAGATCGTCAGTGGGCATTCGGTTGGGGTCGAAGGTGCGGCAGCTGCGACGCTTCATGATGGTTTCGATAACTTGGTTTTCCATATTGATAAAGGTTTTAACGTCTGAAACGGTAGATTTTGTTCTCTTTGGGGTCGGGGGTGTTGAAGCTGACGTATATCCAACGTCCGCGGACATCCACCCCTTCGGGTTCAAGACCTATGGGGTTGAGGTCGATGGTGCGCACTTCCTGACCAGTGTCAAGGTCCACGACATGGAGCCAGTAGTTGCCAGGGCTGTCGCCATCGGGCAGATAGGCATGGCCCTCCTTGATTTTACTCCCTTGCGCCACCTTCACGCAGGTGATGGGTATAGTCCTTATCACATCCGCGTCGGTGAGGTGAACCTCCGTGGTTTCGGTCGTCACTGAGGGGAGGACGAACTTCTTCAGATACATCATCCCGCCTTTTCTGCCGCCGAAGGCATAAAGGTATCCGCTGTCGGCATCGAGGCACCAGTCCTGTGCCACGGGGAAACTGGGGCTGTCAAAATAAATGCGTTGCACCGTGGTCGACCCTTGAGTGTCGATGCGGGTGACATGGCATGCCTTGTCGCCATAGCAGCTGGAGACATACAGCAGCGGCAATGTGGGCGAGGCTCCCGTATCCTTTAAAAACTCAGATGAGAAGGAGGCATTGTTGCAGTGGGTGGCGTTTCCCTCCAGCTGGAAGGCTGCGATGCACCTCTTCTTTCGTAGGTCCAGCAACAGGCATTGCCCCCCATGACGCAGAGTCACTGCATATCGGCCATAAACGGCCAGCCCTTGCATGGGGCCTTTCAACTGAACGCTGTCGTCAACCCAGTCGCCCAGCCGTGCCACGACTGGCCGCTGGCCATAGACAAATATGGGGAGGAGTGCGAGGGTTAGGAGGATTAATCGTTTCATGAATACTCAAGACTATAAAAGAAAAAAGTAAAAACTAAAAAGTAGACATCCGCACCTTTTAGTTTTTACTTTTATACTTTCAACTGCCACTTAGAAGGTATAGTTTATGCCAATCCTCACCCAGTTGTTGCTTGCCGGGTTGAGGGGGGAGATGCCTTTGGCCATATAGCCGAGGTTTGTAGTGCTGTTTGTGGTGTTGACGATGGTGCGGTTGGCCAGGGTGGGGGTGCCGGAAGTGAAGATGTATTCGTCGATGATTTCCTTGTTCTGATGAACGGTCATGTCAAATGAGATGGCCAGCACGTCGAAATAAAGGTCGATGAAGCAGTTGGGGGAGAGCTGCCAGCTCAAGCCAGGGATGATTTTGGCACCGAGGGAGTGCGAGGAGTCCTGCACATGGTAGGTGGTGTCGATGGTATTGTGCATGTCGAAACAGTACCAGTCTGCAAAGTCGTGGCGTATCGGTTGGAATACATGGGAATAGTATGCGTTGAATTCCAAAAAGAATGCCACATCGCCTACCTGTATGGCTTCGAAACGCACATAAGGGGCAACCATGAAACTGGATTGGTGTTGGGTGAACCAACCTTCATAATCAATATTGGGATTGTTGGGTTTCAGCGGGTTGCGGTATTCGGGAAGGATGTGGTTCTGGTTGAACTCGGAGGAGGTCATGTCGCTGCGCAGATGGCTGAACGAATAGGATGCCGCGATGCCGAACTGTAGCCGTCCCGTCTGGTAACCGAATTTGAAGCCGAGGGTGAGACCCAATGGGTTCTGGTGGGTAAGGGTGTCCATTGGGATGGGGGCGATGGTGTCGGCGCCGCTGGGTGTGTGTCCATAGAAGGTGGCCGAAGGCGTAGTGGTCCCCAGAGAGTAGGAACCGCCCAGTTGTGCGCTGACCACAAACTGCGCGTTAGCGGTAGCGGCCAGTGTCATAAGGGTTATGATGAGTATTATCTTCTTCATGATTCAGGAGGTGTTAGAATGTGAAGTTGAAACCTACGCGTACCCAGTTGTTCTTTCCCAAGTCGGTAAGCAGGGGCGTTCCCGTGAGGCCGCCGCCAATGACTGTCTCGTTGGTGATAGTGACGGTCTCGGTGTGGTCGGTTTGTAATTCGCCACCGTTGACAAATCTATGGGTGTAGGCGAAGTCGATTTTGTTGGTAGTGGTCTTCCTGTATGCAAGCGAGAGGAAGTCGAGGTAGAGGTCAATGGCGCAGTGGTTGCTGAGCTGCCAGCTCAAGCCTGGCACCACGCTCACACCCAACGAGGTGGAATTGAGCGGGCGGCTGATGGTGGAGTCGGTCACCGAGGGCAGCGGGATGCCCGCAGGACCTATGTTAATCTCGGTAAAAGTGACTTCGGGATTCTTGGTCATCGTGTAGAAGGCACTCAGCTCTGCAAAGATGGCCACATCGCCCGCCACCAACAGGTCGTAGCGGAAATAGGGGGCCACGGTGATGGAGGCCACAGAGGTGGACATCGAACCGGTGGTCACAATAGTGGGGATGCCGTAATTGACCCCTTCGTAAACACCTAAGATAGGGATGAGGGTGGGGTCGAGGGATTGTATGCCGGTGGTGTACTTATTGTAACTGGCGGCAATGCCGACTTGTGCCTTGCCGAATTTGTAACCGATTTTCAGGCCGCCCGAAAAGTTACTGTTATCCTCTAGTGGAGTAATCACGGGAGGAATGGTGGAGTCAGCACCCACCACTATTTGTGCTGAGGTACTGTAGTTACTAGAGGTCTTACTTCCTCCAATATTGGCACTGATGATAAGTTGTGCGTTGGCTGTAAAAGCGAAGACAGCGAAGGTCAGGATAAGGACTATCTTTTTCATTTATAATTTATTATTGATGTCTATATAAAAAAGTTTGCATGTTCAAACCATGCTTTGAGGGCATGGATTTGAACATGCAAAAATACAACTTTTTTTTTAATTACAAAGAAACAAGGTTAAAATACCACTTTTGAGGCGTAGACGCCGGCTTCCGCGTGCCAGCGTTCGGCACCATCCTTGCTGAAGCAATACACATCGCTGTTGGAGCCGTAGGCACTGTTGCAGATGTATATGTCACCGTTGGCCGGATTGACGTTGATGCCATAGGCGTTACTGAGGATGGAACTATATGAAGTAAGAATAGGGGTTTGGTTGCAGTAGAAGGCGGCGGTGGGGTTCCAGTTGGCATCATAGGTGGTAGCGTAGCCATACAGGTCGTTGCCGTAGAACTCGAAGTTGGTGAGGTTTATGGGGTGTGGGGTAAAGGTACAAGAGCTGCCGATGTGGAGACCTACAGTCCGTGCCGGTTTGTTGACTTGGTCGTAGTAGTCGCCGGGGCAGTCGATGACCATATCCCCAAGGCTGTTCCGTTTGATTTTGCAGGGATTGTAGGCGTGGGTCTGACTGGCAGTGTTGATGATGATGGGGAGTTTCATGATTTCGGTAAACGTGGGGAGGTCTACCACCGACAGGGTGCTGTCGTATACGGCATTGCCATTCTCATCATACTGCCAGCTGTTGCAGATGTACAGCAAGTCGTTACAGAGGCACAGCTGTTCGGGCTGCATACCGCTCAATGGGCAGGATGCCTCGATGGCATAGGTGGCGGTGTCGATGCGTACCACGCTCCTGTCATAGCAGGTCACATAGATTTTTCCGCCGTAGCAGGCTATGTAGCGAGGACCACGGTTGCCCATGTCAATCTGCTTGAGGCTTTTCCCGGTAGCAGGGTCGATGACCTCTACTTTGTTGGAGGTGTGGACGGTGGCGTAGAGCTTGTTGCCGTAATGCACCAGGTCCTGTGCCAGGTCGCCCAGTCCGCGCCCGTTGGCTGCGGAGAACCAGTCGGCTTCGATGGTGCCGTCCTTGATGTTCAGACGGCTGATTTCGGCGTCGTTGCCACCCCAGGAGCCTTCGTTAAGCACATAGGCGTATGTGCCGTCGTTTGAACTGTTTCCCGATTCGGGGTCTTTTTCGCAGCCGACTGTCAGCAACAGCGCGCAGGCTGCAAGAAGGAGAAAGTTTCTTTTCATAGTATATAGTATTAGTTGTTAAAGTATTCTTTTTTCTTCTAGTAATCCTAGTAATTCTAGTATAACTAGTAATACTAGTAGTACTAGTGATTCTCTTGCTAAAACGCATACCCCACCCCAACCCTGTAGTTCCTTCCCATCATGGGGTAGTTCTTCACCACCTCGTACTGCACGTCGAACAAGTTCAGCACCTGCGCCTTCACATCCAGTTTGCCGTGCTTCAGCCAGAACTGTCGGCTGACCCGGATGCCTTGGTCCACATAGCCCTTCACCATATTGGCGTTCGTGTTCTGACTCATGCGGTACCGCCGGCCCACCAGGGTGGCCGAATAGCCCACATCCACCCACTTGGTGGAAGCCACGAGGGCTATGCTGCCGCTGTGGCGCGGCGTGTAGGGTATTTGATGACCATACACCTTGTTCGAGGGGTCGGTGCGGTCTACGGCATATTGGAACGAGTAGCCCAGCGTCAGGGTGACATCCAGCAACCTGCGCCAGTCTCCGGGCACGAAGATGCTCGATGCGCCACCGCTGAACCGGCTGGTGGCCGAGATGTCCACCCCGCGAACCTCCACCTTGCCCAGATTCTGCATCGACCACAGGAACATATTCTGCATCGGCACTGCGATAATCTTGTCGCTCACGCGGTTGTAGTAGCCGTCCACCGATATGCCGTTGTCCCATAAGTAGGTACTCCTCACAATGCGGCTGTTGCTGAAGCTCACTCCCACGTTGTGCTGCCGTGCCTTCTCGGGCTGTAGCGACCTTCCCACGGTGAAGTAATACAGCTCGTTGAAGTTGGGTACCCGGTACGTTTCTTTGAAGAAATAGCGCAGTGTGAGGCGGCCACGCGTGTAGGCCACCCCCGCGTAGGGCGACAGCCGTGCATAGGGCTCCGACACCACCTCCTGCTCATGGTCGCGTATCCAGGTGCCTAGCACATGGGCGTTGATGCGCAGGCCCTCTTCTACGGCCTTCCCGGGTGTCGAGCGGTACTCCGCCGACAGTGCCCCAAGGACCGATGTCCGCTGCACGTCGTTGTGCTTGCTCAGGTTGCTGGTCAGATGGCTCACCGCCTCGTCGGCCGCAAACGCCACGCTGAAATGCCCCGACTCTTTGCCGCCGAAATAGTAGCGCAACGTCTGTGAGAGGTAGCCCTCCTGCTGGCTGTAGTCGTTGCGGATGATGCCGGAGGCGGTGCGGGCGGCGGTATCCTCATAGATGTCGTTGCTCAGCTGGTATTTGCCCAGCAGCTGCACCTCCAGCCGTTGCCCGGTCTTGCGGTAGCGGGCCTGGGTGAAGAAGAGCTGCTCTTCGGTGTGCTCCGAGGCCTTGGAGGTGTAGTAGATGACAGGGCCGGGAAGGGCATGGAATCCGTTCATATAGTGTGCCTTGATGTGCAGGCGGCGGTGGCTGTCGAATCGGTAGAAAAAGTTGGCGTCCACCGTCCCCATCCGCATCTGCGAGTTCTGACGGTATTCGCGCGAACTGCTGTCTTTCTGGTCAACGGTGTAGTACAGCGTGAAGGGGTAGTTGCCGTCCGAGCGGGTGTAGTTGCCCCAAAGTGAGAAAGAGGCCTTGCGCCCCAGCCGTTGCTGGTAGGCAAGGGTGGGGGAGAAATAGCCGTAGGAGCCCCCTTCGAGGTCGACCGAAAGGTTGAGCGGCAGGGTGCCGAATTCAGGCACCGTGGTCTCCATGTTCAGCGTGCTGCCTGCCGCTAAGGAGCGGGCCGACTGCAGCAGGTTGTCGCTCTGTCCGTTGGCGAAAGAGATGTAGCTGCTGTTGCCCAACGTGTAGCGTCCCAGGTCCACTTGCCCGTTCTGGCAGTCGTTCACCGCCACGCCGTCGATGGTGAGGGTGCTGAACTGGCTGCCCAACCCGCGGGCCGATACAGTCTTGATGCCCCCGATGCCGCCATAGTCTTTGAGCGTCACGCCCACCAGCCTTCGTGCCGCATCGCTTAGCAGGGTGCCGCCCAGCTGCTGCATCTCCTTGGTGGCGATGACCTGCGTGGGGGTCTGCACCCGCAGCTCCTCGGGACGCCCATTGGGGTCTATGATGCTCACTTCGGGCAGCGTCACAGCACGCCGTGAGGTGTCCTGTGCCACGCATGAGAATGAGCGGCAGACCGAAAAAACGATAAGCGGTATTATTACTTTTTGCCAGTCCATACAATTTACTCCCTTTCCTCGAGGGCGTTTCATTACCGACTTGGCAGGTCTTCTGACTTGTCTCACCGAGTTCGCCGCCTTCCCATGCTGCTATGACGCAACACAGTGGCTTTCATTGTCGAACCTGGCTCTTGAGGCTCACAGCAGCGGGACTGTTGCCGACTTTCACGGCATTCCCTTTTAGCACCTTCGTGGTGACCAAATCGGCTGCAAAAGTACTAACTTTTTCCGACATACAGAAAAAAAAGTGAGCCGCCAACCTGTTCGGCCTATCTCTTTTGGGGGACGGGTAGGCGGCAGTGAGGGACCGACTAGGGGAAGACTAGGTTGTATGTAAGATTAATCTAGGATATAGCATCCTAAAAGGTGCTTATTTGGGGGGGTGAGCTTTATTAGAAAAGGCGAATCTGTTGATATGGAGGTTATAGGGGAGGCGGGGAGAGCGGAGGCATCGGATGCTACGAGGGCGGGAAGCCCGTGCTTGCCGTCGCTCATGGGTTGGGATGAGGGTTTCTAGGGTGTGCTGCGGGCAGGGGAATTTTATTTTGCCATGGACGCAATAAATAGGGCAGGCGGTGCGTTAAAGAGTGTCCGTACAAGAGTGCGGAGACTGTGATATATGGCCAAGAACGCAGAGAACGATTCCCCCTTGATGAGGCAGCATGCCGAGATGAAACGCAAGTTTCCCGATGCCATGCTCCTGTTCCGTGTGGGCGATTTTTATGAGACCTTTGGTGAGGATGCCCGCAAGGCATCCCAAATACTGGGTATTACACTTACCCGCAAGGCTAGCGGCGGAGGCGGTTATACTGACCTCGCTGGCATCCCCTATCATGCCGTCGACCAGTATCTGCCACGCCTCGTGCGGGCGGGGCTGAGGGTGGCTATTTGCGAGCAGTTGGAAGACCCCAAGACGGTGAAGGGGCTGGTGAAGCGCGGCATCACCGAGCTGGTGACCCCCGGCGTGTCGTACAACGACATGGTGCTGGATGTGAAGGAAAATAACTTCTTGTGCGGTCTCCATCTGACCGACAAGGTTCACGGAATCTCGTTCTTGGATGTCTCCACGGGCGAGTTTTATGTGGCTCAGGGCGATTTGGCCTATATCGACAAACTGATGCAGAATTTCCACCCCGCCGAGGTGGTGCTGCAACGCAAGAAGTTGCAGTGGTTTTTAGACCACTTTAACGAGAAATACTATACCAATACGTTCGATGATTGGGTGTTCACTACCGACTTTGCCAACGACCTGCTGACGAAGCAGTTCGACACCACTTCGCTCAAGGGGTTCGGTGTCGAGGAGCTGACCGAAGGGGTGGTGGCCGCCGGAGCGGCGCTTTATTACCTCCAGGCCACCCAGCACGACCGTACCCAGCATATCTGCACCCTCACCCGCATCGATGAGGATCGCTACGTGTGGCTCGACAGGTTCACCATCCGCAATCTGGAGCTGGTCCATTCGCCTAACGAGAACGCCCGCACGCTGCTCGATGTGCTCGACCAGACGGCCACTCCGATGGGGTCGCGCCTACTGCGACGTTGGATTGTCATGCCGCTCAAAGAGAAAGAGTTGATAGAGGAGCGGCTGCATATTGTGGACCTCCTGGTCCGCAACCGCGACCTCGCGGTGCAGCTGATGCCGCATATCCGCGCCATTGGCGACTTGGAACGCCTGATTTCCAAGGTGGCGGTGGGCCGTATCAACCCGCGCGAGCTGGTGCAGCTGAAACGTTCGCTGGCGGCCATAGCGCAGATACGCCACCTCTGTTCGTTGGTGGACGACGAGCCTTTCCGCCGGCTGGCGGAGCAGTTCAACCCCTGCCAGGGCATATATGAGCGCATCGACCGCGAGATTAAGGAGGACCCGCCGGTGAAGCTGGACAAAGGCGGCGTGATAGCCTCCGGCGTCAATGCCGAGCTGGACGAGTTGCGTGCCATGGCCGGTTCGGGCAAGGACTACCTGATGGAGATACAGCGTCGAGAGAGCGAAGCCACCGGCATCCCATCGCTGAAGGTGGGCTTCAACAACATCTTCGGCTACTACCTCGAGGTTACCAACACTCATAAAGACAAGGTGCCCGAAGAATGGATACGCAAGCAGACCCTCACCAACGCCGAGCGTTACATCACGCCCGAGTTGAAGCAGTATGAGGAGAAGATCCTGGGTGCCGAGGAGCGCATCCTCGCGCTGGAAGCCCAGCTGTATGAGCAGCTGCTCACGGCGGTGATGACCTTTCTGGAACCTATCCAATACGATGCCCAGCTGGTGGCGCGGCTGGATTGTCTGCTGTGCTTCGCCGAGGTGGCCCTGGCTCATGACTACTGCCGCCCCGAGCTTTCAGATGACACCACCATCGACATCAAGGATGGCCGCCATCCGGTCATCGAGACCCAGCTGCCGTTGGGCGAACAGTATGTGAGCAACAATGTGTTCCTCGACCGCGACACCCAGCAGATAGTCATCATCACGGGGCCCAACATGTCGGGTAAGTCGGCATTGCTGCGCCAGACAGCCCTCATCGTGCTGATGGCTCAGATGGGCAGTTACTGCCCTGCCCGTGAGGCGCATATAGGCATGGTCGACAAGATTTTCACCCGTGTGGGGGCTTCGGACAACATCTCGTCGGGCGAGTCGACCTTTATGGTGGAGATGAACGAGACGGCCAGCATCCTCAACAACGTTTCCGACCGCAGCCTGGTGCTGCTGGACGAGATAGGGCGCGGCACATCGACCTACGACGGCATTTCGATTGCATGGGCCATCACCGAATACCTGCACAACCTCAAGAATGCACGCCCCAAGGTGATGTTCGCCACCCACTACCACGAGCTGATTGAGATGGCCGACCAGTATGAGCGGATACAGAACTACCACATCTCGGTGCGTGAGGTGGGGAACAAGGTCATCTTCCTCCGCAAGTTGGAGATGGGGGGCAGCGAGCACAGCTTCGGCATCCATGTGGCACGCATGGCGGGTATGCCGCAGCAGGTGCTGAAGCGGGCCAACAACATGCTGGAGCTGCTGGAGTCGAAGAATGAAAAGATTTCGGAGCAGAAACCGAAGGTGGACAAGTCGAAGAGGAAGGCAGAGGCAGCCCCCGGCGACGGCTACCAGCTGAGCTTCATCCAACTGGACGACCCCACCCTGCTGGACATACGTGACAAACTGCTCGACATAGACATCGACTCCCTCACGCCCATCGAAGCACTCCTGAAGTTGAACGAGATTAAGAAGTTAGTGGCTAAGAAATAAACCGCGCCCGTGCTGCCCCGTCTGAGACCTTTAGCTGCCTCCAAGCCCCACTTTGCACAGGATGATGGGAAGTTACGTTCACGCGAGCAAAAGAGTTGGCGAAAGAGGGGTGAAAATGGGGTTGAGAGTGGTGTATGAAGGCTGTTTTGCAGGAGCGAAAAGGGTGTGGGAGTGAAAAATTTTGTATTAGAAATGAGTGTGTTATGACTTTTCTGCAAAAAAAGTTTTGCTGAATGGAAAAAAGTTTGTACTTTTGCACCCGCTTTCGAAAAGAAGAAGTATGCTTTTTTAGAGAGCAAGAGGTAGTTGAAATACTGAAAAGCGATGCGGAAATAGCTCAGTTGGTAGAGCACGACCTTGCC
>JAFWOP010000052.1 GCA_017545365.1 Bacteroidales bacterium
ACCTGTCCGGGTGGAACACCGAGAATGTGACAGATATGAGTAGTATGTTTTGGGGCTGTTCCAGCCTGACAAGCCTGAACCTGTCCGGATGGAACACCGAGAATGTGACAGATATGAGTAGTATGTTTAAGGGCTGTTCCAGGCTGACAAGCCTGAACCTGTCGGGATGGAACACCGAGAATGTGACAGATATGAGTATGATGTTTGATGAATGTTCCAGCCTGACAAGCCTGAACCTGTCCGGGTGGAACACCGAGAATGTGACAGATATGAGTATGATGTTTTGGGGCTGTTCCAGCCTGACAAGCCTGAATTTGTCTGGATGGAACAACGAGAATGTGACAGATATGAGTAGTATGTTTTGGGGCTGTTCCAGCCTGACAAGCCTGAATTTGTCTGGATGGAACACCGAAAATGTGACAACGATGGAAACTATGTTTCGCGGCTGTTCCAGCCTGACAAGCCTGAACCTGTCCGAATGGAACACCGAAAATGTGAGATATATGCAAAATATGTTTTATGGCTGTTCCAGCCTGACAAGCCTGAACCTGTCGGGATGGAATACTTCAAGAGTGTATAATATGATTGGCATGTTTTATGACTGCTCCAATCTGACAAGCCTTAATATAGCAAATTTTAATATTAGGAGCGACTGCGCTTTATCTGATATGTGCAACAATTTAGCTGCAACCTCTCATGTATGTACCATTACTTGCACATCGAATACCCGTTCTAGGCTTACAGATGAATCATGGTATTGGAATGATACGTATCTTAACGAAAATTATATAATTTGGAATATTGTAGGGAAGAAAAAGTAGTAAGACATGACAAATGCAACCACCACATAGTCGATTCGTTCTCCGAATGGATTCGTGACAATATGGCAATGACAATGTATTTACGCCGAACCCGACATGGCGGATGTTCAGAGGTAATCGTTTCGGTGGATTTTTAATCCGCTCAATAGATACAATACTAATCCCGAAAGAGACATAGGACTATACATGTTGTGTTGCGGGCGGTGCAGCCGCCCGCAACCATGATTCTCTGCGATAATAGAAGGTTCATATGAGTTTTTTCTATTAGAATGAAAAATAAGTTGTACCTTTGCAGTTGGAAATATAGACTGATATGATGATAGAAGACACACATAAAACCACCTAGACTTTAAGTGCGGCAAGGTATATTGTAAGTTTAATGGTTTGTAATTTACAAATTTGTAAAGATGAAATTCTTCGCTAGATATATTGAAATACAGAGTTCTAACAGACTGGATGGAAATATTTCAATGACTGAAGTGCAGCGCGTGGCATTCGTGGCTTTATTGCTGGCATGCGTGTTGGTGGGTTGTAAGAATGGAGTGGGGGAACGGAGCAGTGAGAGTCTTTTCTCTGTCAGCGCGACCGAGCGGGTGGAGTTTGCACCGGGCAATTTGGCGGAAGGCGGCAAGGGGTTTGTGGAACACCAGTGGGAGCCAGGCTGGCTGTTTGGGTGGGGCACAGGCAACAGACCTGCGGACACTACGGATGACTGGAACAGCTATCTGCACTTCGACGATTGGGGAAAACACATTGCAGGTGGTTGGCGGACACCGACGGCCGACGAGTGGAATTACCTGCTGTTTGAACGGACTGGCGCAAGCGAGAAACGGGCGGTGGGTACGGTCAACGGTATGCGTGGGCTGTTGCTGCTGCCCGATGAATGGGAGCTGCCGTCGGAATGTTCATTTGTTAGTCGGGCTACTGGGTGGGATGCCAATTGCTATTCTGTTAGCCAATGGGAGCCGATGGAAAAGGCTGGGGCGGTGTTCCTGCCAGCGGCGGGATTCCGCTGGGGAGCGTTGCCCTACGCTTTCGACTGTGAGGGTCTGTATTGGTCATCCTCAACGGAATCAGAAGGCTGCCCGTATACGATGCACTTCGACGGCAACATCTTGGCGTTGGACTGGGACGACGTCCCCCAATTCGGACAGTCGGTGCGGCTTGTGCGGTAATAGATATTTTTTTTACTCTTTTTGCAACAAAAAGGGCATTTGGCGGTCTTATATAGTAAAAGCACCAAATGTCGACATGGTTGTTTGTAATATTCAGTAATCATTATTTTAACAATGCAAAAAGATGAAAAAAGTAGCAGACAAAACAATAAACAATGGCAGCATACGATGGCTGAGTTGTTTCGTTATTTCAATCACATTATTGGTCTTCTCGGGTTGCGGGAAAGAACCGAAACCAGAGCCGCAAGGTGATGATGAGCCAAGGGTTGAGACCGTGAAAGGGTTGTACTCGGTCAGCGATTCCACACAGGTGCAATTTGCATCGGGAAATCTGCTATACCGCGCCAGTACCAAGACTTGGAGTTTTGCCAGGCATCAGTATGACTGTATAGGCAAAGATAATGAGAATGTGGATACCGCTTACGATGGCTGGATAGACCTCTTTGGATGGGGGACAGGTAATGCTCCTGTTGAAGTGGACCCCCATAGCACCTATCCGGAGTTTTATGACTGGGGCGCAAATATCCAAGGAGGCTGGCGGACATTGAGCATCTCGGAATGGAACTATGTTGTTTTCCAGAGAAGTGGTGCCGGTGGCAAACGGGGTACGGGCACCGTCAACGGAGTGCATGGATTGATACTGTTGCCAGATGATTGGACACAGCCGGATGGGTGTACGTTTACACCTGGATATACCAGTTGGGAAGGCAACACATACACCGAGGCAGAATGGAAGAAAATGGAGTCGGCCAGTGCCGTATTTCTCCCAGCAGCAGGGGTCAGATGGAATAGAGAGGTGAACGAGGTGGGCGAGTATGGCTATTATTGGTCGTCAACGCCGGACTATAATTCTTTCAAGAGTTACATACTGTTCTTTAACGACAGTTACTTTAACGCAGAAAGTAGCAGCCTTCGTTGGGGAGGGTTCTCAGTGCGGTTGGTAAAGGATAAGTGATGAATGACTTGTATTGTGTTGGGTTGAGGGTGCCTTTAGGTGCCCTCAACTTATTATTAGGCTAGGAGAGGGGAAGCGAGATGGTGAAGGTGGAGCCCTGCCCCAGTTCGCTGGTGAGGGCAATTTTTCCTTGGTGGAGGGCGACAACCTGAGAGACGTAGTTGAGTCCGATGCCAAAGCCTTTTACGTTATGGACGTTCCCCGTGGAAACACGATAGAATTTTTCAAAGATATGTTTTTGGTCCTCTTTGGCAATGCCAATACCGTTGTCCTTGATCTGAATGACGGCATAGTTGTCTTGTGTCAGAGTGGTGATAATGATGTGGGGCTTCTGTTCGGAATATTTGATGGCGTTGTCGATAAGGTTGTGCATCATGTTGGAGATGTGCAACTCGTCGGCAAAAAGGGTTCCTGGTATCTCGCCAAGATGGGTCTCGATAATCCCTTGCCGGTTTTGGATGGTGAGTTTGAAGTTTTGGACTGAGGCCTCTACTAGGCTGTTAAGGTTGATTTCCTTAGGGTTGATGGTAAACTTTTTGCCCGACATTTTGGCACTTTGTAGCAGCGTTTCAATCAGTATGCGCATACGCCGGTTCTCATCGCTGATGATATTGATGAAGTTGCTGCGGGTGGCGGCATCGCTGTTAATGGAGTCGTCCTCAAGCATCTCACAGGCCAGGCTGATAGTGGCGATAGGGGTTTTGATTTCGTGGGTCATGTTGTTGATGAAGTCGGTCTTCATTTCGTCCAGTTTGCGTTGGGAAGATATGGTGCGTAAGGAAAAGATGAAGAGGATGGAAATCAGCAGTATCATAAAGATGCTGAGGAGGGTGTAGAAATTGGCGTCGCTGCTAAGTATCATGGGGGAGGGTGGGAAGGCGAGGAGGAGGTAAAGATTGTCAGAGGTGGCGATGCCGTGAGGGTGGAACGTGTATTTATAAGCAGAGTTGAGGAGTTCGTTGGGGTTGGCATCTTTGCTACAATAGAGGAGGGTGTCGGCCCCGTCTTTCAAGACACCGATATAGGGGTTGATGTCTACCCCGTTGATAATAAGCTCTTCGCGAATGAGTGAGTCCAGTAGTGGGAAGTTGAGCTTAGTGGGGTCGATGGTGTTGTTGATATAGACGGGAGCATTCTTTGTTCTTTTGGTGTTGTTTATCTCTGCGATGAGCCTGTTGCGGGCGTTGAGAAGGGTGTTGTATTGGGTGAGGGTGTTCTCCTCGGCGCTGGAGAGGTGGGAGCCTGGGAGGGGAAAGGCGCTGTCCTGTGTGGAAACACCAAACTGTACACGATGCTCGTCATAGAAAAGCTCGCTGCTGTTGCGTATGATGTCCTGCATTTTTTCGTTAAGGTCGTCAATACGCAAGTATCGCTGTAACCTATAGCGTTCTTTCTGTGACACATAGTCTTCGACCTTCATTTGGTCTAGCTGGTTGAACACCTCGTCGATGGCGTTGTTGACGCTGATGTTGAACAGGTTCTCGCTCATCTTGGCCGATTTTTTGGTCTGGGTAATCTGGATGATAACCAGAGTGATTGCGGCGATGGCGAAAATGGTGGATAATAGAATCAAGAGGTGTCGTTTCATATAATATGAATATTTCTTTTGATAACGGAAACATGGATAAAAAATTACTTTTTGGGCAATAATTAAGAAAAAAATCTTATCTTTGCACTTCGAAATCGGCATGGGGCATGACTGAAAGTCTCCCTGATTCAGTAGTATATAACATATAATTGAATGTTTTCGATAAGCCGAATCCAGGCAAGCTTGCATTTATGGTGAGGCGAGAAAACGTCTGTTACGAAGAAACGAACAATATGAGGATAGGCATAATAATAGCAATGGACATCGAATACCAAAAGATGCGCGATGCCTTGGGCGGGAAGTCGCAGGGCAGCATCAATGGTAATGATGTCGTTTTGTGGCAATGCGGAATAGGCAAGGTGAACGCTGCTATAGGCACTATGAACCTCATAGGCCAGCACCATCCTGACTGCATTATCAGCACGGGATTGGCAGGCGGCATAGATGATCGTCTTCATGTCATGGACGTAGTGGTTGGCAGCCAGACGGTCTATCATGACGTATGGTGTGGCGAAGGCAACGACAAAGGGCAAATTCAGGGCTTGCCCGCACGTTTTGATGCTGACAAAAAACTGGTACAATGTGCCCTATCGTTAGATGAAACAGGTGACTATAAGGTGTGGAACGGACTAATCTGCACCGGTGACCAGTTTATCACCAACAAGAAAGCACTTGCAGATATCAAGTCATCCTTCTCAGATGCCTTGGCATGTGAGATGGAGTCTGCCGCCATAGCCCACACCTGTTATCTTCAGACGGTGCCATTCCTCAGCATCCGTGTTATCAGCGACACCCCTGGCAACACCGACAACCACCAGCAGCAGTGGGACACCTTCCTTGCTAACATGGGCGACCACTCTTTCCGTTTCGTCAAAAGTTTTCTTGAAAAGTTGTAACCGATTATTATTCTCAATATGGAAGTTATTCAAAGTTTTACGATAGACCACACACACTTGAAGCCCGGCATCTACATTTCCCGTATCGACAAAGGGTTTACCACCTTTGACTTACGCATAATTGAACCCAACCACGAGCCTGCTGTGTCACCCTCAGCCATGCATAGTCTGGAACACTTGATGGCCACATGGTTTCGTAACTCATCGGTTAAGGACGATGTGGTATATGTCGGGCCTATGGGTTGTCTGACGGGCATGTACATTATAATGACGGGCAATTACACCGCCCAGGACATGTGCTCACTCACAATCGAGTGCCTTGAATGGATACTGACACAGACTGAAGTCCCCGCCACCACTCCAGAGACTTGTGGCAACTATCTGCTTCACGACCTGCCCATGTGCCATTGGGAAAGCCGCCGCTACCTGTCGCGCCTACGTGACGATTTTCACAGCGAATACACCAAATTGCAGGTGACTCTGGCTGACGGCAAAGTGTTTGCTGATGCATAAGGAACTTTATCGTACAAAAAATTATTCTTTGGACACAATATTTTTTGAAAAGCGTAGTTATATAAGCGTTTTTTGCAGATTGGCCCCGTAGTTCAGCTGAATAGAACGTCGGATTCCGGTTCCGAAAGTCGTGGGTTTGAATCCCGCCGGGGTCACAAGGACTGTAGCTGAAGAGTTGCAGTCCCTTTTTAATTTTAATAGTATTGTAATGAGTCGTATATCCATTTTTTTTCAGGATGCCAAGCCGTTCTCTAAGTTGTTGGGGCTGTTCTTTCTTTTTTTGACAGGCTTTATTCTAGCCACAGGGTTAAACAATATCTGTCCCCCATCGTTTGTCACACCAACAGCTATCAGGTGGAGCATGTTGATGCAGGCCATATCGCAGTTGATGATGTTTTTGCTTCCAGCAGTGCTGTTCGCTATGCTTTTTTACGATTCAACTTCCCCCTTTTTGAAACTACACTTTCGTGTAGAGCATTGGAGGTTGTCATTGGTGGCTGTGGTGATATTGTTGTTGCTGGTTCCGTTGAATGACTGGATTACATGGTGGAATGACCAATGGGATTTGGGCGGGCTTGAGGCAGAAATGCGAAAGATGACCCAGCTATCAAAAGACGTGGTTGGTAAGATGCTCTCTCTTACCAACCCTTCCGACCTTATGCTTCAAATCCTCGTAGTGGCATTTATTCCAGCGGTTTGTGAAGAGCTATTCTTCAGAGGGGCTTTGCAGCAGCTTCTGCAAGAGTGGTTTCGCAATGTCCATGTGGCAGTAATAGTAACATCCTTGATTTTCTCATTGTTTCATGGCGACATCTATGGTCTTGTGCCTCGTTTCCTCCTGGGGGTGTTGTTGGGATACTTGTTCCTTCAGTCGGGCTCGTTGTTGGTCAATGTGTGCGCCCATTTCTTTAATAATGCTCTCATAGTAGTTCTCTACTATCTATATAATAAAGGGGTGCTATCGGCAAGCCCTGAAATACCACTTCAGATGTCGTGGTTCACCACTCTGATTTGTGCCTTTTCGGCAACGGCTTTATTCGTCCTGTATTTTGTGAAAAAAAACACCAAAAAGACTTCTGAATGACGAATATGAATTGTTATCAATCAGGAATTTGTTATTTTTTTACCCCAATTCGCTATTCTTTAATATGCTGATAATCAATACGTATTAAGTGTGTAGTCTGCAAAAAGTTCCGAAAGGATAAAAAAAATATTTCTAATTCGTTTTTTTTTAGTACTTTTGCAATCACTTTCGACCTCCGAAAGAAGACAAATTGAACAAATCACATTAAAAGAAATAATTAATATGACAAAGGCAGAAATTGTTGCTCAAATTGCACAGAAAACTGGTATCGAAAAGGTCGCTATCCAAGCCACCGTTGAAGAATTTATGAATGTCGTTAAGGAGTCTCTTGCCGAAGGCGAGAATGTTTATCTCCGTGGTTTTGGCAGCTTCATCATCAAGAAGCGTGCTGAGAAGACTGGCCGTAACATCTCCAAGAACACCACCATCATCATCCCCGCTCACAACATTCCTTCGTTCAAACCTGCAAAGACTTTTGTTAACGACGTCAAGAAGAGCGTGAAATAACTTTTAAAATAGTAATACAATGCCTAACGGGAAAAAACACAAAAGACATAAGATGTCTACTCATAAGCGCAAAAAACGTCTGCGCAAGAATAGACATAAGAAGAAGTAATTATTACTCTTCAAGTCTAAAACATTTACAGCTAAAACAAATTACACAACGGCGGATTTGCGTCGTATTGTGTAATTTGTTTTCTTTTTAAAAGAATGAACAAAGAACTAATTGTATCTGCAACTGACAGCGAGGTCCAGTTGGCCTTATTGGAAGACAAACAGCTGGTGGAGCTGCACAAGGACAAGTCGGGCAATAAAGTACAGGTCGGCGATATTTATGTCGGCAAGGTGAGGAAGATTATGCCCGGCCTGAATGCCGCTTTTATTGACGTGGGAGAAGAGAAGGATGGCTTTGTCCACTATTTGGATTTGGGAACCAATTACAATTCTGTAGCCAAGTATATGAAGCTGGCTATGAACGGTGACTCTTCAGTTGCATCCTTAAAGAATTTCAAGGTCGAACCCATCTTGGAAAAGACGGGCAATCTGTCCAATATATTGAAAGTGGGACAGCTCGTGTTGGCTCAGGTGGCCAAGGAGCCCATCTCAACCAAAGGTCCCAAACTGTCGGGCGACATCTCTTTTGCCGGACGGTATTTGGTGCTTACCCCCTTCGTTTCTCGAATCTCCATCTCCCAAAAGATCAAAGGCAGTGAAGAGCGAGGTCGTCTTCGTCGTTTGATGCAAAGTATCAAGCCCGACAACTTTGGTATCATCGTCCGTACTATTGCCGAGGGTAGGGGAGTGGCAGAGCTAGATGCCGACCTCCGTCACCTGATGTCCCAGTGGGAGCAACTTACCCAGCGTCTTAAGCAAATCACTGGCCCCCAAAAAATCCTGTCCGAACTGAGCACTACTTCTGTGCTTCTCCGAGATGTCCTTACCGATGATTTCAATGCGATATACGTGGATAATGAGGCAATATACAACGAAGTGTACCAGTACATCAAGACCATTGCCCCGGATAAGACCGACATTGTCCACTACTACAAGATGGAGGCACCCATCTTCGAACAATTTGGGGTCTCGCGCGACATACGCCGCGCCTTTGGCCGCATTGTTACTATCCGCTCAGGTGTGTACCTTTACATTGAACACACTGAAGCCATGCATGTTATTGACGTCAATAGCGGTAATCATATAAAAGCCGGTCAGGGACAGGAGGATACAGCCCTACAGGTGAATATCGAGTCTGCAAAAGAAATCGCACGGCAGCTCCGTTTGCGCGACATGGGGGGCATCGTGATAGTCGACTTTGTCGATATGGCAAAGGCAGAAAATCGGAAGCAGCTGTACGATGTGATGTGTGCAGAAATGTCTCGCGACAAAGCCCGTCACACCATACTCCCACTCAGTAAGTTCGGGTTGATGCAAATCACTCGTCAGCGAGTGCGCCCCGCCGTCGAGGTCAACGTGCAGGAAAAATGTCCCTTCTGCGATGGCACAGGCACTATCAAGTCCAGCCTGGTAGTCGTTGATGAAATCGAAACCAACCTGCGCTACCTCATCTCCTCTCAGAATGAGAAACGTCTCACCGTCATCACGCATCCCTATGTCTATGCATACCTCACCAAAGGGCTCAGAAGCGTCCGTCGTCAATGGATGCGCAAATACAAGCTTCACATCACCATCAAGCCTTCCGAATCATACGGTTTATTGGAATACAAGTTCTTCAATGCTGCCGGCGATGAAATTTCAATGTAGGCTTCTCCTATCACTCCTAATCCTTGTGCTTGCCGCGTCGGTACCATCTACGTTGCAAGCACAAGGCATTGATGTCTCCAAGTTCCAGGGCACAATCAACTGGAAGAAAGTTGCCAATAGCAAGAAAGTCAAGTTCGTCTACATCCGTGCCACAGAAGGGACCTCTATCAAAGACCCCAATTATAGGGCTAATGTAGACTCTGCCCGTAAGCACAATATTTATGTCGGGAGCTATCATGTATATAGCAGTAAGACCTCGGCCTATACGCAGTTCGCCAACTATAAGTCCGTCGTAGTCAAGCAGAAACAAGACCTTATTCCCGTCCTCGACATCGAAGGGCATCACAGCGGCCGGCTTGACATGGCACGCGTCAACAAACTCCTCGAACTCATGGAGAAGGAATATGGTGTCAAACCCATGATATACACTAGCGAGAAAGTCTACAACGAACATTTCACGGGCAAACGCTACCGTTCCTATCACATCTTCATAGCCAACTACCATGGCACCCCCACCGTCCGCTACACCCTTTGGCAGCACAGCCAGACGGGCCGCATCAGCGGCATCAAAGGCGACGTAGACCTCAGCAAGTTCCATAAGAAGCACAGCCTCTACGACATCCTCCTGCCCAAGCACCGCATGAAGAAAGCCCCTCAAGCCGATTCCACGGCCACTAAAAAAGCCGACATGGCCAAGCGCGACACTACAAAATCGTCTACCAACAAGCCCTCCGCTGCCAAGTCAGTTTCGGCAAAGAACACTGCCAATTCCAATTAGTTTCATTCTCATCAATTCCAAGGGGTCGATTGGCCGCCATTTCAGACCGCTTTCACCATTCTTTCGAAACATCTGCGTGGAAGCCCCGTTATGTTTAGGATGTATGTTCCTAAAAAGAGTCAAAATATGGCTGGATGGTAACTTAGAAAGGGTGAAGGCATCCTATGAGAGCTATGTTTGTTGGGATAGTTGCATGTTTTTGTAGCGTAACTTGTTTGTGTATTTGCCCCGTGGAAGAGACACGATAATGATGGCAAAAAATTGAAGTAGTAAAGAAAAATAGAGCTTGAAGTACTTTCTCTGTCTGCCAGCATCTCGGCTATCTTGTCGCCCGATGCCCATGTGGTTTTACGAATGACAACCATGAGGGCCTTTTACTCCTCGGTCAGGGCATAGGCAATCGTGTGCGGCCGCGAGCTGTAGCCCTTCAGGCATTCGCGTTTGCGACATTTGCTGACCGTGTTTTCAGACACCTTGTATTGGGCGGGCTGTTTCTGGTTTGTCAAGTTAGATTTGTCCGTGCATTGGATGAATGGTCCGTAAAGTGGGAGAATGCTGTAAACGAGAGGGAAAATTTTGTTGAAGACGGGAAGTAACGTTCCACATACACCCATATGAACCTCAGGAAGGCCTACCGCAGTCTGCGTGGGAACATTCGCCATCTACGCCGAACTTTGTAATAAAAATGAAACTTTTTTGTCGAAAAAGCTTACGGATTGCAAAAAAAACGTTATCTTTGCAAGTCTGAAATAATGTGCGGCAGACTCCATTCCGTCGAGGGTGTGGCGTGTGCTAGTGTTTGAACGAAAGACAATTAGTAATATTAAATATATAAATATGCAAGAGAGTAAAGTAGGTCTCGATTTTAAAAAAGTAGAGCATGCCCGCGGCGTGGCAAAGAAAATTGCCAACCAAGTGCAGGATTTTGTGGGCAACTATACCACCGTTGCTGTAGAGCGCACAATCTGCCGTTTGTTGGGTATTGATGGCATTGATGCCAATGAAGTCCCCCTGCCCAATGTAGTGGTGGATGAACTAAAAAGCAAAGGTCTCCTGGGCCAGGGTGTCTGCTTTTTTATGGGCAACGCAATCCTCGAGACAGGGAAATCGCCCCAGGAGATAGCCGATGCCATCAGTGAGGGTCAGTTGGACATCACCCAGCTGCCAGTTCACAAGGCCGACGAGATTGCCAAGGCCTTGCAGCCTTACATCGATGAAAATATCGCGCGTATCCGTGCTCGCCGTCAACGCCGTGAGCATTATATTGAAACCATCGGCGAAGGCTCCAAGCCGTATCTATACATCATTGTTGCCACGGGTAACATTTATGAGGATGTGGTGCAGGCCCAGGCCGGCGCCCGTCAGGGCGCAGACATCATCGCAGTGATTCGCACCACTGGACAGAGCCTTCTGGACTATGTGCCTTATGGTGCCACAACCGAAGGATTCGGCGGCACTTTTGCCACTCAGGAGAACTTCCGCATCATGCGCAAGGCTTTGGACGAGGTGGGCGAAGAGGTCGGCCGCTATATTCGCCTCTGCAACTACTGCTCGGGTCTCTGCATGCCTGAGATTGCCGCCATGGGCGCCCTCGAGGGTTTGGATGTGATGCTGAACGACGCGCTTTATGGCATCCTCTTCCGCGACATCAACATGCAGCGTACCTTGATTGACCAGTATTTCAGCCGTATCATCAACGGTTTTGCGGGCGTTATCATCAACACCGGCGAGGACAACTATCTGACCACCGCCGACGCATACGAAGAGGCGCATACGGTGCTGGCATCAGACTTCATCAACGAGCAGCTGGCACTGCTGGCGGGTCTGCCCGAAGAGCAGCAGGGGTTGGGTCATGCTTTCGAGATGGACCCCATGCTGGAGAACGGCTTCCTTTACGAGTTGGCACAAGCTCAGATGCTGCGTGAAATCTTCCCCAAGGCTCCGTTGAAATATATGCCTCCTACGAAGTTCATGACGGGCAACATCTTCCGCGGCCATATACAGGATGCTCTGTTCAACATCATCGGTCAGTGGACCCATCAGGGGCTGCAGTTGCTGGGTATGCCCACCGAGGCTATCCACACTCCCTTCATGAGCGACCGTTACCTGAGCATTGAGAATGCCAAGTATATTTTCAACAACATGAAGGATATTGGCGACGAGGTGGAATTCAAGGAGAACGGCATTGTGCGCAACCGCGCCAAGAAGGTTCTGGACGATGCCACGAAGCTGCTTGAGGCTATGGAGAGCGAAGGTCTGTTCTCAGCTTTGGAGAAGGGCATCTTCGCCAATGTCAAGCGTCCGAAGAACGGCGGCAAGGGCCTGGACGGCGTATCGCTCAAGGCCGAGAACTATTTCAACCCGTTTGTTGATATCATGAAAGGTAAAAAGTAATGTGTTCATGAGTGAGAGTCTGGCGCAACAAACACTAACGCATTATCACGATAACACGATAACAGAATAACACAATAGCATTATGAGTGAAGGTTTATATTCAATGGAGGCTAAGGATTTCGACAAAACCTTAGACCTGAAAAAGATTAAGCCCTACGGCGACACCATGAACGATGGCAAGACGCAGCTCAGCTTCACGCTGCCTGTGCCTGCTGGTGACGAGGCAAACGAGGCTGCCAAGCAACTAATGAAGAAGATGGGTTTTGAGAACCCCTTGGTGGTGTACAGCAAGGAATTAACAGAAGGCTTTACGTTCTTCAACTGCTACGGCAGCTGCACCCATACAGTCGACTATACTACAATTCACGTTCCCAAGGTGGAGAGCAATACGATGGACATGCACGAGTGCGACGAGTATATCCGCGAGCATATCGGGCGCAAGATTGTGGTTGTGGGTGCCAGCACGGGCACTGACGCGCACACCGTGGGCATCGATGCCATCATGAATATGAAAGGCTACGCCGGCCATTATGGCTTGGAACGCTACGACATGATTGAGGCTTACAATCTGGGCAGCCAGGTGCCTAACGAAGAGTTTATTGCCAAGGGTATCGAACTCCATGCCGACGCTTTGATTGTCTCGCAGACTGTCACCCAGAAGGATATCCACATTAAGAACCTCACCGAGCTGGTTGAGATGCTTGAGGCTGAAGGCCTTCGCGATAAGGTAATACTCATCTGCGGTGGTCCCCGTATCAGTCACGAATTGGCCAAAGAGCTGGGATATGACGCCGGGTTCGGCATGAACACTTATGCCGACGACGAGGCCTCGTATATCGCTCAGGAAATGGTGAAGCGTGGAATGAAATAATTGAATCAATAAAGTTAATAATCAATATTCACTATGGAAAAAGAACAAATTAAACCTTTTATCGCCCGTCGTGCTGCTAAAGAGCTGAAGGACGGCGATGTGGTCAATCTTGGTATTGGCCTCCCGACCCTTATTCCCAACTACCTTCCCGAAGGAGTCCATGTGATTCTTCAGTCCGAGAATGGAATGATAGGTATGGGTCCCACCCCCGAAGAGGGCAAGGAAGACCCCTGGCTGATTAATGCTGGTGGTGGTTACATCACTTATACCGATGAGGCCAGCACTTTCGACAGTGCCACCTCGTTCGGCATTATCCGCGGCGGTCATGTCAATGTGTCTGTCCTGGGTGCTATGCAGGTTGACGAAGAGGGTGACTTGGCCAACTGGATGATTCCTGGCAAGAAAACTCCCGGCATGGGCGGTGCTATGGATCTTTTGGTAGGTGCCAAGAAGGTTATCCTGGCCATGGAGCATACTGCCAAGGGCAATCCTAAGATTTTAAAGAAATGCACGTTGCCCCTCACTGCCAAAGGCCAGGTGAATATGATCATCACTGAGATGGGTGTCATGGAGATTACCCCCAAGGGCATCGTCCTGACCGAAATCAACCCCGAGTTCACCGTGGAGCAGGTGCAGGCCGCCACTGAGGCCACCCTGATTATCTCTCCCGACCTCAAAGAAATGAAGTAGTTTTTACCTCAATATCCAATAAGGCATATTATGAAAAAGTTTTTCCTTTTGTTGGTAGCAGTCGCAGGCTTAGTGTCTGTTCAGGCACAGCAACATATCGAGTTCAAATGGCATCGTATGTATGGTGTGGCCGGATTTGACTTCTCCACAAATATCAACACCCTCACTTACGAGGACAAGGCCACCTTTGCCGACTTCTTTGCCGTCGGCGGATGGCAGATTCGTAAGGAGTCAGGTATTGGTCTCGGTGTCGAGTACAAGATGGACCTGGCCGGTGGTTATTCCCAGCTGCCCGTTTTTGTCGAAGTCCGCAGCCACTATCTCCGCAATCAATTGTCACCTTTCACTTCTGCTTATGTCGGCTATTCCTTTCCTTTGGGGATGACTGGCGGCACCGATAAAGTGGTCCAGATTCTGAAAGGTGGTCCCACATGGGGTTTGAATGTTGGCGCCCGTTATGCTTTTTCACGCAAGTTGGGTATCAATGCATTCATCGGCTATCAGGGAATTTTCTTGGACAGTGTTGACTTGCTGGTTGACGGCAAGCGTGAAAACTCCTTGAGAGTCTTGATGCAGAATGTCAAAGTCGGCGTTGGCTTCAACTTCTAATCCTATGAAGAAATTCCTTTTGCCCATCCTTTTGTTGCTGAGCGGACATGTGCTTGCTCAGCAACAGGAGGAGTTGGGTGACTTGCGCATGCGCCCCCGTGCCAATGTGATGACCTACGACAATGAGAATGCCATTGAGCATCTCAGCTACACGGGGTCGTCCTATCTCATTTCATTGGCTGACGACTGGACTGTATCATCCGACCAAGGGCACTATGTGCTTTCTGCCAATTACGAGTTTCCACGCGACTGGCGCAACTATCGCCTTTACTTCCGTATGATGGCTCCATCGGGCTATGGATTATGGCTTGGGGAAAAACTGGTCGGGGTCAGCCACGACTGCTATGCAGTCACCGAGTTCGACATCACCAGCGTGGTACGCTTTGGCAAGACCATGCCTCTCACGGTGCGCTATGCGGGCAATGACGATGGGTCATTGCTAGACCCTTTTCAGTCAAAGGATTCTGCCAATCAGATGCCACAATGTATCTTGATGCTCAAGCCTTTGCTAAATGTGCAGGACTATACGGTCTCAGCCGACTACAATCCTGCTGACCAGTCGGGGAGCTATTCAGTCGAGGCTGACATCTTCAATGCCAAGGCCAAGGGCAAGTGCTATCTGGAGGTGGAAATATGGGACTACAAAGGTCACCAGGTCGACAAGTTGGGCAAATGGTGTTTCTTCGACAAGCGTACCGAAACTACGCAAGCTATCACTTCTCTTATTACCAAAGTACAACCATGGAATGCCGAAGTTCCACGCCTCTATACGGCTGTCATCCGTCTTTTCGATGAGAAGATGGAGCTGGTTGACCTGGTAGGTACCCGTTTCGGGTTCCGCTCTCTAGAGGTGGGCAATGCCTTTCTTCTCAATGGCGAGGCAGTCAAACTCAAAGGCGTAACACTGAAAACTGGCAGCAATTTGTATTCATCCGACGACATCAAGCGGCTCCGAACCTTGTTGGTGCAGATGAAATGCAACAATGTGAATGCTATTCGTTTGGTGGGCGGCAACCCTCAGTCCCCATTGTTGGAACTATGCGATGAATTGGGCTTCTATGTGGTGTGCGATGCCAACATATTCCCTATGTCAAATATGGGGCATGCCGTCGCCACCGACAATGAATACAGCGACCTCTTTGTGAATCGTGTTCGCGCACTTTACGGCCAGTACAAGAACCATACTTCCATCATAGCATGGTCGTTAGGTACCAGCGAGGACAACGGAGTCTGTATGCAGGCCGCATACAAAGCCCTCAAACGTCTCGACCATCGGCGTCCGGTGATATATGCAGGGGCACAGTATGCCGATAATACTGATGCCATAGTACCTCAGAATTGTAATGCCGACCTTCTAAGTCAATATCTGGCAAAAGCCCCATCCCGTCCGTTACTGATGCTTACCTACGGCTTCTCAACGGGTAATAGCCTCGGTGGGCTACAGCCTATATGGCAAAAAGTGTATGACAACAGAACCATCCAAGGCGGTTTTTTTAACCTGGCTGACGGTTGGCAGGAGATATACGCCTCCCCTATGTTAGGGGAGCTGAAACAGCTCTATCGTCCTTTCGATATAGCCATGACATCCAATAGTGTTGATGCGGCAGAGTTCGATGTCACCAATCTTTGCGACTTCCGACCCTTGTCTGATTTCTCACTCGATTATATTATTTATACTAACTATAAGCCGAATATTGTGGCAGGCGACGTGGCCCTCTCTTTACGTCCCGGTGAAACAAAGGGGGTGAAACTGAAGGTGCCACAGGTGGAGCTGGCCAGTGATGAGGAACTCTTTATCCTCTTCACTCTCCGGCAGCGACACAACACCGTTTCAGCGCCTAAAAACACAGTGCTGTATACGCGTCAGTTCTCACTCCCAGCACGGCCCGGCCGACAGCAGCCTTTTGTCTGCAATGGCAACCCGCTGACAATCGAAAAAGACACGCTCCATAGGATAAACATATACAATGATGTCATATCTGTCACTTTTGACGACAGCCTCGGACTCATCACCTCGATGGCGTATAAAGGGAATCAGATGATTACAAAACCGTTACGCCTTAATTTTATAAGGGTGCCTTCGAATAACGACTGTGTTGACCCCAACGGGGTAAAGCAGTGGCTAAACTTTCTTGCCATGGACTGCGAGGTGGTCGCCACCAATTGCCGACAGTTGGCTGCGGGTGCAGTGGGTATCGATGCGATGTTCCGTTATAGCTCGGCCAAAAGTGAAGGGCTGTTCGATGCTCGTCAAGCCATCGTCGTTTATCCGTCGGGCGATATCATGGTGAACAGCGATGTCACATTATCGGAACAAATCAAGTCTGTCGCCAAAATAGGCATCCAGATGGGTCTTAATAAAGCTCTGGACACAGTAGAATGGATGGGCCGTAACGTTGAGAGCTATTCCGACCGTCACAGTTCTGGCCTGATTGCTCATCAGTGGCAGCCGGCCAGCAGCCTCTTCCACAAATACCGTGGCATTCAGCATGCGGGCAACCATGCCGAAGTCCGCTGGACGGCATTCCGTAATGGACAGGTGGGGCTATATATGGATTTGCTCGACACCCTTTGCAATTTCTCAATCTATCCGTATGACGACATGGCGTTGCTCGGTACTCGTGAAGAGAAGGGGTGGAACGAGGTGGAGGAACAGGGGTTCTGGACGGTGAATATCGATTCTCGTATGGCGGGTGTGGGCTCGGCTCTAGGGGGAGTGAATATCGAGGAGTCATCCCTAGTCAAAGTGCATAAGAGCATGTTCACTTTACACCTACGCCCCTACGACTGCGAGACCGACAAAGCCTCCGTTTTCCGTAAGATAGCCTATCCCAAGGTAGAGTCGAGCATCATTGAGATGCCCGTTATACGGAAGAATCGCGAACGTTTCGATGCCCCGATGCAGATTGCCATCAGCTGTCCGACACCTAAAGTAGACATCCGTTACACGCTCGACGGCTCCATCCCTAACGAGAAATCGCCGCTCTTTACCAAGCCTTTCACTGTCAGCAACAGCGTCATCATCAAAGCGCGGGCGTTCAAGAAGGGCGACTCCCCATCCTTCGTTGCCACGCAGCAATATACCTTTGATTATATCACCTCCTGCACATTTGCCCATAAGCCCAACACCCCATATAATAAGAATGCTTCCAAAGCCCTTTTTGATGGGGAGTATGGCGATGTCAACGACCTCTCGCGCGGCTGGCTGGGCTTCTCAGGCCATGATGTGCAGGCGGATTTGGAGCTGGGCAAAAGCATCAACATCCAGCAGGTGAAGCTACGTTTCGGTCATGTGCCGGATGCCTGGGTGTTCGCTCCCGCTGCCGTCTCTGTCCAAGTGTCCGAGGACGGCAAGCATTTCTCTGACCCCGTGGCGGCCTCGATTACCTATAATGCTGCCGATGAAAGTATGAACACCACTCAGCTGCAGATAGTCAACATCCCTGTTGAACAGAAGAATGTGCGCTTTGTACGCGTCACCGCAACCCCTATCAGCCGTATCCCGCAATGGCATAGGGCAAAAGGGCTGAAGCCTTGGATAATGATGGATGAGATTGAAATAGAAGAAACTATAGGGGACTTCTATAAATCACCTCGAAGAGGTGAGACTACTAATAACACGGTACAAGCCGAAGGCGCAGTGCCGTGATACTCAGACATCAGGAAACAGCGTCCCGATAGATGAAGAAGTGCCAGTGGCACTTCGATAACGAAGTAAAACGTAGTGGAGAACAAACAACATTGAAAACGAATTAATAGAACTCACCTATAATCAATTGATGTCAGATTTCTATTCTCGCACCGAATTGCTCCTCCAACATGAGGGCCTCAGCCGACTGAAAGCGGCCCATGTCCTTGTGGTCGGATTAGGTGGGGTAGGGGGGTATGCTGCCGAGCAGCTCTGTCGTGCGGGCGTAGGACGTCTCACTATCGTCGATGGCGACGTGGTGGGTGAGACTAACCTCAACCGCCAATTGATAGCCCTTCGCTCAAACCTTGGCCAACCCAAGGTGAGCCTCTTCCAGCAACGCTTCGCTGACATCAATCCCGATTGCAAAGTCACTCCCATACAGGAATTCCTGCGCGACGAGCGCATGACAGAAGTGCTAGAGTCGGACCACTACGATTGTGTCGTGGATTGTATCGACACTCTCTCGCCCAAGGTCTTCCTGCTCTATCATAGCCATCGTCTCGGCATCCCCACGGTCAGCTCCATGGGCAGCGGGGGTAAGGTAGACCCCTCTCAGGTTCATGCCTCCGACATCGCCAATAGCAACACCTGCCCTCTGGCAGCCATGGTGAGGAAACGGCTCCATCACCTAGGCGTCTATTCGGGCATCCGTGTGGTCTTCTCCACCGAGAAAGTGCCTCCCCATGCCATGCGCGAGGACCCCTCCGACAACCATCTCACCACCATAGGGACTATCTCTTATATGCCCCCGTTCTTCGGCTGCTTCCTGGCTGCCGAAGTGATAAAGATACTGCTGCAAAAAGCGTCATGAGAAACACACAATACCCACTCTAAAACATCATCGAGTCATGTCTAAATATCCATTCTTCTTAATAGTCAGCCTGCTGCTTCTTTCCTTCACCTCCTGCAAGGTGGAGTTCAGCCCCAATGCACCATGGAAGGAAGTCCCCGACGTTTATTGCATCATCGACCCCCAGGAGGACACCGTCTGGGCACGTGTCCAGCGCTGCTATCTGGGCGAGGACAACCTCTACTCCTATTCATCGATAGTAGATTCCAACTATTACGCTTCCGATGATTTAAGCGTGTATCTGTTGGCATGGAAAAGCCTTGTCGAAGATGGCGCCATCGTTTCGAGTGGTATATTGATGGATAAATGGCAGCTCACCTATACCGAGCGTGACGGAAAGCCCGAAGGCAACTTCCCTTCGGGCAAACAGCCCCTCTATTATTGTGTGCCGGGCAAACGCCTCATTTCCGACACCGCCTGCCTTTTTCAACTGGTAGTCGTGAAAGCAAAGACTGGCGACACGCTGGCTTCGGCCCTTACAACCCTGGTGGGGTTCCACGACCCCAGAATCCAAGGACGCGACACCGTTGAGAAAATCCTCCTCCACCCCAGTTTGGGGCGAGCCGATGAATTCGGCTTCAGAGTGGGCTGCCGTGGCACCATTAAATGGAACACCATCCCTCGCGGACGACTCTACCAACCCATCATCACCTTCTACTATAGAAAGAATGGCGACACCCTCGGTATCGACATCCCCTGCTCTACGGTGATGGATTCATATGGCTACTCCACCCTTACTAGGACCATCAGTCAGGAGCGATTCCTCTCCATCATCAAGCGAAGACTTGAAAATAATACCGACTCCCTTTTCTTTGTCAACAATGTCGACATCACCATCCTTGCCTGCAACGAAGATCTGAACGCCTATATCGCCTCCCATAACAACAACCTCACCGTGATGGGGCAGGAATACCAGGCCTATTCCAACATACAAGGAGGCGTGGGCGTATTCGGCTCCCGCCGCACCCACATCAGAATCAATGTGCCCTGCGACTCCATAGGTACCCCCTCTCCCGGCTACCTAGACTACGAACTCAAGAACCTTGGCGTCGGCTTCTATGGCAACTTCTGACACCAGCCCAGTGCACTTTAATTGTTTAATTTACAGTATTCACATCAAAAAGCAATAATATTTGCTCTCCCTTGAGGGCAATCCGTGTAATATACTGGGAGAAAGTTACTAATGTTAAATTACCAGCCTTAGCTTGTTGGCGAGTCCAACATCTCCGACGTGCGCATCCATGGCATCACCCCCGGCCAATACGCCACTATCTACGTCAACAATGCTCACCTCGTCGTTGCCACTGGGCAGATAGATTAGCTTGTCCTACTGAATCATTTCATGATAATATTTCTAATGTTCTTTTTCCAAGTCTTCTTTTGCCTTTGTCATGTTCTCATATTCCTTTGCTTTGTCGGGATTCTTGTCACATCCAATACCCTCACGGTAGCAATATGCCAAGGCCCCACAAGCATCCACAATTCCCGCATCTGCCGCCTTTTTAGTGTAAAAGAAGGCCAACTGATCATTTTTTTCGAATAGGTCACTGCCCCAATAATAATATTTGCCGAGGTTCCAGCATCCTATTGCATCACCCAGGTTTGCCGCCTTGAGTAAATATTCTTTTGCAAGTTCCTTGTCTTCAGGTCCAGAGGGGATGCCCTCAGCACCCCCATGGTAGTAACAAAATAGGTTATTAGCAGCACCGGCATTCCCATATTCCACGGCTTTCTTCCAGATTTCTATCCCCCTTTCAATATCTTTTTCACAGCCGGTTCCGTTTATGTAATACCATTGTAGTACTCCCTTTGTTTAGACCAGATTATGATTGATATTGCGGAAAAGGTTTAACATTATTTGTGAGTTTAACTGTTGTTTAGAGGTTGTTGTTTGTAGGGTCTTGATGCTGTTTTATGCTGCTTTTGAAGCATTGCC
>JAFWOP010000121.1 GCA_017545365.1 Bacteroidales bacterium
GAAATCGTCACTTCATTGCAACGTGGCATATCTCTGTTTGAAGGCTACCGCCGACCACGTGTCAGGCGGTACCTTTAGCAACGGTGAAAAAATGGTACTCTGTCAGCGTGAACATCGGTATCATTTGAGCGCGATTAGCAGCAGGCTTTACGTCGTAGTGGCAAATGTGTTCTTCTTCGTGCATATACTTTAGAGCACTGGCAATCTGTCGGACATACTTCATTGCCATTGTTTCAGAGAGCGTCCCATGAGCCTTGACGTAATCCAGTAAAGAGCCGCCAGCCAAATAAGGCATTGCATAATACACTGTACCGTTTTCCTCAAACACATCTATCACTCTAATGATGTTTGGATGATTGAGTCTGGCCAAGTTCTTTGCCTCCTTAACGAACTTCTTCCTATACTGCTCCACCTGCTTACTACTACCTACAGATGAAGTCAGCATCGTCAGCGTCGCTTCATCTCGACTACAGAATTCCTTCATGAAGAATTCCTTAATAGCTACCTTACGCTGCAACGACGTTTGCGTAGCCAAGTAAGTAATACCAAAGCCCCCCTGCCCCAGCACTCCCTCTATTTTGTATTTCCCACCCTGTAAGGTGGTGTTAGGTTGAAGATGTTGCATATTCAATAATCTTTTTTTATTCTATCAAAAGAAGTTATTTTTGACAGAAGCAATGAATGTTGCACTTTGTCTAAACATAGTTTCTTATTATCTATTGCTTTTTGAACCTTTTTTATGAAGATAGGGATTTGATTTTCCTCATATAGTATTATATGATTAATATCCTCTATATTAAACTTCAAGCCAAGAATCTTCATGTTTTCAGAAGGGCTGGGCTTTTTCTTCTTCGGGTCTCCTCTCCATTGGTCATATTCTCCTTTCTCCCACATCCACCATATTTCATTTAATCCTTCTTCAATTATATAGCGCCACTCATTCTCTTCGTAATTGCAATAATCTTTGCCTTGCCATGTACTAGTGTATTTCTTAATAAACCCAAACATATGAGTACGAGCAGTATGAGAATCAAGCTCCATCCACATTTGACTTAGTTTTTCTCCGAAGCTATTTGAATCTCGCCCTCTTGTTTCCTTGTATTTCATCCATAAAGAATGATAAAAAAAGATTCCGTCAATAATTGATTCATTATTTACATATTGAATGGGATTGCAACCATTATCAATACCCCATTTTTTGTTGAAGCCAATGGCATATCTACCATAATTCTTTACAAAAATATCTGCCAGTGAAACCGGGATATCGCAAAAGCATATTTGAGGAATACCTATAATGTTGTCAGGATTTGCCTTTGTTGATAAATCCTCACTACAATAGTTTGGAATCAATTTCCCAGAAACCAAGATGTCTATAACATAGTCCATCCTTCGGGTATAGTGAAATAGTGACTTAGTGCGATATGAATTCATATTTATGTCTATATTTAATTATCTCTCCAACTTAGTGTATTGCAGCTATCTGGTAATTATATTACCGAAGTCTCCCAGTCCCAGCACTCGCTCTATTCTGTATTTTTCTACCCTGCAAGGTGGTATTAGTATGTAGATGTTGCATAGTAGCTTCTTTATTATGAAACGATTAAAAATCATATCCAGGTGGACTCGTATAGCCAGATGCAGAAATAAGTTCTTTTGCTTTCGATCCGTCCTGCTGAACTCCCCTCCCATATCTATAACATATTCCTAGATAATATTTTGATGGTAGCACCCCTATGTCACTAGCCATTTTGAAATATCTAAATCCTTCATAGTAATTGTTCTTAATGCCACCCAAACCAAAATAATAAATGCATCCTATTTGATGTAAAGCCCAACCGTTATAGGGACTTTCACCAATTCTATAAGCTTTGAGGCAAAACTCTATCGCCTTTTCCCCCTGTCCATTAAGTCTTAGTTTCTTTGTCTGTTCATAACAGTCCTTTGAAGTTGCGAAATCGTTTATATCAGGAATAGATGTGGGTTGAGATTCATCGTTTATATCAGCAATGGATGTGGATTGAGACTCAACGAACTCGCCATTCTTCCATAATCCAGACCATGTTTCTCCTCCAACGAAATAAGCAGTTCCCTCTCCTTCAAATTTATTGTTCTTGAATTCTCCTACATATTTATACATATAGTTTTTCCTTTTCTCGGGCCATGTGTACGTACCTTTTACGCGGTTGCCTTTATTCCATTTCCCTTCATATTTTTCTCCATTAGCCCATATAAAAGTTCCCCAGTCATGGTATAATCCATCTTTAAAGTTTCCTTTGTAACTGGAACCATCGTCATAAGATTCTTCAAAGTATCCATTTTTGACAGATTCTTCTTCTGTCTTAACCCCATGCTCAACTACATCATTGCCATTATCAATACTGTTTTTATGCGCATTCACTCGCGTCTGTTAAAATCTCTCGAAACGCCGATGTACAAAGGGTTGGGCGTGTCCGACTTTTGAAATGACCCTTTATTATGCATTTGTTAAAATTTAGACATATACACCTTATTTAACTTTCTATCGGCTGCTGTTCAATGAATTTGGGCTAAATCAGCTTTTGCGATTAACTAAATTTTATAATTTGTCGTGCTTAACAGAAATTAAGAGACACTATTGATGCGCATTATTGTAAAGGATACCAATTAAGGCCAAAAACAGCATGAATCCCCCAGCTAACACACCAAAAATAACGCACCCACTAACACCATTCTCACTATTTCTATCTTTCCCCCTTTTCCCGTCGTGTGGCGTAGGTTGTTGAAGATTTGGCTGGTGCTTTACATTTTGCTCTTGAGCGTTTTGGGGCTTAGTTGCAGGCTTTTCTCTTTCAATTGTTCGCTTAGGCGTATCGATTATTGTCTCTTCATCACTGCGATAATTATTTTTATTTGACGATGTTTCCTGATTGGCCTGTTGCTGTGGAGTTGCTTTATTCGATTTATTTACATCGGCAATGACGTCTATCGTTTGAGGTCTTTGTAAGCGATTGGTGTTAAGCATGGTCAACACCATAGTTTTTGTTTCTGCACTAATACGATCGGGAAACGGTAAAGCTATATGCTTATCTTCCGTTACGTCATCATCAATGTCTGATGGCAGAGGAGGAAGTTTTTCGTTTGTGAGCAGGACATATAAGGTTGCGCCAAGAGAGTAGATGTCTGTCCAAGGACCGATGTTTTTATAGTTTTGCTCCATTAGTTCCCGAGGGGCATAGCCTGGGGTACGGGCGAAAGCAGTAGGAGCATTTGTCGTCAGACTGCCATCTGCTGCCATCTGCTTGCTGGCTCCAAAGTCTATTAGCTTGATAATGCCGTTTTTGTCAAGCATGATGTTTGACGGTTTTAGGTCCAGATGGCAGAATCCTTCATGATGAACAGCCTTGAGCGCATCGAGAATCTGAGGTAGAATCTCAAGAACCTCCTGCTCTGTCATGGGACATCCTGTACGCTTCAAACGTTCAGCTAAGTTCTCCCCATCCACATAATCCATCACATAATATGCAGTTCCGTTCTCTTCAAACAAGTCGTGAACAGCTACAATATATTCATTCTTAAGCTGACGTATACGGCGAGCCTCCTTCTTGAATTTCTCTTTCTGCTGCTGGAAACTGTCAATGTTCTCAGAATTACTGACGCTCACGGTTGTTTGGTTGTCATCACGCTGGGTAACGCCTTTCATAAAGAACTCTTTGATGGCCACGCGCTCGTCAAACTCGATATTTGTGGCAACGTATGTATTGCCGAAACCTCCAGAAGAGAGATAACTATCTATGCGGTAAATGCCTCGTAGTATCGTTCCTACACGGAGCATCGCCTGACTGTTGATTTCTTTCAGATTCATGCTTCTTTATAATGATAGTGTCTTTAGTTATTAAGTTTTTATTAGATATTGGCTTGATAGGGGTCTGCATCATTGGTTTTTCGATAGGCGTTTCTTCCTTGCCTGTATCTCGAAGGAAAAGAAACCATGCTGCCACCAAAGCAAGTAGAAACGCTATAGCTGTTAGAACCATCTGACGCAATGGCCATTTCTTCTTAACAGGTTTTGGGAGTGAGACCATCACTACATCATCGTCGTCTGCTATCTGTACATCGTTGCTAATTGGCCGGGGGGTGATGTTAATAGCATTGCAGCGGGCTGTGGGTTCTTCATTAGTAAGTTTGTCATCACCATCTTCTTTAATGACTTCCTTGACATGGATGAGCCAAGCAGAATGGTTATCTTGATTGTCGACGGTAGCTGATACGAGTTTTTGACACTTTCCTTCATTCTTTTCTTTCGATGACAGAATATTTACCAGTTCATCATTACCCATCTGCTCCAGCATACCGTCGGAACACAGATAGAAATAATCGTTGGTCTGTATGTCTGTTATGTGGATGATGTCTGGGCGCATGCGGTTGTCTACGCCTGGTGTCATCGCACGGGTGATGATGTTCTTCTGTGGATAGGTGGCCATATCCTCGTAGGTGATTTCTCCGGCCTGGAAGAGGTCGAAGACAAGGGAGTGGTCGCGTGACTGATAGAGGACAGCTTTACCAGGTCGGATGTGATAGATTCGACTGTCACCAATATGGGCAGCGGTCACTCCGTTTTTACTTATATATATTAATGTAAGGGTGGTGCCCATCTGTTTGGGACTGTCATCGGCATATTTGTCAAGTTGCTGATAGGCATATTCCAAAGCCTCACGGAGATTGTCGTCGGTGAAAGGAACATCGGGATTTACATGTTCTGAGAACCATTTGCCTAAGGACTGACAGACGGTCTGGCTGGCGACCTCACCTTTCTCATGTCCACCCATGCCATCGCAGAGGACAAACAGACGGTCGGCAGCTGTGGCTTGTAATGGCCAGAGGGCATCTTCCTGATTGTCGCGCTGGCCTATCTCATGGATGGATAGTGGGGGATAGATTTCAATTCTCATACGCTACGACAGTTTGAAGGTGACGGTGGTATGGCCCATCGTGATGCTGTTGCCATCGGTCAGGCGGATTTCATCGCCTGTGGCAATCTCTTGGCCATCAACAGAGGTAAGGTTCTTGTTCTGGTAGTTGCTCAACACGGCTTTCCTTGTACCATCGGAGAGGGTGGTGACGCGGATGGAGCAATGCTGACGGCTCATATAGCGGTCGGCGGTATCTATCTGCACGGTGGCTTTCGATGTGGTGCCTTTTCTGCCGACGATGTTTTGTCCTTCTTCCAAGGGGTAGGATACACCGCCAAACATCAGTTTAGCATGGAGGCGGGGTTTGGATGACGGCGAGACCAGTTGTGTGGCACCAGAAAGTCCTCCAGCTAATTGTGTGCTGCCGTCATCAGCACTCTTTGGAGGTTTTTCCAAAAAGGTGTGAGCGGTCAAAGGTTCCTGTGGCGGCTCCTGCTGCGTCTCAAACCTTACTTGGAGCGGGGCTTTACATGAAGGACAGACAATCCGCTTAACGGACTCATTCATAGAGTTCTTCACGTCGAGCACGGCGTGGCACTTTGGACATTCGATTCTCTTTGTCTGCATATCCTTTAAGCGTCATAAAGCATAACATCGGAGTCAATGTCTGAAGCTGCACCCGCGTCTTCTGTCGGAACAGACTGATATGGAGCAGGCTCATTGTTCAGTTCGCCAAGGGTTGCTATATTGCCCTCACGATCCATGATGATATCAGCATCGCTCGGCTGGAAGTTATTGTCCATATCGATGATGGCAACATCGGGCTGGCCGTCGTTAGTAGTGTCGTAACCAACTACCAAATGGCCATCGGAATTGGCATAGCCCACGATGTGAACATCGTCGCCCATATCGAAATTGCGTGCAATTTGCTGCTCTACCAGCTTGACATCGTCTGTTTCCGTGGTAGTCTGGTGCAACGTTTCTGTTTCCGTTGGCTTACTTTCTTCATGATGATGATAAACATGATGCTCAACCACCACATGGGTATTTCCATCCGTGGGAGTGGAAAGCTCGTAGGGCTTAATCTCTGGCTGCACCTGCTGGGCAAAGTCATGCTTCTGCGCAACCGTCATGGCGTTCCACTCATTGGCAGAATAGGTGTTGTAGATTCCACCATGCCAGTGGAACACGCCACCGGGGCCGACTTCCGCACGGGCTTGGGCAAAGGCTTCGCCAAAGGACAAATCATCGCTGACGGCAGCTACCTTCAGGCCATTCTCCAAAGTGTGGCTGGTTTTGTCTGCTTCGGGTGCTTCTACTTGCTGAGGTTCCTCTGGCTCTTGTTCTTTAGCCATAGCCTGACCGGCATACATCATGCCTGCACCCATCAGGATGCCTGATACGCCACCCAAGGTTACTTGCTTCCAAGCACCGCCTTCCTGTTTGTTCTCTTGCTGTCCGTTAATTGACGGACGCTTCTCAATGATAGTCTCTTCGTTCATATCGCAATTGTTTTAAGTTTTCGTTGCAAAAGTAGTGATAGTTTGGCAAAGTGCCAAATTACAGTTGGGTTTCTGTAGGAAATGTCTGTTTAAATGTACGAAATCATTTCCGATACTTTGTTTTGCAGTAGGGACAGGAATCGCTCTGAATCAGGATGTCGTAATCCTGAAAGCCCAGGAAATGCTTGCACTTGGGACAGACATAACTACGTTGGAATGTCTTCTTGATTTTCTCCTGTTCCTCAATGCTATTGTCGGTAAAGCGTCTGTAAAAGCCATAAAGCATCACTATGAGGGCAATCGCTGTGAAGACGTATGCGTAAGGCTTCAGTTCATCGGATGCTATGCCAGACAGCAAACCTCCGAGCATGGTTATGCCGATGGGAACACTGGCCAACAAACCAATGTTCTTTTGTTTTTTCTTTATCTCAATATTTGCATTGTTGTATTCATCCCACACTTTTTTCAATGGCCGAATGTCTATAGTTTCAACTTTGGGCTCTTGCAAAGCATCCCAATGAAACAGATAATGTGAGTTGCCAAGTTCCACCTTGTCCGATTCGGATATGGTTTTACTCTCAATACCAATTCCATTGACGAAAGTGACATTTTGCTCGTTCAAGTTTTTAATTTGCCATTTGCCATTGCCTGCTGGCTGTAGGGATATATGATGACGACTGACATCCATAGGTACACTACCAGGCTGTCCGTAGAGTTTTGAATTGCCATCCTTGATGACGCAGAGTTGGCGAGTCTGCTGGTCTCTTCCAATAATTATTTCCATATTGTTTTAGATTCTTGCTTGGATTACCAGATCTTTTACTGCCTTTAAAGCTTCCTTTGAAACAGGCAACTGGAACAGGAAGTGCTCGCAGTCAGACAGCATCAGCGCTTGCTTAAGAATATCAACTTGGTAGATATAGTTCATGTTGACTATGAACCGCTTGCCAATACGCATGAATTGTTTGGCATTATCACCCAGTTGCGAGGCCAGGGCATCTTCTGTATGGGAAAGATTGATGGTAAGGCATACTTTCTGCTTGTTGGCAGTAACGATATAGGTATAGTTGCCGTCACCCTCGAAATATACAATCTTCTGAATGTCTATACGTATTAGTTTGTCCCGTGAATTGAAATAAATTCTTTGTTGTGTCATAGGTTATTAGTGTTCGGAAAGACGCTGCAAAGATAGTGAATTGTTTTGAAACGGGCAAGAAATGAGGGGGATAATTTCGTGTCTGATGTGCGAAATACCCGCCTGAGTGTACGAAATATAAGGAACGGCTATTGTTGCTACTGCATGCCCTACATCTCCAGCATGTACTCGGCGGCAATGTAGCGGTCGCCGTAGAGATATAGGCCGTTGAGGTCGGCACAGACCTTGCTCTCATATAGGAGCTTCAGGGCGCGAAGATGGGGGATGTCCAACCGCTTAGCCAGCTCCATAGAGATGACACCAATATGGTTGCTCATAATTATCTCCTGAATGACTGGAGACTTTGTAGGGTCGCTATATTTTTTTCTGTTCCATCGAAGATCAAGTTGGTCATGGATAAATAATCCGATCTATTATGCGTACAGACGAGGGCTTTTTGCGTAAAGGCGCATGGTGTTCTTCGTATAGACGCTAGTGTTTTGCATATAGGCAAAACAGAAAAGGCACGGCTCTCATACCCAGGCAGCCTCGTTCCTGCCTCCGGAGAGCTACGGCCTTCTAAAGGCAATTTATCTGTTCTGTGGTGAGACCGGTGACCTGCGCTATCACATCTGTCGATATTCCAAGGGCTTTCATCTTGCGAGCATTCTCGCGCTTGGTTTCTTCAATGCCCTCGGCACGACCCTCAGCTCGGCCCTTCTGCTCTGCTCCCGTCATGGCATTGTAAGTATCACGGTAGCGTTTTAGGGCATGGTCGTACTCCAAACGGTCCTTCTTAGACAGCTTGCTCACTTCGGCAACCTCTGCCAGCCGCTGGAACACTGCGTTCTGCGCAGCCCACGGCATCCTTTCAAGTATTTCCATATTATTCAGTATATATATCCAACGTTCAAAATGATTCACACACTCGTCTGCCTCTTTCGTGAAGCAGGGCATCTGCAGGTATATCAGGCGCATCTTGTCGGAGAACAATTTACCCTCATTGTCTGTCAGCTTCACGTCTATGCGCAACTGCCCGGCATAGCCCGTCTGCACAAAATTCGTGAAGGCCACCATATAGACTGCTTTGATGTCGTAGTTCCACACCTTGCCTTTCTCGCCTTGGCGGACAATGACCTCCGATGCATAGTAGAGCATCCGCTCCTTGAAGTTCGGGTGCTCGCGGTTTTGCATCTCGACGATGATTTTTTCGCCGCTGTCCGTCTCGCAGAGGATGTCGTAGATGGGCGACTTGTCGCCATCGTAAAATGCAGGCTGCTCCTTGTCGAGAAACGTCAGGTCTGTGATGGAACGCTCGCCTTCAAGCAGCGCGTTCAGGAAATCAAGCAGTCGGGGCTTGGAGAACTCCTGCCCGAAGATAATCTTGAATCCCACATCGGTGAACGGGTTGATGAACTTTCCCATATTCGAAACAATCGATAGTTTGTCTTTAATCGGCTGCAAATTTACTCAAAAAAGCGGAAAACGCAAAACTTTCGGCAAGGATTTTTTCAAATGGGTTGGCGGAAGGCTGTACTTAACTTCGTACAGACTGATGAAGAGATCCAGACTGACTGGTGCAGAGAGCTGGCCTGACTGGTAGAAAGTTACAGTGTCCTTATGTAGCATGAAAGCCGTCCTTATGTAGCATGAAAGCCGTCATAATGTATGTGCGCAGCCTTCATTTGCGGCAAGATGAACATCTTAAAACTTAAAAACTAAGAAAAAATTTGATTATTCAAAAAAAAACTCTTACTTTTGCACACCAAATAATACAGAAGAGATTATGAAGCAGGTGAGAACCTTATGGTTTATCTTTTATCTTATATCATTTAGCCCAGCAATGGCCCAGGAGCCTGTTGGCATCCCCGACACTTCAGCAGGGAGTACAGTCGTTGACTTGCCGACGGAGACGGTCGAAGTACCCTCCAAGCACGTTGACGATACACCGCTCCTCACCCAGCTCATTCAGATTGGCTACCTGAGTTATGACTCAGCCTTGACCGCCATGCCTGGCTACGCCCTTGTACAGGCTCGGCAGCAGAAATTGCGCGAGGCCTACGAGGCAGAGTTGAAACGCGTGGAGGAGGAGTTTAACCAGAAATACGAGGCATTTCTAGAAGGCCAGCGTGACTTCCCCCGCACCATACTTCTGAAGCGGCAGAACGAGTTACAGCAGTTGCTACAGCAGAATTTGGATTTTAAGCGACAGGGACTCCAAGACTTGGAGAAAGCCGAGGAGGAGGCTATGGCTCCGCTTTATGAGAAACTGAATGTCGCCATCGCCAAGGTTGCCAGGGGGAAGGGATTGGCGCTGGTGGTGAACACCGACTCCAATGCATGTCCCTTCATAGACCCGGAAATGGGTGTAGACATTCAGGAGGCAGTAGCAAAAACACTCATCAAAAATTGACTCCCATCGGAATCTTCGACAGTGGCTACGGCGGTCTGACCATTCTTCACGGCATACGCCAGCTGCTTCCCGAATACGACTATTTGTATTTGGGGGATAATGCACGTGCGCCCTACGGCCCGCGAAGTTTCGATGTGGTCTATGAGTTTACCCGCCAAGCAGTGGCAAAGCTCTTTGACATGGGCTGTCCGCTGGTCATTCTGGCCTGTAACACCGCCTCGGCAAAGGCGTTGCGCACCATTCAGCAACGTGACCTTCCTCAGATAGACCCAACGCGTCGTGTACTGGGCATTATTCGTCCTACGGCAGAGGTTATTGGAAGCCTTACCAAGAGTCGCCACGTGGGTGTGCTGGCCACCGAGGGTACTATCAAGAGCGAGAGCTACAACATGGAGATACGGAAACTCCACCCCGACATTCAAGTCACTGGCGTGGCGTGTCCGCTATGGGTGCCGCTGGTGGAGAACAACGAGGCCGACTCTCCAGGTGCCGACTATTTCGTGAAGAAACGTATAGACCAGCTCATGCGGCAAGACTCGTTGATAGATGCCGTCATTCTTGGTTGTACCCACTATCCGCTGCTCATGCCTAAGATTCTGAAATACATTCCGACGGGAGTGCGTATTATACCCCAGGGAGAGTATGTGGCAGACTCGCTGAAGCTATATCTTCAGCGTCATGAGGACTTAGACAGCCGTTGCTCCAAGGGAGGTGTGGTGCAGTATCTCACCACTGAGAATCCCGATAATTTCAGCCAGCATGCGCAACTGTTCCTCCACGAGCAAGTAAGCGTGGAGAAAGTTTCCTTACTTTGATTGGAACTTCATCGTTTCCGCTCTGCCCGCAGGACACTTACGTAGTTCTGCAGAGCAAGAGCTTAGTACAGCGGATAGACAATGCAGACAGACACGATGGCAACGGCAAGAAGCACGAAGTGCATCATGGCACCTAGACGGGCGAAGTCGGTGAAATGGAAGGCTCCGGGGCCGTAGATGAGCATGTGGGTGGCGCTGCCTATGGGCGAGGCAAAGCTGATGGTGGCGCTGATCATCAGGGAGATGACGAAGGGCATGGGGTCGCAGCCGAGGATGATGGCCTGCTGGTACATGATGGGGAAGAACACGGCACTGGCTCCCACGTCGCTGACAAACTCGCTGAGCAGGGAGGCCAGCAAGCACATGACTACCAGGACGATATAAGGATTGCTGCCGCAGACATTGAGCACTCCCGTGGCGATGGCATCGGCGATGCCAGTCTTGGTGATGGCCACGGAGAACACCACCGTGGAGCCCAGGATGAGCAGCAGCTCCCAATCTATGTATTTCACTACCTCACTTTTCCGGCAGCAGCCGAAGGCTATCATCGCCCCTGCGGCAAGCATGGTAGTGGCCATGAGGGGAATGACGTGGAAGTAGGAGACGATGAACATCACTATAAGGACGATGGCAGCGGTTATGGTGCGAGGTCCCAGTTGGGGCACGAAATGTGAGTCGAAGAAGGTAAGGCTGCGGCGGTTATCGCGCTCCAGCTGCTCGTCGGCTTTGGCAGGACATTCCAGCAGCAGGGTGTCGCCAGCCTGAAGGCGTATCTCGCGTGGTTGTCCCTCGACACGCTTACCCTGACGAGCCACAGCCACGAGGGCCACATTGTTGCGCTGCTCAAAGTCGCTCTCCGTCATCGACGTACCTATGAGGTCGCTGCCGAAGGTGACGTAGGCCGTTCGCATCTTGCGCTTCTTGTCAATGTCGTCAATGCTCCACACGTGGTGGTCGGCGGCGGCGAGGCCGTGGGTGCGTTTCAGTTCCAATATCTCGTTAATCTGTCCGGCGTAGATGAGCCGGTCGCCGCCCAAGACCCATTCGTCGCGAGGCACGGGCATGATGATTTCCTTGTCGAAGCGCACTATCTCCAACAGCGAGCCACCCTTCACGTTGTACAGTCCTGCTTCCTCTACGCCGCAGCCTACGGCGGGATTGTCCGTCGGCACAAGCAGTTCTACGGTATAGTCGCTGGTGGTCTCAAACGACTGTTCGGGCGACTCACGCTCGGGGATATACTTCTGTAGCAACACTACCATGATAAGACCAGCGGCGGCGACAATAGCTCCGGGAACGAGCGGCGCGAAAACGTTCATGGACTGTTCCGTGGCCGATAGATAAAGACCGGCCACGACGAGGTTGGAGGAGTTACCCAGCAACGTGCACATGCCTCCCAGCGTAGCGGCATAGCTCAACGGCAGCAGCAGCTTCGAGGAAGAAATGTCGAGTTTGCGTGCCCATATTTTGACGGCATCGATGAATAGTGCTACTACGTTGACGGCGTTGAGCAGGGCCGAGAGAACGGCGATGGGTACCATAAGCCGGCTTAGCGCATCGTTGTAGTTGCGGGGCGTGCCCAAAAGGTGGCGCGTAAGCCAGTAGAGTACGCCCGACTGTAGCAGTCCGGCGATGATGACGAAAAAGGCAGCGTGAATGACGACAGGCTCGGAGCCGAACCCTGCCATTCCCTCTTCTTCAGAGACAACTCCTGTGACAAGCAGCACGGTGAGGGCACCGAGGAATACTATCTCGGCAGGAACACGTGTGCGGGCTAGGATGATAAAGATGCTTATCAGCGTGACAAGCGTTATCCATGCGTAGGCACTGAGGCCAAGAAACATTATGCTTTCCACTTTTTGGTGATAGTAAGAATATTGCGTCCGTCGTCGCTGCGCTTATATGATATGCTGTCCATCAGTTGGCGCACCAGGTGAATGCCCAGTCCTCCGATGGGGCGTTCCTCGGCCTCCAGGGTGGTGTCGGCATCAGCCTTGGCTGTGGGGTCGAAGGGAGTGCCCCTGTCTTCAATGACAAGTGTGAGACTGTCATTGGAGGTCTTGGCGATGACCTCCACAGTTCCCTCAGTGCCAGGAGCGTAGGCATAGTTCATCACGTTTACCACGGCCTCCTCGACTGCCAAGTTCACCTCCATGGCGGTGCTCATGCCTATGCCAGCCTCCTCGCATATTTGGTCGATGAACGCAGCCAGGCGCGGAACGTCTGCTACATCGCAGGGCAGGGTTAGATGCTGTTCTTTGTCCATCATTCAAAAACATTTATACATTATTAATAACAGCAAAATCAGCTCATTATTGCATTTCCAGGACATGATTTTCTTGCTAAACTGTTGTCTGTATGAGGATTTTTGCTTATTTTTGCAGCGTGAAACAGGATAAGAAGATACTGATAGTCATTACTGGCCCTACTGCCGTGGGAAAGACGAGGCTCTGCCTATCGCTGGCCGAGCGACTGGGCATCCCCATTATCAATGCCGACAGTCGCCAGATTTACCGTGATATGCCCATTGGCACCGCAGCACCAACTGAGGAGGAACAAAGACGCGTGAAGCACTACTTCGTGGGCACGCTGGCACTTGACGAGTACTACAATGCTTCGATGTATGAACAGCAGGTCATGGAGCTGCTGCCACGGCTGTTTGCCGAGAGTGACTATGCCCTGATGACGGGTGGCTCGATGATGTATATCGATGCCGTGTGCAATGGTATTGACGACATCCCCACCGTGGATGATGAGACGCGCACCACGATGAAGCGTCGCCTTGCGGAGGAAGGCTTGGAGGCTCTTTGTGAGGAGTTGCGACAGCTGGATCCTGAGCACTGGGCCATCGTGGACCGCAAGAATCCTCGCCGTGTGGTGCATGCTTTGGAGATCTGTCACATGACAGGAAGAACCTACACCTCTTTCCGTAAGAAGGATTTAATGGCCAATGGTCAACGGTCAATGGTCAATGGTCAATGGTCAAAGTCAATGGTCAACGGTCAATGGTCAATCCTCAACTCTCAACTCTCAATTCTCAATTCTCAATTCTCAAGATTGGCCTCACCCTGCCCCGTGAGGAAATTTACGAACGTATCAACCGCCGAGTAGACGCAATGATGTCAAATGGCTTGCTAGAGGAGGCACAACGTCTTTTGCCAATGCGTCATCTGAATGCACTAAACACCGTGGGCTACAAGGAAATGTTTGCCTATCTTGACGGCACTTGGTCGCTGGAGGAGGCTGTGGAGCGCATGAAAGGAAACACCCGTCGGTATGCCCGCAAGCAACTCACCTGGTTCAAGCGCGACCCAGCAGTGACGTGGTTCGCACCCGACCAAGAGGAGGAGATCCTTGAGCTGATACTAAAACTTCATGGTGAGTGAGATGCGGTGGCGGCGCATGTCCACTTCTACGACCTTCACTTCCACATGCTGATGAAGCTTCACCACGTCGGTGGGGTGAGCAATGCGGCGGTTCGCCATTTGCGAGATATGTACGAGACCGTCCTGGTGAACGCCGATGTCTACGAAAGCACCAAAGTTGGTGATGTTGGTGACGATGCCAGGCAGAATCATGCCCGGGACGAGGTCCTCGATTTCGTGAACACGGCTGTCGAAACTGAACTCTTCTAGCTGCTCTCGTGGGTCACGGCCAGGCTTTTCCAGCTCGTGCATAATGTCCTGAAGGGTAGGGAGTCCCACAGTGTCGGTGGTGTAGTGCTTGATGTCTATCTGGGAGCGCAGTTCCTTGTTACTAATCAAATCAGCCACGGTACATTGCTGGTCTTGCGCCATCTGCTCAACGATGGCGTATGACTCTGGGTGTACGGCAGTATTGTCCAGCGGGTTCTTGGCTCCGGGTATGCGCAGGAAGCCGGCGCACTGCTGATAGGCCGACGGCCCCAGGCGTGGCACTTTCTTCAGCTGGGCACGGGAGGTGAAGGGACCGTTCTCGCGACGGAAGTCCAGGATGTTCTTTGCCAGCACAGGTCCCAGGCCGCTGACGTATTGCAGGAGGTGGCTAGAGGCGGTGTTGAGGTTCACACCCACTAGGTTCACACAGCTCTCCACGGTCTGATCGAGCTGGTGCTTCAGCTTCGTCTGGTCTACGTCGTGCTGGTACTGGCCTACGCCGATGCTCTTGGGGTCGATTTTCACTAACTCGGCCAAGGGGTCCATGAGGTGGCGGCCAATGGAGACGGCACCGCGAACAGTGACATCCTCGTCGGGGAACTCGTCGCGGGCGACCTTCGAGGCAGAGTAGACGGAGGCACCGTCTTCGCTGACTACAAAAAGACCCACCCCTTCCTTAATACAGTCTTCCACAAAGGCGCGGGTCTCTCGACTGGCAGTCCCGTTGCCGATGGCGATGGCCTCAATCTGGTAGTCGGCAATCATTTGCTGCAGGTGGACAGTGGCCTGCATACGCTTGTTAATGGGAGGGTGGGGGAAGATGGCTTCATGGTGGAGCAGGTTTCCCTGTGCGTCAAGGCACACCACCTTACAACCAGTACGGAAGCCTGGGTCGATGCCCATGACGCGCTTCTGTCCCAAGGGAGCACCAAGGAGCAACTGGCGCAGGTTCTCGGCAAAGACGCTGATGGCCTCCTCGTCGGCCTTTTGTTTGCTCAGAGCGGCGAACTCGGTTTCTATGGAGGGTTTAAGCAGACGTTTGTAGCTGTCCTCCACGGCCTCGGCGACAAGTCGTGAACAAGCGTTGTTGCTACGAACGTAAAAGTCTTTCAACTTGTCGATGCACTCCTGGTCATCGATGGGGTCGATGCTCAGGCGAAGGATTCCCTCGCTCTCACCACGGCGCATGGCCAGCAGACGGTGGCTGGAGCAGCGGCGCAACGGCTCGCTCCAGTCGAAGTAGTCGCTGTACTTGGCGGCCTCGTCGGTGTCGGCCTTGGCTTTTACTACCTTTGAACTGATGATGGCCGTGCGACGGAAGAACCCACGTATTTGCTGGCGCGAGCGTTCATTCTCGTTGATATTCTCGGCGATGATGTCCTGAGCACCACGAAGGGCTTCCTCTATTGATAATTGACAATTGATAATTGACAATTGATGGGCGGCAGCCTGTTCAGGGTCGCGCTCACGCTGGAGCATAAGGATTTCAGCCAATGGCTCCAGCCCTTGTTCACGAGCTATCTGGGCGCGGGTGCGGCGACGGGGTTTGTAGGGAAGATAGAGATCCTCGAGCACGGTGGCATCCCAGCAATCGTCGATGCGGCGTTGCAATTCGGGAGTCATCTTCTCCTGTTCGGTGATGGTCTTGACGATGGTTTCCTTGCGCTTGGCAATATCCTGCAGCCGTTGGCTCTGGTCGCTGATAGCAGCTATCTGAACCTCGTCGAGACCGCCAGTGCGCTCCTTGCGGTAACGCGATATGAAGGGTATGGTGCAACCCTCCTCAAGGAGTGTCAGCGTATTGCCCACTACCTCCAGGCTGAGGCCCAAGTCCTGGGCAATCAGCTTTGCGAATATACTTTTTTCCATATAGTCTTTTTAGGGAGTGAAAGGGAAGTGAAAGGGGAGTGAAAGAGGAGTGAAAGGGGAGTGAACTCGCTTCGCTCGTGGGAGTGAAAGGGACGTTACTTCCTTTGCTACACAATTAGTAACGTCCCTTTCACTCCCCTTTCACTCCCCCTTCACTCCACTTTTAATTAGTAAGCACCAACGTCTGGCGGGGTTTCAGCTCAAGTGGCTTCGAGAGGTCGTAGTAGCGGCCTGTGGGTACATCTTTCCAGCGGGCTGTTCCCTTGATGACCTCCTCGTAGTGCTTGGGGTCAAGCGTTGCAGCTTTCTTTGTGCCGTTCAGGATGGTGAGCGATGTTTGGTTGCCCAGCCTGCGGGCGATGACATAGATGCCGTTAGAGGGAATAAACTGCGTCATCGTTCCCTTGCTAATCAGGTCGGTCGACTTACGCCAGTGGAGCAGTCGTGAGAGCCAGTTGAACATGTTGTTCTCAGCCTTGGTGCGTCCTTCCTTGGTGAAGGCACTATGATCGTCGCCGGGGAATCCGCCGGGGAAGTCCTTGCGCACGTAGCCGTCGGTGACCTCCTTCGTGCCGTTCATCATAATCTCCGTGCCGTAGTAGAGCTGCGGAATGCGCTTAATGGTCATCAGCAGAGCCAGGGCCTGCTTCAGCATCAGCGAGTCCTGCCCATTGGCGAGGAAGCGCTCGGTGTCGTGGTTATCAATGAAGGCCATGACGCTCGACGGGTTGGGGTAGAGGTAGTCGTAGACGAACGAGTTGTAGATGCGGTTATAGCCGCGCCACCAGTTGTCGGTCTCCTCATAGCGGCAGGAATCAAGGGCCTCCTGGAACGAGAAGTCCATGACGGTCTTCAGGTAGGAGTTCATGTCAGAGAGTTTAGAGTCCTTCTGCCACGTAGCGGTATAGGCGGGCACGGTGACCCACGTCTCACCAACGGTGTTGAAGTTGGGATATTCATCATCCAACTCTTTCATCCATTGTGCCATAGGCTCGCGGAAGGCATAGGGATAGGTGTCCATGCGGATGCCGTCGATGCCGGCCGTCTCTATCCACCAGATGCTGTTCTGAATGAGGTAGCGCATGAGATGCGGGTTGCTCTGGTTCAGGTCGGGCATGGTCGATACGAACCATCCCTCCTGTGTCTCGCGCTTGTCAACCTCGCTGGCGTAGGGGTCGAGCACGGGTGTCAGCTTATAGCTCGTCTGCAGGAAGCTAGTGCCACTGGGGTCGCTTTTTCCACCGCTCTCCTTCAGCCAGTCGCTGAGGTTAAGCCAGTCCTTCGACGGCATGTCGGCCACCCAGGGATGCTCAAAGCCACAGTGGTTGAAAATCATGTCCATGACCACCTTCAGACCTTTCTTGTGACAATCATCTATGAGCTGGCGGTACTCCTCGTTGGTGCCGAAGCGTGGGTCCACACGGTAGTAGTCGGTGCAGGCATAGCCGTGGTAGGTGGAGTAGGTGTCCATCATGTCGGGAGAGTCGTTCTCGAGGATGGGCGTGAACCACAAGGCTGTTACACCCAGCTCGTTGAAGTAGTCGAGGTGTTGGCGCAGTCCCTCGAGGTCGCCACCGTGGCGCAGGGAGGGAGCGTTGCGGTCCTCACGATACTGGCGCATGCCAGGTAACAGGCTCTTGTGGCCTTCTGACTGTGCAAAGCGGTCAGGCATAAGCAGATAGAGCACGTCGCTGATGTCGAAGCCCTTACGTTCAGTACCCTTCATCTCACGAGCTTTCAACTGGTAGCTCCAGGGTTTAAGCTTCTGTTTCGGAGCTATGAAGTTCAGCTTCATCTCGCCCGGCTGTGCGTCTTTCACGTTGAGGTAGACGAGCAGGTAGTTGGGCGAGTCGAGCCTGACGATACTGTCTATGCGGACACCCGGATAGTCAGTAGTGACGTCGGCCACATCACGAATATTCTGTCCGTAGACCATCAGCTGCACGCTGGGGTTCTTCAGCCCGACATACCAGTCGGTGGGGTCTATGCGGTCGATGGTGGTTTTCACTTTGGGTGCTGCACTCATGGTCAGTGCGCTTAGAGCAAGGCTATATAATAATAATAATGTGTGTTTCATTTCGATCAGAGATTTGAGGTTTGAGATTTGAGATTTGAGGTTTGGGGGAAGTTTTATTCTTCGACGTAGTCCGACAGCTCTTCTGCCTCCTCGTCGGGGTCTCCCGAACCGAGGTCCATCATCGTGGAGTAGTTCTCCTCGGTAATCTCGTCGTCGTTGGGCTCCGCAATCTCTATATCGTCCTCGTCGGGCTTGTTGAAGGTGTCCTCTATCTCGATGTCCTCGTCCTCGTTGTCCTCGTCGTCGGAGTAGTTGTTGAACTTCATCCTGGGCTTCTCAGCCTCGGGCTTGGCCTTGGCGAAGATGGCTTCCACCCACGTTCCCTTGGGCACTTCGAGCACCTCAAATCCGTCCTCGATTTTCTTCTCATACATGCCGCCCTTCTTGTGCAGCCGTTCCTTGGGCAGGGTGGTGGTAGAGATGTCGAAACCGTTCTCGATGATGTCCTTGATGCTCTGCGAGAGCGAGTCCCACCCTCCGCCGAAGTTACGGTCGAGCACCTCGATGAGCTTTGCGGCCGTGATGTGGCGAATGTTCTCGTAGGTGAGGTCGGTGACTCTCGTTATGGGTCGTTTCTTGATGGCCCACAGACTTCTCATACCCTCGTCGAGGCGCACCTGACCCACCTTGTAGCCCAGCTTCTCATACTTTGCCCTGACGGGTTGCGGCTCGCGGGTGATGTCCTCTATCATAAAGGCCGAGCGGATGATGTCGGCATAGTGGCGCACGTTGTCCTTCTGTTCGGCATCTTTCTCGGCATTTTCCAACATACGGAAAATGTCGTTCTCCTGAACGTCCCACACGGTGCTTTTCGTGAGCGTCTTGAGCGATAATACTTTCTTCTCTGATTGTTCCATAATCTTGGGTTTATTAATTACGTCTGCAAAGTTAGCAATTTTTGTTATTACGCAAACAAAACACCTATGCTTTAACAACCTTTAACAACCTTTTGGGCATAGTTTGATACTGTGTCAGGATTTTTTGTTACCTTTGCAGCCGCTAAAGACCAGAGAACTAATGCTGAAATTCATATCTTTTGGCAGTGGGAGCAGTGGCAACAACTATGCACTGTATACTGATAGCGACGCCTTGATGATAGATGCCGGTGTCGGTGTGCGCTCGTTGAAGAAACATGCCAAGAACTATGGCTTGCCGTTGAGTCGCGTTCACTCTCTGCTTGTCACTCACGACCATGCCGACCACATCAAATGTGTGGGTAGTATGAGCCATGAACTGCATCTTCCCGTGTATGCCACGGAGGCTGTTCATCAGGGTATAGACCGAAACTACTGCGTTGCCCATAAAGTGGATGCCGTTTTGCGCCACTATCTCGTTCCGGGCAATACCGTGGAGCTTGGCTCCTTCCGTGTGACGCCCTTTGCCGTTCCCCACGACAGCAGCGACAATGTGGGCTACCAGATTGAAGCACAGGGCATCACCTTCTGCATCATCACCGATGCCGGACGAGTCACAGAAGAGATGGGGCAGTATATCGGCCGGGCAGACTTTCTCGTGCTGGAGGCCAACCACGATGTGGAAATGTTGCTGAACGGCCCATACCCACAGCATCTGAAGACACGCATCCAGAGCGGCACCGGACACCTGAACAACCGTGTCTGTGCCGAGTCAATAGCACAATATATGGGAGAGCGGCTGCGCCACGTGTGGCTCTGTCACCTCTCTCAGGAGAACAATCACCCTGAGCTCGCCCGCAAGACAGTGGAGACCATTCTCCGCAGCTATGGCATCATTGTTGGCAAAGACTTGCAGCTCGACGTGCTAAAGCGTACCATGCCTTCTGGTCCTTACGATCTTGTTCCCAGTCAGCTTTCTCTTTTCGACCCCTTCTGAAAAATCTTTACATTGACCCCTCTGAGAATTCGATTTTTTGAATGAGTTCCTTGGTGGATTGCGTATGAGCCAGTTTTGAGAGGGGTCGGATCCGCGTTTTTCACGCTACTGCTCAGCTATGGACTGATTGCCCCTTAAAACTGTTTCGTTTTAGTCGGTTTTCACCGAAAAAGGTGGTCTTGTAGTACAAGACCATATCTTTTGTAGTACAAGACCATATCTTTTGTAGTACAAGACCATATCTTTTGTAGTACAAGACCATATCTTTTGTAGTACAAAACCATAGCTTTTGTAGTACAAAACC
>JAFWOP010000053.1 GCA_017545365.1 Bacteroidales bacterium
ATCGAAGATGCTGAATTTCAATAACCCCACACAAGGAACGCAGTGTGGGGTCAACGAAAACCCTACTACTCAGCGTCCCGGAGGGACGCGACAATGGGAAAGATTGGAAAAAAATCAGTCATACTTTATACTAGAGCGATAGGTAAACGCCTTGTCTATCTATTATGTATTGGGCGTACAGACCTTACTGGCAATGACTGGGGCGATGTTTTTGCGGAGGCTATCGGAGGTAACCATTTGCAATCACCTCTAGGCATCGCTGATGTGGAATACAAGAAAATGGCATGGTCAATGAAAACCGTCAAGTCAACTAACCCACATCGTGAGGATGCACAAGTAAGACTAATAAGCGGCCGTTGTTCACCCGACTATTCCTATGGAATCACCGACCCACATGAGGACATTCAAAAGACTGGTCGCGCCGTACTCAACATTTGGAACGAACGTGTCAACATAGCCAACGACTATTATAACCCCGTCCGTAACTGTATCCTTGTTCGCAGTAACGACTTGCTCACATACACTCTTTTTGAAGAAGAAAACCACCGTTTCGTGGTAAACCAATATCTGTGGAAAGAGAACCAAAACGGCAACCTCATAGGTGTGGACATTGAAAGTGACGAAACTCGGTTTACTTGGCAACCACATGGCTCACAGTTTACCATTCACACCCGCATACCAAAAAACGCAGTTAGGTTCAAGATTAAGCAGCCTCCACTATTGAATGTTGAAGAGACCTTACGGCAAATCAACTACGATGATAGTTGGGTAAAGATATTATGAGTTTCATATGATTTTGAGAATGAGAATGGGTGTCGCAGAATACAAAAGGTTGTTTTGAAAAAGAATTAGTAGAAGACACAAGAAGGACAATCTTGCCTAGTCTAGTTTTTGCTTACGTGAATAAGGACGTAATGGCATGCGTTGCAATTCTCGCATCGCACTCATACAGAGCGAATAGTGAACATTGTTGTTATGCGTGTTTTTCACCACTCTTCATGTGTGTATTGAAATACAAGGAGCAGGTCGTCCGACCTGCTCCTTGGGTGGGAGGTGGGGCTCGAACCCACGACCTCCAGATCCACAATCTGGCGCTCTAACCAGCTGAACTACGCCCACCATGCTGATTCGAAAATCGGCTGCAAAATTACTAACTTTTTCCGACATGACCAAATTAATTTCGAAAAAAAATGTATCTTTGCCTTATGATATCAAAGACAAAAACACGAGAACTTGCTGTATACAAGCAACAAAAGGTTTGTGACGAGGAGTCAGTATTTGTTGTGGAGGGGGTGAAGATGTGCGAGGAAGTACTGGCTGCAAAACTACCTATAAAGACCATCTGCGCGACTAATTTGTGGCTTTCTGAGCACCCTCATCTGCCCTCAGATGCCGAAGTGATTGAGGTTGACGACAATGCGCTTGACAGGCTCAGCAACCTACGTACCCCCAACGAGGTCTGGATGCTCCTCCCCCGCCCCATTGTGCAAACAACTTCCAAGCACCCGTTCCTTACACTTGCCCTCGACCACTTGCAGGACCCTGGCAACATGGGCACCATCATCCGCACTGCCGACTGGTTCGGCATCCGCCGCATCGTCTGCTCCGAAGGCACTGTGTCGTGCTACAACCCCAAGGTGGTGCAGTCCACCATGGGCAGCCTTTTCCGCACCGAGATTATATACACCAACCTGCCCTCGTACCTGTCGGAATGCGGTATGCCTGTGTATGGGGCATTGCTGGACGGCGACAACATCTGGGGCGACAGCCATCCGCTGCACTTGCAGCCGGGCGGCTCCGTTTTGGTCATCGGCAACGAAAGCCGCGGCATCACACCCGAAGTACAACAACTCGTCACCCACCGCGTCATGATTCCCAACATAGGAGGCACCGCCGAGTCGCTCAACGCATCGGTGGCCTGTGCCATCCTCTTAGCCGAACTGATGAAATGATGAAACCCCTGCTCTCCTATCGGCTCATACTGCTGGCTATCGGCTTGACCACATACCTGTTGTCTGCTTGTCGCAACGACGACCAACTAGTCGTTTCGCCCGACGGCCACATCAGTGCCCGCTTCTATCTTGACAGCGAAGGCTCACCCTGCATCAGCGTGAAGAACGACAAAAAAGAAGTGCTTGCCATCACCCATATCGGATTCACAACGGCCGACAGCACCGACCTTAATAGCGGCTTCCAACTGACTGACGACATTCTCCACACAAGCTTCAACGACACCGCCACCCTCCTTTGGGGCGAAAACAAGGTTGTCGAGTCGCACTACAACAACCTTCTAATCACACTATTGAGCAACGACTCCATCGAGATGCTGCTTGAGCTACGCGTGGCGGACGACGGAGTGGCGTTCCAGTTTGAATACATCTATGCCGACAGCCTCGTGCTGACGGGCGAAAGCACCACCTATCGTTTTGCCCACGACGGCACCTGCTGGAGCATCCCCGCCAACTTCGAGAGCTACGAGTTCGCCTACCGCGAGCAGCCGCTGTCGCAGACTTCCGATGCCAACACCCCGTTTACCTTCCACCTACCCGCGTGCGGCATATACGGTTCCATACACGAGGCCGCCCTGTACGACATGCCTGAGATGACCCTGGTACGCGACAGCCTCGACAGCCTGACGTTCCACACCTGGCTTTCGCCCGACAACACGGGCAGCGGCACCGTCGCCGCCCTCGAGGGTTTCCCAAAATCGACTTGGCGGACGCTGACGCTAGGGCGCAAGGCCGTAGACCTCATCAACAGCAGCCTTATCCTCAACTGCAATTGGGACTGGGACGACATATACCACACCACCGACTACGCCTGGTCGCGTCCCCTGAAATATATCGGCATCTGGTGGGGCATGCATCTGGGCATCAACAGCTGGACACCCGACCACCGTCACGGAGCCACCACCGCCAATGCGCTACAGTATATCGACTTCGCCGCAGAGAACAATATTGATGCGGTGCTTTTCGAGGGCTGGAACCGCGGATGGGAGCAATGGGGAGGCACACAGGTGTTCGACTTCCTCCATGCCGCACCCGACTTCGACGTGGAGCGGGTCATCGCCTACGCCCACAGCAAGGGTGTACAAATCATCATGCACCATGAGACCGGCGGCAACATACCCCACTACGAGGCAGAGATGGGACGGGCCTTCCAGTGGTGCCAGGACCATGGCATACACTATGTGAAGACCGGCTATGCGGGCGGCTTCCCCAACCACGAGCTGCACCACTCGCAATATGGCGTGAAGCACTATCAGAAGGCAGTCCAATGTGCCGCCGACCACCAGATAGCCCTTGACGTGCACGAGCCCATCAAGCCCACCGGCCTCTGCCGCACCTATCCCAACCTAATGACTGGCGAAGGAGCCCGCGGCATGGAATGGAATGCCTGGAGCGAAGGCAACAGCCCTGCACACACCACCATCCTCCCCTTCACCCGCCTACTGGCAGGGCCTATGGACTACACGCCCGGCATCTTCGACATCACCTACCAGCACATCAAAGACAACCCCGACTGCCGCAAGTGGAACCAGCGTGACGCCCGCGAATGCCGCGTACACACCACCCTTGCCAAACAATGTGCCCTGTGGGTAGTCATCTATTCCCCCTTGGTGATGGCCGCCGACCTGATTGATAACTACCAAACCGCCCTGCCCGACGGCAAGAAAGACATACACCCCATGTTCCAGTTCTTCCGCGACTATAACCCCGACTGCGACTGGTCGCGAGCCCTCGAAGGCGAGCCGGGACAATATGTCGTCATCGTCCGCCGTGCTGGTGACACCTACTACCTCGGAGCCGTCACCAACGAGCATCCTCGCGACATCGACATCCCCCTCGACTTCCTCCCCAACACCGCAACCCCTTACACGGCCACCCTCTATGCCGACGGGGACGATGCCCACTACGATACCAACCCCACCAGCTATAAGGTATACACTGAAAAGGTAACCGCCGACGGCAAGTTGCATCTGCATCTGGCCCCCGGCGGCGGATGTGCTGTGGTAATACGACAATCTTAGTTCGTCCTCCTTCTCGGCGACAGGAAAAGAGTGACAACAGCGAGGAGGATGACGAGTATGGTGACCACAAAGGCCCAGACGTTGACGGCACGGGAGGTGGCGGTGATAGTGTAGTCGTGCGGAATAAGGCGGTTGCCCGTCAACCGGTAACGGACAGCCCCCTCGTCCAAAATGCCGGTTCCCGCATCCACTATCTTGCCTGGCAGCACCAGCCAGTAATCCATCTTGAGCGACATCAGTTCCACGATAGCATTCATACAGGTATCCAGCTTCCGCTCGATAGTGCTAGAGGCAAAGGCCGGAACCGAAACACCATCGCCAAAATAAGAAATGAAAAGTGAGTCGATATCATCGCCCAACGAAAACTGGTGGTCGAGGGCATAACTGACCAGTGAGTCACGGTTGGCCCGATAGGCACTCTCGTCCAAAGAGAGGTCATACAGCGAATCACACATTTCTCCCGTCCCTTTGAATTCCACCGCATCGTATGCAGCGGCCACATAGTTCGCCACCAGCCAGCGGTCACATTGCTCCTCCAGCATGTCGTAAGTCTCCTTCTTCTCAATTGGGGAATAACCCTGCATCAGGTCGGGCTCGCCGGTGAACCAGTAGGATGCCTCATCATCGTTAAGGAATTTGTCGAGCGGGTAGTAGAGCAACTGAGTCTGGTGGAGGTAAGTCTCCTCGTATGTGTAATAGGTATAGAACCAGCGGAAACGCTTGGTGAGCGAAGCCTGAGGGAGCAAAGGCATTCCGGCGGATAGCACTATGGGTGCTGCGGCCATCTCTTCCACCGAGGAGAAGCCTCGCTCGGCAAAGATAGACAAAGTGTCGGCCACGTTATTGGTGGGCAGCGATGTATGGAGCTTGCCGTACTGCCGGACGGTCATGGGATAGGCATGACGAGCCGTATCACCCTTTATGCCCCAGGTCTTGACCCATACGCTGTCCGACAGAACCAACAGCAACTGTGTTTCGGCATCGGGATGTCCCACAAGCGTTGCCGAGTCGGCGGTGAAGGAGACCTCGCGCCGACACGAGCCGTCGCGCTGGATGGTGGTACGCATCTGTATATCCTGCTCCGAGCAGGAGGCCAACAGCCCTGCCATCGCAAGCAGGGAGAAAAATCTAGAGGTTTTCATGTCTTAGTCTTTTAAATTCATTATGATAAAAGGTCCGCTCGTTCTTTTCCTCCATATAGCACCTATATAATTCCCGGGGAGTGTTGGCAGAGGGAAAGTCGGAGAGGCTGATTTGATACCGTTCCATATCGGGGAGATAACACACCTGGGCGTATGCCTTGGTTGGCTGCTGGTAATTCAGCAAAATGAAATAGCCGACAAACAGCAGCGAGGCCACCGACGCGGCCACTCTCAGCGGCATAAACCAACTGTGCTGGAGAGGACGCAGTTTCTTGGGTGCCTGCTCAGCTTCTTCGATGCGGCTCATGATAAGGTCGGCCATCGCCTCCTCATCCTCTAGCCGGGCCTGTTGCTGCAACCGAGCCGTCAGCGTGTCGAGTATTTTGTCAGTGTCATTCATATCCTAGTTTCTTTAAACGTTTTTTGATGTTCTGTCTTGCTGCATAGAGATTGGACTTTACTTGCTGGGCATCCATGCCCGTTATTTCTTCTATCTCGTCGCTCTCCAGCCCTTCGAGCTGGCAAAGGGTGAAGACCACCCGCTGCTTGTCGCCCAGCTCTGCGGTCAGCGTCCTGACTATCGAGGCCAGCTCCTTATTCTCCAACTGTCGATGCGCTGTGTCCTCGCTTAAGAAGAGCTGTAGCTGCTCCACATCTTCGGGCAGCGGGACAAGGCGTCTAAGCTGTTTCAGGCGGTCCATACAGCGGCGGGTGGCAATGGTGTAGAGCCAAGTGGAGAAAGCATGTCGCGAATCGTATCGGCCAATCGTCTGCCATGCCTTGACGAAAGTGTCCTGCACAATGTCCTTTGCCTCCTCCTCGTCGCCCAGCATCTTCAAGCACTGCGAGAAGACCATCCGCTGGTACTGAACCACCAGAGGTCGGAACGCCGACCGGTCGCCAGCCTGACATCGTTTGACTATTTCATATTCTGCGGGGCTCATATTTGAAGTCTTTCGAATTGTTGTTCCCCTATGATACGACCGAAGGGAGGAAAAGTCGAAAGCGGAGTACACTTTTTATTGCAGCAACAATTTCCGAGTGCTGACCCCTCGAGATGTGAGGAGCCTCACCCAATAGCAACCAGGGCGCTGCGCAGAAAGCGGAAGCACGGTAACCGTAGCTCGGATGGACTGCCTCAGCACTTCCCTGCCCCAAGCGTCGATGATGCTCACTGCGGCCTCCGGCACCTCGGCATCATCCAGCACACACCACACCTGGTCATGAGTCGGATTGGGGAAGAGGAGAAAAGCCACCCCCGCTTCCTGCCTTATGCCAACCGGCCGCGGTGTCCCCACCGCACGTCCAAAGTCGGGTATGCCGTAGCCGCCACGATTGTCTACTGATTCTGTCAGACTGCCCCAGCTGCGGACACTGTCGCACAACTGGCCGGGCGACAGGTCGGGGTAACGCTGCCACAGGCACGCCATCATTCCCGCCATAAGCGGGCAGGCCAACGAGGTGCCGCTGACGTGATTTACCAGGCCGGCAGAGGTGATGCAGCTGACCTTGTAGCCTTGGGCCAGCACATCGGGCTTCACCCGCAGGTCGGCCGTAGGACCGTAGGAACTGAAGTCACACACTTCGCCATCCAAGTTACACGCCCCAACCGTGAGCACTCGGGCCGCATCGGCAGGGATATTGAGGTGCGGGGAATCGGCATCGCCTTCGTTGCCCGCAGCGTTGAGGACCAGCATGCCGCGGCTTACGGCTATATCCGCCGCCCGAGACATGTCGACAGTGCGTCCGTCCAAGTCGTCATTCGTATGGTTCAAAGTGGAGTCGTCGAAACTGAAATAGCCCAACGAGGTGGTGACGATATCAGCCCCCAAGCTGTCGAGATATTCGGCTGCCGCCACCCAGTTGTACTCCTCCAAGGGGGTCTCGCTGAGCGTGCTCTCTGTGCGGCACAGCACATAGCTGGCCTTCGGGGCTGTCCCCACAAACTGGCCAGGAACATTGGCAGCCATGGTGGAGAGCACCAGAGTACCATGCATGTGGATGTTGTAGAGATTGTTGTCGTCCCACACGAAGTCGCGTGTCGCCACCAAGCGTCTTTCGGCTCGCAGCGAGTCGAAAAAGGGCACACTGTCCACCCCTGGAAAGCCTCCGTCGCATACGCCTATCAGCATTCCCTCACCCCTGTAGCCGCTCCTGTGCAGCGGGATGCCGCCCAGCTGGGCGATGGCATCGTAGGCATAGGCGTAGTAACCCTGAGAAAATGGCGTGTCAAAAGGAACCGGCTCCACCTCCTCGCCCCTCCGGGGAACCTTCACATTAGGAGCCTTACGCGGGCCTCGGTCATACAGCCGGTAGTCTTTCACGAAAGGGAGCGTGTCGAGTATCGCGGCCTGAGTGTCGCTCGCGGCAAACAGGGTCACCCCGTTGAGCCACTTGGAGCGGTTCTGCACGATGAATCCAGCCTGGCGGAAACGATTCAGGTACACCTCACTCACCGGCAGGTCCAAACTGTCGACGGCAATCTGTTGGCGGGCTCGCCGTTCCAATGCGCGAGCCGACAGATAGGCCTCGGGCTGCTGCAAAGTGTAAGCGCATCCCACCTTGTCGGTCAGCTCCACCCAGTATTTGTATACCGTATCCTGAGCCCACGACGGCAATGCCAGCCCCAGAAAGGCCACTATGGTAATGAGCCTCATGGCTATCGTAATTGATGAATCTTAGCCACGAAGCCGCCGCCGGGGGCAAGATGCACCTTCAGTTGCGTCATGCCCATAATCCCATACTCATCGTAGTCGCTACCCTTTCGATGGGCGTTAGTTCCATCGGTATATATCGTGCCATACGCATTTAGCAGCCCTATCTCTATCTCCGACAGGTCAATCGCGATGTCCCGTTCCGTCCAATTGGTGATGCCGCCGATATACCACACGTCGCCTTTGCGCCGAGCGGTGACGATATATTCGCCCACCTCGCCCTGCAGCACGCGTGTCTCGTCCCACACCGTGGGTATTTCCGCCACAAAGCGGGTGTAGTCGGGTTCTTTCTCATAGTTGGTGGGGGAGTCGCACAGCATGTTCAGCGGCGACTCCAGCACGATGTACAGCGCCAGCTGGTGGCAGCGTGTGCCCTGGCTCATCGGCTCGCTCCAGCAGGGATAATAGCAGCCCTTGGCGCCGTTGTGCATCGCCCCTTGGGTGTAGTCCATAGGCCCTGAGGTCTGGCGGATGAAGGGCAACTCGGTGTCGTACTGCACCTGGTCCCATGTGGCGGGCGCCCACTTCAGCTGCTCCAAGCCTGCCACCCCTTCGAAGTTGAGCACGTTGGGGTAGGTACGGTTCAACCCTGCGGGCTTGAAGGCCCCATGGAAGTCCACTATCAGGTGGTACTTGGCGCACATGGCGGCGGCCCGCTTGTAAAACTGGGTGACCATCTGGTCGTCGCGGTCCATGAAGTCGACCTTGAAGCCCTTGATACCCATCTCGCTGTAGTGCTGGCACACATGCTCCATGTCGCGGTCGAAGGCGTAATAGCCCGCCCACAGTATCAGCCCCACGTTGCGCTCCTTGGCATACTGCACCAGCAGGGGCAGGTCTATCTCCGGCACCACCTGGAAGAGGTCGGCCTGCTTGTTCACCGCCCAGCCCTCGTCGAGAATGACGTACTCGATGCCGTACTTCGAAGCGAAGTCGATATAGTGCATGTAGGTGTCGTTATTGATGCCGGCCTTGAAGTCCACCCCGCCGATGTTCCAGTTGTTCCACCAGTCCCATGCCACCTTGCCCGGCTTAATCCAGCTGAGGTCGGCCACTTTGCAGGGCTCGCCCAGCAGGTAGCTCATGTTGTTCATGGCCAGCTCCGCGCTGTTCTTCGCCACCATGGCTATACGCCACGGCATCACCGTCTCCTTGTTCACTTGTGCAATATACTCCTCCCGCTCCTTCACCAGCATCTGCAGGTTGTTGTGCCCGCCCTGTTCCAAGGTCTTGGGATAGGGGGCGTGTTCGCCCTCCAGCCTGAAGCCCGGCAGACTCTCGGGAGTGGTGGCACCCATCCCTTTGAGGTACAGGCCGGGGTAATCGGTCAGCGTGGACTCAGTGAGGCACACTTTCACCCCATGGGAGGCATGCACCAGCAGCGGCAGGAAGCAGAGCCTGCGGGTGTCCAGCTTCGACAGCGGAAGCGTGGTGTACAGGTTCTCGAACGAGGAGGCGAACTGCGCGTCGTGGTCCCCCTCGTCGAAGTTGGTCACATACGGCACCGTGACCTCAAAGTCAGCGGCAAAGTTGTACTGCACCTTCTCAAACCGCACCGTGCAGGGCTGGAATATCTGATAACGATAGGCGATGCCCTCGTTGTAAGCCCGGAAGATGAGATTGAGGTCTTTGCGTATGCGCAGCGTCAGCTCGTTGTAATGGTTGCGCATTTGCGCCTGACGCGTGAAGGGCGAAGGGACCACCTCGTCAACGGTGCTGGTGGCTGCCTTCGTCACCACCATGCTGCCCGTCACCTCCTTGCCATAGACACGGTTCAGCCCCAGATGCGAGGGAAGCATAATAGTGACCCCGTTATATACGATGTCGTAGGTTATCTCGTCCTCGGGCGTCGCCACAATATGTGTCACTAACTTGCCGTCGGGCGACTTCAATGTAAACTGCTGTTCCTTGGCAACCGCCTCCCCTGCCTCTAAAAGCAGTGAAACCATCAAAAAAAGGAATAATCTCTTCATAACATGAATACTATTTTTCTTTAATAACGCAGACAGGCTTTAATTATTGCGCAGCCCATTATCCGCACAAACCTCCAACGAAGACACTAAAACCTCATAAAAGAACAACGCTCTTATGCTATATTTGACTGATTTTCACCAGCCTCGAAGAGGATAAATCTCAATAACGTTGCGGAAGTCGAGTGCAGAGCCGAACTTGTTCGGGCTATGCCGAGATGCAGCAACGTCTCGAAGAAACCCCACACAAGGAACGCAGTGTGAGGGCAACAAATCCCCTACTATTCAGCGTCTCGGAGAGACGCGACATTGAGAAAGTATGATAGAAATCAGTCATATACTACATAAGAGCCAAGAACAAAAATTTGATGCGTTTGCCCTGTTATTTTTAGAAAAAAACTTGCGTTTTTGGATTTTTTTCGTATCTTTGCACCGTGAATGTAGTCAAATCCATAACAACATTGAGAACAAAAAAACACAATAACACAATAAACAATCAGTAGAAATAAACAAATTAAAATCAATAACTTAAACATGAAAAAAAAAGGATTATTATTTGCTCTACTAGTAGCATTATTTGCGAGCACTAGTTTTGCTCAACAAACAAGAATCATCTCTGTTATTAATGAATCAAATGGACGGCAACCGTGGTGGGACATCTTAGAAGTCGCAAAAGCCCGCTATTCGACAGTTAAAGCCTCCGTATCTTTTCAAGTAACCCCAGACGGAGAATACGTTGAGATACACCGTTTGGATTGTGAGGATCCTGGTAATGTTAAATGTAGATGGAGTTCGGTTGACCGCACACCATCACCAATTAGCTTCAATGGTTTCTCAATTAGCAGAACGACTATTGACAATTTGACGGATGAAATGCTTGACGAAATTGACGGTATATTATATAGCAGTGAGCAAAGTACAGGAACTGTGTCTAGAACACTATCAATATGGCAAAACAACCAATTATTAATAATTCTCTTAACTGCCAGATGGATCAATGGTAATGCCAACTGTGATGCCAACATTACCATTGAAATAAAAGACATTACTCAATTTGTTGATTTGTATTAAGCCATTTAACTCATCTTCCCTACATGAAAAAGTGGATTTATTCAATAGTGCTTCTGCACCTTTTCTGTTCCACTACCCTAGCACAGGACAATAATGGCATCTTAAAAAAAACGGACATAAGCCAATACTGCCATTTGGACACGTTACTTTCATTCAAGAACGAAACTGGTGGAACCACCAAACACCCAGTCATGGCAAGTTTTGACAATAGATATGTCTTCACCTGTTATGACGCACGTTTAGGTTGCGACACAATCGTAATATACCATATTCATACCGATACCTACAATGTGGACACAATACGGATATACGAACAGGGCATCAGCCATTACCTACAAAAGAACCTTAGCAATCAATTCAAGGCTGTCGCCATTTGGGACAGCCTCATTGTCCTTTGCACATACCGACGAGCCTTAGTGTATTGCCTTGAGGAGGACGGCTCCTACAAAAAAAGGAATAGTATAAAAATCCCCTTTAACTTTGAAAAGGCTCAGATGGTTGACAAACATACCATCCTATTCGTAGACGCTTACCATAGCCGACGAAAGCACCGCACCTCCATGTACCTTTACAATATAGAAAAGGGGAAGGTCATGGGTGCAATACATCCCTATTTGAATTCCACCCTCAACACTTATTTCAGCAATATGGCATCTGCCGATTACCGCAATGGAAAAATCATATGGACACATAACAATGAATATTCTTTTATCGAATATAATCTTGCCCTACAGCAGACCGACAGCACACACTACGACGAATACCATTGGCATCCGCTGCCATACCACATAATACACAAGGCCTCAAAATATAAATGGACCCAGGCAGTAGACATCATGAACACCGTCCAAGACAAGAATGTGAAATCAGACATGATTATGTGGGTCTTATTGTTGGACAATGAACAACTAATGATTATACGGAAGCCTCACGACTCAAATCTTAAGGCTATCGACCTCTGGTCAAAAAAAACTGGAAAATGGCGGCCCTCCATATGCAACATAACGGACGCGGGATACTGGCTGAACCCACACGACACTGTGAGAAATCATATCCAACTCGGCTTTTCTGCCGGAGACTATGTGTCTGCATGTGGGGGTAAAATAGTCACCCTTACCACAATGGGCTGCATGGATTCTTTTGACAACCTCACTGGAAAAGAATATACCATTAAACGAGACGACTATCTCTTGGATAACAACTATTTCCTACAGTTGCGCATCTACACTTATGATTTTGGCGACATGACAAAATGAGGAGCACACCACTTTTTCTATTCTTCTTCATCACCGTGGCACACCTGGCCGTACACCCACAAGTAAGGCCCTTTGCAACCACCATTCGGGGCGAATACCTTGACCGTCCCGACAGCATAGAAGTGATGATGATTCTATACAACTCCGCCCACTGCCATCAATGCATGCAGTCTTTGTCAGACTATGCGGTGCGCTGGTCGCAAAAGAAGGCTGGCAGGTCAGTTATAGTACTTATTCCTGGCTTACAAGTAACCCTGTTAAGAAACGAGGCAAGCATTGTACCGGTCTTTTTCCCAAAAAACAGCTGCCCGCCCATCGTATACGACCGAATCCCGAACGTATCAGACCAATATACAGCCATCTATCAAATAACGCATTTCCCCGCTGTGATTATGTGGTATCCCGACGGCCGTAAGGAATACTTTTCTTACGAACAAATGTTCCGCTCCAAAAAACCACGATTTCCCAAATAGTACCTGGCCTTACGCGGCAAAGGAGGCTAATGGGCAATCCTCCTCGCCCCGCCGCCTATCACCACGGGGATGACCTTGCACTCGCGCCCGAACTGGGCCTTGTAGCTCTGGGCCACGGTGTCCACAAAGGTGTCGTAGCGGTCGTCGGCCACCAGGTTGATAGTGCAGCCGCCGAAGCCTCCGCCCATGATGCGGCTGCCGGCGACACCGCAGCGGCGCGCCTCGTCGACGAGGAAGTCTAGCTCCTCGCAGCTCACCTCGTAGTCGCGGCTCAGCCCCTCATGGGTCAGGTACATCTGCCGCCCGACGGCCTCATAGTCGTCGCACTGCAGGGCCTCGCTGACGGCCATCACACGGTCGTATTCACCCAAGACGTACTTGGCGCGCATATAGTCCTCCTCGCTAATGCTTTGCTTCACGGCCTCCAGCTGCTCCCACGAGCAGTCGCGCAGGGTCTCCACACCCACTTTACGCGCCACCCGCTCGCAGCTGTTGCGACGGTCGTTATAGGGTGACCCTACCAGCTCATGCTTCACACAGCTGTTCACCAGCACCAGGCGGTAGCCCTTGGGATGCCAGGGGAAATACTCGAACTCGCCGCTGCGGCAGTCCAGCCGCACCAGGTGACCCTCCCGACCATGCATAGAGATAAACTGGTCCATGATGCCGCAGTTCATACCTACGTATTTATGCTCAGTGGCCTGTCCGATGCGGGCGAGCGTCATCTTGTCCAGCCCGCCGCCGAACAGCGCATTCAGCGCATTGGCAAAGCAGCACTCCAAGGCGGCCGAGGAACTCATTCCCGCGCCCAGCGGCACATCGCCGGCATAGACGGTGTCGAACCCCTCCACCGGCACTCCGGCAGCCATCAGTTCACGCACCACACCATAAACGTAGCGGAAATGCACCGACTCGGGACCCTTCTCGTCGGCGATGTCGAACTCGCACAGGCGGTCCAAATCCACGGCATAAGCCCGCACACGACACCCCCCGTTGGGACGAATCATGGCCGTAATGCCCTGACAGACGGCACCCGGGAAGACGAACCCGCCATTATAGTCGGTATGCTCCCCTATGAGGTTGATGCGGCCGGGTGCGGCCCACAGGCTGCCCTCCTCCGAGCCAAAATGCTGAACAAAAAGCTGATGAAGAATAGAAGTGTCCATAATGTACTATTTTTTCAACGTGCAAAGATACGGAAAAAAAATCATTCCGCCCCTTTTTGCCATACTTTTCTTTCGGTTCTTACGTTAACTTATGTATGATGTACAAGAACTTCCTTTTCGACTTCGACGGCACCTTGGCCGACACCAGCCAGGGCATCATCCGCACCGTGCAAGGCACGCTCAGCCGCATGGGCCTCCCCGCCGCCGACCCAGCAGCCATAGTCAAAACCATCGGGCTGCCGCTGCCCGACTGTTTCCGTCTGGCCACCGCAACCCCCGAAGCACGCATACAGGAGGCCACCGACATCTACCGTGAGATATTCCCCGCCCTGGCACTCAAACACATCTCCCTCTTCCCACAAGTGCTTGAAACACTGTCACTGTTGCATAGATGCGGCATCCGCATGGCCATCGTGTCCTCACGCCACCACATGTCGCTCGACCCGCTGGTGCAGCAGTTGGGCATCATCCGACATATCCCCCTCGGACAGGTATTTGGCGAGGACGAAGCCCTGCGCCCCAAGCCCGCACCCGACCTGGCACTCAAAGTCCTCGACAAGATGCGCCTCGACGCAGCCGACACCCTCGTGATAGGCGACACCATATACGACCTACAGATGGGTGCCTCCGCCGGATGCCACACCTGCGGCGTCACCTACGGCAACCAAAGCCGTGAGCAGCTGCTCACCGCTTCCCCCGACCACCTAATCGACCACTTCGCCCAGCTCGCCGCCCTCTAGCCTCCGCCCCCGTCAGAGCCTTTCACCTTTATTTCGATTTCGATTTCGTTCTACTTTCATTCATGAACAATAAATACAAGGCAAACAAAATCGTGGCCGAAATGGACAGAATACCAAAGGACAACCATACACGGCGACCAACGCACACCCTTCCACCTTCCATTTCCAACTGAATCTTTCTGCGCATTTCTATCTTAAACTCACTCAACCACTCTCTATTCCCAACTCTCAACGGTTTAACGATGGTACACAGAAAAGGAGGGGAAGCCTTGAGCTACCATAACATTAATTTATCTGTCTTTACATTCATTAGTTGCATATTGGTCTGGAATCTATCACCTGCGCTGTTGAAAAATAATTTTTGCCATTCCAGAAAAAAAGAGTATTTTTGCACTTTGATAAAGTAGGCAACATACGCAGTTTACCCCAATCAACATCAACTATAATGGCACCTATTTCACACATAAAATCCTCACTACCATACAACATTAAAGATGCCATAAGCATCTTTGAACACAGCAAAAGTTTATTGGGAAAGACCTTACGGGATTTCGTATGGGAGGATTACGAGCCCAAGAAAGGTAAAGGTAGCCTCGGACAGATGGTAGAAAATATCTTCTTTTTGCTTGAAACGAACAACTATGAAGGTGCCGACTTTTCGGAGGCGGGAATGGAGTTGAAATGCACCCCGCTAAAGAAAAGCAAGCAGGATGATTACCTTATTAAGGAACGGCTTGTGTGCAATATGATTAACTACTGCGAGGTTATAAAAGACGACTTTGAGCATTCACACTTTTATCTTAAATGTCGGTTGATGCTGTTGCTTTTCTATCTGCATCATAAGAATTGCGACAACCTGGACTTGGAGTTCGTTTTTTCCGTTCTGTGGAAGTTGCCAAAGAAGGACTTGCTGATTATTCGCCACGATTACGAGGTAATTCTCGACAAGATAAAACAGGGAAAGGCCCACGAACTCTCCGAGGGAGATACGATGTACCTCGGTGCCTGCCGGAAGGGGCATTACTTTTCAAACGTAGCATGACATGGAAAAAGAATACAACAACAAAATAGTTTATGATTTTCTCATCGAGGAATGCAAACAAAGTCCAGGTTTATGGGGTGAATTTGAAGAGGGGCTAATGTCTCATACGTCTAATGCAGAGTTTTGGGAAAAATTGTGTGACAAATTAGATTGTTTCCGTGTCTGCGAAGAATGTGGCAGACCGATGATAGAAGGCTATGTAATTGACGGCTGCAAAACATTTTGCTCAGATGAATGTCTGCACAAGCATCTTACAGATGAGGAATTCAACGAACTATACGACGATGGTGATGGTGATACATTTTGGACAACGTGGTATGAAGATTCGATAACATACAAAAACAACAACAAATGAAGGCAAAACCATTCATCAAATGGGTTGGCGGGAAAGGCCAGCTCATCGAACAACTGGAGGCATTGCTGCCAGCTGACTTTGATCGATGGGAGGATGTCACTTACATTGAACCTTTTGTGGGTGGAGGAGCAATGCTTTTCCATATGCTCCAAAACCACAAAAATATCAAAACGGCAGTCATTAATGACATTAACGATGACCTTACAACCTGTTACAAGGTTGTGCGTGATACTCCGACAGAACTTGTCGCCTCTCTCAAGGGGATTCAGCATGAATACTATTCGCTGAAATCTGAAGATGTACGAAAGCAATTCTATATGATGATACGCGATGAGTTCAATACAAAATCCCTCACCCCAATTAGAAATACCACCCTGTTTTTCTTTCTGAACCGCACTTGCTTCAACGGACTCTACCGAGTCAATAAATCGGGATTATTCAACGTGCCATTTGGAAAATATGAAACCCCTACTATTTGCGACCCTACAACAATATATGCTGATAGTGACTTGTTACAGAACGTAGAGATTATGACGGGCGACTATCAACAGACCTTCAACAGGGCAAAAGGGTGCACCCTATTCTATTTTGATCCACCTTATCGCCCGTTGAGCAACACATCATCTTTCAACGACTATGCAAAAGAGGCATTCAATGACCTCGCGCAAGAGCGTCTAAAGTTGTTTTGTGACCGCATTGAGGATGCTGGCTTTTCTTTTATGCTCAGCAATTCAGACTGCTTCAACACACCCATAAAAGACCGCTTCTTTGAGGATTTGTACCTCAAGTATATAATTGAACGTGTGTGGGCATCAAGATATATTAATGCAAATCCAGCAAAGAGAGGAAAACTCCAAGAGATATTGGTTCACAATTACGAACTAACAAAAAACTCACTTGAATCAAGAGTTTGAAAATAAATATGTACCGCCATGGAAAAACTCGCGAAATTCTGTACGGAAATCAAGGAGGCGATAAATGATAGCAACAATCTGTCATTAGAAGAAGCCCGACGAGTCGTTAAAAACATCAACGACTTCCTTTACACAAATTATCCCGGCATTGGTTCAATTATGGAACTGGGGGAATATAGAGAGTACTTCTCTGATTTCCATAAATTTTGGAAAGCACATCATATGAAGATTCTCAATTGTAAGATAGATGATAGTAAGTGCGAAAAAGTGGCTGATGCATTGCGTTCTATCTACATTAAGACAGAAGGGAGCGCTTTCCGCGAATTATATGACACATGCGGATTAAGCAAACAAGACATTTGCCGTGTAAGGTTTCTTACTGCCAATCAGGATTTTCGTGGCTCGCTGGATTTTACCAATTTGGCAAATAAGTTTAAGACGGATAGCTCCATATTTGACGAAGAATTAATATTTGAAGAGCCTTCGGAGTTCGTTCATAAGATAGGTATTTCTTCATTGTCTCAGAATGACAAGCGAATCACTTATGCCCAAACAATTTCAAAATTCCTGCTTGACAAAGGCTGCTCTCCCTATGGATTAATAGATTTGTATAATAGGAACATCGCTCTGTTAAGAGAAGCGATAATAGGGTGTGATGGCGCAGGATATGGTAATAAGAAAACGGACATGTTCCTCAGAGATATGGTGGTGTTGGGGGTGTGGGATAACGTATCTGGATTTGAGAAAATTGATGTTGCCAGCGATGTAAACACAATCAAGGTGGCTCTTAGAACGGGAATAATTAAAACCGAGATTCCTCTTGTGTCAAGTTTCCTTGATATTTTCTGTTATCAATATGGATATATAGAAAGTATGAATACCCTTGCTTGGAGGAGAGTATGGGAAATATGGAATAAGAAGTACCCTATGGAGTGTATAGAAAGTCCCTGTCTTATTGATTATTTCGTATATAAAGTAATTGGCAAACAATTCTGTAAAGAAATCCTATTTGAGTATGAATGTGAGACGCACGAACATACGTTTATGTGGCACAATGGAAGGAACAAAACATGTCAATTTTGCTTAAAAAACGGAATCAAAAGGGTTAAGGCGCAGCCAATAAAGAAAATGATACCGTGTTCTAGCGAAGAAGGGTATGTGTCCATTTTAGAGACCCCTTATGTTATGTCTTTGCCCGAAGAAAGAAAAATCAAGGAATGCCCATTTAAAGATATCTGCCAAGAAAATAGAAATCTGCAACCTCCAAAATCAATTAGTATATTGGGACAAACAGGGTGGTTCTCTGCATATGCAAGGAGAGATGAGGGTGGTGGAGGATTAATGGCTTAGTATTATGTTTGATGTCCACTATAGATCCACTGAACGAGACTTCACCTTACTACAAGGTGACTGTTTTGAATTGTTGCCACAGTTCAATTTCAAGTTCGACATGGTGTTTGCCGATCCGCCATATTTCCTATCCAACAATGGCATTAGTTATCAAGCCGGAAAAATCGTTAGCGTCAACAAGGGCGAGTGGGATAGAGGGAAAACGCCAGAAGAAATGAACGAGTACAACATGCGTTGGATAAGTCTATGCCGGGAGAAACTGAAAGAAAATGGCACAATATGGATAAGCGGAACATATCACAACATCTTCTCTGTAGCCAACAGTCTCAATGAACTTGGCTTCAAGATACTTAATGTTGTGACATGGGCGAAGACCAACCCGCCGCCTAATATATCCTGTCGGTATTTCACATACTCAACAGAATTCATTATCTGGGCACGAAAATCAACCAAGTCCCCTCATTATTTCAACTACGAATTAATGAAGCACTTGAATGGTGACAAGCAGATGACTGATGTGTGGCGTTTGCCAGCTATTGCACCGTGGGAGAAATCATGCGGGAAACACCCAACACAGAAGCCATTGGCCCTATTGACTCGTATTATTCTTGCTTCGACTCAAAAAAACGCTTGGATACTTGACCCATTCGCAGGAAGTAGTACCACCGGTATTGCTGCCAACCTAATATGTAGACGCTACTTGGGTATTGAACAAGAAATAGAATTCGCCGAAATGGGGCGTAAACGCAGGGAGGAGATTGAGAACAACAAAGTATACAATGACTATCGTTCAAGGATTAAAGACATCGCAAAGGCTGAAACCATAGAACCAACATTTTCTGTTTGTGAGGAAGAACAGGTTTGGGACTTGCCTTTTTAAACGCCAAGTTAGTGGTCATCCGAGTGCAGCAGTCACCCACTCACCATCCCCTAACCACTTAGCAGTCCTCAATCCTTAACAAAATGGTACTGTCCCTTGCCGCGGGTGGCTTTGCCAAACTGGACCGCATTCTTGGGGCAGTAGTGGTAACAGGCCTCGCACTGGGTGCAGTGACCATGCCAGCGGGGTTTCCCGCCTTCGAGGGTGATGTTCTCCAGCGGGCACACTTCGGCACACTTGCCGCACGAGATGCAGGCATCGGTGACATAGTAGTCCTTGTCCGACAGCCAACGGTTGAAACCCTTGCCGATGAGGTAGGTCTTCAGGTTGGGCATCCCGCCACGGACTATCTCCACGGCTTTCCGCCGCTCGGTAATGGCTTTCGCCAGTTCGGCGACACGCTTTTTGGAGTTCGCGAGCTTCTGCTGGGCAAGCTCGGCAGTGTCTAACTTCATGAACGACATGTTGACATAGGTGTTGGGCATCACCACGCCAAAGGCGGCATCGAGCTGCAGCCCCACCGCGGCCAAGGCTTCGTCCATCACCTTGTCCGCCCACCCGGCACCGTCGCCATAGGTGGAGACCATATAGGTGTATGACGGTGACCCCTGAAGCCGCAGACGCGAGACGAAGTCCAGCACCAGCTGTGGCGGCCGCCACGAATAGATGGGGAACACAAAGCCCAGCCGCTCGTCGGCCTGCAAGGCATAATCAAACAGGCCCTCGCGCGCTGCCTGAGGGATAAACACCAGTTTCTCTGCCCTCGCAGCCGCGAGGGTCTCAGCCACATAACGGCTGTTGCCGCAACCAGAATAATAGAAAATCATAATATGATAACGAGATTGTGCCTCTTTTATTGTACCACGCCATTTTATACATTACTCATAAAGTACCACACCTGACCACCTACTTCAACAAAATGCTTTATTATCAGATTAACAACTGTGCATCAACCTATTAATTGGTTTTCAGCAAAGGTTGTTGATAACTCATTTTGCACTATTAGGAAAGTATTGTGTAATTTAGCACTTTCAAAAATAATGCTCCCAATTGAGTAATCACTTGTAATTGTCAAACTTATATAAAAAAGCATTTGGTATGTCTGATATGTTTTTAGATTTTGGTGATGATAATCAGCACCTTAAGCCAAAGAGTTATACCCAGTATGACCCTAAGGATATCATGAAGTCGTCTATTGAGTACTTTGGTGGCGATGAACTTGCGGCCAATGTATGGATGAACAAATATGCCCTACGCGATGAAGACAAAATCTATGAACTGAATCCCGACATGATGCATCATCGTCTGGCATCGGAGTTTGCCCGCATCGAGCAGAACTACCCCAACCCGATGTCGGAGGAGACGATATACGAGTTATTTAAGAATTTCAGATATATCATACCTCAAGGCAGCCCCATGTCGGGCATTGGGAACAACTTCCAGGTGGTGTCGCTCTCCAACTGCTTTGTTATAGGCAACAGTGGGAACAGCGACTCGTATGGAGGCATTATGAAGATAGACCAAGAGCAGGTGCAGCTGATGAAGCGGCGTGGCGGCGTGGGACACGACCTCACCCATATCCGCCCCGCCGGCAGCCCGGTGAAGAACAGCGCCCTCACCTCGACAGGCATCGTGCCCTTCATGGAGCGCTATAGTAACACCACCCGCGAGGTGGCACAAGGCGGCCGTCGCGGAGCCCTGATGCTCAGCATCAGCATCAAGCATCCCAATGCCGAGCAGTTTATCGACGCCAAGCTGGAGCAGGGCAAGATTACGGGGGCCAATGTGTCGGTGAAGATTACGGACGAGTTTATGCAGTGTGTGCGCAATGGCGAGCCGTTCGTGCAGCAGTATCCCGTGGATTCGCCCAACCCCATCGTCCGCCAGGAGATTGACGCCCGCGCCCTGTGGAACAAGATTATCCACAATGCTTGGTCGTCTGCCGAACCGGGAGTGCTGTTTTGGGACACCATACTGCGCGAGAGCGTGCCCGACTGCTATGCCGACTTTGGCTACCGCACCGTTTCCACCAACCCCTGTGGCGAGATTCCGCTATGCCCCTACGACAGCTGCCGCCTGATTGCGGTGAACCTGTACAGCTATGTGAAGAACCCCTTCACCCCGGAAGCCGAGTTTGACTACGACCTGTTCCGCGACCACATCACGAAGGGCCAACGCCTGATGGACGACCTCATCGACCTAGAGTTGGAGAAGGTGAACCGCATACTGGCGAAAATCGAGTCCGACCCCGAAGGCGACGACATCAAGAGCGTAGAGAAGAACCTGTGGCTGAATATCAAGATGAAGTGCCTCGAAGGCCGCCGCACAGGTTTCGGCATTACCGCCGAAGGCGATATGCTGGCCGCCATGGGCTTGCGCTATGGCACAGAGGAGGCCATCAACTTCTCTGTCAATGTTCAGCGCACCCTCGCCTGCACCGCCTACCGCTCCAGCGTCATCATGGCTAAGGAGCGCGGCAGCTTCCCCCTGTACGATGCCAACCGCGAGAAGCTCAACCCGTTCATCCAACGCCTGGCCGAGGCCGACCCCCAGCTGTATACCGACATGCTGCAGTATGGCCGCCGCAATATCGCCTTGCTCACCATCGCACCCACCGGCACGGTGAGTATCTGCACCCAGACCACCTCGGGCATCGAACCCGTCTTCCTGGTCAGCTACAAACGTCGCAAAAAAATCAACCCCAACGATAAAGACAGCTCCAAGCATAAAATCGTCAAAGACGAGAGTGGGGACTACTTCGAGGAGTACAACGTCCTCCACCCGAAATTTGTCGACTGGCTGAAGATAAAAGGCTACACCCAGGAGCAAATCAACGGCTTTGATGACAAGGAACTGGAGACCCTCATCGCAGAATCGCCCTACCACCTGGCCACCTCGGCCGACATCAACTGGGTAGACAAGGTGAAGATGCAAGGGGCCATACAAAAGTGGGTGGACCACTCCATCAGCGTCACCGTCAACATCCCCAAGGAAACCACCGAGGAAGTAGTAAGCACAATCTACATGACCGCCTGGGAGTCGGGCTGCAAGGGTTGCACCATCTATCGTGAAGGCTCACGCCACGGCGTGCTCGTCTCCAAGAGCGAAGCCGACAAATGCCAGGATTTGCACTTTATGGAGAACAAGGCGCCCAAACGTCCGAAAAAGCTTGAAGCCGAAGTGGTCCGCTTCAAGAACGACCGCGAGGACTGGATTGCCGTCGTCGGCATGTACGAAGGCCGTCCTTATGAAATCTTCACTGGGCGAGCCGAAAGTTTCATTTTACCCAAATGGGTCGAAAAAGGATGGGTAATCCGCGTCAAGGAAAAAGGCGACGAGCATGCCCGCTACGACTTCCAGTTCCTCGACCAAGACGGCTACCACGTGACCATGGAAGGGCTCTCGCGCATGTTCAAGAAAGAGTATTGGAACTATGCCAAACTCATCAGCGGCATCCTGCGTCACGGAATGCCTATCCCCAATGTGGTGGACCTCATCGGCAAGCTGAACTTCGACGTGGACTCCATCACCACATGGTCCAACGGTGTGGCCCGTGCGCTGAAACGCTATATCAAAGACGGCACCGAGACTGGCGAAACCTGCCCCGACTGCGGGTCGAAGATTATCTACACCAACGGCTGCAAGAGCTGCCCCAACTGCGGCTGGTCGAAATGCAACTAACCCCTCAGAACCCAAACAACATCTGATATCATCCCAAAGGCTCCCCAGACAGGAGCCTTTCTTTTACTCTCCAGACAAAAAAAAGGCCGCTCTCAGGCGGTCTCTTTTTCTAGTGGAGCTGGAGGCTCCACAAAACGCTGCAATAACAATATATATTTCAGCGCCTTCTGCTGTCGGAAATCTTATTGAGTAACAAATGGGAAACAAAATTGTACCTTTTAGGCTTTCCAACAGCTGTTTTTATCTCCTTAATATCGATGCAAAGATACAACATTTTTTCAAAATAGATCACTTTTTATTCATCCCATCAATTTTGGCTGCTGCGGTTCTGATGGCACGAGCTGCCTACACTACCACCAAGGGAAACAGACACCTCCAGCGGTCGGGGTTCTGTCGGCTGATGCGGTTCTGTGTGTTTCTGGTGGCCACACTGCAGCTTCTTGGGAGGACACAAAAAGAGGGTTCAAGTCCATAGTGGACCTTATACCCATGATGTAAATCAGCAATTTACATTTATTATTCCCCAATAATTCCCCATTTTAGCATTTTTTGGGGTGTTTTATACCCTTGCCGGTGGTGCGCGTTCTCTGTTATTCCTGGCCATCATATATTGACTTCTTCCAATGTACCACGTGTTGCCACCAGAAAGTACAGTGAAACGACTGAAAAAAGAGTTTTGTATATTTTACATTATTAGACACGATATCCTCTGTTTGCACAATCTCATTTGCAGCAACCAATTCTGCAAACAGACGAGTAACGAGTGAATAGTGATGAGACGAACGATTAACTTGCTTATTCCGTGGTCTTTACAATTAATATAATAGTAAATAAATCCTGCACAATTACTTAACAGTTATTCACAATTCAATAACGTTGGTGCAGGCCACACTCGCGGTGCTCGGGACTCTCCCACCACCACCTGCCGGCGCGGATATCGTCGATGCGGCGTACCGCACGGGTGCAGGGCTCACAGCCTATGCTGGGAAAACCTTTGTCGTGCAGCCGGTTGTAAGGAACACGGTTCGTTTTGATATAATCCCACACCTGCTCTTCAGACCAGCTAATCAAAGGATTGATTTTCAACAACCCGTGCTGTTCATCCCACTCTATCATCTGCATCGCGCTGCGGGTCACCGACTGGGAACTGCGTAAGCCACACACCCAGGCATCAAGGTCGCGGAAAGCCCTCAACAGGGGCTCCAGCTTCCGCACCTGACAACAGGCGTGACGTTTTTCGATACTTTCGTAGAAAGGATTGATGCCTTGGGTGGCCACAAAATGCTGAAGATCCTCAGTCTGAGGGCAAAAGACGCGCAGCTTCACACCGTAATGTTCATTGGTCTGATCGATCAGCTGATAAGTTTCGGGGAAAAGGCGTCCGGTGTCGAGTGTGAAGATATGGGCTTGCTTGTCTATTTTGAGCATCATATCGGTGAGCGTCTGGTCTTCGATACTCAGGCTCGACGACAAGGCCAGTCGTAAGCCCATTTTTTCCATAAAATAATGCAGCACCTGCTGGGGAGTGGAATTCTCGAACTGGCGGTTCAGGGCTGCTATTTCCTCTTGGGTGTACATAGGGTTTGATGTTTAGGGGTTAGCGTTTAAAGTGTCATCTATTATCAACAAATCATACCTGCGCAGATGGTTTCGAACGAGGCTGGATCGATGAGTATCAGCGAACCGGTGGTGCGGTTGTCTTGATAGCTGTCGAACACCACAGGATTGGATGTGCGGATCGTGACGCAGGCGATATCGTTCATATTCAGCGTTGTGGCGCCTTCCTCTTTCTGCATTGTGTTGATGTTCAAACAATAGTCGATGTTTTTGACGACAGCCATCGTCTCGGCGGTGGCGGTCTTCAGCAAGTAACGTGTTCCCAGCCTCAGCGGTTCAGGGTTCAGCCAACAGCACATCATGGAAAGTGTCTGTTCGACTTTCATTTGTCTTCCCGATGGCGAAGCCATGATGTCTCCACGGCTGATGTCTATGTCATCCTCAAGCAGCAGCGATACAGATTGTGGGGCGTAAGCCTCTTCCAACGACTTTTCGGCTTGCATAATGGCTTTCACTTTCGACCTCAACCTCGAAGGATAGATCTCCACCTCGTCGCCTACGCGCACTTTACCTTCGGTCATTCGACCGGCGTAAGCACGATAGTCAGGAAAACGATCTGATATGGGCCGTATTACGTATTGAACAGGGAACCTCATAGCCTGTTCGTCGCTTCCTGTTTTGTGGGAGATGGGCACCGTCTCGAGCAGATGCATCAATGTGCCGTCGGTATACCAAGGCATATGGGCAGACTCCTTCACCACATTGTCGCCATGTTTGGCTGAGATGGGAATAAAACGCAGTTGTGAACGTATCGACATACTGTCGGCCATCGAAAGATAACAGGATTTAATCTCTTCAAAACAGCCTTGTTCAAAGTTGACAAGATCCATCTTGTTGACACATATAAATATATATGGAATACCCAACAACGATGCTATGCAGCTGTGACGGACTGTTTGCTCGACCACTCCGTTGCGGGCGTCGACAAGAATGAGAGCCAGGTCGGCAGTAGATGCGCCTGTCACCATATTGCGTGTATACTGTATATGCCCCGGCGTATCGGCGATGATGAATTTACGCTTAGGTGTTGCGAAATAGCGATAAGCCACATCGATGGTGATGCCCTGTTCGCGCTCGGCACGCAGTCCATCGGTGAGAAGGGCGAGGTTCACCTCCTCGTTGCCTCGGTTTTCCGAAGCCAGCTTCACGGCTTCCAGTTGATCCTCGAAAATAGACTTGCTGTCATACAGCAGTCTGCCTATCAACGTGCTTTTACCATCGTCCACACTTCCCGCCGTGGTGAAGCGCAGCAGTTCCATATCCAAATATCCGTTATTCATTGTCTGTTTCTTTCTTTTGTTAAAAATAGCCCTCTTTTTTGCGGTCTTCCATAGCCGTCTCGCTTCGTTTGTCATCTGCGCGGCCTCCTCGTTCGGTCACCCTCGTGGCTGCAATCTCGTCAATGATATCTTCCAGACTGTTTGCCTCGCTGACAGTAAGACCCGTACAGGTTATATCACCGATGGTGCGGCAACGGACCCGTTGTGTGACAACCTCCTCATCAGGACGCAACGACAGACAGGGCTCGGCGGCGAGCCACACGCCGTCACGCAGCACACATCTACGGGTATGTGTGAAATAGAGCGATGGCATCTCAATCTTCTCAGCGTAGATGTATTGCCAAACATCCATTTCTGTCCAGTTGCTGATAGGGAACACGCGGAAATGTTCGCCCATGTTCTTCTTGCCGTTGAAGTTGTTCCACAATTCCGGACGTTGGTTTTTGGGGTTCCACTGCCCGAATTCGTCGCGATGCGAAAAGAAACGTTCCTTGGCTCTGGCCTTCTCTTCATCACGACGGGCACCACCTATACAAGCATCGAACTTGTATTTCTCTATCGTATCCAGCAGTGTGGTGGTCTGCAACCGGTTGCGACTGGCATTGTAGCCTTTTTCCTCCTTCACCCTCCCGCTGTCGATGCTCTCTTGCACCGAACCGACTACCAAACGGGCTCCCAGCTTTTCCACCAGGCGGTCGCGGTAATCAATGGTCTCATCAAAGTTATGCCCCGTGTCGATATGGAGCAAAGGGAACGGCAGTTTGGCAGGATAGAAAGCCTTGTAAGCCAGATATGTAACCACTATGGAATCCTTGCCACCGGAGAAAAGTATCACAGGATGCTCGAACTGTGCCGCCACTTCGCGCAGCACATATATCGACTCGGATTCCAGTTCTTTCAAATGATTAAGTTTCATAAAGTCAAATAATTTCTCAAATTTATCTTACATATAAATCAACTGAACGCTCCAGAAAGATATTTCTGGGTAAGTTCGTTTTGAGGGTTGTTGAACACTTCTGCGGCAGGGCCTGTCTCAATAATCTCGCCGAGATACATAAAGACAACGTTGTCTGCTATGCGGAGGGCCTGTCGAAGAGTATGGGTCACCATGATAATCGAGTACTTGTCCTTAAGTGACACAAAGAGGTCTTCGACTTTCTTGCTCGATATGGGGTCCAGGGCGCTGGTGGCCTCATCGGCAAGGATGTAATCCGGCTGCACGGCCAACGACCGTGCCAGGCAGAGTCGCTGCTGCTGCCCTATCGACAGGCGTGCAGCAGGCGAACGCATGCGTCCTTTAATTTCGTCCATAATACCCACGGCACGAAGGCTTTGGCGCACATGATAGACCAACTCCCTGCGTTTTTTGAACATACGGTTTATGCGGCAGCCGTATGCCACATTGTCGAAAATGGACATCGGCAGCGGACACGGACGCTGGCTCACCAATCCTATTCTGCGGCGCAATTCGGTAACCTCAGCACCGCTGCTGATAATATCCGTTCCATCCACCAGGACTTGCCCTTCCAGACGCACCCCTTCGGTAGAATCGATAAGGCGGTTGAGCGTACGCAGCAATGTGCTTTTGCCGCAGCCCGACGGCCCTATGATGCACGTTATCTGCCTCTCGGGAAATTGGAGGTCTATATCCTTCAAAATGTGGTTTTCACCTATATAAACATTCAGCTTTTTAGTCTCTATCATATTGAATTAAGTAATTATTAGATTACAACAGTAACATCATACGCACAAATTTTCGGCTAAAATGTATTCCCGTCAGACCTTGTGCCTCGAAAAATGCGATGTAATAAACCGACCTGCTATACTTATCAATAGAACAATGATTGTCAGTACAAGTGCTGCGGCGTATGCGCGGTCGACGACTTCCGGAATAGGGCTGCTGAGTTGGAAGAAGACCGCCAGAGGCAATGTCGCTGCGGGTTGAGAGAGCGATGTCGGAATGCTGTCGGTATAGCCTGCTGTGAACATCACACTGGCCGCGTCACCAATGGCTCGCCCGACTGAAAGTAAGGTGGCAGTGGCTATGCCGGGTGCAATCTGGCGAACCACAACCTTGAGTGTCTCCCAACGTGTTGCACCCAACGACAGACAGGCATCGAGGATTCCTCGCGGGAAATTGCGCGACGCCTCGTCCATTGTGCGCACAAAAATCGGTATGATCAACAGGGTGATGACGATGATACCACCCAGCAACGAAGTTCTGAGGCCAAACCAAATCATCAACGTGAAGCCGAAAGCGCCATAGACAATGCTGGGCACCCCGAAGAGGACATCGAAAGCAAGCCTCACAACGTATGCCAGCCGCGACTCCTTGTGCAAATAGACGTTGAGGAACAGCACTACTGGTATCGACACTAATAGGCCTAGCACCGTCGACGCCCCTACAATCATGAGCGAACCCACTATGGCATTCAGGAAACCGCCTTCCTTGCCAATATAGAAGCCTCCTCCGGGCAACTTGCTGACCATATCCCAGCTCATAGCCTTGGCACCCTTCGAAAACACTGTCCATACCACACTCACCACCAGCACAACAACTATTGCCATCGACAGCCACATAAACAGTTTGGCAACGTTTTCCTTGATTTTTTTATTACGTGATACTTTCATTTGCTATATGATGAAAAATTACTGCGAATCATAACCAATCTACTCGTTTTGTTTCTCTATCCGGTATAGCACTACGCGCGACACAAGATTAAAAATCAAAACCACTGCGAACAACATCAGCGCAGCGAACATCAGCGCCGATTCGTAAAGCGGTATCGACAGCATCTCGCCATAATTGTTGGCAATCAAGGCTGGAATAGGATAACAGGCATCCAACAACCCATGAGGCAAACCCACCACACAACCACACACCATCAATACTGCTATCGTCTCGCCCATGGCGCGCGACACTGCCAACACACTCGAGGCCAAAATACCCGCCAATGATTTTCTCATCACCACTCGAAGTGCCGTCTGCCAACGTGTTGCACCCAAAGAGAGAGAAGCTTCGCGCAGTTCCACAGGCACAGAAGAGAAAACCTCAATAAACAGGCTAACCAACAGTGGCACAACCATCACACTGAGCACAATACCGGCAGCAAGGACCGTATAGCCTGTCGAGAAATCCACAAAGTGCGGAGCCACACTCTTCGATATCCACGGCACTATCACCAGAACACCCCACACACCATAGATTACCGACGGCAGTGCTGCCAGAATATCCAGCACCGGAAACACGAATTTCTTGATGATCGGCCGCGCATATTCGGTGAGGAACACCGCCGTGAGAAGCGATATAGGCAACGCAATAGTAATGGAAAGCAATGTCACCCATACCGTACCCATCAGAAATGGCAAGAAACCGAATCTGCCTTTGAGTGGTTTCCATTCCGAACTGAACAGGAGTGTCCACAGAGATTCAGATTCAAGAACAGGTTTCGACTTAAGGTACAGCCCAATGGCGATGTCCGCCACCATAACGATAGACAACAATGTCAAAACCAACATGATGTCTCTCGCTGTCCGATCCTTCAGTATTCTGATGTTCATTTCCTTATCTTTTCAAGGCCTTGTTGTATCTTTTCTTCGCTCATACTGATATAGCCGGCAGGAATATTATGTTTCTGCCCATCGCCCAACACAAACTCAAGAAATTCTTTTACAACAGGGTTTTGCGGTACACCGTGACAGACCAGATAGAGGTCGCGCGCCGGAGGTGAAGGGTATTTGCCTTCAGCAACAGCGGCAATGAAGTCGTCTTTGGTGTCATAGAAGTATTCTTGCGCTTCAATCTCACCGCTGTTGTCACCATCCACAGGCATCACCAGCAGTCCGGGATTGGGTTTGCGGCTCTTCTCGTCGTATGCGTAACCGATGTTGTTAAAGCCGATGGCTAGTTTATCGCCTTGAACTGCCGACGCCAAGCCCGGATCGCCAAAGACAGCGGTCCCCAACAGGTCTTCCTGCTTGCGTTCCATCCAAAGGGCAAAAGTTTCGGCTGCACCACAGGCATCGGAACGCGTGTACACATGTATGGGTGTTTTGTCGTTGGTCCCCAACACTTGTCCCCAGGTTGTATACTGGCCTGTAATCCATATCTTTGTAGCTGTCTCTTTCGAGAAGCCTTTCTTCATCAGCTCTTTGGCGTAGGGGTTGTCAGCGTTGAAAGTGATGACGACAGCATCTTTAGCCGTGGCAATAGGGAGTGCACCCTTTTGTAATTCAGCGTCGTACACTTCACGTGACACCATACCGAGGTCCACTACATCTGCCAGGACGTCTGTCATACCTTTGCCGGCACCACCTGCCGAAAGGTCAATCCGTATCTTGGGATGAATCATTTGGAACTCCTCGGCCCACTTCACTGCCAGAGGATAGAGGGCGAAAGCGCCTGAGATTGAAATGCTGCCCTTCAGTTCGTCACCGTCGTTGGAGGCAGCGGTGCCATTGCCGGCACACGACACTGTCATGGCAACTATGGCCGACAGTAACGTACATAGTAAAATTTTTGTTTTCATTATTATATTATTATAAGGTTAAACGTTGATATGTTTTCTCTCTTCCGTGTCTCTCGGTGGTCAAAACTTCACTGTCGTCATTGCAGTTAGGCAATGGTCAAAGTTGGATGTGAGCTCGTCTTGGTGTATTCTATAGGCCAGCTGAAAGCGCAGACATTTCTGCGGCCAGCATTCCACACCTGCCCAATAGTACGTCTTCGAGGTGCCATCAGCGGCGTCTCTGGCGTAGTAGTCCCAACGCAGGATGGGTCTAATCTTTGGAACAAACTGTCCATCAGTCGTTTTCTCCATATCGAACCAACGGCTTAAGGTTATGTAACAACCTTGTGATTCAAGATTGTCGAGGAGGTAGCTGTTGGTGATTTCATCCAGCAAGTCCAGGCCTGTCCTACCCCATAGGTATTCTCCCCTCAGCATGATTCGTCCGTCGGCATATTGCGCTCCGACAGCGTAACGCTTTCTCTCACCCTTGGTCTCCCCTGCCGTTGTGGCATTGGGCAGAATATAGTTGCCCCAATAAACCGAAGCCGAGAGGGTTAAGTGCTGCACATAAGGCGTGATGGACAACCTTCCGGACAAATCTTTACCCCACCGTGTCGGTGCGACGTTGATTCCGCCACCGCCAAAGAGACCTATTTCATATTTGACGATGGAAGTTTCGACACCTTTGATTTCGTCCGAGAAGAGCGTTCCGCTCAGCATCAGTCCAATGTCGCGTCCATTGGCATAGCTGGCAATTCCGGTAACATCTTTGTAACCCGACAATGCACTGATGACTTGTGCGTTATCTGTCAATTCAAGATTCAGAGGCGAAAGGATGTTCTCGAGTGAAAAGGGTATTTTGAACTGTCCCATTTGCAGTGCCATGGCCTTATTGAAACGCATACGGACGTATGCATCAATAAGTTTTGGAGCGGAAGACATATCGGCTTGCAGACGGAAGTCGACCTGTTTCGACAAGTTGCCTTTCACGTCCAGACGCGCACGTCGTACCTGAAACGAGCCATTCGCCTCATCATTGATATTGAGACGATACTGGCCGTCAATCCATCCACCAACAATAATTATGTTGGCATTATTTGATGTCGATTCCTGTGCAGACATCTCCACCTGCCCAATAAGGAACAAAACAATCGCCAAAACGATAAAGTTTGATTTCATATATATTCATGATATTTTTCCGCAAAAATAGTATTTTCCCACGACAGATACTGTCAAAAAAACTCAAAACAATGTAAGAATACGACGCCATCGGTTAAAAATACAGACATGGGCATTGTAGCATATCCCACTTTTCCGACGAGACATTCATTTGATTTTGAAAACACTTATATCTGTATGATTTATGTCAGAAAAAACTCGGCTTATTATAGAGCCAAAAGAAACGAATTTTGTCTAAAAAAGGAGTAAAAAAACAACATACTGCTCGAATCCTTACACATTCGGGTTATTATTTTTCCAACATTTTTTTTATTTTTGCACTCCCAAAGAGACTTGTCTCGTTAACGAATATCATTATTTATATGGTTTTGACATTATCACTCATAGCTAATCTTGTCCTGCTGTTTCTCTACATCCGCATTCGGCAATCGTATCACCTTCTGATGAAGAAAAACCTCCAGAAAGAAAAGTCCGAGGATTTGCTGGTCGAGCAAGTGGCATTCGACACGGCTAAATACGAGAACAACAAGGAACAGCAGCTATTGCAGAAGCTCAAAGAGCTTATGGAACAGCAACATCTGTATCTTGATGCAGAACTGAATATCCAAAAGCTGGCTAAAGCGGCGGGGACCAACAAAAACACCCTGTCGCATATCATCAACAAGTGTCTCAACCAAAATTTCGCCTCCTTCCTTAACCGCTACCGCGTCCGCGAAGCCATCCTCCTTCTTGAAGATCCCCGCTACAGAAGCTACAAAATCGAGGCAATAGGAGAAATGTGTGGCTTCAGCAACCGCCAGGCTTTCCATTCCGCATTCAAGAAAGAAATGGGTATCACACCTACGCACTTCCGCAACATAAGCAAAAAAACCGACCAGCCCATGTGATATTTGGGAAAGGTCCGGCCCACAAATTATTGCAAAGATACAAATATTTTGTCGTATCTTTGCAAAAAATTTAGTTATGCGAAAAATCGGTCTCGGTTGAGAAAAAACAGGTCTCAGATTTTGCACATTTTCCATCTACCCATCTCCACCTTATACAGACACCTCTTTGATGGATGGTGGTTATGGATATATGTAAGATTGTCAGTAAGTTTATGCAAGCATTGGACTCCCTTTCATCCCAATACATCCTGAGAAACCAGAGTTCAGAGAGTGGGAGACTCCATAAAGCAGAAAACACCGACAATCTTTTTGATTATCAGTGTTTTTCAAAGGAGAAGTTCGTTCTCCAAGTGGAGCTGGAGGGAGTCGAACCCTCGTCCAAACAAGTGACAGATGTGCTTTCTACATGCTTATTCCGTGGTTGATTGTCGGGACTGCTCTGGACGCGGACACCCAAGGCAGCCCTTAGCCTCTAAAGCTTCATCGGCGGCGCGAGGCAGACCTCCGACTATCCCGTTCTCATGAGCACCTCCGGGTCACCGACCGACGGGCTGGGTCGGTGGGAGATGTCTTGTCCCCGCAACTTTTGCGGGGATTAAGCCAGTAACCTACTGTACTTCGGTTAGGCAGCAAGAGCGTAGTTATTTTCGCCAATTATCTTTCTGCATCGGTTTTCAAGGCTGCTGATGCGTGAGCCTGCATGCTTACAAATCCCCCTCCTTGCTGTCAAAACCGGTCAGCCCCGTTTTCAAGTAAGAAGTAAGAATTATGAACTATGAAGTTTTATATTCAAACTCTCGTACTATGCTTGCACAAAAAAAGCCCTCATGAGTGAGGGCTTCCTTTGTTTGGCGGTCTGGACGAGACTCGAACTCGCGACCCCATGCGTGACAGGCATGTATTCTAACCAAACTGAACTACCAGACCGTTTGCATCATGATTTTAAAGACCTCTTTTTTCTCAAATGCGGGTGCAAAAGTACGACTTTTTTTTCAATCAGCAAAGAAAAAAATGCATTATTCTTTATCAGCTTTCTCTCTTTCATTGACTATCTGCATATTGCAAATTAAAAATAATTTGCTCAAGCATTATTCCACGGGCGTAAAAACGAGCATTCGGGAGTCCTTTTTCCTATTTTTTGGGTGTTGCATGTGATACCTTTTGCTCATTCATACAGTAGCACTTTCTCGGCAGGATGATTACCCACTTTCACCAACAGGAAACCTTGTTTGGCAGGCCGAATGTCTAGAAGCCCAATGCTCAGGCGAGTGGTGGCGACATGGTGGTAAATCACACGCCCCATGATGTCAAAGATATATATTGGCTGGGGGTTGTCGGACAGCACAGTCATCTGCCCCTGGTGACATTGAATCTCATAGTCTTTAGGCAGATGTGCTATGGTATCGACACCCACGGGAAAGTCCTCTATGAAGTTGTGGAAGTAACGCCACTCGCTTAGATATGAATCCAAAGCCCCACGGCGGATGTGTACCGGTATGCCAGGGTCTATGCCCTGAAAGACATAGTTTCCCAAACTCGGAGCAGAAAAGGGGGAAGCAAGAATGGTTTCGATGTCGGAGCAATTGGCGAAAGCCTCGTCTCCAATGCTATAGACCTGCGGCGGAATGGTGATACGGCGCATACCTCTTATACCTTTGAAAGCATACGCCTTGATTTTGAATATCTCAGAGGGAATGACGGTCGAACGGCACCCGCTAACAAGGGAAAGGTCAGACTTGGCGATGATGGCATTGCAGCTGCTACGGCTGTCAAAGTTGTGGTTGAGCGAATCGACGGTGATGGTGTCGAGACTTGTACAACCGGCAAAGGGGTTGTTGCCTATGTGTTGTACCCCCATTGGAATATGCACAGCGGTAAGTGCATCACAATCTTGAAAAGCGAAATTATCAATAGTACCCAGCATGTTGGGGAGGCTGATATGGGTGAGCTTGTGCATGCCACAGAACGCCCATTGTCCGATGCGCTGTATGAATTCGGGCACCACGGTGTTGGCACAGCCTTGTACCAGCCAGTCGAGGCTGCTGTTAATAATAGCGTTGCACTGCTCGCGGCTGTCGTAATAAGGGTTGCCGTCCGCAACAGTAATGGTATCCAACTGCCAGCAATAGGAGAAACACTCGTACCCGATACGGCGTACTCTTTCTGGAATATGGATAGAAGTGAGCGAATCACACTGGGAAAAGGCATAGCTGTCAATTGCCTCCAACGAGTCGGGCAGGACGACAGAATGCAATCCACTGATGCCTCTGAAGGCATTACTGCCAACAACTGTGACGGTCGGAGGAATGACGCTTCGACGACAGCCGCACACCAGCTTACGAGCAGATGTGTCAATCACAGCATTGCACCCATCGGGCGAAGCATATACTGGGTTATCCTCATCAACCATGAAAGTGTCGAGGCTGGTGCAATATGCGAAGGCCCCGATGCCCACAAGGCTAACAGTGGAGGGAATGGTGATGCCCGTGATGTGTCGGCAATGGGAGAACGCCCTATCAGCGATGACAGTGACAGGCACCCTATGGGGCACCGAATCGTATGGTTCAGTAGCATCGGGCCAGGATAAGTACTCCCAATAGGTGACGCTGTCGGGCAGCACAAGATAGCCCGTCAGAGAGGTATCCTGGGCATAAAGGTGGGCACTATATTCATCGGCAGAAAAACGGAGTGTCTGCCCTGACGGGATTGTCACTACCACATCCTGTGCCATAGACATGGCTGCAATAACACACAGGATAATTAAAAACGAAGTCTTTTTCATGATTGGAACAACTGGTTTAGTTTCTAGACATACGTGAGAGGTCGAGCGATAGACCGAAACGCATGGGATAGAGGCTGATGGCGTTGCCACCGCCTACGTCCATGTGCCGCAATATGGGAATCAGGCTGTTTTCCCAATAGAGGCCCAGCATGCCCCAGTTGAGGCTCAGCCGTAGGTTGCAACAGAGAAGGGGTGCGTCTAAAACACCCACACAAGTCTCGGTGGTAGTGTAGATGCCGTTTTCAGTACTGGTGTACGACTGCCACACATTGGTGGGCACCGCCAACCCCGGAAGCAGCTCCATCTGGCACAGAAACCCCGTATGGCTCGGTCTGGAGTAGAGGTTGAACTGGATAGGGAATGCCAGGTTGATTTGACTGAGGTGGCTCTGCCAGCCGCCCCTATCGGTGACGTTGCGCACGCGGAAACCATGCCGCCCCTCCTCCGTCGGATAATAATAGACGTAGGGCGATTCAAAATAGTATTTGTTATACTCCATGCCGATGCCGACACCAAGGCTCCAATGCTCGTGCATGGCAAAGGCATAATTGAGCTCCACACCTACCGACCCCGGACGGTAGGCAAGACTGTAGGCTCCATCGCCATACTCGGCGGGGATGCCACGAAGACCTTGAAACACACCCTCGCCCCAGTTGGAGAGAGCCAGCACCACTTTGTAAAACATACGGTCGTCAAAACCGTAGCTGCGCACTGGCTCAATCGGCATAATCGGCTGCGACAAACTTCGATTCTCGGTGGTGGGGGTAGAGACATATTCCACCACCACATGCCTATTGCTTGAACCCACAGTGATGCCATACGGCGCCGCGCTGTCAAGAACAGTGAGTATGCCGTCGACATAATAAAACAGGTTGCGGGGAATGGCTGACGGGCTGTCGGCATAGACCTCCACCCGCACACAGTCCACCGTGTCGGTGACGACCGCGACGCGGCAACAGGAAGGTATCTTGACTTTGTCGACAGGCCACACCTCCTGATTAACGATACGGACAGGCCGTTGTTGCGCCATCAATGGCAACAGAACGAGCAGCATTAGGATTGTTAGAACTGGCTTTTTCATAATACGATGTCTTAAGGGTTAGTATTTTACATAGGGCGAACAGACCACCCGTAGGCCTACAAAATTGCCTGGATAGGGTACAGTCAGACAGCTGCGGTAATAGACGCGGCAGTGTTGGTCGTTTGAGCAACAGCTCCCTCCACGAATAACGCGCTTATTGTCTTCCCAATAGGCTGGACCTTGAGGGTCAAACTGCGCTTCCGCAGGGTAAGGGGCGTAGATGTCGCTACACAATTCACACACGTTGCCACTCATATCATACAACCCTAGCTCATTAGGCTTTTTTGTCCCGACAAGATGGGGTTCTTGATGGCTGTTCTGATAGACCCACGCAACATCGTCCTTGTAGTAGGCACCGCTGAAACGATTGCTGTAGTCTCCCTTGGCACCTCCACGGGCGGCATATTCCCACTCTGCCTCAGTAGGCAGGCGGAACCGAAAACCCGAAAAATACTCGATGCGGGCAAAGAAGGTGTCGATTTGTTCGAAGGTGATGCCTTCGATAGGTAGCGAGGCAGTAGTTAGGGAGTAGTGTCCGTCGGTGCCGGTGCCGTCGCCCATAATGAGATACCACTGCTTGAGGGTCACCTCATAACGGCCTATCATATAAGGACTCAGCGTAACCAGATGCACCGGTGTCTGCTCATACCATGTGGTGGAGTCAAATCCAGGCATGGCGGGATAAGTGCATTGCACACCCATGTAGTATGTGCCACCGTCCACATACACCATGTCGCGCAGCATCTCTACTATCGACTCCCGCTGCGCGGCTGTCGCCTCGGGTGCCCAGTCAATGTCGGGCAATGGAGGCTGCGGGTCGGGTTTGGGCTTTTCGCATCCCGCCACCATGAGGCAGGCGAGGATAAGGAATGGAATCTTTTTCATCGTATACATTTTTAATTTATAGCATACCCAACCGCCGGCCCGTGAGGAGCAGACGGCAGGCTAAATTATTACATACTGGCTGCCCGTCGGGATATTGAACCAACGAGGAGCTATTGACCGTGGGGCAGCCGTACACCACCAGTTGGTCGCTCTCACAAAGCATCGGGGCTGCTGGAGCCGACTGGGTAACGTCAGCCACTGCCTCCTCCGTCACCTGTCCCGCCTCGGCCTCCTGAAACATCTGTTCATCTTGGTGTGGCTGCTGAAACCTCACCTGCGCATCCGCCATGGAGGCCGGTGGCACCGTTGTTTTCAACACGTGCTGTGATGGTTCCTTGTCTGCGGTAGGTGTCAGCACCTCTTGGGGGCATATGCTGCTCTGTGCTACAATAGGCCGTGGGCCTGACTCTTCGCGCACACCCCACAGCCACACCGTCGCCAGCAGCCCAACCACACACGCCGCCGCCGCCCAGTACCACCCCTTATGACTCTGAGCGGGCTGCTGCTTCAGAAACGCCTTATACAAATAATTCGAGTCAAGGGGGGCGGCAATGGGTGCGTCACTATAATACTGCCTGTCCTCCCAAGCAATCTGCGGGTGTTGAAGCAAAAATGCCTCCACTTCTCTGGCTCTCTGCACATCGAGTGTCCCGTCATGGTATTGAAGCAGATAAGCCTCATAGTTCTGTTCGTCAATCATGGTCACAATTATTAAGCGGGTTGTCTACAAAAAACTTTCTTGCCCTCACACGGGCGCGATACAGATAGGTCATCACCTGTTGTTGGCTAAGCCCGGTGATGTCGGCCATCTCGCGATAGCTGTATCCCTCCAGGTCACGCAACAGGAGTAGGGTACGCTGCATTTCTGGCAGCGTCAGCAGCATCTTCTCAATTTGGTCATGCAAATCTATCTGCTGGTAGGGTGAATAGGACTGCTCCCGAATCTGCTCTATCCCCACCACCAGATGGGCATTATGCCTGTGCCGGTCCACCAAACTGCGGTACAGCACCCTCATCAGATAGCCCTTGGCTCCTTTGGCCTTCACCTCATTATGGTGTTCCCACAATGTCAGGAAACAGTCTTGCACAGCATCGTTGCTCTCGTCCGTGTCGCCCGTATATCGTAAAGCAAAACGGAAGAGGTCGTCACTGAACTCGTCTACTGCGCGGTTATATTCCTTTATATTCATCGTCGGACAGACTTTTGCCTCATTCTTCTTTACCCAATAGACGGATGAGGGGTGCGTTTTATTACACTTGGGCAAAAAAATAACGAAAAAAGCCGATGCGGATGCATCGGCTTATATTCAGTGAAGCCTGAGACTCATTACATGGCGTTGACCTGCTTCATCAGCTTGGACTTGAGGTTAGCAGCCTTGTTCTTGTGGATGACTGAACGCTTGGCAAGCTTGTCAATGATGGAGACCATCTTAGGCAGACGTTCGGTGGCAACGGCTTTATCCTCAAGAGCGCGGAAGTCACGAAGGGCATTGCGCATGGTCTTGGCGTAGTAACGATTGTCGACTCTTCTTTTTTCGTTGGTACGAATTCTTTTTTTTGCTGACTTGTGATGTGCCATAATTCTTATTAATACTTTTTGTCTTTCGTAGTCCGTGCGGGATTCGAACCCGCGATTTTAAGAATGAAAATCTTACGTCCTAGGCCAACTAGACGAACGGACCATTTTTATCGCTTTCTCGTCTCTCAAAAGCGGGTGCAAAAGTACGACTTTTTTTTGGATTGGCAAAATATTTTTTCACTTTTTTTGGTGGAAAAAGTCTCATCCTAGTCCGTATCTGCCTGAAACCTAAAGCCTAAACGCTTGCCGGTAACCATCGATTTTTTATCCAAATCTGACCGCATTTCACCTACCGAAACCAGCTTCACTTCGTCGTATGGAGGTGTTAATAAATCAAAATTTGTGGTGTATTCGATAGCCGACTCCACTATGCCTTGCACCGACTCGCTGGTAATCAGCGAAGTATTGAAATTATTATACAGCATCCCAAGCTCGCGCTTGCCCTCGATGAAGTAGTGCTTCTCGTTATTAATAAACACTCTTCCAATCATATACCCCAAGTCTTGGTCGCGGTTGTATGCGAACGAATCAGCTAAGAAGTTATAGATGCGGATAACGCCGCAATAGGATCGGCGCTTGTCCTCGCGGATGTAATTAGACTTCATCACCTGATGGTCGCGGGAAAACTCGAACACGTTGGTGTGCATAACGAACACCAGCACATCGCCCGCAAACTTGGCCTCGAACTCGAAATCGCCATGGTCTGTGAATTCGAAGTGTACATTGCGTCCCTCCTTGCGGTTCTGCTCTTGGAAGAGACCCATCATCTCGCGGGTGGTCGCACGGAAAAGCTCGAAAGCCTCCTTGGTGGCGCGAAACACCTGCTGCTTGAGGTCGCTCTTGTCAAAGACAAGATTCTTTAATGATTCTTTTAATTCCATATTAATAGTAATACCTATAATATTATATGTGACAACTGGCGACTATAAATCAGATGGTTCTACTCTCCTCGTCATTCCGTCGCCCTCATCAACCGAAGTGCAAATATACAAATAAAAAACGACATATCGAATTATTCGCATCAAAATATCATCAACCCGCCAACTGTCCGTGTTCCCCATCCCAGCCTAGGGCCGAAGCGGGCGCTTCGGCCCGGCAAGGCCCTCTTTAGTATATCCTTACCCTACCTACAACTTACTTTTGGCATGCAGAATGGCAGAACTCGCTTGTAACGAACCTAGCATTCTCGAACAAAAAGCGAACGCACAACGAACCCACTTCGGAGCAGCACTCAACGGGCAGTGAAAAGAAAAAGACGACAATTGCTTTTTTCTTCGTATCTTTGCATTTTCAAATATCAACTTTTAACTCATGAGAAAGATTCATATTGCAGCATTACTGTTTCTTGTCCTTGGCTTTCAAACGACCGACTGCTGGGCATGCACCAATTTCTTACTTTCAAAAGGCAGCACCGCCGACGGCAGCACGATGATTACCTATGCCGCCGACAGCCACACCCGCTACGGCCAGCTGCGCTACCACGCCGGAGGCAGCCACCAGCCTGGCGAAACGGTCAAGCTTTACAACTACGGCAGCCTCAAATTCCAAATCGAGATACCACAGGTGGCATACACCTACCGTGTGGTGGGATTCATCAACGAACACCAGTTTGCCATGGGCGAGACCACCTGGGGCGGCATCGAACCCCTCAGCAAAGGCAACGCCGAGGGCATCGACTACGGCAACCTCATCTACCTCACGCTCCAGCGCGCCCGCAACTGCCGCGAGGCCATCAAAGTGATGGCCGACCTGGTGGCATCATACGGCTATGCCGACGGGGGTGAGAGCTTCTCGTTGTGCGACCCCAACGAAGTGTGGCTCTTTGAGATAACCAGCAAAGGCAGTGAGAAAGGCGCCGTCTGGGTGGCGCGCCGTGTGCCCGAGGGCTACGTCAGCGCCCATGCCAACCAGGCCCGCATCACCACTTTCCCGCAGGAACCCGCCCGCTGGAAGAAGAACGCACCGCACCCTGCCATCAGCAGCCTGCACCTCGACTATATCAATAGCCCGGAGGTGGAATGCGTATATAGCCACGATGTCATCACTTTCGCCAAGAAGAACGGCTATGCCGCCTACGCTGCAAAGCCTAAGAACACCGATGCCGACTTCTCTTTTGCCGACACCTACAACCCCCTCACCTTCTCCGGCCTCCGTGCCTGCGAGGCGCGTGTCTACGCTATGTTCAACCGCGTGGCCGACGGCATGAGGCAGTATGAAGCCTACTCCATGGGCGACCCCAAGGCCAAACGCTTACCACTTTGGATTCAGCCCAACCATAAGATAAATGTACACGAGGTGATGGAACTGATGCGCGACCACTTCGAAGGCACCCCCATGGACATGACGCAGGATGTGGGCGCAGGCCCCTTCCACTGCCCCTACCGCTGGCGGCCCATGGAATTTGAGGTCGACGGCAAGAAGTACATTCACGAACGCGCCATCTCCACCCAGCAGACCGGCTTCAGCTTTGTGGCACAGTGCCGCCGCTGGCTGCCCAACCCCGTGGGCGGCATCCTCTGGTTCGGAGTGGACGACACCTACAGCACCTGCTACTGCCCCATGTTCTGCTGCATCGACAGCGTACCCCTCTGCTTCCGCGAGGGCAACGGCTCCATGAGCCAGTACTCCCCCACCGCCGCCTTCTGGCTCTTCAACCGGGTGAGCAACTTCTGCTACCTGCGCTATGATGCCATGATTCAGGATGTCCGCACCTGCCAGAAATCGTACGAGGAGAACTTCATCGCCTCCGTCGGCAGTCTCAACGACAACGCCACCCCCGCCGAGCTCACCCGCCTCAGTCACCGACTGGCACAAGAAATGATGGACGGATGGAACCGCCTCGACCAGCAGCTGCTCACCCGCTATATCGACGGAAATATCAAGTACCTGAAAGACGGCCGTATCGAAACCACCCCCACGGGCGTGGTCCGCTTTCCGCAACAGCCCGCCTACCCCGATTGGTACTACCGCGCCATCGTCGAAGACCACGGCGATGTGTTACAAGTGAAATAAGCCTCATCCACAATAAAAAAAGAGAAAAAACCCCCACAAAACAGATTATATCACAAAATATTTGTATCTTTGCATTTTGAAACGTTATTATTAGATTATAATTAAATAACATATAACACTATGGGAATTAGCATTTTTGCACTTATCATCGGTGCCATATTTGTCAACAATGTCGTGTTGGCACAATTTTTGGGCATCTGTCCTTTCTTGGGTGTTTCCAAAGACGTGAAAAGCTCGCTCGGCATGGGCGGCGCAGTGCTTTTTGTGATGCTGCTCGCCACGTTGGTTACATACCTTATATACTATTATGTGCTTACCCCGCTGGGGCTGGGTTATCTTCAGACGATTGCCTACATCCTGGTCATTGCCGGATTGGTGCAGATGGTTGAAATCATTCTGAAGAAGATTGCACCCGCACTGTATCAGACCTTGGGCGTGTTCCTGCCCCTGATTACCACCAACTGCGCCGTACTGGGTGTCGCCATTCTGGTCGTCCAAAAGGACATGAACCTACTCTACAGCATCATCTATGCCGCCAGCATCGCCGTAGGCTTCACTCTGGCATTGGTCATCTTTGCCGGACTGCGCGAACAGATGGAGCTCACCGGAACGCCCAAAGGCATGAAGGGCGTGCCTATCGCACTGGTCACCGCCGGCATCCTGGCCATGGCCTTTATGGGCTTCAACGGCCTTGTCCCCCTCCCCTAACACCTCAAAAAACGAGCAAAAATAGGGTGAAAATTGTCAAAACTCTATGCAAAAAACACTGAATTTCAAGAGGAAATGAGAGCGTTGGCAAAGAAAACCCCATTTTTAACATTTTGAATTTTAACATTTTGAATGGGCATTAAGATTTTTTGACATTTTTTTTCATTGTAGTTGTAGAAAAATGTAGTACTTTTGCAACCGATTTCGAAACACAGGAGACAACAAAGAAAGAAACACAATATAAACCTAGTATAGATAACTTTAAAAAATCAAAAAGATGAAGAAAGTAATGTTCCTTATGGCTGTCGCCGGCATGTTTGCCTTTGCAGCTTGCAACAACACCCCCGCTCAGGAGGAAGTTATTGACACCCCCGCAGTTGAAGAGATGGTTGAAGAGACTATCGACACCACCGCTGTCGAGGCTGTTGCTGAAGAAGTTGCCGCCGAAGTTGCTGAATAATCAGGACACAACCAAAGTAATAAGGCCGACCTTTCGTCGGCCTTATTTTTTTCTTTTTATCGATTGTCGTTTTTTTTTCGTATCTTTGCAAATTACTCACCTGGTCTTTGCCCGGGTATTATAATATAGTAAACAACTAGAAACTAGAATCAGATATGCCTGACACAACCAAACGCGAAACAGTGTGCAGCGGCATCCGCCCCACTGGCAACCTTCATTTGGGTAACTACTTCGGCGCACTGCGAAACTTTGTACGCATGCAGGAGGAGCATGACTGCTATTTCTTCATTGCCGACTACCACTCGCTGACCACCCACCCTACCCCGGGCAGCATCTACGGCGATGCCAGCAAGATAATGGCAGCCTATCTGGCGGCCGGCCTCGACCCTGACAAGGCGACCATCTACCTGCAGAGCGACCTGCCTGAGACCATCGAGCTTTACCTCTTCTTCAACATGAACGCCTACCTGGGCGAATTGGAGCGTGTGACAAGCTTCAAGGACAAGGTGCGCCAGAACCCCAACAATGTCAACGCGGGCCTGCTGACCTACCCCACCCTCATGGCTGCCGACATCCTCATCCACAAGGCCACCCGCGTGCCAGTGGGCAAGGACCAGGAGCAGCACTTAGAGATGACCCGCACCTTTGCAGGGCGGTTCAACAATATGTATCACGCCGAGGTGTTCCCCCTGCCGCAGGCCATCGGTTCCGCCACCGGGCTGGTGAAGATTCCCGCCCTCAACGGCGCAGGCAAGATGGGCAAGAGCGAAGGCGAGGCCAGCACCATCTTCCTCACCGACGAGCCCTCCGTGGTACGCAAGAAGATAATGAAGGCAAAGAGCGACAGCGGCCCCACGCAGATGAACCAGCAGAAACCCGAAGAGATTGAAAACCTCTTCCAGCTGCTGCGCGTGGTGTCGACCGAGGAGACTGTGGAGTATTTCGACGACCTGTATAACCGCTGCCAAATACGCTACGGCGACCTGAAGAAACAGCTGGCCGAGGATATGGTCGCATTTGTGGAGCCTATACGCCAGCGCATCATCGAATATCAAGCCGACGATGCCCGCCTGCGCCGCGTGATGGACCAAGGCAAGGAGAAAGCCCACGAGAGTGCCCGCCGCACCCTCGACGAGGTGCGCCGAGTCATCGGATACCGCAACTAAAGTAAGTAGTAAGAACCAAGTGCTAAGAGGCAAGACATTAGTCGCCACAATACTTCATGGTTCTTAATCCTTACTTCAACAACTTCATAGTTCTTAATTCATAATTCTTACCTCATCATGAATACCCAAGTAGTTATTATGGCGGGCGGCATTGGCAGCCGTTTCTGGCCGCTGAGCACCCCCGAATTCCCCAAGCAATTTATCGACATATTGGGCTGTGGCCGCACGCTGATACAGCTGACAGTAGACCGTTTCAAAGGCATCTGCCCCATGTCCAACTTCTGGGTGGTGACCAACGCCGCCTACGTGGACATCGTGCGCCAACAGCTGCCCGACATGCCGGCCGACCACATCCTGGCCGAACCGGCCGCCCGCAACACGGCCCCCTGCATCGCATGGGCCTGCTGGCGCATCAAGAAGGAAAGCCCCGATGCCAACGTGGTGGTCACCCCGGCCGACGCGGTGGTGATGAACCCCGAAGAGTTCCGCCGTGTCATAGCCAACGCCCTCTCGTTCACCGAACGGCACAACACCATCGTCACCATAGGCATCAAACCCAGCCGCCCTGAGACCGGCTACGGCTACATCAAGTGCAGCCATGCCCAACCCGCCGAAGGTGAAATCCTGCCTGTGGAAGCCTTTAAAGAAAAGCCCAATCTCGAAACCGCCCAACAATACCTCGCCGACGGCGGATACCTCTGGAACGCCGGCATCTTCGTATGGAACATCACCACCATCACCGATGCCATCCGCACCTACAAACCCAACCTGGCCGAAGACATGGAGCGCATGAAAACCCCTGCCGACGTGCAGCAAATCTTCCCCAACTGCGAGAAAATATCCATCGACTATGCCGTCATGGAACCCGCGGCATCGGAAGGCAAGGTCTTCACCCATCCTGCCGACTTCGGATGGAGCGACCTCGGCAACTGGGCTTCCCTCCACGACAAACTGAGCCACGACAACAACGGCAACGGCACTGTGGGCAACATCCACCTGTATGAATGCGCAAACTGCGTGGTTCATGCCGAGGATGCCAAGAAAGTTGTGCTCCAAGGGCTGGACGGATACATCGTTTCCGAGAAAGGCGGCCAGATACTCGTCTGCCGCCGCAGCGAGGAGCAGCGAATCAAGGAATTCTCACAAAATTAGTGAATTGTGAATAGTGGATTGCATGCACAAACCTCAATTCACTATTCACTCTTACATTTTTTTTCTTTTTCAGTGTAAGATTTTGACCTTTTTTGCGTCTACATATTACAAAAGATAAAAATCTGTCTCTATGAAAAAGATTCCACTTATTCCCATCACGGCAGCACTGCTCTTTGCAGCCTGCGACCCGGGCTACAATTGCGACTTTGCCATCAACAACCAAACCGAGCACGCCATCACCATCACCTCGTTAGACACCGTGTACCGCCACAAAACAGTCACTGCCCCGGCACTGACAGACACCGTTGTGCATGCCAGTGGCGGATTGGGCTTTGCTGAGATACCCGAAGTGTCAACGGATATACGCAACAATATCTACGGCGACAGCGTGCAGCTACTTTTCGACGACGGACGTTGCCTCAAGTTCCATGTCCTCAGCGACACCAACGGTGGCCTCTACTCCTTTAATGACACCAACCATGTCGGCTCGCGCTACGTTTACGAGCCACGCATGAACACCATGACATTCAAGGGGCATGCGGGCTACTGCCGCTACACCCTCAATATCACCGACGACGACTACAACCGAAGCGAATGAGCGACGAGGAGTTCACTGCGCTGCTGTCGCAAAACGAATGGCTGCTGTACCACATCGGCTACACCTTCGCCAAAGGCGATGAGGAAGCCCTGCGCGACCTCTACCAAGAGATGGTGTGCAACCTATGGAGCAGCCGCGACAAGTACCGCGGCGACTGCTCACCCAAAAACTGGATGTACCGTGTGGCACTGAACACAGCCGTATCGCTTTGGCGCAAAGAGGTGAAGCAACCGCGAGTGGTGCCACTGCCCGAAGAAATGGAGCAATGGCTGCGCGACGAGCCTGACGACCCTCTGCTTGACGAACTCTACCACCTCATCGACCAACTGCCCAAAGCCGACCAGGCCCTGATATACATGTACATCGACGGTGCCAGTGAGGTAGAGATGGCCGAAACGCTAGGCATAACCACTTCAGCCGTAGGCGTCCGCATCTACCGCATAAAACAGAAACTAAAGAAATGGAAGACCTTATAGAACAACTACGCGACCAACGTCTGCACCAGGCAGCCCACCCGACCAGTGGTACTATACCGTGCGCCATGCCGCCCAAAAGCAAACGCAGCGAATACACCCGTCTGCACACCCGCCTGCGGGCAGGGCTGGTGGGAAGCATCGTGCTCATGCTGGCCGTCGCCTGCCTGATGCCCCTATACCTGCGCCACACTGGCTATCTGGTGTGCTACATCGTGGTGCAACTTGTCACCATAGTGCGTGTACTTATCGCCATCCAGATGAACATCCCCTTGCGGCACATCGACCCCTCGCGCAGCGTCAGCGAGGTGGCGGCATACGCAGACCGTCTGGAACTCATCCACCAATGGGACCGCCGCTACACCCTCTACATCAAAGTGCCGCTGACCATCTGCGTCGTCGCCCTGCTGCTGCCGCTGCTGGGGCTCGACCCCTTTGCCGTCCGCTGGGTGTTCTGGCTCTGGATGGGCATTACCGCTGTGGCGATGGCGGCCAACTTCGTGGTTGCCTACCACTCATTCCTCAAACTCGAAGAAAACATCAAAACCCTTAAACACAACATATCATGAAACTCATAAGAAACATGCTCAAAGGCATCTCCTTCACCGCCGCCATGTTCGTCTTCCAGGCCTGCTACGGCACTGGCGAATGGAACAGCGACAGCAACATCACCTTCCATGTGGTCTCGGCCGAAGACGGCAGCCCCATGGCCAACGTCAAAATCCGCTCACAGTTGCAAGTCGCCGACACCGCCTACGACTGGCACCTGCTCGGCTACACCAACGACGAAGGCATCGCGTCGGTCTGGGCAGCCAACGACTATGAAAGAGACCATCAGACCCTCTTCCGCTTCGTTGCCGACGACCCTGCCTACGCCGTCAAAGACACCATACTCAAAGGCTTACACAACACGGTCGAAATAGCCCTCAGCAAAGCCGACAATGCTCAATAACCTCCTGTTCCGGCTGTTTCGTGCCAACGAAACAAGAGTCCACGAGCTGAACTACCTCTTCTGGGAATGCACCACGCGCTGCAATCTCCACTGCCGCCATTGCGGGAGCGACTGCGCCGCCGCCAGCGATGACAAGGACATGCCCCTGGAAGACTTCCTCCGCGCTTTCGACACCATCCCTAAGAAAGAGCTACCACACAACTTCACCGTGGTACTCACCGGTGGCGAACCCCTGCTGCGTCCCGACCTATCGGAAATAGGCCATGCGCTGCGCCATCGCGGCGTCGGCTGGAGCATGGTCTCCAACGGCTACCTCTACAACCACGCCATGCACTCCCTACTGATGGATGCCGGCCTCGGCGCCCTCACCATCAGCCTCGACGGCCTTGAAGCCGAACACGACTGGATGCGGGGCCGTGACGGCAGCTACCAACGCACCCTCGACGCCATCGCCATCGCCGCCCGCGAACCTCATTTCAACTTCGACGTGGTCACCTGCGTCAATCAGCGCAACCTCCCCCAGTTGCAGGCCATCCACGACCTCCTCGCCTCGCTCGGCGTGCCGCGATGGCGCATCTTCACCATCATCCCCATCGGCCGTGCCCGCAACTATCCCGAACTGCACCTCTCCGACAGCCAGTTCGTCCAACTCATGGAACTCATCCAGCACAAACGCCAGCACCCCGAGTCCTCTATGGAGGTCACCTTCAGCTGCGAGGGCTACCTGGGCCGCTATGAACGACACGTGCGCCCAACACCTTACTTCTGCCATGCGGGCATCAACATCGCCTCCGTGCTCATTGACGGCACCATCTGCGCCTGCCCCAACATCGACCGCAAAGCCTTCGCACAAGGCAACATCTACCGCGACAACCTCTGGCAGGTGTGGCAGGACGGCTTCAAGCCTTTCCGAGACCGCAGCTGGGCACGCCGTGGCATGTGCAAGGACTGCAAGGCCTTCCGCGACTGCCTCGGCAATGGCATGCACAACTGGCACGGCGACTGCCAGGAAGTAATCAACTGCCACTACCACAAAACCATCCGAACAACCCCTAATCAACAAACAACATGAAACATACACCCCTGCTCATCATCATCACCCTGCTGCTGCTTGGTGGCTGCGAAATGCCCGAGTACCCCACCACCATTTCAGGCACACTCTACACCGACAGCACCCTCGCCACCCCCGTCGTGGGCGACACCGTGTGGTTCTGCGACTTTGTGTCGCGCTACAACGACAGCTCCCTTGTAGGCGAATATCTGGGACACGCCTACACCGACAGCCTCGGACGCTTCGCATTCACATTCTGGAACTTCGACATTACCAAGTCCGAATATGAAAGGCGGAAAGCCTTCTACAACACCTTCCTCGCCATCTATGGCCAGGACACTCTGTTCATGGGCCGTTACGGTAGCGAATATCGAAAACTGGTCTTCTATCCGGGCCGCCAATGGATGATTCACCTCTAAACTGCAATGCTATGAAAAAGACACTCTTACTCCTTATCCTGCCGATACTGCTTTTCGGCAAAGCCCACGCACAAGAACAGGACACCCTCCTTCAAGACCTGCCCCTGCACCACCATGCCATCACCACCAACCCCTTCACCTTCTACTGCGACGCATTCCTCCTCACCTACGAGTACGCCCTCCCCCACCGCTCCTCCCTCGAAGTGGAGCTGGGTGCCCAGGGCTTCCACTGGGAGAGGACACAACGCAGCGGAGCCATCACCCGTCCTGGCATCGCCACCTCCGTCGGCTACAAATTCTACCTGCCGCTGGGCAAGCGCAGCAAGGCGATGGCACGGGCCGGAAGCATCCCCCGCACCAGCTTCTACCTCAAGCCGCGCCTCGCACTCGTACACCAATGGAGCACCTACGACACCTATCTTGGCAACAATGGGTGGAACATCGTCACCCAGCGCACCACCCTCCGCGAGAACACCCTCTCCCTGGCCTTCATCGTAGGCTACCAGTTCGTCTCACGCCACGGCTTCGTCCTAGCCCCCTACTTCGGCTACAACGCCCCCTTATGGCTCAGTGGCCCGTTCCACACCGTGGAGCAACCTGGCGCCACTGCCGCCTCTATCGGGACCGCCACCCTCGGCCTTAAACTGGGCTGCGCCTTCTAGCAACACCTCTTCCACTGCCGGTACGCTGCACGACAACAACATTCTTTCTATTTCATTTTTATTTTGTTTCAATACCCTATCTACTTCATTTTTTATCACGAAACAAAATAGAAAGGGAGCTGATGGTAACCGGAAAGGTAATCAAAACAAACATCATACCGCACCCTTAAACTGCTGCACAATTGCTGGTACGGAAAAACGTTGAGAGCCGTCTGTGCGTGTCAGACGGCTCTCAATTATCAATTCTCAATCCGACTTATTCCAGCCAGCCGAGGATGTCGCCTTTCTTCACTATCTGGCCCTGCTTGACGCAGGTGTCGATGAGGCGGCCGGCCTTGGTAACCTCGACATTCATCAGGGCATAGCTGGCCTCGATGATGCAGAACACGTCGCCTTCGGCATATTCGCGTCCGGGAGTGGGAGGTACGGAGGTGTTGAAGTCTATCTCCCAAAGCAGCTGGCCGTTGGCCGTGGCCACTACGGGCGTGGCGTTGGCATGCTTCTCGTTGATATAGTTGGGGGTGAGCATCTTGGGTGCTTCAACGGCAACGCCCTTGGCGGGTGCAGCGGCGGCATTCTTCTCAGCACGCAGCTGGGCCACCTCCTTGTTGAAGCGTTCCTTGGCGATACCCGACTTGTAGTCGCGGTACTGGCGGTCGTGCATGGCCAGTTCGAAGAGTTCTTCGTCGTCCTCACCACGGTCCCAGCCGTTCTCCTCCATTTCCTTTATATATTCGGGGAGGGCGTCGGGGTAGGCATCCTGCGGGTTGCCGTCGTAGAACTCGTAGTTGTTCTTCTTGGCCAGCTCCACGATTTCGGGGTCTAGCGGGCCGGGCAGTTTGCCGGCACGGCCGAGAATCATGTTCCAGCTGTCCTTGTCAATCTGGCTGAAGCGGGGCTTGCCCTGCGCCAGTGCCATGATGTTCATGAGGGCGATGTTCTTGGTGTACTGGCTGAAGGGGGTCACCAATGGGGGGTAACCCAGCTTGGGCCAGATGTATGCCACCTCTTGGAAGAGCTGCACGGTGAGTTCGTCGAAGGTCACCTCTGGTTTGCCGTTCTTCTTCAGTGCCATGTTGATGGCGCTGTGCACACCCTTGAGGTCGCTCATCATGCTGCCCATCATGCCGCCAGGGAGGCCGCAGCCCACCAGCATCGAGGTGCAGATGCGGTTGGCGGGGTTGACGTAGAGGCCCAGAAAGTCGTCGAGGAACGACTGGGTCAGCGCACGGGTTTCCATGTAGGCTTTCATGTTTATGTCCTTCACCAGGAAGCCGTCTTCTTTGAGCATGGCCTGCACACCGATGATGCCGGGATGCACCATGCCCCATGCCAAGGGTTCCATAGCGGTGTCAATCACGTCGGCACCGGCACGTGCCACCTCCAGGATGGAGGCCATGGCAAAGCCGGGACCCGAATGCCCATGGTACTGCACGATGATGTGGGGGTACTTTTTCTTGATTTCATACACCAGCTTGCCCAGCATGGTAGGACGGCCGATACCGGCCATGTCCTTCAGCGCTATCTCGTCGGCACCAAACTCGACCAGCTTGTCCACCACGCCCATGTAATACTCTACGGTGTGGATGGGGGAATATGTGATGCTCAGGGCGGCCTGGCTTATCATGCCGGCCTCTTTGGCATACTTGACGGAGAGCTCCAGATTGCGGGGGTCGTTCAACCCGCAGAACGAACGCATGATGTCCACGCCCTGCGCCTTCTTCACCTTGGGCATCAGCTGGCGCACATCCTTCGGCACGCCGTACATACGCAGACCGTTGAGCGCACGCTCCAGCATGTGGGTCTGGATGCCTGCTTTGTTGAACTCCTTGGTCCAAGCACGCACCGACTTGTTGGGATTCTCGCCATACATGAGGTTCACCTGTTCGAAAGCGCCGCCGTTGGTTTCGATGCGGTCAAAACAACCCATACGAACGATGGCGGGTGCCACTTGCACCAACTGGTCGATGCGGGGTTGATATTTGCCCGACGACTGCCACATGTCGCGGTAAACCAAGCTAAATTTTATCTCTCTTGCCATAATCTGTTATACCAATATTTGCTGTATCTTTCTTGTTAACAATAAAATACGCAGGAGAACGCCTTCTCCCGCAATTTGCAAAGTTACGAAAAAAAATTGATTTGCTAAAAAAAGTGTGGCAGATGATCAGGGCAAACGCATCAAAATCAGTTGTCAGGTATGCCGAAAGTTCATATACGATGTGCGGCAATGCGACTCCGGCCCCAGCCCAAAGGGCTGGAACAGATATAGCCTAGGGCAACGCCCTAGGAATCAGTCCACATGCCGACAGATGCAGCCTGTAGGGCTGCGACATCAAGCCCGTGCCAAAATTCGCAGTTGCAGCCCTGCAGGCTGCTGGTTGCTGCCGTCGTTGTCCCCGTATGGCGGTGCCATACGCTATATCTGTCTGTGCCTTTCAGGCTCACTGAGACATCAAACCACTGAGCTTGATTAATTGCAACGTCCTTCTAGAACCCCAAGAATCGTTATATTTGATGCGTTTGCCCTGGGCAGATGATGGATTCCAAAACATGAAAGCAAAAGGCCGACCCAACAATTTGTGGTCGGCCTTTGCAAAGATTAGCATAATCAATCTCTAGTGAGTAATCCATGTGTAACTTACCCCGCTGGTGGGAAGATTGGTACTATACATCAATGTGAACTTAATCGCCATGGGGCAGGTGATGGTGCAGGCACCGGAAGCGGTGGCGAGGTTATTGCACATATAATAATAATAACCTAAACTAAAATTATAAAGATTCAAGCTGGTCAGGCCGCTACAACCATCGAACATCCAACTCATGTCTATCACATTTGAAGTATTGAAACATGAGAGATCAAGAGTAGTCAGGCTGCTACAGCCTTCGAACATACGGCGCATATCTGTCACACATGAGGTGTTGAAATTCGAGACATCAATGCTGGTCAAACTGCTACAACGCTGGAATATGCCGAACATATCTGTCACTCTAGATGTGTTGAAGTGCGAAAGATCCAAGCTAGTCAAGGTGGAACAAGAACTGAACATACTTTCCATATTTGTCACTCTTGAAGTGTTGAAATTCGAAACATTAAGAGTGGCCAGATTCTCACACGCGGCGAACATACTTTCCATATTTGTCACATTTGAAGTGCTGAAGCTTGAGACATTCAGGCTAGTCAGATGTCTACAGCACTCGAACATATGGCTCATATCAATCACATTTGGGGTGTTGAAACTTGAGAGATTAAGGCTGGTCAGACCACAATAACTAAACATATAGCTCATATCCGTCACATTTGAAGTATTGAAGATCGAGGGATCACAGCTAGTCAGTTGCCAACAGCCGTAAAACATGCCGTTCATACTTGCCACTCTTGAAGTATTAAACCCATTACCAAAATCGATACTGGTAAGGTTGGAAACAATGGACCATTCTCCCCAAGTCCCTGCAAACATCCAGGAGCAATCTGCATTAGCAAAAATAGTGCTGGCTGAGGTGGACACCACCCAAGTGCCATCGGAAGCCAGATTGCCATAGATGGGATTGGGAGAATTGGCCGTGGAGAGCAGTGTGCCTGACGTGACGGACGTGTTGTTGTACTCGAAGCGGACAGCAGTGGCCGCGGTGGGGAGAGCCGCATTAAATATAGGGCCGTCAACCAGATAAGCAAACATGTAGGGAGTCAGGCTGTTCATATTGGCCGTAACCGTGGTGACGGTGTTGTTGACCAGAGTGACATTGGTCTTGGCAAATTCCTGGTATCCGTCGGCAGTGTTAACGGTAATGGTGACATTGTCGGGTGTCGCAAATGCTGGAACCACTATGTCGAAGACTGCTGTGCCGTTAGCCACGGGGAGAGTTTCCATGACGGTGTTGTCAGATTTGGCCAAAGTCACCTCATGGCTGCCTGTGGCGGACATGACGATGGCGTCGTCGGCCTGCCCGGCAATGGTGGCTGTACCGTCGCCGCTGAGGATAGCATTCTCGGAAGCGATGGTGATGCTGGTGATGGCAAGGGCATCATTGGTCTGGTTGTTAACTGTCACGCGTACCACGGAACAAAGGTTGTGGAACAGCAGTGTGTTGCCGCTGGTAAGGTAGGCACCCATGGGCAGTTCGCAATGCTGGTGGCCGCCCACAACAGAGTAGGTCTGAGTGGAAGGTAAGGTAACGGGAACCGAAGGGCTGCTGGCAATATTGCTGCCCGCGGCCACAAGGCTGGCAGGATAGATGGCTCGGTAGGAAAGGGCTGCGGCCACATTGTTAATCTGTCCGTTGGCACCAGCAGCAACAGTAATGGCGTAGGTGCCATCGTTGATTACAATCTGATCGCCATTCTCCCAGCTGGGTAGATGGTCGTCAACATACACTTTGGCATTCTGGTCGATGACTGCACCGAGGGTGACAGTCTCCTGGTCTTTCTTACAGCTGCTCACCAGGGTCAACAGGGTCAATCCAGCACAAAGGATAGAGATTCTTTTCATGTTGTGTCCTTTCTTTTTGTTGGTTAGTCCCAACTGGCGCTACCTAGAAGGGTGGTACCAGTAGTGGTGGGGTTAGCATTCGAATCAACCGGACAGAAGGAGAGTCCAAACCCGTCTTCAACGGCTGCATACAACACTCTCACTGAGGGAGCGATGTAGTTGTTTTTCTGAAACTTTTCTTTCATTTTGAAACTTTTTTGGTTAATAAAAAGGGGTTAGAATATGATATAAAAAAAATATCCGTGAACTTCTTTTATTCCTCGAGGTTCCGGAAATAACCCTGTGCATACAAAAGAACTCACGGACAAACCGTGAGCGTCTCGTTTCTATTGTATGCACATGAAATTTTCCGGATTTCGAGGTGACAATTAGAAAGCAAAAACGCTTAAATAATATGTCTAATAATACTATATATTCAGTCTAATATCTTGTATCTCATTTTTTTAATTAATACTCTATTATCTTCCATTTGTCTTCTTTTTACGCTGCAAAGATACCAACTTTTTTTCATCCGTGCAAGGAATGGGGGGAGATTTTTTCTCTCTTCCTTTGCTGGAAAAGCAGGGATATGCCTAAGGCGGGATGGGTGGGCTGGTGTGGAACGAGGGGTCAGAGGTGGAAGAGGAGGCGAGCGGCAAAGGTGGTGGTTTCGGCCACTTCCTGTAGGGTGATGCCTCTGAGCTCGGCTATCTTGGCTGCGATGAGGGGGATATAGGCACTCTCGTTGCGCTGCCCACGGTGCGGCACAGGCGCAAGGTAGGGTGCATCGGTTTCGAGAAGTATGCGTTCCAATGGGGCCTCTTGGGCGATAGACGCGAGGGTGGCATTCTTGAAGGTGACCACCCCGCCAATGCCGATATGGAAACCCATCTCAATGGCCTTATGCGCCTCTTGGATGCTGCCGCCGAAGCAGTGCATCACGCCACGATAGGTGGGATAGTTGAGGTCGCGGAGGAGGCCAAACAGTTCATTGTGGGCTTTTCGCACATGCAGACATACCGGCAGCTGGAGCTGGCGGGCCCATGCAAGCTGTTGCTTGAGGGTGTGGAGCTGCTGTTCGAGGAAAGTCTTGTCCCAATAGAGGTCGAGCCCTATCTCACCTACGGCGCAATAGGAGGCATTGGTGTTGAAGAGCTTTTGCCGGACGATGTCGAGTTCGGCTTGCGGGTCGGCGGTGACAGAGGTGGGGTGAAGCCCCATCATCTGGCGGAAGCAGTCGGGGAAGGCTTGTGCCAAAGCCTCCTGACGGGGGTGGCTGAGGCTGTCGATAGCAGGGAGCAACATGAAGGAGACACCAGCGTCAAGCGCACGACGGACAGCTTCAGGCCGGTCGTTGTCGAAGGCTTCGTCGTATAGATGACAATGGGTGTCTATCATTACTTCAAGTTCTGCAGGATGGCGGTCAGCTCATTGTAGAGATTCAGCAACTCGGGGTTTTTGGCTAGTAGCTTGCGATGGGCATCGAGTGTTTTCTCATCGCCACGGACGGCCGGGCCGGTCAGCTGGTATTTGACATCGCCCCACTGAATACGCTTGGCAGTAGTCATGATGAGAGGATAGAGTATCTCGAAGTCGATTTTGTGACGTTTGCACAGCTGCTGTGCAACGCCGTACAACGCATTGGTGAAGTTGTTGACAAAGACCGAAGAGAGGTGGAGGTACTGACGTTGTTTGAAGGTAGTATGGTAGATATGGGTAGAAATCATACCAATGAACTCGGCAATTGCATTCTCAGTTATTTCATCAGACCCCTCGATACAGAAGGGGAGCTGGTTGTACTCGACAGCGACATCGCGCACAAAGGACTGCGGCGACCAAATAACGCCATAGCGCGAACTGGTTTGCTTCAACACTTTGATGGGTACTGCTCCTGAAGTGTGAAGCACCAGTGCGTCATTGAGATGGAGGTCCAATACCACGTCGTAGAGGGCATCATCGGTTACAGCGATGATGTAGATATTGGATGTGGGACGGAGTTTGTCGAACGAGTTAATAGGTTCAGCCACAACCCGGTGAGCGAGGTATTGAGCATGGCTGAGGTCACGCGAATAGATTTGGTCTATCACGTGACCTCTATTGTACATGGCTAGTGCGAAATGGGTGGCCACATTTCCCGACCCGATAAAGGAGATACGCATGATTGCGAGTTTATATAGTTAATAGTAAAGCTAATTTGTTCAGGTAGTAGGATTGCTAGTATTCGTCCTCTTGGAAGAAGAAGTCTTCTTTGGTTGGGTAATCGGGCCAGAGGTCTTCGATGCTGTCATAAGGATCGCCTTCGTCCTCAATTTCCATCAGATTTTCAATTACTTCCATAGGTGCTCCGGTACGTTGGGCATAATCTATCAACTCATCTTTTGTGGCAGGCCACGGAGCATCCTCTAATTTTGTTGCCAATTCAAGTGTCCAATACATCTTTTCCTTTTACTTTTTGTTGTTTTTGGTTCTCTGATTTGGAATTATTTTAACGGAACTCGAAAAATCAAAGAGCTGTAATTTAAACGTTTTCAATACGAAGCATATATATGAGCTCACATATACATTTTGCAAAAATACACCTTTTTCTGATATGTGCAAAAAAAATTACAGGAAACATTCTTTATCGTCTTGTGACACCACCAAAAAGCGCGAGAGGACGAAGAGAAAATCTGAGAGCCGGTTGATGTAGGACTGTATTGCTGGGTTGGAGGATGCCGTTTCGGAAGAGAAGAGCTCGACGATGCGACGCTCGGCACGCCGGCAAACAGTGCGTGCCACATGGCATTGCGCCGCCATGGCGTTGCCGCCCGGAATGACGAAGCTGCGGAGTGGCGGCAGGGATGTCTGAATGGCATCAATGGTCTGCTCCACGGTTAAGCAGTGGGCGTTGAGCTGGCTGCTGTAGTCTTCGATGTCGAAAGGCAGCCGACATGGAGGTTCAGCTTCGGTGGCGAGAAGGGTTTGGATGGTGAAAAGCTGCTTCTGCACCTGCCGCAACAGGTCGCAATAGGTGTTGAGCGAATCATGGGGCACCATCATCTCTATCAATAGTGCCACATGAGCCCCAAGTTCGTCGACCGTTCCGTAGGCCTCTACGCGGGGATGACATTTGGCAACGCGGGTACCGCCTATGAGTGAGGTAGTACCCGCGTCACCTGTCTTAGTGTATATCATACTCTTTCAACAGATTTTACTTCAGGAATAACTTTCTTCACGGCACTCTCGATACCCTGTTTGAGAGTTTGGAGGGCATGAGGGCAGGTGCCGCAATGGCCTTTGAGGCGCACCATGACAACGCCTTCGTTGGTCATATCGACATACTCTACATCACCACCATCCTGTTGCAGATAGGGGCGTATTTGGTTGAGGGCGTTCTTGACGCGGGCTTCGATGATGGGTTTCTCTTGGTCGGTCATAGTTACTTTATTTTTGTAGTTTGCAAATTTCTCTGATGGTGTTTTCGGCCAGCTGCATGAAGGCTTTGCTTTCGGGGGTTTCCACATCGTTCCAGAGCGAGACGGGCTTCCCGTTGTCACCACTTTCGGCGATGCTCTGCACCAGAGGTATCTCGCCCAGCAGCGGCACATTCATCTCTTCTGCCAGACGGCGGCAACCTTCTTTGCCGAAGATATAATACTTATGGTCGGGGAGCTCGGCGGGGGTGAAATAGGCCATATTCTCCACAAAACCAAGGACGGGGATGTTAAGATTGGGGTTGCGGAACAGTTCCACGCCACGGACCACATCGGCGAGGGCCACCTGCTGCGGGGTGCTGACAATGATGGCACCCGTGACCGGCAACGTTTGTGCGAGGGTGAGCTGCACATCGCCAGTTCCGGGAGGCATGTCGACCACAAGATAGTCTATCTCGCCCCACCATGTTTCGGTGGCCAGCTGTTTGAGCGCGCCGGATGCCATCGGACCACGCCAAGCAAGGGCTTTGTCGGCATCGACCAGGAATCCGATAGACATCAGTTTGACGCCATAGCGTTCGATGGGGAGCATATAGGTCTTGCCATTGTGCTGCTCGCCATAGACGTCTTCTTCTCCAAGGTTGAACATGATGGGAATGGAGGGGCCGTAGATGTCGGCATCAATCAGTCCGACCGAGGCACCAGTTTTGGCCAAAGAGACGGCCAGGTTGACTGCGACGGTGCTTTTGCCTACGCCGCCTTTGCCAGAGGCTACGACGATGACGTTCTTAACGCCGGGGAAGAGTTCCTTGGGGTCGGGCATTTCGACGGGGCGCGAGGTGAGGTTGACCACCACTTCGGCCTCACGGTCGACATATTCGTGGATGGCGTTGACGCAGTCGTCGCTCATCCGCTGCTTCATCGGGCAGGCGGGGGTGGTGAGGACCAAGTCGAATGAGACCTTCTTGCCGTCGATGGCTATATTTTCAATCATGCCCAGCTCGGTGAGGCTACGCCCTAAGTCGGGGTCGTTAACATGGCTCAGGGCCATTTCTATCATTGTAGAGGTAATCATATCGATTGCGTTATTGCTTGATTGCATTACTGTGTTAACATTCATGCGTCAACACATTTAAGCATGTTTTAGTTTCCGAAGATTTCTTGTAGTTTGCGTTCCAAATCGCTGCCGCGGAGGTTGCGGGCGATAATCTTTCCGTCTCTGTCGATGAGGGTGGTGTTGGGCACCGACATGATGCCGTAGGTCTTACCGCCCGAAGAGGTCCACCCGTTGAGGTCACTCACATGGTTTGGCCATTCGAGACCGTCGTCCTTGATAGCCTTGAGCCATTTGCCCTTTTCCTTGTCGAGAGAGACGCTGTAGATTTCAAATCCTTTGTCGTGGTATTTCTTATAGAGGCGCACCACATTGGGGTTTTCCTGACGGCAGGGGCCGCACCAGGAGGCCCAGAAGTCGAGGAGCACCACTTTCCCTCGAAGGTCGGAGAGCTTGCGTATATTGCCGTCAGGGTCTTTCATGCTGATATCGGGGGCTTCCATGCCGGGGAGCAGCACTCCGCGTAGGCGTTCGCTGAGATGCTTCACATAGGGGTCGTTGGGATAGTCTTTCACGAGGGCGTCGCGTATCTCGGTGTAAAGGGCGGCATGGCTTTCGAAGTCCTGCTCAAAGAAGGTGACCAAGAAGGCACTCATGAGCACATTCTTGTTCTTAGAGAGTAGCTGCTCGATCTGACCAGGGGCCATGGCCTGCAAGGTGGGGTTGACAGCTCCGGTGATAATCTCGTTGAACTGACGGTAGAGGTCTACATTGCGGGAGCCTTTGCTCTGGATGACTCTGAAGAAGCGTTGGTCGGGATAGTATTGTAAATTGACAGTGACCTTCTCCTTGGGTTCGAGCATCAGGTGGCACATGGCTCCATCACGCAGGGTGGTTTGGAGAATGTAGAGCGTCGGTTCCGTGGGGTTCAGCGTAACCTTGAAATTGCCCGACTTGTCAAGGTTCAGGGTGTCTAACGGTCTGAGCTGGTCACCGACTATCTCGCCTATGACGAGGGAGACACCGTCGGGAAGGCTGGCGATGGTGCCGGAAAGAGTGGTTTTCTGCGCCGAAAGGCTGCAAGCCGAAAAGAAGGCCATGAGGATTAAGAGATGTATACGTTTCATATCAGTCTATATTAATCGGTTGTTGTTTAATGGGTTGTTTGCATGTTATTATTCTCCAAAGCCCGCTGTAGTTCTGTATCGCTTGGGAGTGAGATGGTGTAGTAGGCATTCTCGCCATAGAGCGTCGAGGCCATGAGGGCTTTGTAGCGGTTGCGGATGTCGTCGCCATACTTCCGCAGACCTTCGGCATGGCGGACAATGCCTTGCTTGTCGGCCAATGCCAATATGGCTTTCCATGTGGCATCGCTGACTTGGTATTCTTTCATGAAGGTGTCGAAGGTAGGATAACGACCAATCAGCTGGTCGTAATGGAGGAAGAGCTGCTGATGGAGGTAGTCTTCCAACACCCGCTTGGCGATAAGCCGGTTGTAGTAGACGAGGTTGGTGTCGGTAAAATAGGGCAGCAGGATGTCGGGGCGGATGCCGCCACCGCCATACACTTTGCGTCCATTCTTGGTGAGGAAGACCTTGGTGGTGTCGTATCCGGCATCCAGAATGGAGTCGGCCGACATGTAGTTCTCGATAACGCGTGAGATGTATTGGCTGTAATATTCGTCTGTCCCCTTGTCGTAAGGACGCTGTATGCATCGGCCCGATGGAGTGTAGTAGCGGGCTATGGTCAGCAGTACGGCCGAGCCGTCGCTTAGCGGGTACTGGCTTTGCACCAATCCTTTGCCAAAGGTGAGATGGCCCATGATGGTGCCGCGGTCGTTGTCCTGTACGGCTCCGGCCACGATTTCACTGGCACTGGCCGAACGCTCGTCGACAAGCACAGTGAGCTTGCCTTTCTCAAAAAGTCCGCCGCTGGTGGCATACACATCGCTCCGCCCGATATGAGCTCCTTGGGTGTAGACTATCAGGTTGCCTTCGGGCAGCAGCTCGTCGCATACCTCCAGACAGGATGCCAACGAGCCGCCGGCATTGTCGCGGAGGTCGACGATGAGGTTCTGCATGTTCTTGTTCAGCAGTTGTAGCAATGCGGCATGGAACTCTTTGCCAGTATGGTCACCGAAGCGCGATATGCGGATGTAGCCCGTGTTGCTGTTCACCATCACAAAGGCGGGGACGGTGGACATCAGTATCTTATCGCGCCAGACCTTGAAAGTGTGCAGTTTGGAGGAGCCCTGACGCTGAACGGTCAACTTGACATTGCTGTAGCGGGGTCCCCGGATGAGATTGACAATGGTGGAAGCCTCCTTCGTCATCCCCGTACCCGAAACTAGGGTGGTGTCGACTCGGAGGATGCGGTCGCCGGGATGGATGCCGGCCTTCTCGGCAGGGCTGCCCTGCATCACCTGCGAAGCATACACGGTGTCGCCCACATAGAAGAGCGTCACCCCTATGCCATCAAACTGGCCAGCCATGGTTTCCGACTCTTTCTCAAAACTGGAGGGCGAGAGATAGTAGCTATGGGGATCCAAGGTGGAGAGCATGGCATTCACCATTTGGTCGGAAAGGGAATCGTAGTCAACAATGTCGACATACCTGTTGTCAATCAGAGTCAGCACCGCATTGACGCGTTGGCTCATCTTGTTTTGTGCCATGAAGAGCTGCGACTCCTCATTAGTGGCTTTGGGGGTAAACAGCACTCCTGCCAGGATGCCTATAAGCAGGGCCAGCAATACGATGCCCAGGGAATATGTAGTCTTTTTCTTAGGGGTCTCTGTCATAGTAGTGCAATAACGAATAATATTATCTTTTATTGTACAACGACAATGCTGCCTTCAATATTTCATCGTGGTCAAATGCCAACGGGGGCAGGGCGTCCAACGGAAACCAGCAGGCTTTGGCGGCATCATCGCCTCCTTTCACCTCTGTTACGGGCACGGTGACTAAGAATGCCACCGTGATGGTGCGACCCCGCGGGTCGCGGTCCAGAGTGCTGAAGCTCTTCACCTCTACGAACACTCCCTCTACCTCCAACCCTGTTTCTTCCTTCAGTTCGCGGCGGGCGCACTGCTCAAGGGTTTCGTCCATATTCATGAAGCCTCCTGGAAAAGCCCACATGCCTTTGTAGGGGTCGTTGCCACGCTGGATGAGTAAAAGTCTCAATCCTCCGTCGGGCATAAGGCCCAACACCACACAGTCGGCTGTGACCGCCGGTCGCGGATAGCGGTAGGAATACATGATGTCCAAAGCTTCTATTACAGACTGTAGGTGGCGCCCTCTTTGCCATCCTTGACGGTGACCCCCAAGGTGCCGAGCTCGTCGCGTATCTTGTCGCTGGTGGCCCAGTCCTTATTGGCTTTGGCAGTGGCACGAATATCAAGAATCATCTTCATCAGGCCATCGATGAGGGCGGTGTTGTCGCTGTTGGCCTCGTCGCGAAGACCCATGATTTCAAACATGAAGGTGTCCATTACCCACTTCAACTCGTCGATGTCGGCCTGAGTGAGAGTGGCCTTCTTGTCGTTGACGGTGTTGATGGTCTTTGCCATGTCGAACAGGTGGCTGATGACGATGGGCGTGTTGAAATCGTCGTTCATGGCGTCGTAGCAGAGCTGGCGATAGCCTTTCACGTCCACATTGCTGGTCTTCGAAGGCTGGAGGTGCTGCAAGGTCTTGTAGGCCTGCATGAGACGAGTGTAGCCCTTCTCAGCAGCAATGAGGGCGTCGTTGCTGAAGTCCACTGTGCTGCGATAGTGAGCCTGTAGGATGAAGAAGCGTATGGTCATGGGCGAGTAGGGCTGCTCTAGCATCTCTTTGCCGTCTTTGTCCTTATGGCTGCCCTTGAAGAATTCGTCGAGGGTGATGAAGTTGCCCAACGACTTGCCCATCTTCTGCCCGTTGATGGTAATCATGTTGTTGTGCATCCAATATTTGCAGGGGCCATGGCCGCAGACGGCTGTCTGCTGCGCTATCTCGCTCTCGTGGTGGGGGAACATGAGGTCCATGCCGCCGCCGTGGATGTCGAAGGTCTCACCCAGATACTTGGTGCCCATGGCCGTGCACTCGGTATGCCAGCCAGGGAAGCCAACGCTCCAAGGCGAGTTCCAGCGCATGATATGCTCGGGCGAAGCCTTCTTCCAAAGGGCAAAGTCGCCTGAAAAGCGTTTCTCCTCCTGTCCATCCAATTCGCGGGTGGTGGAGAGCATCTCGTCGATGACACGGCCGCTGAGGCAGCCGTACTTGTTGGTGTCCTCCTGATACTTGCGCACATCGAAATAGACACTGCCGTTGCTCACATAGGCATAACCAGCATCGATAATCTTCTGCACCAGCTCAATCTGCTCCAAAATATGACCGCTGGCATGGGGCTCGATGCTGGGGCGCAGCACATTCAGGGCATCCATGGCGGCATGGTAGCGGTTGGTGTAGTACTGTGCCACCTCCATGGGTTCGAGCTGCTCCAGACGCGCTTTCTTGGCAATCTTGTCCTCACCCTCGTCGGCATCATTCTCCAGATGCCCCACATCGGTGATGTTGCGGACGTAGCGTACTTTGTACCCAAGGTGGCGCAGATAACGGAACACCACATCGAAGGTGATGGCAGGACGTGCATGTCCCAGATGGCCGTCGCCATAAACCGTAGGACCACACACATACATCCCCACATGGTCGGGGGTAATCGGTTTGAAGAGCTCCTTCTGATGCGAAAGAGTATTGTAAATCAACAATTGCTGCATATATTCTTATTTATAATGGTCTGCAAAATTACACAAAAAATCCGACATACACAGAGACTGCAAAAAAATAATAGATTTCAGAGCCCATCATCATCGCTGAAGGGGGCGTCGGCGGACGAAGAATGTGGCTGCCAACAGAACCGCGGTGAGCAATAGAGCCATCGGCAGATTGAAATAGAAGCCTTCGAGCATCGCACAAGGCAACGACGATACCCAGCGAGTTACGGCATCGGTGGCCACCAGCTCCAGCCGCAACAACTCTGTGGTCCAAAGGCCGAGGAGGGAAGTAGGACTGAGCAGCACCACACACAATACCGTGGCCAACAGCAACCCCGCAAAAGGAACGATAAGCAAGTTGGCTATCAGGAACCACGGGGCAAACTGATGAAAATGGTAGAGCATCACGGGCATGACACCCATCTGGGCAGCGGTGGAGAGGCATATCAGCTCCCACACCGCAACTAGCAAACGACGCGGTATTCCTTGACGGGCTATGGGCAAAAACTTCTGCAAGGGCTCATTCCAAGCAATGATGCCTAGCACGGCAGAATAGGAGAGCTGGAACCCCACATCAAAAAGCAGGTAAGGATTGACCATCAAGAGGATGACAGCCGACGTGCAGAGGTTGTTGAGCGTGCTGGGCTGTCTTTGCAACATGCCGCCGACGGTGAAAAGCGAGAACATGACTCCCGCCCGTAAGGTGGAAGGTGCCATACCGGTCAGCATCACAAAGAACCAGATGACAGCAATTTGCACCACTCCTTTTACGATACGCTGCCACAGCCGTTTTCCGAAAAAGAAAAACAACAGACCGGCCAGCCATGCCACAATACCCACATGCAAGCCCGAAACACAAAGCAGATGCACGACACCCGCACTGCGGAACTGCTCAAGCGTCGATTCGTCCAAGTCGTCCCGCCACCCCAACAGCAAGGCCTCAGCTATGCCCTGCTGCTGCCTTGTAAGCGAGCAGGATTGGATACGCCGCACCATGCGCTGCTGCAACCGTTTCGACCAGCCTATCAACCCCAAATGACCGTCCGAATGGCTTTCAATCTTCTCCCACCCCCAGGAGGGGGCATAGCATTGCCACCCGATGCCATGGTGCTGTAGATAGCGGCGATAATCGAACTGGCCAGAGCCTACACTGCTGTCCGGCAATTGGGGGTAGGCATGCACCACGAGACAGTCGCCGTAGCCGAGAGCAGCAGACGCACTGTCTTTCTTCACATAAAGCATGATGTCGCATTTGGCTGGCTGCCAGGTGTCGGAATCCATCACACTCACCACACGGGCTTTCACCTTATAGGTCTTGGGAGTTTGCCGTGGGGTGTCGGACAGGCGAACTACGAAAGTGGCAGGTTGTCCCTCGTCGACGCACCACCCTCCGGAGGGCAACCCGCTGGAGGAGTCGGTACGATAAACTGCGGCCAAAAGCATTCCGAAGAACACCAAGAAAAACCACAGCAGAGGGAGGAACGCCCTTTTACGCCGCCACCTTGTGGATAGAGCCATCAGCACAAACAGCACGACTTCTCCCGCACACAGGGGCAGCAACAACGCCCGCGGCAACCGCTCACCCACCACAATACCCGCCCCTATGGCCAGGAGCACGCGCAACATCGGTGCCCTGTCCATCAATGCGGCAAGCGCACCCATGAGATTATATGTCCTCTCCTGCTTCCCCATTCGGCTCTACCCGATTATAAACGCAGCTACACACATTTTATTGTAGCAGCATTATATGAAACCTAGGATAATGGGCAAATGGTAGGCTGAAATTTCTGCAGCACAATAGTCAGTGCCTTGCTGCGTTCAGAGGCAATGAATAAAACGCTCTTATGCAATATATAGCTGATTTTCAACAGCCACAAAGAGATTGAATTGTAATAACCTCGTCGAATATTCCTTGAGGAGCGGCACCTCGGCAGAGCTTCTCCCTGCTTCATCGACGGTGCAAAGATGTGATTTGTTTTGACCCCACCAAACTCCAACTGAAAAAACAGCCTACTTTCTCGTCTCAAAAACAGCTTACCGCTTGTTCTTTACGCCACACATTTAATAGTCATCCTCATCCGCTTCCCATATTATGCTATCTCTGGTACAGACTATCTTACCGTCTATACAACTCACCCCTTCTTCTTGTAGCCATTCCTCGGCTTTTTAGGCATACCATTTGTTCTCGAAAGCGTACCACTCGTCCAAAAGATTAAGGGCGGCCACAGCTTCCTTAAATCGGGCAAAAGGATGCCTACCATTCAAAACACGATGGAGTTTGTCCGCAATCACTCGAGATTGCATGTCGGCGAATTCCTCCATAGCCCCATAAGACTCATACGATGCAAGTGGCTCAATTCGCATCACCATGTCGCCGTTGTGTGGCCAGTCGTACTCCTCACCTGAATAAGCCGTCGGAATATGGAGGCCTACCTCCTGTTCCGTCAGGTTCAAGTAAAAACAACCTTCATCAAGACGCATAGCCAATGCTTCTGCAATCTCGCCTATAAGTTGTTGCCATGATTCAATCTTCATAATTATTTACAGAAATACAGTGAGCTCTACTTATTTACAAACTGAGAGAGAAGTGACAGGAACTGGTGGACTGCCTGTTTGTCTGGAACGGGGATGTTGAGCGTTGCCTTACCCGTATCGGGGTCTTCGTGAACAAGTGTGTCGACCAGCTGACGGGTTTGCTCCGGGTTGGAGAGGGTCTGCACCAGGTTGGAGAGGAATGTGATGCCTTGGCTGACAAGGTCGGCAGGGGTTGGGGACGGGGTAGGTGATTGGGCGGGATAATCGTGGTAATCAGACTTTTCAGAGTGACTGGACTGGTCTGACTGGGCATCTGGGGATTCTGGTTCGTCGAAAAGGCTGGTTTGCTTGCCGACGATGTTGCGCGGAGCCTCGGTCTCGTCGTCCGACTGGTTAGTATTGGATTCGGCTTCTTGCTCGGCAGTTTCCTCCACGTAGTCGGCCACCATGGACATGATGCCTTTGAATTTGTCGTCGTTGGCAAAGATGGTGTCCTCGCCCCCGTCGAGTGCCCCCTCGAAGAGGGATGACTTGAATTTGAGCCGGGCAATCATCTGTTCCTCAAAACTGTCGGCAGAGACGAGGTTGACGACCTGTATGTTGCGCTGCTGTCCTATGCGATAGATGCGGGCGATGCGTTGCTCAAGCACGGCGGGGTTCCATGGCAGGTCGAGGTTGACTATCAGCGAGGCGGCCTGTAGGTTGAGGCCGGTGCTGCCAGCATCGGTGCTGAGGAAGATGCGGCAGTCGGGCTGGTCGGTAAAGTTATTGACCAGGTCTTTGCGTTTTGCCGAGGGAATGCCGCCGTGCAGGTATTCGAACCGTATGCCGCGCTGCGTCAGTTCGTGTGCCACCAATCTTGTCATACGCTCCCAGCCGCTGAAGACCACCGCCTTGCCGTCTCCTCCTTCTAAGTAGCTATCAAGGAGGTTCATTAACTCGTCTATCTTGGTGTCATAGCGCGACTGCTGGTCGAGGATAAAGGTGCTGTCGCAGACCATACGCATCTGCGAGAGCAAGAGGAGCAACCGTTTGCGGTCTTTCTCGCTGAGGAAGTGCATCCGCTTCCATTTGAGCACCAGTTGCGCTACGCCTGATTTGAATTCGTCGTGCATTTCGCGCTGCTCTTTGGTCATCGGCACAAAGAGGTTTTGGTCCATGCGGCCAGGGAGCTGTAGGTGCACGTCGCTCTTACGGCGACGCAGCATGATGTGGCTGAGCCGTTGTTTGATGGCGTTGAGGTTCTTGTAGCCCACCACCTTGCCGTTCTCCTCGACAATGATGTGGTCGTTGCGGAACTTGTAGTAGGGAGCAAGGGCAAACTGGTCGGCCAGCTCGACGATGGAGTAGAGCTCTTCCAATTTGTTCTCTAAGGGAGTACCCGAAAGCAAGACGGCATATTGCGCGTTGATGTGACGGGCGGCACGGGCTATCTGCGTGTCCCAATTCTTCAGCCGTTGCACCTCGTCCATTATCACCATGTCGGTATCCATGTTCCGCAGTACCTTGAGGTCGTTGCAGACGGAGTTGTAAGAGACAATTTTATAGGGTTGCGGCATCTTATATTGTTCGAGACGGCGGGTGTGAAGGCCTTCTATTACGAGCACCTCCCGATGGGTAAAACGTTCTATCTCACGTTTCCATTGGTATTTGAGCGATGTGGGGCAGATGATGAGAACGTTCTCCACAAAGCCTTCGCGACGCAGCAGCTCGGCTGTGCCGATGGCCTGGATGGTCTTGCCAAGACCCATCTCGTCGGCGATGATGGCGCGTCCGGCAGAGGCGGCAAAACGGATGCCCTCATTCTGATAGGGGTAGAGCTGGGTGTCTAAGAGGGTGTCGAGCTGCTCATCGCCGTACTTCTCTTCCACCAACTTGCGCCTACGCTCCCCCTCGCGATGGTCGACAACATAGTCAAGCGCGTCTGGGTAGCAGCGAAATTGGGGGTCGAAGTGGGCTGCGGCAGAAAGGAACTGGTCGAAGTGCATGAAAGATTCGGAACGGAGATGGCCATGCGAATCAAAGTATTGCTTGGCAAGCTGCTCCACCTCCTCGCGATTGTTGCTGCCGATGCGGATAGAGACTTTGCGCCCTTCGCGGTAGGACAGATAGACAGACGAGTAGGACGGTGTCCCAACCACGATGCGGTGGCCATTGGTCTTGAGCCTTACAGCTTCGAGATGCTTGCAGGTGCCGAGTTGAGAAGTCTTGAAATCCATGCAGGAGCAGTAGTTCCACGAGCTGTTTTCGCCACGGTAGACTACCTTGTATTCTTCCCTGCTCTTAGGGTTGGTAACGCAATACTCGTCAGGGCAGAGCTTCGCATCCACAGCCCTCACGCCAAGCATCTCCCGCTCTGCGGCCTGTCGGCGCAACGCCCGCTACCATTCTTCCAAGGTCATCCTTTCGGGTTTGACGATATTGTTGAGACGGGGTTCTGAGGTGGTCTTCTCGTTATGCTGTTTTTTGCTTGACTTGCGTTTAGTGGTGGGCTTTGCTTCGGATTGTCTGTTGCTGTCTGCCATGAGTTGCCTTACCTTTCAATTAGGGCGTTGGAGGATTCCGATTGTTTAATAGTTCTGCTTGTTGATTTCGAAATAGGCCTGGGGATGGTTGCATATGGGGCAGACCTCTGGTGCCTTGGTGCCGACTACGATGTGACCACAGTTGCGGCATTCCCACACCTTTACCTCACTCTTGGCGAAGACTTCTTTGGCCTCTATGTTGTGCAGCAAGGCGCGGTAGCGTTCCTCGTGGTGCTTCTCGATGGCTGCCACGCCACGGAACTTGGCGGCTAGCTCGGGGAAGCCCTCTGCCTCGGCGGTACGGGCAAAGCCTTCGTACATGTCGGTCCACTCGTAGTTCTCACCTGCAGCGGCAGCAGCCAGATTCTCGGCGGTGGAGCCGATGCCGTTCAGCTCTTTGAACCACAGCTTGGCGTGCTCCTTCTCGTTCTCAGCGGTTTGCAGGAAGAGGGCTGCAATCTGCTCGAAGCCTTCCTTCTTGGCCTTGGAAGCAAAATAAGTATACTTGTTGCGGGCCTCGCTCTCGCCAGCAAAGGCGGCGTGCAAGTTCTTCTCGGTCTGTGTGCCGGCGTAGGGGTTGGCGGGTTTCGGCTCTTCAACGGGCACGAACTTCTCCTTGCCCTGCTTGCATCGCGGACATTTCCACTCGGCAGGCAACTGCTCAAACGGCGTCCCTGGGGCTATGCCCTGCGTAGGGTCGCCCTGTGCCGGGTCGTACTCATACTTGCAAATGGTGCATCTGTACTTCTTCATCTGTTTTAGATATTTATGGATTTATATTTGTCTTAATTGTACCTCAAAAAGTATTCGTTGAGCCTTTCTGCTTGTGCCTTCCCGATATGATAGAATTTTGTATGTCGCTTTATCGAGTCTTTCCCATAAACAACAAAGGCATTTCCAAAGGAAGCGTTCAAGAACATAGATGGCAGAGAAATAACATTTGTCATACCAATGTCTACATTCTCACCCTTTTTAATTGCATCTTCAAGAATATCATATAACAATGCTCCACTCTCTGGATAACTTTTATCTTGCATTAGTTGAAATAGCTGTATCATAAACTAAAGTTTGACAAGTAAATTTTGTTCAAAAAAGTGACATAACTGATTTGCGCAAATGACTACTTTTTAGTATCTTTGCAATGTCAAATCAAAAAACAACCAATTATGTCACGTTGCAAATATACGAACTTTTTCTCAGAGATTGGAACTTTTTTTCAAAAAAGTGGCGACAGTGCGTTACAGGCCATCGCAAACGCACTACAG
>JAFWOP010000122.1 GCA_017545365.1 Bacteroidales bacterium
GAGAGCCTTAGCGTCGGTGTCCGCTTGAACGACACATTGGCATGGACGTGTCGCCGTGCGCCCTTCTCCGTCCTGCCCATCCAGAAAAGTTCGTTGCCCACCTCAAACGATGAAGTCTTCCGTCGCTGCTCCACCAGCTGCTGATTGGCTAACACATCCCCCTCATTCTCCTCAAACTTCCCTTTGAGGACAAACGTCTCGCTGAGATACACGCGGTCGGCGTTCTTCAGGTAGTTCACCGACAGCTTCGGCAGGTGAATTTTTGTTATTGGCGATGTCTGTTCGCTCACGGTCACATAGTTCCCACCCTCGGCAAGGTACGTCGTGCTCTGGCTGATGTCATGCGTTGCGCGGTGGTAACTGTAGTCGGCATTCACCTTCATGGTCGTGAACGAGTCCGTGCGCAGGATGCCGTTCACTGTCGCCATGCCGTTACGCTGGTAGAGATACTGTCCCTGCGGAGGCGCACCGCCGTCGAATCCACCAAACAGGCTCGTGGCGCGGGTGCTCACGTCCGAGCCGCCGAAGTGGTCGTACATGTCGGCCCGTGCAAAGCCCTTGTAGTTACCACCCTTCACCGAACAGATGGTCTGGAACTTGTTGGTGAACATCATGCCCGTCAGACCGAGGAGGGCTTGCAGCCTGTCATCACCGTCCTCCATATAGCCCGCTCCCGCTTCCTCCTGTCCGAACGGCTTGAACTTCGCCTTGTTCGACAGTTTGATGTTCATCGACACCTCGTTGCTCGGCACGTCCTTCTCCACCCGTCGGCTGTGGTGGTTGCGCACTATCTCCACGTTCGTCACGTAGTCCGCAGGGATGTTCCGCGTCGCCAGGTTGTACTTGCCGCCCAGCAGGTCCATGCCCTCGATGTTGAACTGCGAGATGGGCTTGCCCATGTAGCTGATGGCACCGCTCTGTGCCACATCCACACCCGGCAACCGCTTCAGTCCGTCCTCCAGCGTCACGTCGCCCTTGCCCAGGAACGACGCCAGGTTATGGCTTAGCGTGTCGCCCCTCTGCCGCAGCGGGTCAGGCTTCACCGTCACCTCCTTCAGCGAAACTGCCTTCGGGGTCAGCACCATGTCCACCTTCAGCGTCCGCTCCTTCAGCGTCAATCGTTCCGACTCCTTCTCATAGCTGATGTGGGTGAACTGTAGCGTCACTTCCCCCGTTGGCGCACTCTTCATCTCTATCGCATACTCACCCTTCGCATTCGTACTGGTGAACGCCAGCGTCTTCGTGCCGCTCACCACCTTCACAATCACATCACTCACGGGCTTGTTCTGCAGGTCCATTACCCGTCCCGTCACTTTGAACTCTGTTCGAGCCTGCTCACGCTCGGCAGAACCCAAACGAATTTGATTCTGCTCTCGCTTAATCGCAGCCTTCACCTGCGCCGACGCCGTCGCCGCCAGCACCACATATAATATAATGTATAGGAGTCTAAACATAAATTTTCTTCTTTGTTGCGATGATTTTCAATTTATTTTTGTATTTTTGCACGCGAATTATAAACACCACGGTTATGAATCCAACAATAGACACGTATCGGCTGACAAGCTTGGAAGAGCCTTCGGATGCCGTACTCTCACAGTTGATGAGGGAAGCCGCCGAGGAGGCCAAGCGTAGTAACGATGAGGCTACGACCCGCTTCTTTGAACAGATGCGACAGGATGCCCAAAAGATTCCTGCCACATGGTAACCACTCCTCACGAGCCCGTACTCATTGTCATTGCCGGGCCTAACGGTTCGGGCAAGACTACCATCACCACGCAGATATTGCAGCATGAGTGGATGGAGGATGCCGTTTATGTCAATCCCGACCAGATTGCCAAGGACAAGTTCGGCGACTGGAACTCGCCAGAAGCAATTATGCAGTCCGTGAAGTATTGCGAGACCTTGCGTGAGGATTGCCTGCGAGAGCGCAAGAGCCTGATATTCGAGACCGTCCTTTCGGCAGACGACAAGCTCGACTACATCCGCCGTGCCCACGATGCAGGATTCTTCATCCGTTTCTTCTTCGTAGCCACAAGCCACCCCTCCATCAATGCCTCGCGCATTGCCCGACGGGTGATGAAGGGCGGTCACGATGTGCCCATCACCAAGGTCATCTCCCGCTACTACAAGTCTATCCTCAACTGCCGCCGCGTCAGCCAGATTGTTGACCGCACTTATATCTACGACAATTCCATTGACAATCAAGAAGCCCGTCTGCTGTTCCGGATGGTGGACGGAAAAGTCTTCAAGCGATACACAGCCGACATGCCAGAATGGGCAGAAACAATTCTTTCTGACAATTAGTCTCTTCCCGCTCCCCCGTGAGCGGGCTTTTCGTCTCTGTATGTCTTGTAATCGCGTCATTCTAATTCTAGCGGTTGATACACATGGCTCTTCTGTAGAATTATCATGTGGGAGTTGAATCCGACGTAGTAGGTTGTACCGTCGAGGTCAATCTCTCCCACATCGTCGGCATCCTTTGGCACATAGTAGGTAGGCTCCTTCACATAGCGGGGATTGCCCAACGTCTTCTTTTTGAACTCCAACATCTTTTTTCGGCTCAGTTTCTGATAGTCAGGATTGTTGAAGGTATTGATGGCCCTCACCTCGTTCTTCGTCTCATACAGTTCAAAGCGGTGGATGCCCTCGCTGTCCTCAGCCTTCACAATCAGCCCTGGCAGTCCGCGCAGCTTCCACGGACCAGCCGACGAGGGTATTTCCTCGCTGTACCACACCGTCCACTGCTTACCGTAGAGCCTTCCCGTAGCCCTCCGGCAGGACAGTCCGCCGATGGTCAGCGTGTCGTCTGTCAATGTCCAGTCAATCTTAACCATTGGCTCATGGGTCTCGTAGCGGTAGGGATAGATAGGCTCATTAGTTGAGACATCGCCTTTTTCCATATCTGTCAATACCGCGGGCAGGTGCATCATGAACAGATTCAGCATTTCCTGACTCATTCTTCCGTCTTTGACGTATGACAGGTAATGCATGCAATACGTGGCACGGGTGCCCACCAGCAACGCCAGTCGCGCCGAGTCCGTGACGTTCTGTCCCTCGTCGTCCTGCGTTTGCAGGGTGTAATTGTAGAAGGCTACAAACTGGGTTGAGTCAATCTTCTCAGCCTGCGCCGCTATCGTCAGCGCGAGGGCCATCATGGTTACTATGATCTTTTTCATTGTTTCTCTAACGGTTGATACTTATGCCCCTTTTCTGGTACATACAATCCTCCCACGAATTGATAGGTTCCGCCCTTTTGCCCGTAAGTATGAAAGATTGTCTTCGGACCAGACATGTAAAACATGGGATTGGTCAGGTACAAGCGATTGCCAAATGTGTTCTTCTTATGTTTCTGCATCTGCTCTCTTGTAGATTTCTCGAATGGTACCACAGTATCTATAATACGGCGCTCTTGTATGATGAACTCCGAGACCACAAAACCTGAAGAATACGTGATGGGTACTGCTTCCTGATAGATGCCGATAAGCTTGAACGTATGGATACCCTCATCGTCTGCCGCGTAGGTTATCAAGCCTGGCAGTCCCTGCAATTTCCAAGGGCCAGCAGCGGTGGGAATGTCCTCGGCATAAAGCACCTTCCATGTCTTGCCACGGAACTTTCCCTTTGCCTTCTGGCACAGATAGCCGCAAATAGAGTCGCTCCCCTCCACCATATTCCATGTCGGCATTTCTGTATCTTCCGTCACCTCATACTGACGTGGCGGTATCGATTCGAGCGTAATGGTCTTACCTTGTGGATAGCCAACCGTCGTCGTGGCGATATGCATCAGTGCCTCATTTTGCATGAACCAATAGTGGTCATCGTCCATCTCCCCGTCCCTTTGCTGCTGAAACAGATAGCGTTCGTAAGTCCATGTCTTCCACACGCCATCGCCCACCTGCAAGGCCAGGCGGATGGAGTCGGTGACCGGCTGTTTCTCGGCGTCGGTTGTGTTGATAGAATACTGATACACTGCCGTGAACTTTGTCTGGCACAAAGTGTCAAGCTTTTCCTTGTCTCGTGTAAGCATCTGTGCCGACATCGTGCCGGCAAGCAATGCAAGGATCGTTGTAAGTATTGTTTTCATTGTTCTAAATGATTTGCGGGGCTATTACTTCTTTGTATGATGGTAGTAAAAGTTTCAGAAAGAAGCTCCATCGCATCTCCCGACGAAACGGAGCAAATGCCTATAGGTCTTTACTTTACTAACTTTCTTAAATCTTTGCTTAACAATATGCGGTACGTCGGAAGCTATTCCATCTCCAGCGGCTGATACTGATGGGGATTGGAAATTAAAACTACCCCGGCAACACTCCTTATATTATCGCCGGATGAGCTGAAACTATTCTCCACATAGCCGAAGGTCGTCATAGGGTCGGGGGCGTAGTAGGTGGGATCTTTCAGGTAGCGGCGGTTGCCCAGTACCTTCTTCTTGTAGGCGAGGAAGTCCGTGGCGCTTTTCTTTTGATAGTCCACGCGTTGGCTGGCGAACTTGCCCCGACCGTCAGGGACAATCCAAGTGACGTACTGGGTGAAAATGATTGGCGTTTGCTCCTGATGGAAACCGTAGAGCGTAAAGGTATGTATGCCCTTGGCGTCGGTGGCCTTCGTGATGAGGCCCGGCAAGCCTCCCAACTTCCACGGCCCGATGCTGGCGGGCACGTCCTCGGTGTAGTACACGTTCCACGTCAGACCATGATACTTCGTCGTGGCCGACTGACAGGCATAGCCACAGATGCTGTCCTGCGTGTCCGTCAGTGTCCAGTGCTGCTTTTCCAATGGCTCGTCCGTCATGTAGCGATACGGGTAGAGCATTTCCTGCGTTGTCGTGCTGCCTTCGGGGTAGTTCGTGAAGATGGTGCCCATGTGCATCTGGGCAGCGCGGTAGCCGTCGGCGATGCGCGAGCCGCCCTTCTTCTGCCTGTCATACTCTTCGTAAGGGAAACTCTTTGTGATGCCGCCCGATGTCTGTACTGCAATGTACATCGAGTCTGTTACTGGCTGACCGTCAGCATCAGTAGTTTTACACTCATAGCGATAAATCGCCGTAAACTTCGACACGCCAATCGTGTCTCTCTGTGCCTGCGCTGCTATCGTCAGCGCGAGGGTCATCATGGTCACTATAATCTTTCGCATATCTATATTTGTTTTTAGGGTTATTATTAGGGCATAGTAAGGGCTGTCCACCGTTAAGATGGATTATAAAACCGTTAATCTGTGAGTGTTATTCTACATGTAATTGAGGGTTGTCGTCAGCTGCACGCGGACAGGCCTCCCATTCTGTCGGCCAGGCTCAAAAGGCGGCATGCCGCGAATGAGCTCTTCTGCCGCTTCACGTAGGGCACGGCGCCCCTCGTCTATTTCATCCTGCGTCGGTTGCTTGTCCGTTGCCCCGTATGAGTAGGCCACAGCATCTATCTTTTCCGAGGGGGAGTCAAAGGCTTGCACATGGGTGATGCGCCCGTCAGTCTCGACGATGAATTGCACCTTGACCGTCCCATTCACACCGTTCTCGGCAGCAGCCTTCGGATAGCGCAAGTGGTGGGCCATATACTGCTTGAAGGCCGCATCGCCACCGGGGAACTGAGGCATCTGGTCTGCCTCCATGACAACCTCGGGTTCTGTCTCTATGGTCACCGTCTTCTCCTTATATTCCTCAGCCTGTGCCGACACCCATAGGCAGGCGGCGAGGGCAGGGGCGAGATACAGCAGCTTGAGCCGTGACCACCGTGACGACCGCCTGCTGTGCATCATGGCGAAACGCTTTTTCACGGCTCCACGGCGCAGGGTGTTCATGATGGGCAGCGCCTGCGTCCGTACGGCCTTGCGCACCAGCAGATGCTCATAGTCCTCCAGCTTCACGCCTCCCTGCAGTACGGCCTCGTCAGCCTGGAACTCGTGCACATCCACCAGGTCTTGCCGCAGCATCCAGGCGAAGGGCAGGCACCAGAGCAGACGGCAGGTGAGGTCGCAGAGCACCACGTCCCACGAATGTTTCATCCTCACGTGAGCCAGCTCGTGCCGGAGCACGGTCTCCGCGTTCTGCTTCAGGTCTATCGGCCCGATGAAAATCCAGTGCATCCAGCTGCTGGGTTGTGTGATTCTCATGTCCAGCATCAGATGGACACTATCGGGAACCAACTCGTGAGTGATGCAGTGGCTACGGCGAATGACACGCACCAGCGTCAGCACCCGGAAGAGGTAGGTGGCGAGAGCGATGACTATACCTATTATATATATGTATGCACCGTAGCGCATGCAGCGGTCCTGAAGAGCCTCCCCAAGCCCCTCCGAAGGAGGGGATGTCTGATTACTTGACGCTGGATTTATTGATGAATTGGGTAATGCTTCAATTCTTGTAAACATCGCATCCAAGGCCGTCGGACTGTCGGTGTGCAGCGGCACAAGCGGCAGCAGCGGGCTCACCACGAGGATGGCCAGCAGCACGGCGCGGTTCAGACGATGGAACGTCTCGCGCCGCAGCAGGAGCCTGTAGAGCGAGTAGAGCAGCGTCAGCGTCAGTGCCCACCGGATGGCGTAGATAATGAATGCAGCCATACGTCAGCCCTCCCTACGTTTCAGGTCAGCCAAGTATTGCAGCAAGTCGGCCTCGGTGACCTTCTCCTCCTGAATCAAGGCCGACA
>JAFWOP010000075.1 GCA_017545365.1 Bacteroidales bacterium
GAGAGGGCCTGGGCGGCCAGGGCGCGGGCGCTCACGTGGAACACGCCGGGCAGCAGCTCGCCGGCGATCTTGTACATGTTGGGGATCATCAGCAGCAGACCCTGCGAAGCGGTGTAGGTGGTGGTCAGCGCACCGGCCTGCAACGAGCCGTGTACGGCACCGGCGGCACCGGCCTCGCTCTGCATCTCGACGACCTTCACGGTCTCGCCGAAGAGGTTCTTACGGCCCGCAGCGGCCCACTCGTCGATATACTCGGCCATAGGGCTGGACGGGGTGATGGGGTAGATAGCTGCTACCTCGCTGAACATGTAGGCCACATGCGCTGCAGCGCAGTTGCCGTCACATGTCATAAACTTTTTTTCTTTTGCCATAAGCTTAAACGTTTAAGGATTAATATAATTCGTTAACTATTGTTCTGCAAATATGTCAGTATATGGTTTAAAATGGAACAGCCTATTACGGCTCTGTCCTGTGGACTCCACAAGGTATCCGTCGGCACAAAGAAGTTTGATTATCTCGTTTGCTGACTTATAGGATGTATCGCACATTCGGGCAGCATCATCTACAGTCACCATAGGATTTCTCATCAACTGATGGATGAGCAATATCGCATTGGAGCTGCGTCGTCCATAGTTGGCACGAACATGATTTTCAATATCTTCTTTGAATCTTAAAATATTGGAAAGGGTCTGCGAAGCGAGGGATGCGGTTTGTTCTACGCCGACAAGAAAATACTTAATCCAATGGGTCATATCACTATTAACTCGCACAGAATTAAGATTGTCATAATACAAATCTTTCCGTTTCTCAAAGTACGTTGATAGGTATAGGAGCGGTTGTGCAAGTATCTTTTCCTGCACCATATATAGGGTAATCAGCAAACGGCCAATACGTCCGTTGCCATCAAGAAATGGGTGTATGGTCTCAAACTGATAATGTGCTATGGCAATCTTTATCAGGTCGGGAACATTTGTGTCGGGATTGTTAAGGAACTTTTCCAAATCCCCCATCAGATCTCCCACTAACTGGTGGTGGGGAGGAATAAAACGTGCATCGGCAATCGAATTGCCGCCAATCCAATTCTGACTTGTACGAAATTCTCCCGGTAGTTTATGCTCTCCACGGACACTGGTAAGCAATATCTTATGAGTTGAGCGTATCAGTCTTGAGGAAATGGGCAGTCTGTCTAAATTTGCAATAGCGTCATTGATGGCATCCACATAGTTGCGTACCTCCTGCCAATCGTTGCGGCGTTCTTCCTGGATCTCTGTCTGCGGTAGCAGGGCCTCATCCATGCGTGTCTGTGTACCCTCGATACGGCTCGAAAGCACTGCCTCTTTCGTTACATGCAACTGAATGAAAAGGTCAATGTTGGGGACAAGACGGGAGAATGAGTTCAACTCACCTAAACGGAGAGAAGCCTTCTCAAGCAGCGTATTGATGGTTGTATCTTGCCACGTCCACTCATCATTAATGAGTGAAGGAACAAAGTATTTATACCCTACTCCTTGCTCTATATGCCCTGATTTATAATCTTCTAACCTAATCATCCGCTAATAATCTACCTTGCAAAGATACAACTTTTATTTTACTTTATTAGCAAAAGTGGAAATAAAAACACTTGTTATTTTACTTTCTTGCTGAAAAGTAAAATAACTATCATCGTTATTTTCTTTTCTACTCATTTTGGAACCTGCCCCCACACTTATATCTTTTTCTTTTGCCATAAGCTTAAACGTTTAAGGATTAATATTATGATTATTTTAGTAGATTGTTCTCTTTCAAATAACCTATGAAACTATCAAGAATTGTATTATTTCTATTTATAATGTCGTTTTCTACAAAATCAGTATGAGAATTAGACAGATTAAATAATTCAACTATCTTTGTGCCATCTTTCTTGTTCTGCTTACGATCAAGGATATCGCCACGGTAGTATTTAACCTTATCAACAAACCTATAGTCAGAAGCACGAATGTTAATTTTCTTTTCCAACAATGACTTGTTGCCAAGAACCTCCATATTCCTCTCGTCTTGCAATTCATTGTGACGTTTGCGAGAAAGAATGTGTTCTATTTCAAAATTAATCTCAAGATCAATCCATGGTTGATTCTCATCACTGAATGCCCACCATGTAAGCATTGATTTTGTAACTGCACGATTATTAGCGAAAGTAAAACTGTCTAATTTTGAACGTAAATTAACTGGGTCAAAAACGTAGTCATTAAATGTCACCTCCCTATTTTCGACAATATTTACCATCTCGGCATAAACAGGAGTTCTCAGGGCATTAACACCAGGTCTATCGATAGAGTACGCCCATATAAAAGCAGTTATTTTATTTAAGAAAACATAAAAATCATCATCGTTCAACAATCCATCAGCATCCTTGTTTTTCAAAAAGTAAACAGATACAAAATATGCCCACATACCATTAGGAGCATAGTTGAGAACAAATAATCGTCGAAGAATACGGTCGGAGAATCGTTCTGTATCCTGATTGTTAATACTATTCCAGAAATCAGCAAGTATCTCAAGATCACCGAGTGCATGGTCATTATTCAGCAAAGAATACTGGTTCCGTTCGAAGAATTTGCGTAATGCCTCAGTAGTGGATGACTTTATTCCCTGCGTTGCACGTAAGTAATACATGTATCGGGTGAAAAGTTCATCCATTGGAGTACCAGAAATAGGATGAAACATTGCGCCACAAAGTTCCTCCAAATTTTTCCACCTGCTAATAAATATATCTTTCTGTCCTCTCTGGGTATAGTATTTGTAGAATTGAGCCTTGAAAATATCGGCATCAGACAATGGCATCCCCCTGTCATTCAATGTAGAAAAGATACGAAGTGCTGTGTTTTGGTTGTCGGCTTCGATTGGTAGTATTATACAATTGTTTAATAGTCTTGTAGGAAAGTATGAAAAGAAACTGGGATACTCATTAAGAAATGAATTAATCTTGTCTTGGAAGAAACGAAAATTTTGGGCATATCCACTTTTTAAAGTATCTGGAGCTTGTCCTGTACGGAGAATCAACAAGAACTCTTCCTTATCATTATCCGTTGCTACTTCTGAATCAATTTTGAGTTTGTCCATAACAGGCTTTCTAAACTCATTCGTTTTCCATATACAAAGTGCAAGATTCTCTCTGGTATTGATGGAATTCTCATCCTGCATCTTACCAAACTTTTCATAGAAAGCACGTAGCAACAGCATCAACGTCGTCAAGCGTTGTTGACCATCAATAACCTCTATTTTGCCCAAATCATTTTTAAATGTGACAATCGGGCCTAAATAGTACTCGTCGTTATCGCTATCAAATTTAGTATAATCATTCTCTGGGAAGGCAAACGTAAATATATCGTCCCATAAAGTCTGACATTCTTTGTCTCCCCAAGCATACGGTCGCTGATAATCGGGAATTAAAAAATCCGACTTTCTATCAGAAAACAAATCAAATATTGTTCTTTGGTCTACATTAAGTTTACTCATTTTTTTATTTCAGCAGTTTTCTATTCCGTTTTTGTTCTCCGCTATCGAAAGCTCCACTGGAGCTTTCTTCACGTCTTCCAGCGCGGTCATTTTTACTCTGTTTAAACCCAATCCGTTTTCGTGGTGTTGAAGGCCTCTCGCGCAGTTGGTCAAGGGCGTCGTTGATGGCCTCTATTTGAAGCGCTATCTCGGCGTTGGTCTCGTCCTGCTGTTGGTTGATGTCGTTTTGGTCGTGCAGTATCTCCTCAACGTAGTTGTTGAGCTGGTCTACTTTATGAGACAACTGTTCCACTTTCAGATTGGTATCCTGCCAAGCACTCACAGCGTGACGTATCGCCACAAACGCCCGCATGATGTTGATGTTGACTTGTATAGCCATAGGGCTGCGCAAAATACCAGAGAGCATAGCAACGCCCTCTTCGGTGAATACATAGGGCATATACTTGGCATGCTGGCCTCGTCCACTCTTTAAGGTGCCATTTTGGCACCTTAAAGAGTCGTACTCTTCTTGGGTCACCTCGAACATAAAATCCGAAGGGAACCTCTCTATATTACGATTAACCTGACGTTTAAGATACTTCACCTCTACTTCATACAACTCTGCCATGTCGCGGTCGAGCATCACACGCAAACCTCGCACCTCATAGATTCGATGCTTGATAGTGTCAACATCAGCGTTCGCTTTTATGATTACATCGTTATTCATTTCCATAATTTCTTATTTCAGCAGTTTCCTATTTCCCACTTCTTCCTGCACGGTCATTTGCTATCACCTTTTCTCACTCGTTTTACTGTATGTTTAATCTTGCCAATTATGAAATTGATTTCCAATGAGGATTCTGTCTCGGGGGTCTCGAGGTCAGGCATCACGATGTCGGTCAACATCTCGCCGAAGTGGTTCATCTTCTTCTCTTGCTCCGCCTTGTCGGTTTCTTTGTGCAACTCCACCAACTCGCGCTTCAATTCCCGCACTTTGGCAAAGGTCTCGATGATGGCAAATGTGGCCTCTGTCGCCTTCTCGCTCTTCAAGATTGTAGCCAGCATATAAAGACCCTTTTCGGTGAAGACTTTAGTTGCTGATCTACTTTTATTTGAAACATTTGTGGTCGAAATTTTCGACCGCAAAGTGCGTAACTCACTCTTAGTGAGTTCAAACATGTAATCTTCAGGAAATTTATCGGGATTATTCCTTACAGCCTCATTGACACGTCGAGTCTCCACACCATACAATTCTGCGACATCCGCATCGGCAATAACATCCAGCTTACGAATAGTGGCAATCTTGTTTTCTACTTCATTGTATGGTATTAGAGCATTCATATTCTCTATCTTATTCCCTTTTTTCTTTATTTTGCGGTCGAAATTTTCGACTACAAGTTCTTAATCAGTCTGTTTGTCAGTTTTATACCCTATTCGTTTCCGTGGGGTTGTGGGTTGTGTACGCAGTTGGTCAAGGGCATCATTGATGGCCTCAATCTGGAGAGCTATCTCTGCGTTGGTCTCGTCCTGCATACGGTTTATGTCGTTCTGGTCGTGCAGGATTTCCTCCACATAATTGTTCAGTTGGCCCACTTTGTGCGACAGCTGCTCTACCTTCAGGTTCACCCCTTGCCATGCACTAACAGCATGGCGTATCGCCACAAACGCCCGCATAATGTTAATGTTCACCTGTATGGCCGTCTCCGACCGCAGCACCGAACTCAGCATTGCAATACCAAGTTCTGTGAAAGCATAAGGGAGATACTTGCTATGTTGTCCACGTCCATTGGTCATCACATTTTGTGATGACATACCGTCTTCGTCATTGTTTAAGGTCACAATTTGTGACCTTAAACCAGCCTCAACAATATCAATATCTTTATTATCAGCGTTCAATGCGTCTTCCTTTAAGGTCACAATTTGCGACCTTAAAAACACCCATTCACCTTTGTTCAATTTGAACATAAAGTCTTCGGGGAAACGATCAATATTACGTTTGACCGCTTGGTTCAAGACTTTTGTCTCCACCCCATACAACTCTGCCAAGTCGCGATCGAGCATCACGTGCAAGTCCCGCACTTCGTAGATACGGTGCTTGATAACCTCTACCTCGGAAGTCCCGATAGTCGTTATTTCATTCTCGCTCTTCATCGGCGTTGTGTATAATTCTTTAATAAAGACAACAATACATCGCGTATAATACTATACGTGAATTTACAAAAATACAAAAATAAAATGGAGTGATGAAAAATATTTTTCAACCCGTCAAAACCAACTGATAATATGAACCTCTAAACTTCAATGTACCGCCCTGCACTAAAGCCGTTTCTGAGATGTTCACCGTGGGAGACATAACCCAACTGATTGGAGAGGATCTGTGTGTCGCCAATCTGTGCGTTGATGTTTCTGTGCGAATGTCCGTAAAGATAGTTGTCGATGCCGGAGTTGGCAATATAGTCGCCCAACTCCACAGTAAAAGCTCCATTGATAAGGCTGTCACGAAACTTTGGTACAGTTGTTCAATATTTTTGAACATGTCGTATTATTTGAACAACAGCACTGCAAAAAACACAATATAAATAAACTACACTGATTTTGTCATACACCTCATAATGTTGTAGATATCCTATCCAATGATGGTGCCTTATTCCCAATCGGTCATTAGGGTTTATTTTGAATTCACCGCCTTATTAATGGCTTGAAGCACTAGCTCTTCCATGATGTAGTAGGTGTCGGGGTTGGGGTGACAGCCGTCGTCGCTCAGCTGCTTCAAAAAACCGTTCTGCTTGTCGGTGAGGGCAGCGTGGTAATCCACATATACGATGCTGTTGGCTTCGGCGTATGCCCTCAGTCGCTTGTTGATATCAACGATGGTCTGGGAGGCGTTCTTGATATCGGGATTCCACCGGAAGGCGGCACACGGAGGGATAGAGCTGATGATGGGCACAATGCCGTTAGCTCGTGCCAAATGACACATTGCCACAACATTGTCGACCACCCTGTCGGGCTCCACCCAATAAGTGTTGTGCGCCACATCATTGGTGCCTGCCATGATGACTACAGCCTTAGGATGTAGGTTGACGACGTCAGCAGTGAATCGTGCCAGCATCTGCGTCGAGGTCTGTCCACCTATGCCCCTGCCGCAATAGTTGTTACCGCTGAAAAAAGTGGGATGATACTCAGCCCATAACTCGGTGATAGAATTCCCCATAAACACCACTTCGGGAAACTCCCCACTCTTTATAATACGTTCGTTGTCGACCTTATATCGGTTGAATCCGAACCAATCGTTTTGTGAAAATCCAAAGAATGCCATGATGAGAAAGATCATGATAAATGTTGCTTTTTTCATAATGTGATATTTTGCAATATACTTGTCACTATTTCAAAGCCCTCTTGTCCTGCGGGGAGCAGAGGAAATAACGGCATTGCGAGGGCGGATATTGGTAGCACTTTTGCTTGCCGATGTGCTTTTGGCGGGAGAGGCTGCCGGTTTGCTCTTGCCTGTGGACTTGCTTGCAGGCTTCACAGAAGGCTTTCCAGCCGTTCCAGATATCGTGGGTACGGGCTTTGTCTCTGCCGCAACAGGTTGGGATGGACTTTCATAATCCGTGGGGGTGTAGTTGCCCCGATTGTGCTTGTAGTTGGTCATCGAGTTCACACGACTGATGCGTGACGAGAGGTTATGTCCGCCGGTGGTCAGCAGGTCGGCGTATGTGATGATGAGCGACGAGGTTTTCATGTATCTTCCGGCATTGCCTTTCAGGTTGGCGGCAAACCAATTCTTCACATCCTTCAAGTCCATTCCCAAGAGGTCGAGATTATTCTTGCCCACCCCGCGCATCAACTGGTTCACTTTCCGCCCGCGCAGATAGGTGTTGTAACTCTCTCGGTCGTGTATCTTCACCCCGCGGGGATAGGAGAGGTATCGCGCCAACTGCTTGAACTGCTCCTCGGTGAGGCCGCACAGCATATTCTTCACCTCCTGCAGACTCCTTCCGATACCCGCTTTAGTATCGCAACGTACATTGCGGTAGATGGCATCAATATTCTCCTTGCTGTACGAAATGTTGTGCCTTTGCTCATTCTCGCGCAGATGCTTGTCGACTTCCTCCTTCTGAAAGCGGACAAAACTGCGTTGCGACAGGCTGTCGGACAGCAAGCCTAGCTCCTCATCACTCAACTGACGAATCTTATCAAGCAACTCCACCGTAGGCTTGTACAGCAAGAACGGTTTGTTCTTCGGGAACGAGGGGTAGGTGTTGCCAGAGTAGCTGATGTTGTTGTCGATAAACAACTGGTACAGCGCTGTGTATTGCACTACACGCGCCAAGTCGGTGTTGCCTAGGGTGGCGAAATAATGGTAGGCCTGACTCTCGTAGCGGTAGCCTATCGACTGGCTCCGCTCCTGAGAGTTGAAGTAGCTCACCGGCAGCGACCCCGTGCGACCTAAGGTGTAGATGGTGTAACCCTCACGGTCTATGGCATACATCGCTCCGGCGGTGTTCCAATTGTACACCAGTTCGTTCAGCCCCAACTTCTTGAACAACGGTTTGTCGAAGGGATAGTAGCCTGGCTCGGGATAGCGGTAGTAGCCCTCCTGTATGGTGCCGCGTTCCGACCAGTCCTTCAGCAGCACGTCGGTGATGGTCATCAGGTCGCCAAACTCGGTGTTCTCCAGTTCCTTGCTCAAATATGTGGGACACCAGTCGCGCCCGTTGTTCATCTTGCCAGCCATCAGGTCGTTGATGTCCAGACTCTGCGACAGTTCCTTCTCGGTGGTTGAGGCCAGCAGCAGGATGCTCTCTATCTGCAGCGGGGGCAACTCATACAGCGGCGACTGGCGTTCTCGTCCAATAATGACCAACGTGCTGCTGTCGGCCAAGGCTCCCAGTATCAGATCGGCATCCAGCGTAAACTGCCGTATGTCGCCCACCTGTCCGGCAATGTCCGCATTTTTCGCCACCGCCCAAGCCACAAAACCAGGCTGCTGGCTGAAATAAACACCCCGTGCCTGCGAGGCGAAGAGGTCGCTGACGGTCATCACCTTGCTGGTGTCGTCAAGGTCGATAAACCCCTCGCCATCCTCCATAAACCATGTGTTGAACTCGTTCAGCGTTATCTGGTAGTCGATAGTCTCCTTGGCGAAATAACGACGTTTCTCTTCTGCGGGCAGCGTCATCACCGTGGGCTTGTAATCGGAAAAGAACATCTCCTTGCTCAGCCGTCGTATCAGCCTGTCACAATTCTCCTGTGTGGCGTTGCCAAGCAGAATAACCACGTCTGTCACATAGCCGTCATAGCCGATGGGATGCTTGCGCAGCTCCGTCTTATGCGTGAACTCAGCAAAGATAGGGGCTATCGAATCCGTCTCGAAATGTGGTGAGATATCACTCAGCAGAATCATACGGCTGCTGTCACCAAACGATGCCATCCCAATTCCCTGATAATGGAAACGGTACTTCTTGTGGAAGTCCTTGTAAATCGAATCCGCCACCCCCGCCGCCTCGCACCGCTCGATGTCCACCTGCTGATTAGGAATATATTCATAATCAAACAGCAGCGCACTCTCCCGCTTCACACTTTCCCCAACTCCCGTCCGCGACAGAAGCCACACAACCGCCACCCCGATTGCCGCCACTGCAATCAGCCAACGAATCAGTCTATGTCTGTTTTGATCCATATCTCCACCTGTATTATCATCTTTACCCTATCGGCGGCTTTTTACAGCGTTACGCCCAAGATAACCACGAATGGGTATACATTCTTCATTCGTTTAAGCTGTCACAAGAATATTTATCTCTACCTTTTTATCTACCCTTTTATTAGCCCTTTTAAGATATTGTTATTCAGTAATATATGTACGAATATAATGTTTATTTCTAGCTTTCTATTTGCCCTTTTATTAGCCCTTTCAAATTTTACCTTTCTTCTTCAGTTCTTCCATCCCAATACTTAGTGTTTGTTTTTATGCAATACTCGACCGTTTTATTTTGCAATATTACACATAATTTCAAGATACAAATATACGAGAGACGCAACATTGAGAAAGTATGATAAAAACAGTCATGTGTCATATTAGAGCGTTGATTTACTCGAATTCTTGTAAACTTTCGATGTATGCTTTGTATTTTAGTACTTCTGCTTTTTCAAGTCTTTCTTCCCACTCTTCTACAAGTTTCGTATTGTCTGTACAATTTGCTAATGCTAACTTGATAACACGAATCTCGTCATCGTACATTTTGTATTTCCTATAAATAATCATCATTCTGACATAGGCATCTTTATTACATTTGTCTCTATACGCAATGGCTTCATAAAGATCTAATGCATAATTATAGTTTCCAGTTTTATTTCCAGACTCCTCTGCGCGTTTTGCCTCCTCAAAACTACTTGTGCAGTTAATATTGATACTTTCGGGATTCATATGAGATGGCAATGAAGGCTCAACACACCAACAGTACAACGCATTCGCCCTAGGGTGACGTTCTTTAATCTTTCTTTTCAACTCAGATATTTGCTTGCTATCCCACCTTTGCTCCCAGTTCTGTTTAGGTCTCTCAATGTAATAGTTTAGTTCTCCGATGCTCTTTCCAATAAAGTACTTGACTCTGTAAGAAGCATTGTCACTATTGCATTTTATATCAAGATTGAATATAATTCTTTCAAGTGTTTTAAATAGATTGTTATCATCCCCATTTTCTCTGTAAATCTTTTTGAGTAATTTGTAACACTCTATTTGAGCATCATTGAATGCTTCAAGGTAATTGCTGATGTTCTTTCTTATAGGTTTCCGATCCACTATTTCACAAAGAATATGTGTTGCATGGTCTAAAAAAGCCATCTTTTGTTCTTTCGAAATAGGGAATTCAAAGACAAAGAAATGACAATGTCTACGGGATTTCGTTAGTTCTTTACTTGCTGCAGGTAAGTCTATTTTTATTCTCTCAATAATATCATGTAAAATGATTTCACAAAGAATATTCTCATCTTGATTCTTATCCCTTTTAAATTCTGGAAATAAGTAATCCATCGCAATAGAGGTTAGAACACCTTTTGATGCCAAATAGAATATTCTAGCCTCGTCATATTTAATACGCAATGCTGCAATATCATTGCTGCAACGTTGCTCTATTCTTTCTTTTTCTTCTTTTGCCTTTTGGTCTTTGAGTAGTTTTTCCCATTTTTCTTCATTTACCATGATGGCGGCAATGCCTCGTTTGATGGGGTAAACATATTGCCATATACCATCAAAGGTCTTAACCTCTTTTGGAAAGACTTGTAGACGAGCCTTCTCGTCAGAAAATATGAATCCTGCAAATGTCTTCATAACGAAATCAGACATTTCTTTTGTTCTCATTTCAACGATAATACAGCCATCGGGAATCTTGATGGTTTTCTGTGCCTTTGTTTCTGGGTCTGTTGATACAAACGTATTAGCCATAATTGTTTATTTCAGCCGTTTCCTATTTTTAATCTCTTCCAGCACGGTCATTATTACATCTGCGTAGTAGGTCTATGTGTACTATAGTCAAACTCCGGCACGTTGCTGCCTTGCGCCCTTGCATCGGCAATCAGTTGTGCAGCATCTGATTCTGTCATCTTCCCTCTTTTTATCGCGTAGTACAGAAAGTCGCCAGTCGTCAGATAAGAAATGCCATTGTTGTTGCAATACTCTCGTATATCACGTGTGTTGTTACTTCCAATAACATGATGTTCAAACTGGCAATATGCCATACAGGCACTCTCGCCCTTGCCGAATTGGCTGGTCAGTATGGCATATACACGTCTCATTTCTCCTGTAGGATTGAACTCTACCTTGGTCAGATTCTTCAGCAGGTAGATGTGGTTGTCGATTTGGTTCTTTTGGTCTCTGTTTTTTATTTCGTCGTAGGTTGTACTCAACATTACATATTCACACTCAGAGGCAAATATGTCAAGAAGCAATGAAAGACGACCGCCTTTCATAAAATGCAGCACAACATCTGTATCAAGCACTATCTTAAGCTTCTTGTCTTTCATTTGGCAACATATTCAAGATTTCAAGATAGTGGCCTTCCGATATCTTTCCCCTATCAAACTCTTTCTTCGCCATTTCGCCTAGTGTTCCAATATACAATCCGTTATTGCCAGGGCGGTACAGAGCCGTATCGTAGCCGTATCGTGCTGCCTCGGAAGTGATTGTAACGGACTTGAATTGTTGATAGGTGGCATCGTTGATGATGTGCAATTTCAACAATCGAATCAATAGCGCATCATGGGATACTCCAAACACCCGCTCTGTCCTCAACAACGTGGCCATACTGATTTTACCGCTTCTGTACTCTTCTCCGGGCAATTGCTGTATCAATCCCTTTTCCGGCATCAACAAAGCCGATGCAAAGGAATCCGCATTCACCTCTTCTGGCTCTTTACCCCCAAGTCGACAAATGTGAGGAACGGTATTCGTCCCATAATAAAGGTGATACAACTCGTGTGCCACAGTGAAATGTTGTCGTCCTATATTGTTATTGCTGTTGATAAGCATAAATCTATCATCGGTGGTCGACCTGATAGACAATCCGCACAACCCTTCCGACAAAGAACGAAACAACGCCAATACCCCCAACTTTGTCAGTACGGTTTTTATGTTAATCGGGCTATCAAGGTCTGTGTCGATATAGTTGACACGGAAGTCTTTGGCGTACCTTTCAATGGTCACAATGCTTAGTCTGCTCATGTCAGGGATAAACGCTTTAGTTTCATATACTGCTTGGCGAGAGCCTTGAAATCAGCAATGGCATTGAGGTCATCGGGTGTCAAATCCTCATGGCGAAAGGCACAAACCAATATTCCAGATTGCTGTTGAATGTCTGGCTCGAAAAGCTGCTGCAACTCACAACCAAATAAATCAGAGACCCTCTCCAATACAGCAATGGGAGCCTCCCGACGACCATTCTCATAATTGTCGTATGCACTACGGCCAATACCCAAAGCATCTGCTGTCATTTCTTGCGTGAAATTGTTTAGACCTCTAAAATATTTGAGGTTATTTCCGACAATTTCATTCTCATTTATCTGCATAATTGTCTTAATATAAAATATCTATGAACAAAAAAAATAAAGTGTATAGTGTAGCAAAAATACATAATTATTCTAACATACACGACTTTTTGCCACAATATTTTTTTACCGCATGCTGTTAATCAACTACAACGTCTGGGCGCACATTCCATTGTCCTAATCGTAAACCGCATACGTCAGCACATTCTCTACCGAAGGCTAGGGGTCATTGCCAGGCGAAGTTCTCCTTGCCGGCTCCGACTTCAAAGTGGTACTTGACGATACCAAGGTCTATCTTGCCATAGCCTATCAGCGTAAAACGGGCACTGGCGCGGACGGTGTGGTCATCCACCAGCTCGAACTCAAACTTCTGCTGGTTGACCGCCGTGGGGGCCAGCAGTGCGGCCTCCACCCCTTTCTTAAACCACTCGGGCATTGTCCCATTCACCTTCACAAAATGACTCAGCGGCCGCATCGGGTGCTGCACCCCTTGGTTGGCTCCATAGCCGAGTGCGATGACGCCGTGCAGCTTCTCCCCGTCGGCAATCTGATACTGGTCGGGCTGTTTGCGGAACGACAGGCCCACCCAGCAGCTGTTCAACCCCAGCGTCTGTGCCAGCAGCACCAGCCGCTCGCCATAGTAGCCGATAGCCTCGTCGGCATCTTTGCGCCCAATCATAGCGAAATAGTTGCCCACGCCGCTAAACTTGCCATATTTGGCCAACCCGCCGGCAAAAGCCTTCGGCTCGTTGGCCACCAGCTGGATGTGCAACCCGCCCTCCTGGTTACAAAGTGCCACCTCCTCTTGGATGCGGTTGATAATGCTAGCCTCTATCGGCTTCTCCTGATACTGCCGCACCGAATGGCGTGCGACGATTGCTTCCTGTAATGTCATGCTTATTTTTTTTATAAAATGATTGCATCGGTCTACTTGCCCGCTTTCATCTCTTCGAGCAGGGCATCATACTCTCCGAATGTCGTCAGGCTGTCGGAGCTGAAGGGGCCTTTGTAGTAATTGCCGAAGTCGGGAATGGGGTTCTGGTTTTCATCCCCAAATTCGCGGGCATAAACTCCAGCTCTTCTACCTCCTTGCTGAGCAGCCATGCGGCTGTGCTGTCGTTCGAAGCCATGTAATTGGCTATCTCCTCCAAATTACGGGCAAATTTCTCAATATTGCTCATCACCATCATCGCTGACAGGCGGCGGTCTTTAGCACGTTGGATATTATCTGTTATTTTGGCTGTCAGTAAGGTAAGTATCAGCGAGATGGTTGTACCCAGTACAATCATGCCTATCTGTTTCCAGAAGCCCATTTTCTTGTCGCCCAAATTAATACGCGGAGGTTTGACGATATTCAGTTTAACCATATTTCCTATTTTTATAATAACTGCCCCCTGCCCTGCTGGTCGCATTCTCGGAGAACAATAATAATCAGTACACTAAGTCCCTTCTCTCACCATCTGCCCATCACAATTCACACTGCAAATATACACAAAATTCTTGACCTATTGACAAACGCATGAAATAATAACCCCCATCGTCCTTTAGCTGACTTTACTAACCGCCACACTCCTTCTCGTTGCGTCAGCCAAGCAGCGACTCAAGGAAGTAAACCACCGCTGCCAGCTGCAGCACAAACAGCACCGGCACCCCATAGCGGAACTTCTTCTTCTGTGTCTTGTGGCGGAAGAGCTGCATCGCCACCCACGCCCCCACGCTGCCTCCCGCCGCTGCCAGCACCAGCAGCGTGACTTCCGGCACACGCCAGCGTCCCCGCCGCGCCTTCCACTTGTCCACACCGTAGACAATGAACGTCAGCACATTTATGGCCAGAAGATAATAAATCAACATATCCCCATAAACGCCACAGCTGCCATATTATTGTATATCCTCCAAGCAATAAATGCGCCGCCGCTGCGTTATATATTTGTCATTAACCCCTAAAAACAACAATCATGCGAGAAATCTATCCTGTAAACAACCAATTCGAGCTCATGCAGCTCCCCTACGATCCAGCCACCCTTGGCGTCATCAGCAGTAACACCTTCGGCTTCCACCAGGGCAAGCACCTCAAGGCCTATGTCGACAACCTCAACCGCCTCCTCCCCGGCAGCGGACTTGAAGGGCTTCCCATCACTCAGGTCGTCAAGAAGGCCGACGGCGGCCTCTTCAACAATGCCGGTCAGGTGCTCAACCACGTCATGTATTTCGAGCAGTTCGGCCCCGACAATCACGAGCCTTCCGGCCGCATCCTGCAGCTCATCCACCAGGATTTCGACTCGTTCGAGGCCTTCAAGAAGGAGTTCGAGCAGAAAGGGGCTTCCCTCTTCGGCTCGGGGTGGGTGTGGCTCTCACTCGATGCCGACTGCCACCTGGTCATCACTCAGGAGCCCAACGCCGGCAACCCTGTGCGCAGCGGCCTCATCCCCCTGCTCACCTTCGATGTGTGGGAACATGCCTACTACCTCGACTACCAGAACCGCCGTCCCGACTACCTCAATGCCCTCTGGCAGATAGTGGACTGGCAAGTGATAGAGTCACGCCTGTAAAGGAATTGAGAATTGAGAATTGAGAACGCTCTAGTATAAAGTATGACTGATTTTTTCCAACCTTTCCCATTGTCGCGTCCCTCCGGGACGCTGAGTAGTAGGGTTTTCGTTGACCCCACACTGCGTTCCTTGTGTGGGGTTATTGAAATTCAGCATCTTCGATGC
>JAFWOP010000054.1 GCA_017545365.1 Bacteroidales bacterium
CACCTTCGTGCCGTCCTTCTGGGTGATGGTGGTGTCCTCCACCTCGATGTCGAAGCAGGCCTTGTAGGTGTCCTTAATCTTCCACACCAGCACCAAGCCAATCATGATGGGGTTGCCGTTCTTGTCGTTCACCTTGATGGGGGCCACGTCCATGTTGCGGGCGCGCAACGAGAGGCGGCGTTTGCCATAGAACGGGTTTACCCAAAAGAAGCCGTTGTCGGTCACCGTGCCGCGATACTTGCCGAAGAACGTCAGTACCCGGCTCTGATTGGGTTGGATGACCATAAACCCGACGCACTGTAGGATATAGACAAAGCACATCAGGATGCAGAAAGAAATGGCAGCGCCGTCGCCCGCCACCTTCGCCAGGCCCATAGTGCCAAACACGATAGCCGCCAAAAGCAGCAGATTGATAAACAAATGCAGGAAGCCATTGTTGGCCCCGCTCATCTTACGATTAAATTCTTTTGTCTCCATTGTATTGAGTGTTTTATGTTACTAAAAAAAGGTTTATCTGTCTGATATTCCTGTATTGATTCGTTGTGATATCATTTTAATATCACTTTGCAAAAGTACAACCTTTTTTTCATTCCGCAAATATTTTTTTCAAAAAAAGTTTCATTCCATTTGTAAATTTCAGTATATTTGTATTTTATGACTAGGTATTTTTTTATCCTCCATCAACCCCATATCTTTTCCCACCAAAAAATACGCCAGCCACCCACATTATTAGCCATAGAACCTCCCCTCATGAAATCCACATCCTTCAAAAAACATCCTCCCTCGTACCTTCGTTCTATAAAGCGGACAGAAAAAAGTAATTGATATTTTTTTTATACAACAAGGTGAACTGGGTATTAGCCAATGAATTAGTCTAAAATGAATTTCGGTGGCATAAAAAAAACGACCATTTTTTTTTCGTATTTTGACCCTGAAATGTCGTTATTTTTGACACTTTTTTTCGTTTTTCGTTTGACGTTTTGTAATGTCGCCGTCTCCCGCGAAATATTTTATAGATAAGGAACATACATATTGTGTTTAGTTTCTTTTCTCCTCTGCAGGATAGGGGGGATTTTTAATAGAAAAAGACAAACAACAAACGACATTTTTTCGAACAAAAAGTCACTTTTTGGACGATTGTTTTATTTGTCCTCATCTTTTCAGCTCCGGTATGCCTCTGGGATGCTTCCGGGATGCTTCCAAGGTGGTTCCGAGAAATGGTCAGAGTCATGTCGAAGTTATCACGGTATCATCTATAAAAAAAACACGAAAAATTTATGCTAACAGACTGTTCTCCCAACCTAGGACTAAGTTGCAGTTCGCTCGGCGAACTGACCTTCGCGATTTGATCGGTCAGACCGTAGTCAGCGAGAAACTTGTCAAAGTTCGCAACTTTCCCGAAAATCGCTGAACAAACATCCATAATCCGCTCAAGAATAGGGAATAAATCATATTATTTGCTTTTACAATCAGCTGATTTAAATATATTTGTAAAGAATCTTATTCTAGAAAGGCGTTGGTATTGAAAAAAAAGTGTATATTTGCACCCGATTTTCCAGCAAGAGTCATGCTGGATGATGCGAAAAAGCATTTGTAAGGTCCGAAAACTGAAATATCGCCAAAATATCAACCCAAGGACTCTGATACTAATGCCTTTTGCTTTGCCTTTATGTTGGCCGTTCTGGCTTCAGCATATTGGGGGCATAGGATAAGGTTCAATCAGTTTCTATTTGGGTAAGGCGTTTGGCGATGCCTCAGTTTCATAGGACTGCGCAACACGAGTTCTATGCTTTTTTTGTATATCCGCAAACTGAGGACCCATAGCGGTATAGATTGAATCAAACAACACATAATATGACAATTACATTTAAAGGTACAAGATTATTAATCGCTGCATTGCTGATAGCCACAACAAGCGCATGCAGTGGTCCTCAGCACAACGAGAACGAGTATTGGGTTGACAGTGTCTCACCATCCAATAATTCGGCAACACGTACGACCACAACTCAAAATACAACCCCAGTCGCCAAAAAGACGAAACCATCGATATATGTGTATGTGGAGAACTCAGGCAGTATGTATGGCTATGTGGGAACTGGAGATGGAAGTGACTTTAGAAATATGGTTTACAATTATCTCACTGATATAAAGTTATCGGACTTGTTTGCCAATATGCACCTCAATTTCGTAAATAGTTCTGTAATACCAAAAGGTTCTGCTGTTGACGTTTTCGTAAAGAATTTAAATCCAACATCATTCAAAGTGTCTGGTGGTAATAGTGGTGCAACTGACATTTTGGAGATAATCAAACGGGTATATCCGAAGAGTGGCGATGTATCCGTGCTCATTTCCGATTGCATTATTTCACCAGGTAAAGGAAATAATGCGTCAGAATACCTTGAAGCACAACAGACAGGTATTAAGGGTTTTATGGGGCAGAAAAACTTAAGGAATAGTGGTGTAATAGTATACCGAATGCTTGGTCGGTTTAAGGGCTATTACTACGACACTGTGGATAACAAGCAACAGTATGTAGGTATTCGCCCTTATTATGTTTGGGTTATGGGTGATATGTCGGCATTAAAAGGTCTGAGGGTGGTTACCGAGCCTAAGATGAAAGCCAAACCTGACCAAATCTGTGTCATATCAATGGGCGATGCAAAGCCGAAATACGGCATAGTACGTGGCGGTGGCAATTATAAAGTGGTAAATTATAACACTATACAGAAAGTGAAAAAGATGAAAACAATGGGTGGGAAAAGAGTGGTAATCAAAATGAATGTCGACTATTCAAACATACTACAAGATAGTGCCTATTTGACTAATATTTCGTATTATCAAATTGACAACCCTTCGTTCAGGATAGATAACATTATAAAGATGAAAAATACAGATAATTATATCATTACCATGTCATCTCCGATTAACATGAACGGCACTCTGACAGTGCGGTTGAAAAACAAGCCTCCGCAATGGGTGGTTAAATGTTCAGATTGTGATGGGGGATTCCCTGATCCAAATGCCAAGCCTCAGACAACATACGGCCTTGCTTATCTGATAGGCGGAGCATATGACGCATATACGGACAAAGGTAATAACCTTGCTGAAATGAAAATTAACATCAAATAATAAAATGCTATGGCTAATTTCTTTGGAAACATCTACTATCTGTTTGTAGGCCTCTTCGGCCAGTATTTAAGTGACTATCTCTGGGGCTTTAATTGTGCGACACAGGCCTACGATGCAAAAGCACACTATCTCCCAATAGGTCTTGTGATGACTGTAGTCACGGTTGTGTTGTTTGCGGTCTATTATTTTGCAATAAATCATCCGAGGCTAAACAAGTGGTGGCACTGGTTGATTGCAGGCAGCATTGTCCTGATTGTTAATTTTGTAGTTGGTGGCTCATGGGTGGATTACCATCTTCAAAACGGATTGATACCCGATTGCCTGTTACAATCCCAGCAGCCTGAAGGCTCCAGTGTAATAACCATTACAGATATGGATTGCTGGATGTTTGGGTTGGCAAATGGCATTGTGTCGTTCTTGTTGTTTTTTATATTATCAGTTGTTTTCAAGCGGTGGAGCCGCAACTGTCGCCACACACCATGGAGAAGTATATTTCCGAAAAGAAACAAATAAACACTAAATAAGGATATGAGCAAACTATATGTATTTGGAATAGGTGGTACGGGTGCACGAGTGCTGCGCTCACTCACAATGCTTCTTGCCTCTGGCGTGAAGTGTAATATGGATATTTCCCCAATCATCATCGATCCTGACAGTGGTGCAGACAGCCTTACGAAAGCAGTCAAGGCACTGGACGAGTACACTGATGTACGCAATAAACTAAATTACAATAGCGGGAACAACCGCTTCTTTGGGACAAAGATTTATGAAGATGTCCCCCGCTATTATATTCCGCTACAACACACCGCTAACAAGACGTTTGATAATTATATCTCACTCCCAACTATGTCCCAGCAAAATCAGGCCTTGATGCGTATGCTCTTCTCTGACGACAATTTGGCTTCTGGCATGCAGGTGGGGTTTAAAGGGAACCCAAATATTGGAAGTGTAGTATTGAACCAATTCGTCACATCAATGGGATTCCAAAGTTTTGCCAATGCGTTCCAGCAAGGAGATCGTATTTTTATCATCAGTTCCATTTTTGGAGGAACAGGTGCAAGCGGGTTCCCGCTGCTTTTAAAAACGCTGCGAGCCAACAACACTATACCGAACTTCAATCTAATCAACAACTCAGCCATCGGTGCTATCACCGTATTGCCATATTTCACCGTAACTGTTGACGAGCAAAGTAGCATTGACTCGTCCGACTTTATTGACAAGACTAAATCGGCTTTGGCATACTACGACACCAATATTACTGGTACGAATTCCATCGACAGGCTATACTATATTGCTGATACGTTAACACCTACGTACACCAACAGCGAAGGGGGCAAAGAACAAAAGAATGAAGCCCATATAGTTGAATTGCTGTCAGCATTGGCTGTGGTTGATTTTGCCAATGCTCAAATACAAGGTGCAGGACAAAACACAACCTGTTTTGAGTTTGGCTTGAATAATAACACTGACGGCAATACAAAAACAGTGACTTTCTCCGAGTTAGGGGACACCACAAAAAAGCAGATTGCAAAACCGTTGACATGTTTCCTACTTTTTAGCAAATACCTTGCCAATGCCTGCAAAGGGCAATACCGCTACCAGCCGTGGGCTATTGATGCCGGATTTGATGGTACATTTTTCTCTTCTGAGTTCGAAAAGAAAGTGGAATCAGTTCTCGGCCTCTATGACCAGTGGCTTAGAGAGCTTGCCGAAAATACACGGGCTTTCGCCCCATTCGACCTCAAGAAGCAGCAGAACATATTCAAGATGGTCCAACATGTCGAACCACGACGCACTTACATGAATAATTACGCCCTCTTCGATAATGCCCTCAACGCCCAACATCGTCCAGCTGGCATCAGCAACGAACAGTGGTTTGTAGACCTGTTCTTCCAAGCAACAATTAATTTAATCACAAGCAAATTCAACTTATAATGGCTCATATATTTCGCCTCCACCCAAACGGGGCAAACATCAACCCCGACTGGCAGCAGTGCCAGCCATATAGCACAAATGTAATATCTCAGATAGTGCCTCCAAATGGCATGACCGCCAAAACGGAAATAACATCTATTCCTTCACCTTTCGCCCGAATTGCACTGGTGAAGAGTGCCTTTGGTCAGGCCTCCAGTGACTTGGACGGCAATACAATCTATCACAAAATGGTGTCAGACAGCCTTGATGTGGCCGAAATATTCTTCAACTACGACAGGTTGGGGAAAATGTTTCAAATTTTTGTATGGGATGTGAATGCAGATATGGCGGCCATGGCTCAAACACATTCCGAGATATACAACACGTTAGATGTATATTTGAAACAAGATGCCGCCACTTATAATTTTGACAGGATGAAACGTCTTTACGTACTTGTGTATGTCGGCGAAGGTAGGAAGACTCAGATGGATGTAGTAGGGGCTACATCACCGGCATCTCTCTTCTTCACGCCAGCCAACGACTTGTCATATATTTCCCCTCATATTTCTTTCGGACAGGATCATCCTTTCGATGGCAGTTTCCAACCATTATACAAGCGGGATCCTTCATTTATTGAATACCTTTTCGCATTCAGCAAGAGGTATGGGCAGTTTGCCAATGACTTTCCTGAGGTTCACAACTACCTTAATGAGACATTCAAAAAACTGCCACAGCAGATGAAGAATAATGTCAGTAACCTGACTGCTACGGCAGTGAACAACTATCTGCCACTACAATTAGACGCTGCCAACACGGTAGATATTTTGGGAATGCCATATCATAAGAAACCCGTCCAACCAATTAGAAAAAGTGACTTTATTATTGCCCATAGCCATTACAACAGTAATATTCAGCCTCTGGTTCTACCGGTAGATAGTGGTAATAAATACGCTGGTATGTATTACATTGTAGATAAGTGGGGGGCAAACAAGGCACCATATTACGATAACACCCAATGGCTGCAACGAGTTTTGCCACAAGATGGAACACCCCATCCCTATCTGACAATAAGTGACTTTTTGGAAGATACCATTCTCTTTTATCCCAGAAAGGCTAATACAGGCAAGTTCTTCTTTGGTAATTGGGATGTCTCTAATGAGGCGAGTGTCATGCTTCCTCTGAAACCTCTTTTCTTCGAATTCTTCACGGTTGACCAACTGATCAAAGGTATTAATGGAGTGCCTATGCTCACCATGAGTCGTATTAATACAAATGGCATAGAGGTTCATCTCAACATACCTATTGCTGGTGGTAGTGTTGAATACACAAGAAACTATTATCATAATGCGGTACCTGATGCCGACCAAAACAGAGGTTCTATTAATACTATCTCCACATCGTTTGGTTTGGCTATGATGCCGATGGTGCATTGCAATAATCCCTTTGATCGTATTGCCATAACGCATGTCTTTAATGACCCTCATCAGTACAAGCTGGACTGCTATTATGATGGCAAAGTGATTAACGGCATACAAGAGGTCGTAAGGAATCAGACGGATAAAGCCTACCTAAAAACACATATCTTCATTAACGAGAAAGGTCCGATAGATTACATTCGTATTGGAGTCGGAACTGTTTATGGTGTTGTTGTGCCAGATTACAATCAAGCGCAAAAGAATAAAAATTACACATTCGCGGTAGACTTTGGAACTACAAACACACATATAGAGTATACCGATGGTTCATTTGCAGCTTCGGACTTTAAAGACTGCCAGTTGACATTTTGGGCAGATTATCATGCACAAATAGTGCAAGCCTTCGAAGCAGACCTTGAACCCTTTGAGATAGGGGACAGGTTTAAGTTTCCAACACGAACAGCCTTATCAGAAGCATCTTTTACCAATTGGAAACAACCAGTTATACCCATGGCTCAGACAAATGTGCCGCTAATATATGGGCATCGTCCAATCTTTGACTTTAACACCATTACCACTGACCTGAAATGGAGCAATGACCCCGACAACATAAGCAAAGTAAGGAGTTATATTGAGAACCTTATGATTATGATGAGAAACAAGGTTCTGTTGGAAGGTGGTAATTTGGACAACACCAAAATAATATGGTTCTATCCGGGTTCGATGACAACTGCAAGACGCAACCAATACCAAACGGTTTGGCAGGACGCATTCATAAAATATTTTGGTGCACCCCAGACGAACATCTCTGCCACACTTGAATCGGTAGCCCCATACGAATACTTCCGCCGCCAGAGTGCTGCCGCGTCCCGTATGGTGAGTATTGATATTGGAGGAGGCACAACAGATGTGGTTATCGCTGAAAGGGGAAACATCCTTTATACTACCTCATTCCGCTTTGCTGCAAATAGCATATTTGGTGACGGCTATACACAAAACAATGTCATTAATGGTCTTGTGGCTAATTTTGTTGATGATATTGAAGAAAAATTAGGAAGTAATAGTTTGGATGACCTGAAAGATATTCTCCAATCGCTTAAGGCAAAAGGGGTATCGGCAGATTTGGCATCTTTCTTCTTCTCTATGAAGAATGATGACAAGGCTATAGAGAGAAGTGCATTCCATCTGCTTGACTGGAACAAGATGCTTCAACAGGATGACAAATACAAGGTTGTGTTCTTGCTTTTCTATACTGCAATCATCTATCATATAGCCCATATCATGAAGGGCAAAGAACTAGAAATGCCACGCCATATAGCTTTCTCGGGTAATGGCGCACGGGTCGTTTCTGTATTGAGTCCCAGCACGGACACATTGGCCGATTATACGATGGACGTTTTTTGTCGTGTATATGGCATTAACCAATACCATCAGGATGGGCTTGATGTTATTTTAATTGACAACCCAAAGGCTGCAACCTGTAAGGGGGGGATAAATATTGTTCAAAATAACAACGTCAATATTGGCATTGGCCAGAAAGTACTGCTCAAAAGCCATAAAGATAAGTCGTTTTTTACCCAAGACAGCACCTATTCCGAAGTCAATACGCTGAAACAAATCACTATCGATGACGTCCGCAATTTTATCAGTTTTGTGCTGGAGGGTAAAACCCGGTTCTCCGTTAAAGATGAATTTGGGATAAGCCAAGTTGGTATAGATACAGCAAAGATAATTTGTTATAGAGATTTGGACACTTTTTTCGACAACGGTATGCAAGAGAAACTAAAAGAAAATAGTGTCACTGATCCAATAGAAGAACCACTTTTCTTTTACCCCATCATAGGAATGCTCCACGAACTTTGTAATAACCTTTAATTAGCATAGGAATGAAAACTATAGTTAGGATATTATTATTTGCTGCGACTATTGCATTAGTGTCATGTCATGGACCACGGGAGAAAGATGTCAGTCAAAATATTAAATCTCCAACGAATACAAGTTATAATGCAACAGAACATCCGGGAACAGGGGACTCCTCTCAATTTGCACAACCGAAAGGCGACCGAGAGTATGAGACAACAGCAGAACAAGACGAAATAAAGGAAGAACATAATGCACCCTTTGGGTTTCCCAACTGGCTTTTATCTCTCATAGTAATTGTAGAAGGACTTGTTATCATTATTCTTTTCTTAAAGGATAGAAAGTGTCTAAAAGAGATAAAAGATGACATAGATTATGCCAATAAAAGAATAGATGAAAGAAAAAAAGAAATATTCGCTTTAGGTAATCCATATAGCTATGGCAATGAAAACCTCCACCAGGGATTCACCAATAGCAATAAGGATAAACAGAATCGTCAATTCGTTTCTAAAGTAGAACAAAAAGATGTATCTGCACCTGAGTCTGAGAAGGCAGAATTAAGGGCACACGAACATAAAGTGGATAATCAGGATTTACTTCAGGTTTATGTACGGCATTACAAGGATGATATTCTTGAGCCAGTAGACAAAGATGGTGCATTTTATGAAGTAAATTATCCACCAGATAACAAAATAGGTTCTTTTACTTTTGTCGGAGACTCACATACTGCAATTAAGAATAGAAGTTCCGAAATCGATGGGGTTTGTGATGCAACTGGTATAAGTAGTATCGCAAAAAGCATTAAGACAACTAAGTGGGGCAGATGCGAAAGGATGTCAGACGGCAAATGGAAAATATTAGAAAGAGCACAGATAACCTTTGAACAATAACCGACTATGCATTACGTAATTATTGGACTTATAATTGTTTACATCTTGTATAAACAATTCACAATCTTTAATGATACAAGAAAACGTTTAGATACTTTTGGTGATATATTCCCAGATTCATTAAGTGAAGAATATAAGGTTGGTAAGCGTGGTGTAATACTTGTCATAGATACAGAAGAATCCATTAATAAGGAAATACAAAGGATTGATAATGAGATTGATAAGACTGCAGATTTGGCATATTTAGATTTATTGCGAAGTGAGCGTAGAAGATTGTCACAACTTTTGTACAATATAACGAATAGAAAAACTAACAGCGTTTGGGACAAAATCTTATCAAGTATCAACCGTTATCTTGAAAAAAATAAAGGAAGTGTGAGTGACTTCCACCTTATAAAAGACATTGTTGACCGTAATTGTGATGCCGAAGAAGAGGCCATTCAAACACAGGTTCCAATGCCACTCTATTATGGCTTGATGGGTACAATGGCTGGTATCATCGTTGGAGTAGGCTATCTGTGGCTTTCTGGAGGACTAAAGGCTCTATTGAGTATGAATCCACAAGCAGGAGTGACTTCAGCAGATGGTATAGTTGCTCTTTTAGGTGGCGTAGCACTTGCTATGATATGTAGCATTTTTGGTATTTTCCTTACTACAAACAGTTCGTCACGCCTCAAAGATGTCAAAATTACATTTGAGGAACGAAAACATAAGTTCCTCAGTTGGATGCAGGCTGAGTTGCTGCCGAAGCTGAATAATGACTTTGCTGATGCAATGACTAAAATGACATCAAATCTGTCCCGATTCAACGAAACTTTTTCTGAGAATGCAGACAAGTTACGCAGTACGCTCTCTATTATCAATCAAGCCACTAATGGTCAAGCACAAATACTGTCGGCAATTGATAACCTTAAAATTTCCAAGATTGCTACCGCAAATATTGAGGTATATGACAAACTAAAAAACTGTAGTGACGAAATCGGTATGTTGTCTAAGCAACTGGAAATCAGCCGACAATATCTTGAAGAGGTTCGAACCTTGAACGATAAATTAGACGCATCTGAACAGCGTACCCGTACGATTGAGGACATGGCATTATTCTTCAAGGAGGAGCGAGGAAATATAGGTGCCATGCAGTCGGTCTTAAATCAGGCTATCGGGGATATTCAAACCAATCTGCGTCAATCAATCGAAAGCCTAAAGGAAGAGTCGGCTAAGCAGATTTTTGAACTGGTCGCCCACAACACCGAACAGCGTCAGCGTCTGCAAGCTGCTATCAATGATCAAGAGACTATTCTACAGCAAAAAACAGCTGAGATTAATCGCCTTATAGATAATCTTAGTTCGGTAGAGAAAATGGTAAAAACTCTTGACTCTTCGGCAAACAAGCAAACTAATGCCATATCCTCATTGGCAAAGGATATTAGAGACCTTGCCACTCAGAAGGTCAGCGGAACTATAATGGTGAAACCTGAAAAAATGCCCAAGTGGACAAGAACACTGATTATCATTGGTGGGTCGATAGTCACAGCCTATTGCCTTTTGTCACTTACGCTTTGGATTTTAAACCTGATTAACGTATTATAACTATGTCCACCAAACAAAAGAAAGAGTCGTTCTTTTGGACTAGCTACTCTGACCTCATGACATCGATGTTCTTCGTCATGCTGGTATTGTTTGTACTGGCTATAGGCCTGCTGCATCGTAAAGTTGTCGCCACTGAGGCCCAGTTGGAAAAAATACGCAAACTGGAGGCCTCAATAAGTAAGATTGATACTGACTATTTTGAATATAATGAAGAATATAAACGACATACGCTTAAGAATATTTCTGTAAAATTTGAAGAGCGATCAAGCAATATAAATGATATTGATGACATCTACTTAGACCGATTGCTTCAAGCGGGTAATTCCATAGTTAAATTCATGGAGCAAGCAAAAGACTCTATCCCTGATGCAGAATATCTGTTAATAATTGAAGGGCAGAGTTCTCGTGACAATTATTACGACAATGATTGTTTAAGTTATCGTAGGGCATTAGCACTTGTTAATTTTTGGAAAACTAATGGCATACTATTTGACAATCTGCCATGCGAAGTTATTATTTCGGGTAGCGGTATTTCAAGCCGTTTCAGAGTGTCTCCTGATGTAAAAGGGAACAAGGCAAACCAGCGTTTTGTAATACATATCATCCCGAAACCTGGCAACTTTACAAAAAAAGGAAATTAATATGAAGAAGTGTCGATTATTACTACTAACCATAATCCTTTTTGTTGCATGCGGGCCAAGGTCTTCTATTCATCCAGTAGGCAATACTCATGCCAGTCACTCAAAAGCACCGTCTCATCAGCCAACGTGGGCTAAAGGTGGGAAAACTGTGGTCCCGATGCATCGTGAAAATGGCGTTTGCTACGTGGTGGTCAAAATAAATGGTGTTGATATGGAGGTCATTTTTGACACCGGGGCATCGGATGTTGTCATCTCTTCTATTGAGGCATTATTTCTCTTAAAACAGGGCAAGCTCACGGAAGATGACATAATCGGTACATCATATTTTCAAGTGGCAAATGGCGGCGTATCGGCAGGAACGGTGGTTCGACTCAGTTCCGTCCAAATCGGTGACAAGGTGTTGTCTGATGTTCGAGCCACTGTTGTTGATAATATGGAAGCACCGCTCCTTCTTGGTCAATCGGCATTGGACAGGTTCTCATCTGTCAGTATTGATTATAGTAGGAATGTGATATACATTGAATAGGTGGAAGATGGAGAGGCTTTTTTATATAATACTCATAGTATCACTTATTCTGCTGATTAATTGTTCTCCACCTGATAACAAGCGTAGTGCTACTAGTAATCATAATAGGATTTCTTATTCAGGCTTCATAGTACAGTACAATGCTAACAACCGGCAACCCGACTGGGTGTCTTATACACTGACGGCGCAGCAGGTGTATGCCACTGAAAACACCCCAAAGATACCTCATCAGTTTGGTCCGGACCCTAATCTGAATCTCCCACAGGCCTCAAATGACGACTATAAAGGCTCGGGATGGTCAAGGGGACATATGGCGCGACATCAGGACATGAAATGGTCGGTTCAAGCAGCCCATGAGAGTGACTACTACACCAACATATGTCCGCAGAACAGTGGAATGAACAACGGGATATGGAAGCGCATCGAAAACAAGGCGCGCGACGTGGCCAAACGCTACGGCTCGGTGACTATCGTATGCGGCCCCGTCTTCACGGATACCGCCAACGGCACCATAGGGGCTGACCAAATACCTGTGGCTGACTTTTTTTTCAAAGCGTTCCTTGTATCAAGCAATGGGCAGTACCACTCCATTGCCTTCCTTTGCCCAAACGAGGCGACACACATGGGTATCAGGACCACCGCATGCACGGTCAACCAGATAGAAGCCGTGACAGGTCTGAACCTGTACACTTTCCTCGATGATAAAATTGAGGAAACGGTTGAAGACGAGTTCGTATACAGCCTATGGGGGATGCAGTAACAAGTTTTTTTGTGCCTAAGGTATCTTTCGGTGGGTTCTAAATATTCTGTTTCAGGTTTTGCCCTTACAGGGCGTTGTTTGTAACTCATTGATTTACCCAAGGCGTTGCCATTGGGCTAGATGTGTTTATGTCCTTTCAGGGCAATTTTTAGAGGTTGCCTTGTACAAGGTGGCCTAACGACCGATTTGGGTTGAGGAGGCCTTCACGGGTCTGTACTGCGCCAACAACTGAAGGCCAGCCAAGCCGATTCACGTATGGTCGTTCTGCTGACACTGAATGTTGCATAAGGTGAGAGCAGAGAGAGCTTGCTCGCTATGCCGAGCCAAGCAACGTCACGGAGTAAAGAGAGCATCCGCGCGTGTAGTGATAGTCAATCCCGATTTTGACAGGCGATTTCATGCGCCCAGGCAGCCAATGGGCACCACGTATACTCCGTCGGTTCGGCGGAAGGGGTATTCTCCCACTCCTGTCAGCACCATCTTGAATGAGGGCTCTCTCATCTTGCTGGTGTCTATCTTTTCGGCTAAGGCATTGAGGGTCTTAACTCCATCTTCTATCAAGGTGTTCCCTCCCAGTTTTATCTCTACCAAACCATAATCGCCATTGCGCAGGTGGATGACAGCATCGCATTCTAAGCCGCTCCTGTCTCGGTAATGGTACACTCTGCCATCCAATGTGTCGGCATAAACACGCAGGTCACGTACCGCCATGGTTTCGAACATGAGTCCCATGGTATTCAGGTCTTGTGTAAGGTCGGCTGGTGACACCCCTAGAGCGGCAGCGGCTATAGAGGAATCGTTGAAGTAACGGGTGTCGGATGTGCGGATTGCTGTTTTAGAACGGAGGTTGGGGTTCCATGCAGGCAAGTCATCTACCACGAATATGCTCCTTAAGGCATTCAAATATAGGGTGAAACTACTTTCCCCCAAGGAGCCCTCATCGTTCAAGGCCATATCTTGACGAATGGTTTCTAATGACACTTGTGCTCCTTGGTGTCGTGCCAACGAGCGGGTGAGCCGCCTTGCCATTTCTGCATTTCTATGAATGCCGTCAACTCGCGAGATGTCGGATTCGACTACCGCGTCGTAATAGTCAAATGCTAGGGCAAGGGCATCTTCGTCATCCTTGCCGACAGAGTTGGGCCAGCCTCCCCGACAAATCAGGAATGCCAACCGACGAAGGTCTATGTCGGCAATACCTCGGGGCTGTTCATCATGTTTTTCAAACAGCCATCGTATACTTACAGCACCTGAGGAGTCGCCAGATTCAAATAATGACATTGTCCGCATGGTCAGTCGCGCGAATCGACCGGTACCAGTGTGATGGATCTCGTCTGATTTGGGAGGGACCGCCGATCCTGTCAGAATAAACTGTCCTTCCGATTTGCGATGGTCTACTTCGTAGCGTACTGCATCCCATAATTGGGGTATCATCTGCCATTCGTCCATCAGGCGTGGCGTATTTCCTTGTAACAGTGCACTGATATTTAGTTCAGCTGTCTGACGATATATTTTTTGCTTTTCGGGATCATCAAGATATATCGTACTGGCTGCAATTTGCTCTGCTGTGGTTGTCTTTCCACACCATTTTGGGCCTTGAATCAGCACAGCACCAATTCTGCGGAGCATTTTATTTAACTGAATATCAGCAATGCGAGGTCTATATCTATTCATTTTTCATCAATATTTTCTGATGCAAAGATACATATTTTTTGACAAACCACGGCATTTGGCCACAAAATTACCACGGCATTTGGACATAAAACCGCCACGGCATTTGGACATAAAGCCGCCACGGCATTTGGCCACAAAACCGTCACGGCATTTGGCTATAGGGTTAGAGGTTAGGTGTTGGAGGAATGCTTGGTTGTCTGATTGCTTGATTGTTACTTCGTGACGTTGTTTGGCTCGGCAAAGCGAGCAAGCTCTCTCTGCTCTCACCTTATGCAACGTTACTTCGTGACATTGTTTGGCTCGGCAAAGCGAGCAGGCTCTCTCTGCTCTCACCTTATGCAACGTTACTTCGTGACGTTGCTTGGCTCGGCAAAGCGAGCAATCTCTCTCTACTCTCACCTTATGCAACGTTACTTCGTGACGTTGCTTGGCTCGGCAAAGCGAGCAAGCTCTCTCTGCTCTCACCTTATGCAACGTTTGAGTATTTTTATCGCGGCAGAAAAATCTCAAGGCAACCTCTAAAATTAGGATTTGAGAGCGCGTCTCTTCGAGACGCATTTTATATCTTGTTGATTCCCCCCACACTAGCGTGTGGGGTTATTGATAGTTTGTCCCGTTGGGATAATTTTTAGAGGTTGTCTCAATTAAAATGACTCACACATTAACGAATTAGCGCATTCACACATTCAAGCATTCAAGAGTTCACACATTTTTTCCATGATTTGTGCATAATTCGATAAATATGTGTAAATTTGCAATGATTTTTGGGCGGCGATGCCGCACGGTATGTACGATTATATTAAATGATTATGAAAAAGATAGAGCTGTTTTTCATCCTTTTGCTGCTGGCTTTGACACAAGGCAGACTTGCCGCGCAGTCAGCAGCGGAGGATTCGATAGATGTGTTGCACTATAATTTGGTGCTCGACTTGGGCAATCTACAGCCCAGGCAGCTACAGGGCACGGCAGAGATTACTTTTGTGCTGACCAAGCCGTGCGAAAAGGTGACGTTCGACCTCATCTGCAACGGGGTGAGCCCGGTGAGCCTCGATGGCACGGTGATTCGCGGCTACAGCTACGACCGCGACAATGCCTTGCTGACGGTCAATGCCGGCGGCCAGGCGGGCGACACGCATGTGCTCTCAGTGCCCTACGTCTCCAACGGCTATGTGGAGTCATACGGCTTCGGAGGCATGCACATGGATGAACACATCCATTACAACCTCGGTGCCGTGTTCGGTATGATACCGCATGCCTTCGGCAGGAGCCTCTTCCCATGCCGCGACAACTTCTACGACAAGGCCACCTACCGCCTGGAGGTGACCTCCAAGCCCGGCTGGCGCGCCATCTGTAGCGGCATCCGGCAGTCGGAGGTGACCCACGCCGACGGCAGCAACACCAGCGTGTGGCAGGTGGAACAGCCCATCCCCACCTATATCTTGGGCATCTCGTCCGCCAACTGGCATATCATTGAGCGTGAATATGAAGGGCTCTATGGCACCTACCCCGCCATCATTGGCTATACCAATCAGGACAGCAGCCAAGTGTATGCCACCTACGACATCCTGAGCGACGTCATCCCGATGCTCGAACGCTGCTTCGGCCCCTACCGTTGGGGCAGGGTGGGCTATATCGCCACCCCCAGGGGGTCGATGGAGCATGCGCAGAACATCGCCCTGGTGGATGCCTGCGTGGGTGTGCTCTCCAACGAATGCCAGATGACCCTCTGCCACGAACTCGGCCATGCCTGGTTTGGCAACCTGATGACCTGTGCCACCGCGGGCGACATGTGGATTAACGAGGGGGGCGCCACATTCTGCGAGGAGGTGGCCGCCGAGGCAGCCTTTGGCCGCGGTGCCGCCACGACGTACTACCGCCAAAAACTCGACCAGGTGCTCCGCAACGCCCACATTGACGACAATGGCTATCGGTCGCTGTCCAACATGTCGGAGTACTATACCTACGGCACCACCACCTACCAGAAGGGCTCCCTGGTGTGGCACTCGCTGCGCGGCATCATGGGCGACTCGCTCTTCTACAGCTGCATGAACCGCCTCTTCAACTCCTGCGCTTTCGGCAATATCGACGCTTACGCCCTCCGCGACAGCCTCAGCCTCTACAGCGGCATCGACCTGGACGGCTTCTTCGACTTTCATGTCTTCACCCCCGGCTTTGTCGATTATGCTATCGACGACCTTCAGGTCGACGGCTACAATGCCACGCTGACCCTGCGCCAGCAGCTCCGCGGCACCGACCACTATGCCTATGGCAACCGTGTGCCCGTCACCTTCTACTCCTACGACCTACAGCGCAGCGACCACTGGATGCTTTTTGACGACAGCGTGGCCAGCCAGACTTTCCAGCTGCCCTTTGTGGCTGCCTTCGCCGTGGTTGATGTGGACCATCTGATTTCCGACGCCTGCACCTCCGAGTCCTTGTCGCTCAAGACCAAAAGGGTACATGATTTGAATAAGGCATACTGTAAAATCCAAGTGGTGATGCCTTACGACTACCCTCATGCCTGGGTGCATGTGGCACACCATTTCACCCATCCCACGGGCGACACCATCGAGGGCGTGACCCGCATGGCCGACCGCTACTGGGAGGTCAGCGGCTTTGTGCCTTGGGAAGGCGATTACCGCGGCCGCTTCCTCTACAATATGGGCAGCAACGGTTCGGCCGGTGTCTCCAATGTCGACCTGGGCTTTTACGACAACTACCGCACCCTCGACTCCCTCTGCCTGATGTACCGCCCCAACGCCCACGAGCCGTGGCGCATGGTGTCGCGCCAGCGGACTTCCACCAGCTCCATATCCAACGGCTACTTCGTAACCCGCCTCCTGCCCGGACAATACACCCTTGCCGTTGTCGACAGCAACCTGGTCTCCATCAACTCGCCCGACACCCCGGCGGGGCAAATGAAGCCGAAACTCTTTCCCAACCCCTCTACGAACCATGAAGTAAGGGTAGAACTGCCCGGATATGACAAAAAATTTAACCTCTTTTTTTATGACAAAATGGGGAAGAAAGTGCTGCAAATGAACGATGTGCGTAGTGGCGACACCGTGCGCCACCACCTCCCTGCCGGAAGTTATGTGGTGCTAATTCAAAATAATTTCATATCTTTGCAATCGCAAATAATAGTACAATGAAAAATATTAAGATTGTTTTACTGATAGTTATGGTGCTGACAGCCGCCAGGGTGTCGGCTCAGTATTCGCAAGACAGACCCAATGTCGAATTCATGATTAAGGTCGAGGCCGGCTACCTGCATCATGTGGGACACTATGGACAGCCCGAGAAAGAGGCACTCTCTACCTCCGACACCCCTGCGGGTTTCCGGCTGAGGAACAACGAAGAGTGTGCCGGGCTGAACTTCATGGCCGGCGTCAACATCAGCCAGGATTTCTTCCTGGGTGCAGGTCTCGGCTACGGCTACTGCTTCCCCTACTATAAGGGCAATGTCGACTACACCTCCAGCAACCTGATGCAGCTGTTTGTCGACATGGACTACCGTCCCGTGGGCGACATATGGGCTCCTATGGTAGGCGCCCGCGTGGGTGGCAGCATGCTGATGAACCCCGGCAACTACGGCACCACCATGAGTCCCTACCTCGAAGTCTACGGAGGCCTCAACTGGTTCTACGACCATGCCCTCCAGCAAATGACCCGCAACTATCACAGCCTCTTCGTCGAAGCCGGTCTGGTGCTCACCCAGCAGTCGCTCTTCATCCCCATCCGTGTCGGCTGGAGGCTGTAACGACAACCCAATGAATCTGTTCGGTAATAGTGGAAAGTACCCGTCAAAATAAAATCTCACGCCTCATCCAGCAGGACTTGGGCGACATCTTCCTGCGCGAGATGAAGCCGGTGCTGGGCAATTCGCTCATCACCGTCACCGGGGTCCGTATCACCCCCGACCTCTCCATTGCCCGAGTGCACATCAGCATCATGCCCATCGGCGAAATACCCGCCAGCGGCAGCCGACCCGCCGAACCTGCCACCAAGCAGGGCATCATCGATGCCATCCTGCTCCACAGCTCCGACATCCGCCGCCGTCTGGGCAACCGCGAGGGTAAGCAGTTGCGTATCATCCCACAGCTCGATTATTACCTTGATGACTCGCTCGACTATGTTGAGAACATCGAACGACTGCTGAAACAGTGAATAGGAGGGGTTTGCGGTTCTTTGTCGCCTGGCGCTATTTCTTCTCACGCAAGCAGAAGACGGTCATCAACATCATCTCCTGGATATCCCTTATCGGCATCACCGTCAGCACGACAGCCCTCATTGTCGTACTCAGCGTCTATAACGGCATCGGCAACCTCACCCAAAGCCTCTTCAACTCCTTCGACCCCGAGCTGCTGGTGCAGCCCGCCAAAGGCAAGACCTTCCACACCTCCGACATGCCCTTCGAGCAACTGCGGCAGATGCCCGCTGTGGCCGCAGTGTCGCAGCTGGTGGAGGAGAACGCATGGATTACCTACCGTCACAACCAAGCCATTGTCTCCCTGCGGGGGGTCGACAGCCAGTATCCTAAGGTGTCAGGCCTCGACACCATGCTCTACGAAGGGGTCTATGGCCTGAAGACAAGCCTGTCGTCACCCCAACCTGCACCCGACGAGGACACCCTCGGTCAGTGGGGTGGGGCAGGGGAGCTCTACTTCCTGCTCTTCGGAGCCGAGGTGTATTACAATCTCGGCATCCGCGAGGCCTCTAATGTGCCGGTGGCGGTACACATCCCCAAACGGGGTGCCGCCATGGGCATCACCATGGACCAGGCCCTGAACACAGCCTACGCCATGCCGGGGGGCAACTTCTATATCCAGCAGGACATCGACAACCGCTATGTGGTGGCCGACATCGGCTTTGTGCGCCAGCTAATGAACTATGCCGACGATGAATGCACCGCCCTCGCCGTTGCCCTTGCCCCGTCGGCCAAGGCCAAAGCCAAAGCCAAAGAGCGGGTGCAGACGCTCCTCGGCGACAACTACACGGTGAAAGACCGCTTCGAACAGCAACCTATCTACTATAAAGTCTTCCGCAGCGAGCGGCTGGGCATATACCTTATTCTGGCACTCATCGTGCTTATCTCCACGCTCAACCTCATCGCGTCGCTCTCCCTGCTGGTGATGGACAAGAAAAAGGACATCTCGATACTGCGGAGCATGGGGATGGAGCTATCACACATACGCAGCATCTTCCGTGTGGAAGGGGTGATGATTGCCGCCCTCGGGGTGGTGGCGGGGCTGGTGCTGGGCTTCGTCATCTGCTTCGTGCAGCAACGCTTCGGCATCATCAAGATGGGCGACAACTTTGTCGTCCCCGCCTTCCCAGTGGACATGCGGTGGGTCGACTTCCTAACCACATTCCTCATGGTGATAGCCATCAGCAGCTTCGCCGTCGTCTTTGCCGTCCGAAAACGTAAGTTCTAATGGATACAGATGCCCTGTCCGAAAAAGCCTTGCAGATAGCCCGTGTGGCGCATGCCGAACAGCGCGACAAGGCGGGAACCAACTATATCCTCCATCCCCTCCGGATGGCAGCTAGTTGCAATAACGCCGAAGCCAAGGTCGTGGCATTGCTGCACGACACCATCGAGGGCACCCCTGTCACTGCCGACTATCTGCGCCAGCAGGGCATCCCGGAAGAGATAGTCGAAGCGGTGCTCTCCGTCACCCGGAGGGAGGGCGAACCCTATGAGCAGTATATCCTCCGTGCCGCACAGAATCCCTTAGGCCGCGAGGTGAAGATTGCCGACCTCGAAGACAACATGAACCTCCGGCGGCTGCCGGAAATAACCGCCGCCGATGTCGCCCACACCGGCAAATATATGAGGGCATGGCGTTATCTGCGTGGTAGCTGACTATGCCTGTGGCGACCCACCTTCTTCATCCGTTGGTGAATTGTGCGTATGATTTGACAGAATTGTTTTGTAGTACTCCCTTTGTTTAGACCAGATTATGATTGATATTGCGGAAAAGGTTTAACATTATTTGTGAGTTTAACTGTTGTTTAGAGGTTGTTGTTTGTAGGGTCTTGATGCTGTTTTATGCTGCTTTTGAAGCATTGCC
>JAFWOP010000123.1 GCA_017545365.1 Bacteroidales bacterium
AGCTCTCTCACGTGAAATATTCCTCCAAAAGGAGTGATTCTCTCAGATTTTATGCTTACCTTTGCCATGTCATGTGCGATTTTGCTTGTCTTGAAACGCAGCACTAAGGTAAGTGAAAAATCTGACATGACAAAATCCTGGGCAACTTTTTGTTGCTCAGGAACTTATTAAAAAATCAAACTAAAGTGCTGCGGAATTTAGGTACAACAACACAAACTACAATGACACACATGAATGACTTGCGACGCAAGACAGTGCGCTACATGCGATGCACGCTGATGGCCTTGCTGCCGATGTATGCCGGAATCTCCATCACAGCCCAGGAAGACGTGCTGCAATACGTACGCCCGATGATGGGCACCTCGCTGGACGGACGTATCATTCCCCTGGCCGTGGCCCCCTTCGGCATGGTACAGTTAGGGCCAGACACCAACTACGGCGGGTCGGGTTACCACTATACGGACAACAAGATTTACAGCTTCAGCCACACACATGCCAACGGCAACGGCGGCGGCGACCTGCAGGACATCTGCATGATGCCCGTCACGGGGAGCGAATGGGACAGCCGCGCGGAGTTTCCTGGCGACATCCATTCCAGCTACAGCCACGATGAGGAACAGGCGATGCCGGGCTACTACAGCCTCGTGCTGCCCGACGAAAAGGTGCGTGTGGAGCTGACGGCCACCGAGCGCTGCGGTCTGCACCGCTATACCTTCCCTCAGGGAACGGAGCCCCGGCTGACCATCGACATGAAACGCGGCAACGCCTCGCGCGCCACCACGCTGCCCGAACGCTTCTGCGACACGGTGCTCGTCTCGCGCATCGAGATTGTCGATAAACAGACCATACGCGGCTATCGCATCACCAATGGCTGGGCACCGCGCGAGCACTGCTACTTCTATGCCCGCTTCAACAAGCCCTTTACGCTGGCCACACTCTATGACAACCGTCGGCGCACGGAGTCGTGGGACGTTCTGTCGCGCGACGTGAGAGCCATGCTGCGCTTCCCCGCCAGCGGAGGACCACTGGAGGTACAGGTGGGCATCTCGGGCGTGAGCCTCGAAGGAGCCCAGCGCAACTGGCAGGCTGAAGCCGAGGGGCACACTTTCGACCAGATACGCAAGGCCACACAGGAGAAATGGCAGAAGCAGCTCGAGATGTTCCAGATCAGCGACGAGGACTCGCCTCAGAAGCAGATGTTCTACACATGCCTCTACTTTGCCATGCTCTATCCGCAACTCTACAGCGACGTGGACGGACGCTATCGCAGTTCGGACGCCCAGGTGTACCGCACCACGACCCGCTACTTTGCCGGTGTGCTGGGCCTCTGGGATATCTACCGCAACCATGCGCCGCTCATTGCCCTCCTGCGCCCCGACGTGATGAGCGACCTCATGCTCACCTTCCTGCAGCACTATCGCCACTCGGGCATCCTGCCCATGTGGACCATTGCCGGACAGGAGAACAACTGCATGACGGGCTACCACGCCATGCCCATCATTGCCGATGCGATGGCGAAGGGGCTTGTGGCCGACTCGATTGCCGAACCGCTGTTCCAGGCCATGGTGGAGTCTGCAAACAAGGACTGCTTCGGCTACTTCGACCATGACTTCCGCGGCGCACGCTATTATAGGAAGTATCACTACGTGCCCTTCAATCACGAGGCTCACTCGGCCAGCAAGACGATGGAGTACAGCTACGACGACTGGTGTGTGGCTCAGGCAGCACGCATGCTGGGTCACGAGACCGAATACCGCGAGTTCCTGGACCGTGGCGGATGGTGGAAGAACCTCTTCGACCCCGAGACGGGTTTCGTGAATGCACGTGACACCCTGGGCCAGTTCCGCAAGCCGTTCAATCCTTTCAGCCCCGCACCGGCCTATTTTGCCTCCGACTTCTGCGAAGGCAACAGCTGGCAGTACTCGTTCTTCGTGCCGCAGGACCCCGAAGCCCTCATTCGCCAAATGGGCGGGCGACAGGCATTCACGGAGCGTCTGGACAGTCTGTTCACCGCCACCGCACCAGGCGCCCAGCAGCGCAGCTTCGGGCACATCGGACAATATGCCCACGAGAACGAACCCGTTCACCACATCCTCTACCTATATAATTACGCGGGCGAGCCGTGGAAGACACAGCAGCGCGTGAGCCAGGTGCTCTACGAGGACTACCGCCCCACTCCCGACGGTCTCTGCGGCAACGACGACACGGGTCAGATGTCGGCCTGGTTCATCCAGAGCGCCATGGGATTCTTCACCCTACAGCACGGCAACGACCAGTATGCCATCGGCACTCCACTCTTCCGTCACTTGGAATTGCGCCACGCCCACGGCACCCTGCGCATCCTGGCTCCCGCTGCCAGCCGCGAGTGCTGCTACGTGAAGAGCCTCCGCGTGAACGGTCGCAAGTGGAAGGGCTGGACGATAAGCGGCAAGGACCTCTTCGACGGCGACGTGACGGTGGAGTTCGAGATGAGCAGTCGACCATGATAATCCCGAATCGCGGCAGAAGAAGAGATGACCTGACTGCTTGGCTGTGCGAAGCCACCATGAGGTTCTGAAAGGGCGATGTGCCAATCAGAGCAGCAAGCCGTCATTCTCGGAGCGGTGTATCGCAGTCCGTGGTGAGGCTTTCCGATAGCCCCGCTGCATCTCGCTCAGATCGGTGGGATAGGTGCATTCGAGCACTATCTGCTCGAAGGAGCGACGTTCGTTCCTACGGGCACAATTGATGCATTCTGTCACGATGCGCACTGCATTCGCACCAATCTCCTCGACTGGCATGCGGGCCACCCTCATGCCGGGTGCCAAGGCCTTAAAGGCTGAGATGCCGTGGTGACCTCAAACAGCGACAGTTCTGCCAGCGTTTCATTCACCTCGGTCATCACCGCTACCATCTGGGGCAGTTACGGGACATGGACGCTCAGCGGCACTATGAGGCTGGTGAAACGCAATGGACGCTGGATAAGAGTTGATTAAAGATTGTCCACTATGAGGATCAATATGCTTATTTCAGCTATACTTTCTTTCTCCTTTCTCACTGCCTGTGCATCGTGCAGTAAGGGTGAAGAGAACAATGAGGCAATGAACGTCAGTACCCTATCATCTTCTGAAACAGATACGACCACAACAGCAGATGTTCCTACGCTGCTCTACATGGGACAGGCCAGCATACGAATCACAACCGAAGAAGGACGAGTAATCTATATCGATCCGTATGCAGGTAACGGCTACGACTTGGCAGCAGACCTGATACTCGTGACCCGCGAGCACTTTGATCACAATGCTGTGGAGAAAGTGAGGAGCCGTCAGGAAGGATGTCGGATTATCCGTGCCCGCGATGCCGTCATTGATGGCGTTCACCAGACCTTTGACCTTGGCAAAGATCTACGGCATCGACCTTATGAACCTAAAATCCGCAACTAATAGTCATTCGGACTAATTTCGCCGTCTCGCCCTCCATCTGCGGAATCTCCAGCCACTACAGGTGCAATTACGTGTTGTCCCCGCCCAATATCCCCTTACCTCGTCGAGCATTACAGGGGCCAGTTCCGAAATCCCCCTCAGGATGGTGTCTGAGCTGCATGTGCGAAGAGTGGGATGAAGCGAGAGATGGGGCATCAGGTGGCTCGTCACGTCCTCAACGCAGTCGCCGCCGCAGAAGTAGACGCTTGACAGCGAACCCGCAATCTCGCTGTACTGATAGCCGCAGGACGTACACCGCAGACCCAGCACTTTGTC
>JAFWOP010000124.1 GCA_017545365.1 Bacteroidales bacterium
ACTACTACCTCCACCGCTCCACCAATGCCTCTGCCGAACAACTCAACTCTAAAATCAAGGCTTTCCGCAAGTCCCTGCGTGGTGTCCAAGACCTCAAATTCTTTTTCTTCCGCCTGTCAAAAATCTACGCCTAAACACAGGTGTTTGCAGCTGAACCGTTTTTTCGCCTCAGCAGACGAACTTGTTCGTATGCTGAGGCTTATCGAAAAATGCATTTTTTTAGCCATCTTCTGATTGCAAAAATAATAAATTTTTCCGTATGTCAGTGGTCTAAATATTGGGGAGTATTATACTGCGTGCGATGCACCTCTTTTGACGTGTACACGTCCGCATTCAGCGGCCCACTCTTATGCGGCTTCGACACCTCCCCCTGGCTCTTCATCCCCTCCTCAAACTCCTTGGCAATGCCCGTCATCTTTCCTCTACGCTCTAACTCATCCACGGCAAATTGGCGCACAAAACTGTCGTCATGCTCCTTCAGCCGCTCCAACACCTCTTCGGGAGCATCCCTCAACGCCTGCTTCAGATTATAATGAGCCTTTTCCTGTTTCTCTTTGGTGTCGCCGTAGTCGGGTTGCCCCCCGCTATCGTCCTTCAGCCTCCTCTCCCATATCTTATTCACCGCCGCATCCTTCTTCACCACATCCTTCACCAGCGCGTCAATCTTTTTCACCTGCCCCTGCTTGCGTGCCTCCTGCTTGGGCTGCTCTGTCGTTTCCTCTTTCCCTTGACTTTTCCCCTCGACATTTCCACCCTCATTTTCAACACCCTCCGCAGAAACTTCACTTCTTACAAACTCTCCGTCCTTGTATATGTTCCTGCGATTTAAGCTCCCGTCGGGGTTGTACACCTCCAGCACTCCGTCCTCCTTGCCATCCTTGTAATGTCTGCGCTGCCTCAGCACACCATCGATGTATTCCTCTTCAACACCGTCCTTTTCGCCGTTCTTGTACGTCACCTGGTACAGCAGCCTCCCCTCTCTGTCGTAAACCCTGCTGGCCCCGTCAGGCACCCCCTCGGCATTGTAGTTGGCTATCGTCTTTCCACCGCCAGAATTTGCGGACTCCACCATATACGAACCGTCATCGTAACGTGTCGTCCTACTCTTACCCAGCACAAAATGGCTATCTTCCTCAATCTTGACAACTTTTTTACCTCCCTCATTCTCACCACTTTCCGAACTTTTTTCACTTTTTTTCTCGCTATGTGCCGATTTCTTCGTATCTTTGCCAGCGGAAAGCGTAGGAGCGTTCATGCTGGTCGAGGGAGTTGTGCCGCCCTGTTCTCCCGAGAGCGATGCTCCATCAGTTTCGGCAGACTGATTAGCCGTAGTATGGCGACTATACACAATATTCTTGTTAGCACCGTAGGAATGCTTGAATATTCCTGCGGTGTTAATATTCCAATAGGTACCGTCACCCGACAACTCCACCATCAAAGTGTTGTTGTGCCTGTCTGTCAAAATAAGCCTGTAAGTCTGATTCCCATTCCTGTCTTTGCCCTCCATGATGAGGTCATAGTTCTTGGCGACCTCCTCGACAAAACTCACCACCGACTTGTACCCAGCCTTTCTTATCTGGTCTCCATGCCGTGCCTCTATATGCACAAGGCCGTAACCGTCATTGGACTGCGGATTGGTGATAATACCCTCGCTCAACAAAATCGGTGCTGGGGTCAGCCCCGACTCGGCATCGACCCTGCCAAACTCAATACTGCCGTCCGATGTCAGGACGAACTGGCGACCGTTCTCGTCCACTTCGTCCGATAATTGATAACTTGGTGCTACTCCCGTTTCATCTTCTCCCACTCCTCGCGTATCAGCTTGCGGAGTTGTAGTTTGCTCACCCTGCTGCCCTTGCAGCGTTCCAGCACCCTCTTCTCCAAGAGCGCCATGGTCTGTTTCTGCTGTTCGTTCATTGTCCTGTGGTATTATATTGTTGTAATAATCTTCCTCGCTCATGCCGTTCACCGCTGCCGCCTGTTGCTCCATGTACTGCACCCATGCGTCATACTCGTCCCGCGACACTCCCAACAGCTCATGCATGTACTCGTCCTCTGCCGCCAACGTAGGCTTGCTCTATGCGGCTGTTTGCTATGTAGCCGTTGATGTCGCCTTGGCTGTAAACGCTGCCCAGCATCGCCAACGCTGCGTTCACGCCTGCCATCGCGTCAGTCTCGTCAAACTGCACTCCTTCGTGCGAAAAAGTCCAATGAATAATTCTATATGGGGAAATAATAAAAATGCTGGTGCCGTCAATACAGTAATCCGAACGTCCATAATGGTATGGCTATTCCGTAGCCGTATTCTATATCGTCTTTCACGATATGACCGTTGGGAATGTCCTCAATCTGTCTGGTTCCTTTCTTCTTGCCTCCAACTTCGAAGGTGTGGTCTCCGATCACGAAGTCCGACAACTTGGATGAGATTACATCGCCGACTACTCGCGTTTGGTTGTAGAAGAAGGTCTCACGGAGATTGCCAGTGTTGGTGCTGTCAGCTCCGAGCACATACATGATATTGGTGTTGTCCAAATAGATTTTTTCCACCTTCCCAAGGCTTCGCAGGCCACCTGTCTCATCACGCAGCTGCCCTATCATGCCGGCACGCTCCATATAGAGGAAGTGGTCGGGCAACACGTTGCGGCTGACACCTATGGCATTGGCAATGCTGGAATAGTCGGGCTTGAAAGGTGCACTCTGTGCCACAATACCCATCAGGCGGCGCAGCTTGCGTCCCGTGGATACGGACAGGCGGGCGTATTGAGGAATGTCGGTCTCCAGGGTTTGGGTGATAATCTGGTCGATACGTGATTGGTAAGCACCTTCCTTACTGAAAGGATAGTAGCCGTCGTGCAGATATTGGCGGAAAGGGGGGAGAGGGTGTGGTAGGATAGAGCTGTCCACTTTGTTGTTGATGACCTCTTCCAAGGTGTATCGTGGCATCTTGATGCCGTGAAACATCTCTAGGTATTCGCGGAACGAGAGCCCCTGCATGGTGTACATCACCGCACGACGGCTTAGGTCGGCCTGCCCTTTAAGTACGTCAAGAACGGAGGAACCGGTAAAGACTACATAGAGGGTTGGATGACCATCGTAAATGTTCTTCAGTTCGGTTGACCAGTTTTCATATTTGTGTATCTCGTCGATGTATAGATGTGTGCCGCCTTCCTTCATCCAAGACGATGCCACCTCCGCCAACGTATGCTGGGCAAAATAACTGTGGTCGGCTGAGATGTATAGTGCCTTTTGGCGTTCTTTTTCAAAAATAATGTGTTGTTTTATAAGGGTCGTTTTTCCCACACCACGTGGGCCTACAAGCCCGAACATCCGTAGTGACCAATCAATTTCGGAATGCGTATGGCGCACAAAATCAACACTTGTTATCGCCAATTGCTCGCGCATGAACTCTATTAAGACATTGTCAATCATTAGGTGTAATGTATTTCTGTTCGTGGCTGCAAAGATACGTGTTATTTCTGATATGCACAAAAAAAAGTGCAATCAAAGCGTAAATTTGCACTAAAAATTGTGCACATTGCGTTATCGTAGTACAATGATGTCTAGGGGCAACGTGTGGTTTTGGGGGACTCATGGATTGGCCCAAAAACTCAAAAAGCAACGCTGCAAAATATTTTGGAATACTATTTTGCAGCGTTACTCGAGCGGAAAGAGAGGGATTCGAACCCCCGGACCCTCGCAGGTCAACGGTTTTCAAGACCGCCGCATTCGACCGCTCTGCCATCTTTCCTATTGGTATCGACTGAGTTGCACGTTTTTCTGCTTCCTCAATGGATATGCAAAGATACTACTTTTTTTTGAATGTGAAAAATATTATTTGTGAAGTGCTTGAACTATCAATACGGCGGAGGGGTAAGGAGGGCAAAATGTGTTAAATAATAATGGGGATGGGGCAAGTATTGAATTATTTTTCGTATATTTGCAGTCTGTTAAAAGACCTGTTTTTATCAATTAAGATAATTATATATTTGATAATGAAAAGGATTTGGATTTGGCTGGTGAAGTTGTGTGGTTGGCACTTCGATATTCCGAACACGAAAGAGCGTCCGGAAATACTGCATTGCGTGGTTGCTGTGGCTCCCCATACGAGTGTGGCGGACTTTTTTGTTGGTGCTGCCGTGCTCTTTGCCGCAGGCTCTAATCCCCGCATTTTTATCAAGAAGGAGTTCTTCAATTTCATCACGTCGCCGATACTGCGCAGCATGGGTGCCGTGGCGGTGGACCGCGGGAATAGAAACAACGGCTTGGTGAACCGTGCGGTGGAGGTACTGACCGACAGACAGGATGTGTGCGTGGTGGTGACCCCAGAGGCCACCCGCAAGCCGGTGAAGCGCTTTAAGAGGGGCTTCTATGAGATTGCCCTCCGCGCCAACGTGCCGATTGTCTTGGGCTATATGGATTTCAAGACCAAGCAGGCGGGCTACGGCCCTACGCTGTACCCCACGGGCGACTACGATGCCGATGTGAATAAGATGCTGGAGTTTTTTGCCCCCGTGCATGCCAAGCACCCCGAAGGCTGGTACTGGGCTGGCTCCAATTAATTGAGAATTGAGAAATTGTTACTGCACCCGGATTACTCTAACCCCTAACCCATAATAGCCCCCTAACCCATTTAAACGAATTAACGAATTCAAATGATATGATTAGACGTATTTTTGTTGAGAAGAAAGCCGCCTTTGCCATCGTGGCAAAGGAGCTGCAAAATGAGATGACACAATATCTGGGCATCGACTCGGAACAGGTCCGTGCGCTGATACGTTATGATATAGAGAACCTCTCGGACGAGACTTACGAGAAGGCCAAGGTGACGGTGTTCTCGGAACCGCCAGTGGACGACCTATACGAGGAAGATTTTCCGCATGAGGAGTCGGACTTCGTGTTCACGGTGGAGTATCTGCCCGGCCAGTTCGACCAGAGGGCCGACAGTGCCACCCAGTGCGTCTGTCTGCTCAACCCCGCGGAGGAACCCATTATCCGTTCGGCCACCACTTATGTCATCAGCGGCAGCCTCAGCGAGGAGCAGCGTGAGGCGGTGGTGAAGCATTGTGTCAACCCGGTGGACAGCCGCGTGACCGATGCCGCCAAGCCTGACACCCTGGTGGAGCACTATGACGAGCCAGAGGATGTGAAGGTGTTCGACGGCTTCAAAGATATGGCTGAGCCTGAATTGAAAGAACTATACGAGAGCTTGGGGCTGGCGATGACCTTCGCCGACTTTAACCATATACAACGCTACTTCCACGACGAGGAACAGCGCGACCCCAGTATGACCGAGATACGGGTGCTGGACACCTACTGGAGCGACCACTGCCGCCATACCACCTTTGCCACCGAGCTGACCGATGTGCAGTTCGACGAAGGGTACTACCGCCCCCTAATTGAGGGTGCTTTCCAACAATATCTGGCCGACCACAAGGCTCAGTATGAGGGACGTGACGACAAGTATGTCTGCCTAATGGACATTGGCACCCTTGCCGCTAAGCGCATCCGCAAGATGGGACTGCTTAACGACCAGGAGGTGAGCGATGAAATCAACGCCTGCAGCATTGTGGTGCCGGTGAAGATGGACGGCAAGACGGAGGAGTGGCTGGTGAACTTCAAGAACGAGACCCACAACCACCCCACCGAGATTGAGCCTTTCGGCGGTGCTGCCACCTGCTTGGGCGGCTGCATCCGCGACCCGTTGAGCGGCCGCACATACGTCTACCAGGCCATGCGTGTGACCGGTGCTGCCGACCCCACAAAGCCTTTGTCGGAGACCCTGCCGGGCAAGCTGCCCCAGCGCAAGATTGTCACCACTGCCGCCCACGGCTATAGCAGCTATGGCAACCAGATAGGTCTGGCGACGGGCTTGGTGAACGAAATATACCATCCCAACTATGTGGCCAAGCGCATGGAGATTGGCGCGGTGGTGGCAGCTGCCCCCCGCCGCCAGGTGAAGCGGCTGACCAGCGACCCGGGCGATGTGGTTATCCTGCTGGGTGGCCGCACAGGACGTGACGGCTGCGGCGGCGCCACAGGTGCCTCCAAGGCCCACAACACCGCCTCGCTGACCACCTGTGGAGCCGAAGTGCAGAAGGGTAACGCACCCACTGAACGCAAAATCCAGCGCCTTTTCCGTCGCGAAGAGGTGTCGGGGCTTATCAAGAAGTGTAACGACTTTGGCGCGGGCGGCGTGAGTGTGGCCATTGGAGAATTGGCCGACGGATTGCAAATCAATTTGGACAAAGTACCCAAGAAATATGCCGGGTTAGACGGCACGGAGCTTGCCATCAGCGAGAGCCAGGAGCGTATGGCAGTGGTGGTGGACTCGAAGGATGTGGACAAGATGCTGCAGTATGCCGACGAGGAAAACTTAGAGGCGGTGGTTGTGGCCACCGTTACCGAAGAACCCCGCATGGTCATCACTTGGAGGGGTAAGGAGGTGGTAAACCTCAGCCGCCGTTTTATCGACACCAATGGTGCCCATCAGGAGACTGCCGTCAAGGTATCCCTGCCCGGCGAGAAGGACCAGTCCAAGTCCGAAGGCACGGTGAAGGAACGCTGGCTGAAGAACCTGTCAGACCTCAACGTATGCTCGCAGAAAGGGCTGGTAGAGATGTTCGACAGCACCATTGGGGCTGGCAGCGTGGTGATGCCCTATGGCGGCGAGACGCAGATGACCCCCACTCAGAGTATGATAGGTCAGCTGCCCACCCTTACAGCCAAGTGCAACACGGTGACTATCATGAGCTACGGTTTTGACCCTTACCTGAGCAGCTGGAGCCCCTTCCATGGAGCCGCTTATGCAGTGGTGGACTCGGTGGCCAAAGTGGTTGCAGCCGGTGGTGATGTGTCGAAGATACGTCTCACTTTCCAAGAATATTTCAAGAAACTGGGTCAGGATCCCTACCGTTGGGGTCAACCCTTCAGTGCCCTGCTGGGTGCGTATAATGCACAGATGGGCTTCAAGCTGCCCGCCATCGGGGGTAAGGACTCGATGAGCGGCACCTTCAACGACATCGACGTGCCGCCGACGCTCTGCAGCTTTGCTGTGGGCATCAGCGACATGAAACATGTGGTGACGCCCGAATTGAAGAAGGCGGGCAACTACCTCTACCTGCTGGAGGTAAAGCCCGACCAGATGGATATGCCCAACTACAAGATGCTGACCGCCATGTACAAGGTGGTGCGTCAGGCTGTGGGCCGTGGCGCGGTGAAGTCAGCGTATGCTGTCGGGTTCGGCGGCATCGCCGAGGCAGTGAGCAAGATGGCCTTCGGCAACAGGCTGGGTGTGGAGTTCGACAGCCGTTTCCCTGTTGACGAGCTGTTTGAGAAGAAGTACGGCTCACTGGTGGTGGAGGTGGAGAACTGTGGCGAGCTGCCGGCGGTGGCACGCCGCATCGGCTGCGTGACCCCCTCAGATGGTAAAGGCGCAGCTGTCTTCACCGTAGGAGGTGAAACAATTACGATGGACGAGATGCTGAAGGCTTGGACCAGCCGGCTGGAGGACATTTTCCCCACAACGAGTGGCGCAGCGATGCCTCAGCTGCCGCGCAAGCCCTATTTCAAGGCACAGCATATCTATCAGAGTAAGCACAAGGTGGCGAAACCCAAGGTGTTCATCCCAGTGTTCCCCGGTACCAACTGCGAGTACGACTCGGCTCGTGCCTTCCTAAGGGCAGGGGCAGAGGTAGAGACCCTCGTGTTCCGCAACCAGAACGCCGGTCAGATTCATGAGAGCGTAGAGGCCTTTGCCCGTGCCATCGGCGAAAGCCAGATAGTGATGATACCTGGCGGGTTCTCGGCTGGCGACGAACCCGAAGGCAGCGCCAAGTTTATCACCAGCGTGTTCCGCAACGAGAAGATAGCCGAGGAGGTGATGCGTCTGCTCAACGAGCGCGACGGCCTGATGCTGGGCATCTGCAACGGATTTCAGGCTTTGGTGAAGCTGGGGTTGGTACCCTATGGTGAGATACGTCCGCAGGGCGAAGACTCGCCGACGCTGACTTTCAACACCATCGGGCGCCACCAGAGCATGATGGCGCATACCAAGGTGGTGAGCAACCTTTCGCCCTGGCTGAAACAGGCCGAGGTGGGCAAGAGCTATGTGGTGCCTATCTCGCATGGCGAAGGCCGCTTTGTGGCAACCGACGAATGGATTGAAAAGCTCTTTGCCAACGGGCAGGTGGCGACGCAGTATGTAGACCTCCAAGGCCGCACCACCATGGAAGAGCCCTTTAACATGAACGGTTCCTATATGGCTATCGAGGGCATCACCAGCCCCGACGGCCGGGTGTTGGGCAAGATGGCGCACAGCGAGCGCCGCCGTGAGGGTACCTACCTGAACATCTACGGCGACCAGGATCAGCGCATCTTCGAGAGCGGTGTGGAATACTTCCTCTAAATGAAATGTATAACATGTAAAAATCAAACAATATGAAACGGATTATTCTTACCACGCTGGCAGTACTCCTGACTATTGCAGCAACAGCAAAACCGGTGGACCCGGCTAGGGCCCGCAAGGTGGCAACGCATGCCTATAGAATTCACTCGATGGAGCTGGCTTCCTCCAAGGGGGCTTCTTCGGATGTCGTGCGCTGGGATTGTGAGGAGGTGAACTCCCAAGAACTGGAGCATATCATGATGTTCAATATATACGGCTACAACCGTACGGACAGATTGGTTGAAGAGGGCTTTGTGGTGGTCAGCAGCGATGATGTGGCCGCCCCCGTACTGGCATTCTCGACAGAAGGAGCCCTCCCTCAACAAGGGCTGCGGTCGACGAACCCTACGGCTTTCGGGCATTTGCAACAGTATGGGCTGCAGATATCCCAAGCTATCAGCATGGGCATTACCCCAACTCCCGCCATCGATGCCAAATGGGCCGAACTGGAGAGCGAGGATGCTGTGGAACATGCCCGTATCCGAATGAATGCCAAGGGAGAATATCTGAACGACAATATCCCCCAGCTGCTCGGCAACATGAGCTGGGGGCAAGGGAGACCTTATAACAATAAGTGTCCAGGAGGCTCGGTGACGGGATGTGTCGCCACCGCCTTCGGCATGATAATGAACTATTGGAACTACCCCGAACATGGTTTTGGATATTATGCTTACAACGGTGCGGACAATCCGGCAGTATATGGCAACTGGACCTATGGTGTCCTGTCGGCCGACTTCGAACATACCTATTACGACTGGGATCATATGGAAGATTATGCCGTTATCAACAGTCCAACGGAAGTGATTGAGGCAATATCGACCCTGCTGTATCAGATTGGCGTGTCGCTGAGCATGAAATATACCCCTAACGGTAGCGGCTGCTGGTCACTGCCCGAATATGCCCTCTTCGATACTAGCCTGCATCTTGCCCCGATTGCCTATACGATTGGTGCTGACTACCGCATTCCTCGCCATTTCGGTTACAAATACAGCTACTCCGGCATGCGCGACTCGATTGGTAACGACAGCCTCTGGCTGACCATGTTGTACAACAGCCTGGCCGAAGGCAAGCCTATCTATTATGCCGGCTGGGCAGCCGAAAACAACGAAGCTGGGCACAGCGGCACTTCGGGTCATGGGTATATCTTGGACGGCTATTTCTCCGACATCTACGACACCAACTTCTTCCATATCAACTGGGGATGGAGCGGCTCGGCAGACGGCTATTTCAAAATCGATGCCATGAGACCCTCTTCGAGCGACTTCACTAAGTGGCACGGTGCCATCATCGGCTTGGAACCCGACACCAGCTACCACGGCTACGACTATACCGGCATCCAGCCGACCCGCATTGATGATGTGGTGGTGTTTGGAGGCAGTGGCTACCTCACCGTCCGTAACGCATTGGGTCGTCGTGTTGCCATCTTCGACCTCATGGGTCGCCAGGTGTTCGGCAACACCGTGTACGACACGGAATGGAAGCTGGCCTTGCGCCCTGGTGTGTATGCTGTGAGGGTCGGTTCCGCTCCTGCCAAAACGATAATTGTACTCTAACCTTTTAAACAATAAAAGTCATGAATCCTATGATGAAAGAACTAAAGCCAGCCGCTGTATGGCACTATTTTGGCGAACTGATGAATATCCCCAGACCTTCCAAACATGAGGAGAAGGTCTCCGCCTACCTACAAGACTTCGGCCGCCAGCACGGCTTTGAAACCTTGGTGGACGAGGTGGGCAATGTGCTGATACGCAAACCCGCCTATGCCGGTTATGAGAATGCCCCCGGAGTGTGTCTGCAGGCACACATGGACATGGTGTGTGAAAAGAACGGCGACAAAGAGTTTGACTTCCTCACCCAGCCCATCGAGGCCTTTGTGGAGGATGGATGGCTTGTTGGCAACGGCACCACCCTTGGTGCCGATGATGGCATCGGCGTCGCTGCCGCTTTGGCCATTCTTGACGACAACAGCATCCAGCACGGCCCGCTGGAGTGTCTCTTCACCGTCGACGAGGAGACAGGCCTTACAGGCGCAGGAAACCTCCACACCGACTGGCTCAAGAGCGGCATACTGCTCAATTTCGACGACGAGGACGAAGGCGAATACTGTATCGGCTGCGCCGGCGGTATCGACACCACGGTGGCCATCGACTATACCACCCGCCCTGTTCCCGAAGGGGAAGCCTCCTTCCGGCTGACGGTATCGGGTCTGCAAGGCGGTCACAGCGGTGACGACATCAACCGTGGCCGTGGCTGCGCCATCAAGATACTGAACCGCATCCTATGGAATGCCACCGAGCAATACAAGGTGGGGCTCGCCCGCATCGACGGCGGCAACCTCCGCAACGCCATCGCGCGCGAGGCATGGGCCGACATCGTGGTGCTGAAAGAGAAGGCCGACGAGCTGAAACAGATGGTGGAAGCCTGCGCACGCAGCATCCAGTTTGAGTTCCGCACCACCGAACCCAACCTTCAAATCCAGCTCACCCCCATCGAGGAACCCCAATGCTTGATTGACCGCCAGACGCAGTACAACCTGCTCAACGCCCTCTTTGCCTGTGCCCACGGAGTGCTGGCAATGAGCCGTGAGATTGAGAACTTTGTGGAGACCTCGACCAATTTGGCCTCGGTTAAGATGGACGACCGCCAGATACATATCGCCACCAGCCAGCGCAGCTCGGTGGAGAGTGCCAAACATGCGGCAGCCCAAAAGATTGAGGCTACCTTCCGCATGATTGGGGCTCATGTGAGCCATGGTGACGGTTACCCGGGTTGGACCCCCAATCCCGACAGCCGTGTGCTGAAGGTGGGCGTGGAGACCTACAAGCGTCTATACGGACATGAACCCATCGTCCGCGCCATCCATGCAGGGCTAGAGTGCGGCCTCATCGGCGAGAAATACCCCAAGATGGATATGATTAGCTATGGCCCCACCCTCCGCGGAGTGCATGCCCCGGGCGAGAAGATTGAGATAAAGACCGTAGAGATGTTCTGGAACCTCACTCTGGAAATACTCAAGGCCCTCAAATAATAGTGTTTGACGTATTTCTAAAACTCAGTAGTCTCAATTCTTTTGCAATGATTGGAATTCTTGGAAGTGGGTCGTGGGCCACGGCAGTGGTGAAGATACTGATGGAGCAGCCCGACATGAGGGTCTGTTGGTATGTCCGCGAACCAGATATAAGGCGGACCTTATCCAGCAACGGCCGCAACCATCGCTATCTCGGTGAGGTCTATTTCGACCCGTCACGCATAGAGGTGTGTGGCGAAATAGAGGAAGTCGTGGATCGCTGCGACCTGATATACCTAATCATACCCACTGCATTCCTTCATGGTGCCCTACGGTCTGTCGACCCGGCAAAACTGCGTCAGTGCTGTTTTGTGTCAGGCATCAAGGGCTTTGTGCCCGAAACCAATGAGATAGTTACCGACTATCTGCAGCATGTCTATCAGATACCCCCCAGCCAGCTGGCCATCATCAGCGGCCCCACCCATGCCGAGGAGGTGGCGCGCGAACGCCTCACCTTCATCACCGTGGCATCCAACAATCTGGAACTGGCAGAGAAGGTAAGGCAGCAGATACGCTGCCGCTACATCAACACCACCGTCACCACCGACCTCAGAGGCATACAGTATGCCACGGCATTAAAGAACATCTATGCTGTGGGTGCGGGCATTGTCAAAGGCATGGGCTGTGGCGACAACCTGATGGCGGTGATGGTCAGCTACGCCATAGTGGAGATGATACGGTTCCTGCAAGTGATGCAGCCCGACAACCAGCTCAACGTCCAGCGCACCGAGTCTGTGCCGCCCTACGTGGGCGACCTATTGGTCACCTGCTACTCCCAGTTCAGCCGCAACCGTACCTTCGGCACCATGATAGGCCGGGGCTACAGCGTCAAGAGCGCGCAGCTGGAGATGAACATGGTGGCCGAAGGCTACTATGCCGTTATCAGCCTTGAGAAAATCCGCCAGCTTATCAACATCGAGATGCCCATCGCACAGTCGGTATACATGGTCCTCTACGAGAAAGCCAAACCCGAAGTGCTGCTGCGTGCCTGGCAAATCTATCGCGGATAGATGGCAAAGAAATGAACCTACCTAATAACTAAAAAAGGCTTAACATAAGAAATGAACCCACTAGTAAGCATCATCATGGGCAGCACCTCCGACCTCCCCGTCATGGAGAAAGCCTGCCAGTTCTTAGAGGAAATGGAGATACCTTTTGAGGTCAACGCACTCTCCGCCCACCGCACACCTGCCGAGGTGTCCGAATTTGCCCGCAATGCCCACCAGCGCGGCGTGAAGGTCATCATAGCAGGTGCCGGCATGGCAGCTGCCCTTCCGGGGGTCATTGCGGCCGAAACACCGCTCCCCGTCATCGGCGTACCCATCAAAGGCAGCGTCCTTGAAGGCTTGGATGCCACCTTTGCCATCATGCAGATGCCTCCGGGAATACCTGTGGCCACGGTGGCCATCAACGGTGCCCAGAACGCTGCGGTGCTGGCACTCCAGATTATGGCTGTCGGCAACCCCGACTTGCAGGCCAAAGTCATTGCCTACAAACAGGGATTGAAGAAGAAGATAGTCAAAGCCAATGAGGAACTGGCCAAACTGGAGTACAAATTCAAAGTATGATTGTTTGATTGTCTGCCTGCTTTATTGTTGTCGCGCCAGCCACTCAATCATTAACACATTTACATAATAACGCATTCACACATGATTACCATAGGAATCACAGGCACCTTGGGTGCCGGCAAAGGCACCATAGTGGATTATCTGATTAAGAACAGAGGCTTTGTTCATTATTCGGTACGCTCGTTCATCACTGAAGAAATCAACCGTCGGGGACTCCCTGTCAACCGCGACAGCATGACCGTGGTCGGTAACGACCTCCGTGCTCAGCACTCTCCCTCATGGATTGTGGAACAGCTGTATGAGCAAGCCCAGGCATCGGGAAAGAACTGCATTATCGAGAGTGTGCGAACCGCCGGTGAGGTGGAGGCTTTGCGCGGGAAGCCCAATTTCTACCTTTTCGCTGTCGATGCCGACACCAGAGTGCGTTACGAGAGGGCGGTGGTCCGTGGCAGCGAAACCGACCATGTCAGTTTCGAGACCTTTGTGGCCAACGAAGAGCGCGAGATGGACAACAACGACCCCAACAAGCAGAACCTCCGCTACTGCATAGAGCAAGCCGACTATTGCTTCAAAAACGACGGAACAATAGAAGAGCTGAACCAGCAAGTGGAAAAGGTGCTGAGCGAGATAATGTATCGCAGACCCAGCTGGGACGAGTACTTCATGGAACTGGCCAACACCGCCTCCAAGCGCGCCACCTGCGACCGTGGCCGTAGCGGCTGCGTCATTGTCAAGGATCGTCAGCTGCTGGTCACTGGCTATGTGGGAGCCCCTTCAGGGCTGCCCCATTGCGATGAGGTGGGGCACCTCTTCCGCAAAACCATCGAAGAGGACGGGCGGGTGACAACCCACTGTGTGCGCACTGTGCATGCCGAGCAGAACGCCATCTGCCAGGCTGCCCGCCGTGGCATTGCTCTCGACGGTGCCACCCTTTACTGCCGCATGACACCTTGCCGCACCTGTGCCATGCTCATCATCAACTGTGGTATCAAGCGGGTGGTGTGTGAGCGCAAATACCATGCCGGCAAAGAGAGCGAGGAACTCTTTGCCCAGGCAGGGGTGCAGATAGAATTCTTCCACGACGAGGTGCAGCAGTATGCCAACCAGTGATTGACAAAGTCATACAAATAACGCTCTAGTATAAAGTATGACTGATTTTTTCCAACCTTTCCCATTGTCGCGTCCCTCCGGGACGCTGAGTAGTAGGGTTTTCGTTGACCCCACACTGCGTTCCTTGTGTGGGGTTATTGAAATTCAGCATCTTCGATGC
>JAFWOP010000125.1 GCA_017545365.1 Bacteroidales bacterium
GCGGACAATAAACAACCATAACCAATAAAACAGAGAGGGACGTGAAGAGTGGGAACTTGGAGCGTCCCTTGTATATAGAAACGATAGAGGCTATAGAGCCGATAGAAAAAAATAGAGAACATGTTACCAAGAGTAAAAATAACCTTTGAGAACGGAGCCCTGGGCGGGGTTGCCCCCAGCGAGGACGGCGTGTGCGGACTTGTGGCGTATGCCACGGCCGTGAGCACGACCTTCGCTCTGAACACCCCGTACCTTATCACCAAGCTGGCAGGGCTGGAGGCCTTGGGTGTGACCAGTGAGGCCACCGGGGTGAACGCAGCCCTCTACAAGACCGTGAAGGAGTTCTACAGCGAGGCTCCAGAGGGAACGAAGCTGTGGCTGATGGGTGTAGCGGCGAGCACGACGATAGCGGATTTGACAGACAAGGATGAAGGGCATATCAGCCCATTGCTGCTGGCTGCGAGGGGTGCAATCAATATTCTGATGCTGAAGTTAACCTCGGCTGCGGAGCCGACGATGAGTGGGAGTATAGACGGTGCGGTACTGACCGCCGTAACGAACCTGCAGGCGTTGTCCGAGGATTGGACGGAGAACAGCTATGCCCCGTTCATGTGCCTGGTGGAGGCGTTGAGCTATAATGGTGTGGCCGCCTCACTCCCCGACCTGACGGCACGCAGTGACAACCGTGTAGGCGTGGTACTGGGCGACAGTGTGTCCGGGAGTGCGGGTGCAGCTGTGGGACTGGTGGCCGGGCGGCTGGCGGCAGAACCGGTGCAGCGCAGCTTGGCGAGAGTGCGTAGCGGTCCCATCAATGCGGAAGCTATGTATATCGGCACCAACCTGGCAGAGCTTGGCGACCCCGACGTGGCACACGACCTGGGCTATATCGTGCCTCGCACGTTTGTGGGTAAGAGCGGCTACTACTGGAGCGACGACCATCTGGCCACCAATGCCAGCGACGACTACTGCGCCATCCCGCGCCGACGTGTCATTGACAAGGCTTACCGCATAGCCTACAAGACCCTTGTGGATGAGATTGCGGAGAATGTGCCAGTGAATGCCGAAGGCAAGCTGGCGGCGTTCCACTGCAAGGGGGTGGAAACCTCGGTGGAGAGCGCCATCGTGAACTCGATGACCAGCGAGGGCAATTTGGGGAACGACCCGGACGATGCGAGCGACCTGGGTGTGCAGTGCTACATAGACCCGGAGCAGAACATCCTGGCGACTTCGCGCCTGGAGGTGAGCCTTAGGGTTAAGCCTTATGGCTACAGCAAATACATTGATGTGAAACTCGGCTTCAAGACGGCATAGACCAGATAGATCCGATAGATAGAATAGAAAGGATAGAATTATGTTTAACAGTAGAGAATACGAATGGAACGACGTACACGCCTTGATTGGCGGTCGTTTGATTACGCGCCTGCGCTCGGTGCGCTACAAGCGCAGCAAGGAGAAGGAGCTGGTGTACGGTGCCGGGAACGAGCCGGTGAGCATCCAGAGCGGCAACGTCTCCTATGAGGGCGAAGTGGCTATGCTGCGCAGCGAGTACGAAACGCTGGCGGCCAACGGAGGTGGCTCGGTGCTTGACCTGCAGGTGGATATCGTGGTAAACTATGGTAATCCGCCCGACGTGATGGTGACGGACAAACTGATGGGGTGCCAGTTCACGGAGGAGGAGAACTCGATGGCGCAAGGCGACAAAAATGAAGAAATCACGCTGCCGTTCATTTTCCTGCGGAAGGTGAAAGGCTAATTAAACAACCCTTAAAAACCGTTTAAACGATGGACAAAAACGAGATAACCGCCGAACAGGTGGAGCAATGGAAGAAGGAATATGGCAAGGTGTTTGTGGCGAGTGCCGACGGCAAGAAAGCCTATTACCGCAAGCCGACGCGCAAGGATCTGAGCTATGCGATGACGTTGCAGAACCAGCCGCTGGACATGACAGAGACGCTGCTGAAGAATTGTTTTCTCGGGGGCGACCCGATTATGCACGAGGACACGGAGTATCTGCTGGGGTGCAGCGGGGAGCTGACGGAGCGGATGATTAGCATCAAGATGGTCGAGGTGGGGGAAGCCTGAAGTCCGCCCGGGGGTCGATGCGGTACAACCTGGTGTCGTATATCGATACAATGCTGGAGTACTACCTGCATATCGACCCCTCCACCTTGCCCGACGCGCAGTGGGCGGAGAAGTTTATGCAACTGTGTGATATACGGAGCAGGGAAGCTGGGAAGCTGTAAGGGAGCTACCAGAAGTTGCGTCCAAAGCGGGCGAAGAGCCTGAGGAAAGCCTTGAACAGAGGCAACCCGATAAATAATATGACAAGAATGGTCAGCAGCATCTTCTGATATTTTTGCAAAGATACGAATAAAAACTGATATGGCAGACAAAAAAGTTGAATATGAGATAAAAATCATCGGAGATGCCCTGGAGCGGCTGAAGCAGATTACAGGGCAGACGGAGGATTTGGGGAATGCGGCCACAAGGGCGACGAGCAGGCTGGCGGGCATAGGCAAGGCTTTTATTGTAGCCAATCAAGCGCTGGAATTTGCAAAAAAAGCAGCCGACAAGATGCGGGAGTATACGGACGCGAGCAAGGCCGACGCGGAGGCACAGGCGAAGCTGGCGCAGGTGATGCGGAACACGATGGGAGCGAGCAATGCCGAGATTGACAGTATCAAGGAGCTGGCCAGTGTGCAGCAGAAGTTGGGTGTTATCGGGGACGAGGTGCAGCTGGCTGGGGCGCAGGAATTGGGCACGTACCTGAGCAAGGCCGACAGCCTGAAGAAACTGATGCCGGTGATGAACGATATGCTGGCGCAGCAATACGGCCTCAACGCCACCCAAGAACAGTCGGTGCAGATTGCGTCGATGATGGGAAAGGTGATGGATGGTCAAGTAGGCGCCCTGTCCCGTTATGGATACAAGTTCGACGAAGCACAAGAAAAACTGCTGAAGTACGGTACCGAGGAACAGCGTGTGGCCACGCTGGCCGAGGTAATCAGCCAAAGCGTAGGCGGTATGAATGAAGCCCTGGCTGCTACACCTGAAGGCAAGGTGCAGCAAGTGTCGAATGCAATAGGCGACATCAAAGAGAGAATAGGGGCTTTGGTCGTACAAGCACAAGCCAAACTAATACCAGTTGTGGAAACAATGGTAAACATTGCCAATAGGCTGATTAATCTGGTGCAGCAGGGTTGGCCTGTTTGGGTTGGAGTGTCTGCGGCCGTATTGATTGCAGTTACCAAGATTCAGCGCAAACTACAAGCTACATCGTTAGCTGCTTTCCTATCAGGCGGGAGTTTTACCACAATGGGAGCCATGGCCAAAGCGGCATGTAAAGGAATAGGGACGGCCATTAAGTCAATACCCATAGTCGGATGGGTGGCAGGGGCTATCACGCTCCTGGTTGGATTGTTTTCATGGCTGTGGAATAGGTTCGAAGGATTCAGGGCATTCGTGGAAAAAGCAGTCGAGGGTCTTTTAAACGGCTTAATAAAGGCCTTGAACAGCATAATAAAGCTGTGGAACCGTATTACCGGGAGTGAAATAAAAGTAATAAAGAAGGTTGATTTTGACTGGAAGGGCAAACAAGGGAAAGTGGGAGTCGCAGCGGACGGGTTGCCGGGTATGGCGGGGGCCGACCTCACGTTGCCGACCGAGGCCACAACCAAGGCAACCAAGGGTGCGGAGGCGGCAGTGACGGGTGGTACGCGAAGCACGACGGTGAACATCAATCTGGGGAAGATGGTGGAGAATATTGTGTTCAACGGGACGCTTGGGGAGAGTGCCCAGGAGTTGGAGAATAAAATTCAGGAGATATTAACACGCACGCTGATGATGGCGGCGGCAACAGCATAAGAGCATGGCAGGATTTGACGTAATACAGACAACGGACCGGGAGGTAGTAAGGCGTGATGGTGGGGGTGTTGCCTTGAACGAGTTGGGGCTTCACGCGATGGGGTATGCACTGCCGAAAGGGGTGCCGTTTCGCTATGTGCCGATGGTGGGAATTGTGGGGCGAGAGCCGTTGGAGGGAACAAAGGTGAGAGGTCTGCAGGAGATGAAGCCGCAGGCGCCGGTGACGTTGCGGCGGGAGGATGGGACGGCGTATGCTTTTGCGTTGGACCCTGTGCTGTCGGTGAACGGGAAGAATGTGATAGTGCGGCGGTATGTGGCGAAGGGTAGCGTGACGGGGAGTGTGAAGGAGAGTTGGAGCCAGGACGACTGGGAGGTGACGATAGTGGGTGTGCTGATGGGAGAGACGGCGGAGGAGCTGAACGAGATGGTGAGGGCATTGAGCGAGGTGCTGGAGAGCGGGGAGGTGCTGGGGGTAGAGAACGCATGGCTGAACAACGGGTACGGGATAACGCAGGTGGTTGTTGAGAGCTGGCAGATGCCCCACACGAAAGGGCTGACGGCACAGGCGTACACGATACGTTGCTACAGCGACAGCAGCATCAATATATTGGAGGAGGTGCAGTAGGATGTATAAGATGAGCCATAAGATAACGGTGGGCAGCTATAATCTGCTGCTTCTGGAGAGTGTCAAGATTACGCGCAGCGTGGAGGCATTGTCCGACACGGCGGTTATTACACTCCCCGGTATGGTGCATAACCAGGCCATCGAGGTTGAGGACAAAATCAATGTGGGTGACGCGGTGAAGATAGAGCTGGGCTACAACGAGAGACTGGTCACGGAGTTCGAGGGTTATGTGCAGCGGATTGGTACGGACGGGGGGAGTGTGAAGTTGGAGTGCGAGGACGGGCTGTGGCTGTTTCGCCAAGGGGTTGCGGACAGGGTGTATGCGAACAAGGATGTGAAGGCTATCTTGGGCGACATCTGCGGGCAATGTGGCAGTTTCACGGTGGAGTGCGACTATACTTTCAAATACGAGAAGTTCACGGTACACAACGCGACGGGCTACGATGTGTTGAAGAAGATACAGGAGGAGGTGAAGCCGAACATCTACCTGAAGGGCGAGAAGCTCCACGTACATCCGCAATATGCGGAGGTGTTCGGCGAAGCGAAGTATGACTTCAGCCGGAATATCGAGCGCGGGGGCACCAGTCTGGAGTACCGAAAGAAAGACGACCGCCGTGTGCTGGTGGTTGTCGAGGGCGAGAAAAAAGACGGCACCAAGGTGAAGGTGGAGGCGGGAGTGACGGGTGGCGACCGTATCACGATGAAGGTGCCTGGGGCAACCGACGAAGCCAGCCTTAAAAAGGTGGCCGAGCAGGTGCTTGAAGAGAAATGCTATACCGGCTACAGCGGCAGCTTCAGCGGCTGGCTGTGGCCATACTGCGATGCGGGCTACAAAGTGAGCATTGTGGACCCGGACTATGAATACAAGAACGGCACCTACTACGTCACCGCCGTGGAGGTGGACTACAGCAAGGGCGGTGGAAAACGAACCATAACACTTGGCAAAAGACTATCGTAATGGGCAAGGCACAGGACATAAAGGAAGCCATACGGCAGATCTGCGGCGCGAAAGGCGGCAGCGGGCTGTTCCTGGTTGGGGAGGTGAAGAGCGTGGAGGGCGAGACCTGCACGGTCAACGTGGCGGGGCTGGAGCTGGACGAGGTGCGGCTGACGGCCGTGAACGACGGATCCGACGGCAAACTGCTGTTGACACCCAAGGTGGGCAGCATGGTACTGCTGACCGACCTGAGCGGCGGCAACCTGCGCGACCTTGCAGTGATAGTTTACACCAACATAGAAAAGATAGAGGCCACATTTGAACAGATAGCCATCGAAGCCGGCAGCATAGAGTTGAACGGTGGTGACAATGGTGGGCTGGTGAATATCGAGAGTTTGAAGAATAACCTTGACACCCTGAAGAAATACGTGGAAGCCTTAAAGAAAGCCATTGCAAACGGCTTTACAAGTGTCGGCGCATCGACAGCGGCCAACGGGCCGGCGGGCAGAGCGACCTTTGAGGACGCAATGGCCGCCCAGACGATTAACTTCGAGGATATGGAGGACACCAAAATAACGCACTGATGAAAGGATTAAGACTGATACAAGAGGCGGGCGGTACCGTTGACATCGAACTTGACAACGGCACGATGGCAACAGGCGAGACGCAGGTCCAGGAAGAGTACCTGGTGCTGGCCACCCAGCGTGGGGAGTGGAAGGAGCACCCGCTGGTGGGTGCCGGGGTGGCAGACATGGCGGGTGACGAGGATATGCTGTACTGGAACCGGGAAATAACGGAGAGCTTGGCACGGGTGGGCATCAAGATAAAGGGGGTGAGTCTGAGCAACGGAGCATTGAAAATCAAACATTAGAAATAGAAACGATAGAAAGGATAGAGAAATGAAGCATTTTACAATTAGCGAACTTATCCACAGCAAGACTGCGGTAGAGAAGAGAATCTGGAACGGTGCGAACCGGGAGCAGGAGGATAACTTGAACGCCCTGGTGTCGGCGGTGCTGGACCCGGTGAGGGAGAGGTACGGCAAGGCCGTGCATGTGAGCAGCGGTTTTCGCTGCGCGAAAGTGAACGGCGGGCTGCCGAACTCGTCGAAGAGGAGCCAGCACATGGCCGGGGAGGCGGCGGACATCTACACTGACGCTGGGCCGAAGGGCAACTATGAATTGGGGCAGCTGATAGCGAAGCTGGGCAACTATGACCAGCTGATATTCGAGGATGTGGGGAAGGGTGATATGCTGCCGCAATGGATACACGTGAGCTGGAAGCGACGAGGGGACAACCGGCGCGAGATTAGGAAGCACGTAAAGGGCACGGGCAACGTGTATCCCATGGTGGACAGAAAGGAGATTGGGATATGAACGAGTGGCTGAACTGGGTGATGGGCTTGCTGACGCTGGTTGCGGGAGGCGGATGGCTGTTTGACCGGAAGCGGCACCGCCAGGAGGTGGAGAGC
>JAFWOP010000055.1 GCA_017545365.1 Bacteroidales bacterium
ACTACTACCTCCACCGCTCCACCAATGCCTCTGCCGAACAACTCAACTCTAAAATCAAGGCTTTCCGAAAGTCCCTGCGTGGTGTCCAAGACCTCAAATTCTTTTTCTTCCGCCTGTCAAAAATCTACGCCTAAACACAGGAGTTTGCAGCTGAACCCTCCTGAATCAGTGTGATTTCACCGTGTCGTCTACGGCGACCTGGAACTATTATCTTCTCGTTATGGTTGCAAGCCCTGAACCTAAAAGAACAAGGACGACCTGTTGAGGTCGCCCTTGTTTGCATATAGATGTTCTTTCGGTCGTGCTATCTCATTACAACAACCTTTTGTGCTGGTAGTGTGCCGATTTTGACGATGTAAACGCCCGACAGCAGGGAGCGGTTCTGCACCATGCGCCCTGTGATGTCGTACACCCGTACCTCTTCATCCACCACACCCTCGACATGGATGTGTCCGTTGGACACGCTGATGTGGATGTCGTCTTCCCCAACTTCGCCTATGCCTTGTGTACCATTAGCGACGAAATAGCCTATGATGGTGGTGCCGTTGGTGACGGTCAGAGTATATGGGTTGTCGGTGCTGCCCGTGCTCCAGTGGTCGAATCGGTATCCGTTGGCTGGCACGGCGTTCAGTACGGCGTTGGGGTTGGAGCAGGACGGCTCGGTCAGCACCTGCACTGTACCCATACTTTCGTCAGCCGACACAGCAGAGAACTCGAACTGTTGCTCTGTCTCTATATAATTGGTAAAGTATGGCAGTTGGGATACATAATTCGCCAGACTTCCGCAAGGTATATACACAGGAATATTTGACGGTACATTATTAGAGAAGACATTATTTCCGAGTTGAGGCGGTGTAGTGCTCAAGAATGTCATAGAGGTGAGTCCGCTGCAACCGCTGAACGCCCCATCCCCGATGATGTTGACGGAGTTAGGGATAGTAACGGAGGTAAGACCGCTACAACCATAGAAGGTATAAGGTTTTATTTGGATGACAGTGTTTGGTATCGATACCGAGGTGACTTCTACATTATTGATATATAGGTGATGGGCAAAATATAATGGATTTGAATTAATCTCAAGACCTAAAGTGCTGAAACCGATACTGCACCATTGTCCTATGGTTCCATTATAATGGACTGCTGTCAGTCCGTAGCAATGTTTGAACGCGTCCCGTTCGATGCTAGTGACGGAGTTTCCGATGGTGACAGAGGTAAGTCCGCTGCAATCCTCGAACGCAGAATTACGGATTCTGGTGACGGAGTTTGAGATGGTGACAGATGTTAGACCAGAAAGGCCGTAACAGAGGTAAGAAGGTATAGTCCTGACATTGTTGCCAAATGTGAAACTGGTGATGTTTGGGCAATACCCGAATGCATAGGAGTAAGGACTACTATTGCTGTTACCTGCCGACAGGCAGCTAATAGCGTTGAATGTTACGGAGGTAAGTCCGCTGCAACCGTAGAACGCCCCTTCACCGATGTTGGTGACGGAGTCGGGAATGGTGACGGAGGTAAGACCAGAAAGGCCAGAACATAAATAAGGGGGAATGACTCTGACATTGTTACCAAAGGTGAAACTGGTGATGTTTGAGCAGTCACGAAATACAGGGCAGGTGTTAGTGCCACCTGCCGATGTGCATCTAGCAGCGTTGAATGTAACGGAGGTGAGTCCACTGCAAGGATAGAACGCATCATTACCGATACTGGTGACGGAGTTTCCTATGGTTACAGAGGTGAGTCCGCTGCAACTACTGAACGCTCGTACACCAATGCTGGTGACAGAGTTTCCGATGTTGACAGAGGCGAGGCTGCTGCAACCCGAGAAGGCTTCCTGTCCGATGCTGATGACGGAGTTGGGAATGGTGACAGCGGTGAGGCTGCTGCAAAGTCTGAACGCAGACTGCCCAATATTGGTGACAGAGTTGGGAATGGTGACAGAGGTGAATCCGCTACAACCGCTGAACGCAGATTCTCCAATGCTGGTGACAGAGTTGGGGATGGTGATTGAGGTGAGTCCGCTGCAACCGCTGAACACATAATCCCCAATGCTGGTGATGGAGGTGGGGATAGAGACGGATGTGAGTCCGCTGCAATTGCTGAACGCCCCATTCCCGATGCTGGTGACGGAGTTCGGGATGGTGACGGAGGAGAGTCCGTAGCAATAGCTGAACGCTCGTACACCGATGCTGGTGACGGCATTGGGGATATTGACAGAGGTGAGTCCGCTGCAATCTTTGAACGCCTCATAACCGATGCTGGTGATAGAGGTGGGGATGGTGACGGATGTGAGTCCGTAGCAACCGCTGAACGTATGACTTGCGATGCTGGTGACGGAGGTGGGGATGGTGACAGATGTGAGTCCGCTGCAATCACAGAACGCGCCTTGCCCGATGCTGGTGACGGAATTAGGGATGGTGATAGATGTGAGTCCGCTGACACTCAAATAACCGCTGCAATCATAGAAAGCCCATTGCCCGATGCTGGTGACGGAATTGGGGATAGTGACAGAGGTGAGTCCGCTGCATTCACGGAACGCATAATCCCCGATGCTAGTGACTTGGTAGGTTGTTCCAGTATAGGTTACACTATTGGGAATAATGAGGCTTCCTGTTGGTGCTGAATAATTAACCCAACCAATAGACTCAGGAAGGACGACTTCTACGGATGTTGAACCACTGAGGATACTATAGTACAAAGTCTGTCCCGAAGGTGCTACAGCGGAAAAGGAGTATGCGAAAGCCGCCTGACTAAACAATAATGCGGCGAACAAAAGTAATACTTGCTTCTTCATGTTGAAAATGTTTTAAGTTTTGACTTAATTCAGATTACTGTCGTTGTTTGTAATAAGGATTGTCTTTTGAGTATTTGTTTCTCTTCAATTGTTCTTCTCTTGCGGCATCGTTCAAATCATCACTGCGGTTTTTATTTTTCTTTGTTACCAAATTATGGCTAACATTTATCAACTCGGATAGCCCTGCTTGGGAAATGCGAATGGTTTTGTTTGTGAGGAGAGTTATAAACTCATCATTGTTTCCGTTCCTCTCTAGGATATTCGCTCTCATTTTATTCAAAAGACACTCTTTCTTTTCCTCGTTCTGCTCTTTCTCGTACAGAGCAGAAAGTTCGTTAAATTCACTTGCAGTTGCCATGTATTGTTTTCAGTTGTCCTCGGCTCGAAGGGGAATTAAAAATAACGAAGAAAGTGGAGCCATCCAATTACGCCCTATCCTTTTAGTGTGAGGGCTTCGACTCCCTATTGTATAAAGTATTTGGTGCAATGAATCGCCCCACAAAAGGATGTATGATAAATATACAATACAATCCACGGAGCATTTCATCTTCCCTTATTCCAAATACAATTTGGTGAGTTGTCGAAGTTCACACTATCGGAATAAAGCGAAAATGCGCTTTCTAACGGCAAACGGATTCTCCTCGTTTGCGACTGCAAAAATACGTAAATTATTTGGATTGAAAAAGAAAAAAGTTTTTCAAGGATTCGCTTTCATCTTGTAAAAATCTGTAGATACGACGATTCTGTTAATTCTATCTGATTTGGAATTCACGCTTCAGTCGTTGCACGGTGCTTTGTGAGGTATCAGTTAGTTTGGCGATTTCAGCGATTTTATAGCCTTTCCGCAGATACACCAACACGTCTTTGTACTGCTCCTCTTTCTGTTCATGAGTCTTAACGCTGCCTTTTTTGCGCCCCAAACGACCGCCTTTTTCAATGTAAATTCGGCGACCACTATTCAACCTATATTGGATATTTTCCCTTTCCATTTCGGCACAGGTGCTTAATGCGGCAATGAGGATTGGAGTAAATAGGCTCTGCTTGCCGTTCTCGTCAAGTAAATTCATCTGTTCCTTATGAAAAAACACGTTGATGTGGCAGTCCACAAGGTCTCGGACTGTTGCAAGCACTTCAAAGGTATTTCGACCAAGTCTCGACAACTCCGACACCAGCAATGTGCCGACATGATTTTCCTTGCAGTATTGAAGGCAGTCTGTCAGCACAGGCCTCTCGGCGTTCTTTTTGGCCCCCGAAATATGCTCGGTGTAAACCTTGCATATGTTCAACTTATTGCGGTCTGCATACTCGGACAGGTCGATGACCTGTCTTTCTGTATTCTGTCGGTCGCTGGTTGATGATACTCTTGCATAAATGACGGCAGTGTTGTTGCTCTTGGTATTCATAATTATCTTTGACTTATTTGAGGTTACACTTTGGGTGCTTTCCTTGCTGCTGTGGCAGACTTTTCTGAATTGTTTGACAGCTTTAGTTTTTTGACTGCTTCGCCTGTCAAAAATATAACGGATTTTTCTGACTTTTATTACATAAACGCCTTCATTTTCAGTCTATAGGATGTGTATTTCCGTGCTACTAACAAGTAGCCTGTGAATGCCACCTTTTTTCGTCCAACAATATATCCATCAGCGAGTAACTACGTCGTCCTTTTTTAATACGAATCAACCTGTCAAGTAGCGCGCAGAAAAGTCTCGAAAGAGTGCCTTCATCCTGCAATCCTGTATAAAGGTCGATTTCTGACATTCCGAGATTGTTCAAAGACGGTTTCAATGTCTTATGGTTCCCACAGCTGACCTCAATGCGGTACATTCGTGCAAAGCCCACGGCATCGGTGATATAGTCCTTATGGCTCTCCTCTTCAATCTCCCTTGTCTTGTTGTACAATTTCAACGAAAGGGAACCGCTCGAATTCTTGACAACTGGCATCGGGTTTGCCATCGGTTGCTTCCTCGTTGTGTTCCCTGTTATATGCAACACGTCAGCAACTTTTTGTTCGACACCTTCAACCTTCCTCCCGTTTAGAATCAAGTCATACTCGCTGTTCTTATATAGTTTATAGAACCGACGTATGATACAGAAGTTAAAATCAACGGCAATATCAATCTTGCTGACTTGCTTGAATTCCAGTCCAAGGATATCTTCAAGATAGTATCGGATGGACACGAACATGGCGTTGTAGAGAGCCTGATTTTCATACACTATGTAGACGTGTTGACGGTTTGGGTTCGGGGAGCCAAAATGCAGATAGCCAATGCAGCAGTCAAATACTCCCAGCTCCTTGTTATAGTCCTGTACAATAATCGAAAATTCATTCTCATACAAGCGGCTTTGCTCCCGTATCAGGGTCACAGACTCCAGCTCATACCTCTGCACATTCTTGTCGGACAGATAAGTCCGTACCTCGTCACTGGCGGTGTAAGTGAGTTCCAACCTGTCAAGGTTGATTCGGCTTCGTTTGCGCATATTGTTTATATATTTGTACAGAAGCAAATATACAACAATTAAGTCTGAATTTGAAAAATAACCGATGGGAAATGAGGCATTTAATAATTTTTAACCTTATCGGTCTTGATGTACCGAGAAGGTGGCAGAATGGGTTTCGTTGGGTCGGGAATAAGATGCCGCAGGTTCCACAACTTCTCCAAGACTTCATGGAACTAGTGCGAAAAAACGACTTCCCCCGCTACCAAAATCAGACAATCATTTGAATTCGTTATACCAATGAACGAATTCTACTAACCTTTGAAAGTCCTCTCTAAATGTTCGATAATCTGTCATTAATCCGCACAAACAAGGCAGACGCGTCCCGCAGCGGGTGCGTCTGCTTTCTTTTTTTTCTTTCGACTTGATAATTCATAGGGTGTAGTCGCAGTATGCAAGGGCATTGAGTTGGTGTATTTGTCGGCCAGAGGTGGGCACTCAGCCAGATGGTGTCAACTAGAGGTCCTTTTTTTCATTTTTCGGGTGGGAATACAATATTCAGAGGTTTTCCGCGTTATTGAAAGTTGAATGAAAAGATGTGTGATAATATTATCCTTGCTGCTGTTGTGGCTGCCGATGCAGGCGAGCTATCTGTTGGTGCCGATGGACGAGGTGCAGAAGAACCACCTGAAGGCCTACGGCATTGCCTATTGGGCGTTGCAGCGTGATGTGGAGGTAACGTGGCTGTTGAACTATCGCGGGGGCAGTTTCATGATGAAGTATGCCGACCTGCTGGAGAAGGAGTGCCGTCTGCGCGGTGTCACCGCCGAGGTGATTGCCGACGGACAGTCGAGCGCCATCCTCTCCGAGATTGCCGACCCGTCGGTGAATATGGATGCCGTGAAGCTGCAGAAAGCTCCCAAAGTGGCCGTCTATTCGCCCAAGAACAAACTGCCATGGGACGATGCCGTCACGCTGGTGCTCACCTATGCTGAGATACCCTATGATGTGGTGTACGACGAGGAGGTGATAGCGGGCATTCTGCCCACCTACGACTGGCTGCACCTGCACCACGAGGACTTCACGGGGCAGTATGGCAAGTTCTGGGGCAACTACCGCAACCAGCAGTGGTATATCGAGGACGTGCGTGCACAGGAGGCCACGGCTCAGAAACTGGGCTTTGCCAAGGTGAGCCAACTGAAACTGGCCGTCGCCCACAAGATACGCGACTTCGTCATGGGTGGGGGTTTCCTCTTTGCCATGTGTTCAGCCCCGGACAGTTACGATGTGGCTCTGTCGGCAGAGAATGTGGACATCTGCGACGTGATGTTCGACGGCAACCCCATGCAGCCCGATGCCCAAGGGCAGATTGACTACAGCAAGACCTTTGCCTTCAAGAACTTCAGGTTGAGCACCAACCCCTACGAATACGAGATTTCCACCATCGACATCGACGACCGTTCGCGCCAGAAGGCGGTGAACGAGAAGAACGACTTCTTCACCCTCTTCGAGTTCTCGGCCAAGTGGGACTGGGTGCCCACGATGCTCACGCAGAATCACACACGGGTGATACACGGCTTCATGGGGCAGACCACGGCCTTCCGTCGCGAGTGCGTCAAGTCGTCCGCCGTCATCTTGGCAGAGAACAAGGCATTGAACGAAGTGCGCTACCTGCATGGCGAATATGGCAAGGGGACATGGACTTTCCTCGGCGGGCACGACCCCGAGGACTACCGCCATTTCGTCGGCGACCCGCCCACCGACCTCTCCCTCTATCCCAATTCACCAGGCTACCGACTGATACTTAACAACATCCTTTTCCCTGCTGCAAAGAAGGAGAAACACAAGACCTGACATCATCCAGCATACAACAATGAACCGCTATATTACCATATTGCTCCTTACCCTATCCGCCTTTGTTGCTTCGGCGCAGAAGTGGACCAACTATACCGAGAAGAATTCCGGCCTTATCGGCAACAACATCCTGGCCATCACTGCCGACCACCGAGGCAACCTGTGGGTGGGCAGCACCCAGGGACTCAACAAGTTCAAAGACGGACAGTGGACCGACTATGCTGACTTCAACGAGAAGCTGAAGAACCAGTTTGTCAATTGCCTGGTGGTGGAGGGCAACACCCTTTGGATAGGCACCGACGACTATGGGGTCATCGAGTTCAACGGAGGCCGCTGGTTCGAACATGCCGAAGAAACCCACCGCTTGAACATGAAGTATATCCGCGACATCGCCATCGACCATGTGGGGGTGAAGTGGATAGGGGTGACCCTCAGTGGCTTTGTGCAATATGACGGGGTCAACTGGAACAAGTACACCGCCACCGATTCCGAGCTGCTGAGCGACTTCATCCTCTGCGTGGTTATCGACAACCGCGACCGCAAATGGATTGGCACCAACGATGGCCTCTGTGTTTTCGACGGCCGCCGCTGGCTCTCTTACACGACCAAGAACTCCAAAATACCACACAACATCGTCCTCTCCATCGCCATCGACAAGAACAACGTGAAGTGGATAGGCACACTGGAGGGTCTCTGCCGTCTGGAAGGTGATGAATGGCAGATTTATAATACCGACAACTGCGCCATCCCCGGCAACCAAATCAACGACCTGGCGTTCGACAAGGACGGCAACCTATGGATGGCCACCGACGGCGGTGTGGCGGTGTTTGACTGCGAGAACCATTGGGACACCTTCCGTGCAGGCGACAGGCTGCCCAAGTGTATGTTCCAAAATGTGGCCATCGACCGTAACGAAAACATCTGGTTCGGCACCGACGACAAGGGCCTCTGGTGCCTTTCGGGCTACAAGATGCAGAAGGAGCCCCCCGCCACCTTGGCCGACAACGTCGAGCCCGAGGCTGGCGATATAACGGCAAGCGGCACCAAACCTGCCACCGGTAAACCCTCGAAGGGCAAGGCCGACGAGGGGAGCGACGCTCCCTCCTCGTCCTCGGCACAGGAGGAACGTATCAAGCTGACCCCCAACCTCGAAGAAGGCTATATCACCATCACCATGAACAGCCCCCAGGCCGAGGTCACCTTCCTCAACGCCAAGGGCGAGAAGGTGCGCACTGTGCCGAAGTATCAAAATGGCGGACACATCAACATCTCCAAGATGAAGAAAGGCACCTACACCGTGCGGGTCAAGACCTCGTCGGGCACCCGCTCGGTCAAATTTACCCTCAGGTAGTTGGCACTCAAATGACAAATAAATAAATGCAATTAATATAACCTATGAAAAGAATCGTTACAATCCTTCTGATGCTGGGCATGGCCATTGCCAGTTTCGCCCAGATTGAGGAGCATGTCAAATGGACTTATTCTGTCAAAGAACTCAATGACACGGAGGCGGAGTTGGTGTTCACCGGCAAGATTGACGACGGCTGGCACCTCTATTCTCAGCACACAGACCCCGCCGGCCCCATCGCCACCAGCTTTGAATTCACCCCTAGCAAGGACTACAAGCTGAAGGGGAGGGTGCAGGAAACCAAGCCGCACGAAGAGTATGACGACATCTTCAAATGCACCGTCCGCTCGTTCTCCGACAAGGTGGTCTTCCGTCAGAAAATCGAGCGGTTAAGTGATAAGGATTTCAAAGTCAATGGTGTCTTTTCCTACCAGATGTGCAACCAAGGCAGCTGTGTGGCTCCAGAGGACCGCGACTTCACTTTCTCCGTCAAAGGGGCACAGCCACCCTTGAATGACGATATGGCCGATGGCGGCGAACTTGTCGCCGACACCGATACCCCTGAAGAGATGCAGGAGGCCGAGCCTGTGGTCGACACCGCTGTTGCCGTGGTGGCTGAAGCCGAGGAGACTCCTGCCGAGAAGAAGCACCAGTCGCTCATCGTGGTGTTCCTTGTGGCACTGTTGGGCGGCATCCTGACGATGTTCACCCCCTGCGTGTTCCCCATGATACCGATGACGGTCAACTTCTTCATGCACAATAGCGACGACCCCCACAAAAACCGTCGTCAGGCATGGATGTTTGGCTTCTCCATTGTCTTCCTCTTTGCCGTGTTGGGTGCCATTCTGGCACTTGTCTTCGGCCCCGAGGCCCTCTACTTCATCGGCACTCACTGGCTGCCCAACCTCATCTTCTTCGTCATCTTCTTCGTCTTTGCGTTGAGCTTCTTCGGACTGTTTGAAATCAAGATGCCCGAGAAGTGGATTAACAAGAGCGACGAGCAGGCCGACAAGGGCGGTCTGCTGGCTCCCTTCTTCATCGCCCTTACCACCGTGCTGGTCTCCTTCAGCTGCACGGGTCCCATTCTCGGTGCCGCCTTGGTGGGCCTTACCACCTCTTCCACCGACCGTTGGGTCTCCCTCATCACCATGCTGGGCTTCGGCATCGGCTTTGCAGCCCCCTTCACCCTGCTGGCCATGTTCCCGCAGGTATTGAAAAATATGAAGAGCGGCTCGTGGCTCAACACCGTCAAGGTCTCCTTTGCTTTCTTGGAGTTGGCCTTTGGCTTGAAATTCCTGCAAATGGCTGACCTCTACTGCAACTGGGGGCTCCTGCCGCGCGACATCTATCTGGCATTGTGGATTGTCATCTTCGGTATGCTTGGCTTCTACCTCTTGGGCAAACTGCGCTTCAAAGGCGACGACGAGGTGAAGGAGATTAGCACCCTCCGCATCTTCCTTGCCATTGCCGACCTGGCCTTTGTCGTCTGGATGATCCCCGGTCTTTGGGGTGCGCCGCTCAAAGGACTCAGCGGTTTCCTGCCCGCACCTAACAGTCAGGAGTTCGACATCGCCAAGATTGTTGCCGACAACCGTCCGGCTGTCACTGCCGAAGGCACCGTGCAGCTTGGTCAGCTGCCCGCCGACCGCAAGTATGCCGATGTGCTCCATGTGCCACTGGGATTCGAAGCTTTCTTCGACCTCGACGAGGCAAAGGCCTATGCCCGTGAGCATAACAAACCCATCTTCCTCGACTTCACCGGCAAGACCTGCGCCAACTGTCGCGAGATGGAGAACAACGTCTGGGTCGACCCCGAAGTGCGTCGCATCATGAACGAGAAGTACGTCATCTGCTCCCTCTTCGCCGACGAGAACACCATCGAGCTGCCCGAAGAAGAGTGGGTTACCGACCAGAACGGCCGTGTCCTCAAGACCCTGGGTCGCAAAAACCTCAACTATCAGAAGACCCAGTTCAACATGAACGCACAGCCCTACTATGTGATTATTGATGCCGACGGCAAAGTCCTCACCAAGGAAAACTACAAATACGACCGCGATGTGAAGAAGTTCATCGCCTACCTCAACGAGGGCCTTGCCAACTATCGCTAGTACATAAATGAAATGAATATCAACGACTATAGCACAAAAGGCTTCCTCCTCTCGGTGATGAGACGGGGAGGCCTTTTGGCTTTCTTATTGATATTGTCGTTGAACTGTCAGGCGCAGAAGGTAAGCCGAGTGGAGAAGTTCATCAACAACTATGAGACCTTTGTCAACGAGGTGGTTGCCACCCCCATTGCTGACTTCCACGGCGACACCCTTAACCACTTCCAGCGACAGCAACGATGCTTCATGCGCCGTTACCGCTGGTACTTCGACACCCGCATGTCGGTCGAGCAGCTTGAACGTTTCAACCGTCTCTGTGGCCGTTACAAGCACAAGATGAAGGTGCTGAACCGCTATCGCCGTTTCGCCGCCGCCAAAGGCCGTGTAGTGGGCCGCCTAGAAGACATCTTCCATCGCGAGGCAGTTTTTGACACCTCCGATTACGACACCATCTTCATTGAGGAATAGCCTCCCCCCTGTATAAAGAAAGAGCTGTGCGCTGATTACGAGCGCTTTTGTCAAAAATTGGCTGTGACCCCTTTCAAGAAGAGGGGCAATTTTGTGTTTTTCCCGTTTGAAAAACGCAGAAAAACGTCTGTTAATTCTTTTTTGAAAATGTTAAACACTCGCTCCAAAAGATTGAATTACATGACGTGCTTTGTTAATTTTCCAAATAATTTCTGTCTGCATTTTGTCATGTCGCGAAAAAGTAGTACCTTTGCAGCCGATTTCCAAATGGGAATAAGAGAGTGCGGGGTAGAGCAGAGGTAGCTCGTCGGGCTCATAACCCGGAGGTCGTTGGTTCGAATCCAGCCCCCGCTACCGAGCAGGACAAGTCAGTTGACTTGTCCTTTTTTTTACCCTTAACCCTCCTGCTACCAATAACTTAAAGATCTTTCCATATATTTAAAAACAACTTTCTTCAATCTTTTTACTACTATATTAAAAAATAATTGTATTTTTGCACATTGAAAGAAAGCAATTATTATGATAACAGAACGCGACAGATGGGTGTTTGACAACCTCGACAATTTTGACGAGAACGAGGAACGTACCGATATGGATGTCAATACGTTCTTTGAGTTAATGGAAGAAATGGTGAACAAGCATTACGATGCAAAAGAGGTTGTAAAAAATGGCTATCATAAGGCAACGCGCGTCGCTACGTATTAAGAAATTCTACGAAAACACACTGCTTTATCACAACACCCTTTCTCGAGAAGTGGTACTCATAATTCTCCGAAAGATAAAGACCGAGATGTTGGCTCTTGACAATGGTATTCCCGATGGATGCCATATTGTCAATCCTTCCTATTTGTCATTGTGGAACGAAAGGGGATGGACAGATGTCTCTTCCATTCAAACCCGTTGGCACTACGCTTTCACTCACAACAGAATCCAAGCGGTCATACACGACGCGGAGCATTCACAGAATATGGCAGATGAAGCCAACCGTCCTATATAGAATTGCCGGATTGCAAATCCGGCACAACGGGTAATTGATGATTATATATGATGGAAAGAGAAATAAGCGAGACATACTTTTTTGACGAAAATGGTTTTGATACAAATGGGTGTCGAATTTGTGATGGCATCGCCTTTCGCGAAGTTGTTAAGGAATTCGAGTTCGAATTTCATAAGAAACATAGTGGTGAGTATGCACTTAATTTGTATGCTAATGCACGGACAATGGATTTATTAGCAAAATCATGCCGTGCAGAACATTTCTTATCTTACGGAATGGATTTAACGCAAGGAAAGTACTTTGACGCATTATGTGACCCAGATGCAAACCATAATATGGACTTGTATAGCAAGTCAGTTTTTGTGTACGGGATTGACTCTGCATTTATGACAGACCTTGATGAGGATGGATATCCAATCTTTGGAGATGGCATTTATCCACTGACACTCTTGGTTGACTGCAATATGCGTAATGGCGAATTAAGACTATCCACACCGACAGATGAGTCCGATGATGAATTTGGTATTAATAAAGTACTTACCCCAGTATATGAATTAGCATGACACAAAAAAAACAATGGCATCTTGTCAGAACTATCAATGGAGAATGGGTAAGTGAGGAATACGTAGTGTATATGACCAAGCGTTCAGGTAATATGCGACTGAAAGATGCTTCAAGATTAGGAATAAGAATCAGTCTTCATCCAGCACACGATGGAAATTGCTGGTGCTTCCGTCATGAACTTGAAAGCCTAATCAAAGCACAAAAAGAAAATGCCAACAAATACAAAAAATAGACATGAATGCATTTCAAGAGAAGATGTATAAACATCTGCAAAAACAGTTCGGAACTGGAGAGTCGGTGTTTTTATCAGACTCAAAGAATCTTTTTTACTCTGGTATACGGGATAAGATTTTTGAACTTCAAGAAAAACATGGATTTGATTTCCATCGATTCGTAAAACAGCCACACGTAGCGAGTTCTCAAGCAGCCTGCATTAATCTTTTTTTACCAATTATGGAATCCGAATGTGCTGTGGATGTTCTTAAAAAGGTAAAAAAAGATATCGCAAGTATCGATAAAAGTCACATCGTAGAAGGCTTTACTTTTGAATACTGGCGTGATAATCCGAGACCCAACGATGGCTCAAAGGGATTACTAAATGACCATTCGAAAACGGCAGGAACAGATGCAGATTTTGCGTTGTCTTATATTGACAATGAAAATAGACATTGCCTTTGGCTTGTAGAACATAAACTGACAGAAACTGAATTCACTCAATGCAATGCCGTCCATAACGGAAAGCATAAGGAGTTGTTAGCGAAATGCTCTAATTACACAGCACAACATCTAATGAACAATAATGAAGACTGCTACTACTGTCATGCTCGGCACTTCAACTATTGGCAATTAACAAAAAAACACATCGAAGCTTTACCGAACTTGGATATTTTTGAAAATGGATGCCCCTTTATGGATGGAATGTGTCAATTGTGGCGTAATACTCTATTGGTTAAAGCAGCACAAGAAGAATACCAATACGATAAGGTCTTTTTTTCAGTTGTAAAACCTCATGACAACATAGCCTTGAATAACTCACTCAAGCAATTTAGGGCTATCGTAGACCCAGTATTGTTTTCTGTTTTTCATCCAACAACAATAGTAGATGCCGCTATTTCTTGTTCGGATTCCGCTCTCCGAGACTGGGGCAAATGGTATACTGACACATACTTAAATTATGATTTGCCATAAAATACCTCATAGTCCCAAGGATGTAAACCTATTAAAGGTGTGATTGGTTGGGTTGGGAATGTACTCCCGTAATGCCCATATCTTCTCAAGGTCTTCAAGGAATCGGTGCGAAAAAACGGCATTTGAGCCTAACAAATCAGACAGGCAGGTTGCAGCAAGCAACCTGTTTTTTTATCCCCAATTCTGTGTGAGTTTGCCCTTTTTCCGCTTTCATTATGTTACCATTAAGTTAGTTTTAGGATGCCCTATCCTAAAAGTGTTTTAGATGTGTCTTGGTTCGGACGAAGAAAAGGCGAAAGCCGAGCGGGTGCGCCATAGGGTCACGAGGTGCTAGACTAGGGGGATGGAACGATAAATTTTTATCGGTTATCGATAAAAAATTGTTCTAATTCGGAAAATATGTGTATCTTTGCATCTGTTTAGGTCCTCACAGAATAGGTGTGGACGGTTATTAACTGACTGATACAAAATGTTATGGTATTTAATTATGCTCTCTGTGATATGAAGAAAATGTTTTTGTGGCTGCTTTGTGCCGCCTTTTTGGCAGGTTGCAACGGCAGTTCTGATGCCGATTCGGCCAATGCCGACGATTCGGTTGAAATTCATGGCGACACTTTGGTGATAGCCCCTTCCTCGGCCCTTGCCCAGCGGTTGGAATGCGGGGTGGTGAGCGACACCACCTATGCCGCCACCCTCACCACTACGGGCGTGGTGACGGCCATCCCCTCCTCCTATGCCGAGGTGGCGGCCCCCTTTGCGGGACGTGTGGTGCGCTCGATGGTGCGCATCGGGCAGCGGGTCAAGGCTGGTACTCCGCTGTTTGAGATTTCCTCGTCCGACTATGCCGAGGTGGTGAAACGCCTCAATCAGACCAAGTCGGAGATGGATATGGCCAAACGGGCTTTGGACCGCACGCAGGATTTGCACGACAATAAGGTGTCGTCGCTCAAGGATTTGGACGAGGCCAAGACCAATTACTCCTTGGCGGTTGAAGAATATCGCCATGCTGTGGCCGTGGCCAAGGAGTATCAGATAGATATAAGAAATGCCGAGGTGGGGCAGCCGATGGTGGTGCGTTCTCCCATTGCGGGGCAGGTGCTGAGCAACGACCTCGTCATCGGAGAATATCTGAAAGAGGATGCCGCTGCCAAAGTGGTGGTGGCCGACTTGGACAATGTGTGGGTGAAGGCCAACGTGAGCGAGATGGATGCCCCCTTTGTGGAGGGTATTCAGGATGTTGAAGTGAGCCTGGTGGCACGTCCCGACAGCGTTGTTTATGGGCATGTGGCCTATGTGGCCGGCATCCTCGACCTGGAGACCCGCACCGTGCAGACCATCATCCAGTGTCATAACCCGCGTCATACCATGCTCCCCAACATGTATGCCCACATACGCATGCAGGTGAAGAGCCACCCTTGCATCCTCATTCCCAAGGATGCCGTGCTGCAAAGCGAGAAGGGACGTTACGTGCTGCTCAAAGTGGCCGACAACGCTTACCGCCGCACCCCTGTGGAGGTGCAGTCCGTCAATGAGCACCTCCTACGTCTGGTCAAGGGCCTGAACCCTGGCGACACAATCATCACCAAAGGGGCCTTCTATCTGATAGACAAGCACTGATGCCCCGCCCTTTCACCTTATCTTCCAACTTCGAAACAGACAGACTATGATAGAGAAACTAGTAGGATGGGCCATTGACCATAAGGCAGTAATGGTGGCCGTTTTCGCCCTTTTGTGCATCGCGGGGGTCATCTCATGGAATGCCCTCTCCATCGACGCATACCCCGATATCTCTGACACTACCGTACAGGTGGTGACCCAGGTGCCGGGTCTTGCCACTGAGGAAATCGAGCAGCAGATATCCATTCCTGTGGAACGAGCCTTGGGCGGCATACCCAACCTCACCACCATGCGCAGTAAGAACAGCTTCGGCATATCCACCGTTATCCTGGTGTTCGACGACGGGGTCGACGACTATTGGGCGCGCCAGCGCGTCAACGAACGTCTCGTCGGCATCGACCTCCCCTATGGCGCGGTGCCTGAGCTGAATCCTCTTACCGCCCCCACAGGCGAGATATTCCGCTACATAGTGGAAAGTCCCGACGGCAGCCACGACCTCCGCAGCCTCACCGACATACATAAGTGGACCATCATACCCTACCTCCGCCAGATAGCCGGCGTGGCCGACGTGAGCAACTATGGTGGCATCACCACGCAGTATCAGATAGAGCTCTCGCCCGAGCGTCTTACCGAATATGGCATCTCGCTCTCCGACATCACGGAGAAGATAGAGCAGAACAACCTCAATGCCGGCGGCAGCATTCTCTCGGAAGGGAGCCTCAGCTATGTGGTGCGCGGCATCGGCCTCATCAGCGACTTGGAAGGCCTGGGCGACATCGTGGTGAAGAGCGTTAACGGCACCCCCGTCTATCTCAAGGAGCTGGGAGACCTCAAATATGGCAATCTCGAACGCAAGGGCGTCCTCGGCTACTCCGACGACCAGCGCAACTATGACGACGCCGTCGAGGGCATCGTGCAGATGTTGCGCGGCGAGAACCCCTCCGAGGTGCTCGACCGCATTCACGCCTCCATCGACGAGCTGAACAACGAGATACTGCCCCCGGGAGTTGAGATACACCCATTCCTCGACCGCACCGACCTCGTTGGCGAAACCCTCAAGACCGTCTCCCACACCCTCCTCGTCGGCATGTTGCTGGTCATCGTCATACTGATGATTTTCTTGGGCAACTTCCGCGGCTCGCTAGTGGTGGCCATCACCATACCTATCGCCCTGCTGGTGGCCTTCGTGCTGATGAAGCTTACAGGCATTCCGGCCAACCTCCTCTCGCTGGGGGCCATCGACTTCGGCATACTGGTCGACGGTGCCATCGTGATGATGGAGAACATCCTGAAGAAGCGCGAGCGGCATCCCGAGCTGGAGCTCACCGCCGACGATGTGAAGCAGCGGGCTCGCGAGGTGGCGCGCTCCATCTTCTTCTCCACCATCATCATCATCACCGCCTACCTCCCCCTCTTCGCCTTCGAGCATGTGGAGCGCAAGCTCTTCACCCCCATGGCCTATACTGTGGGTTACGCCCTCATCGGCGCCCTCCTCACCTCGCTGCTTCTCACTCCGGGCCTCTCATATCTGGCCTACCATAAACCCCGCAAGCTCTATCACAACCGCTGGCTCGAACGCCTCAACAATGGCTACCACCGCCATATAGACAACATCTTGGACAAGTCGCGTGCGGTCATCATCCTGCTCGTCGTCATCCTCTGCGGCTCGGTTGCCCTCTCCATCACAGTGGGCAAGGACTTCCTGCCCCCGCTGGACGAAGGTGCGGTGTGGGTGCAGGTGCAGCTACCTTCGGGCATCTCCATTGAGAAGTCCAAGAAGATGGCCGACGACCTCCGCCACACCCTCAAGCAGTTCGACGAAACTTCCTACGTCATGACCCAGCTGGGACGCGACGACGAAGGAGCCGAATGCTTCTCCCTCTCGCATGTCGAGGTGGGCGTGGGTCTGAAGCCCTACAACACGTGGAAGAGCGGCCGCAGCAAAGCCGAGCTGGTGGAGGCTATGGCCGACTCCATCGCCCAGATGCCGGGTTACTCGGTCGGATTCTCGCAGCCCATTATCGACATGGTCATGGACCAGATTGCCGGCACCCACAGCGACCTCGCCCTTAAGATTTATTCCGACGACCTTGCCGAAAGCCGTCACGTGGCCGACCAGGTGGCCGCCATCCTTGCCGACATCCCCGGTGCCTCCGATGTGGCGGTTGACCAGGAACCGCCCACACCACAGCTGCAGATATCGGTCAACCGTGCCAGCATTGCACAGTATGGCCTCAACGTCTCCGATGTGGCCGAACTCATCGAACTCGCCATCGGTGGCCGTGCCATATCGCAGATATATGTGGGCAGCAAGGTCTACGACATTACCTGCCGCTATGCCGAGCGCTACCGCAACACCCCCGAAGAGATTGGCAACCTTATGCTCACCACTGCCGACGGGGTGAAGGTGCCCCTTTCGGCTGTCGCCGACATACGCATGGAGCTGGGAGCCAGCACTATCATGCGTGAGATGGCACGACGCTACACCCTTGTGCGCATCAACCTGCGAGGTGCCGACCTTTCCACCTTTGTTGACGAGGCCGACAAGCGTATTGCCGCCCATGTGCAATATGACCACGAAAAGACTTCGCTCCACTGGGCAGGCCAGTTTGAGAACCGCAACCGCGCCTTCAGCCGCCTGGCCTTGGTGGTGCCGTTGGCCTTGATGGTCATGTTCATCCTCCTCATCTTCGCCTTCGGCAAGGTGCGTCAGGCAGGGCTGCTCATGGTGGTGGTGCCGTTGGCCCTCTTCGGCGGCATGCTCGCGCTTAATGTGCGGGGCATGACCCTCAACGTCTCCTCCGCCGTTGGTTTCATCGCACTTATCGGTGTGGCCATACAGAACGGCATCATCATGATTTCGCATATCAACCACCTGCGACAGCGGGGCAATCCCTTGCGTAAGGCGGTGGTCGAAGGAGCCTCCCACCGTATGCGCCCCGTGCTCCTCACCGCATCGGTGGCTGTGTTGGGACTCTTCCCCGCCTCCATCTCTACCGGTATTGGCAGCGATGTGCAGCGTCCTCTCGCCACGGTGATAGTCTACGGCCTCATCTTCGCCACTATCGTCACTCTTTTCATCCTCCCCACGCTCTACTATATCATGGAACGTCGTGTACAACAGCGTAACAACCCCACCGACCAAGAAACCTCTATAGAAAAATGAAACGCATACCATCCCACCTTCTCCGTGGCGCACTGCCGCTCGTATTAGCCCTCCTGCTTACCCCTCGTATGGAAGCCCAGCAGCTTGACTACGCCACCTTTATAGGCCGTGTAATGCAGGGCAACCTCGACTACGCCGCCGCGCGGCTCGACCTCTCCATGTCGCAGGCCGACCTTACTGCCGCCCGTCGCATCTCCGACCCCTCGCTCTCCGTAGAATATGGCAACAACAGCGACTGGGACATCGCCATGGGACGTTCACTCAGCTTCGGCTTGGGCAAGAGTATCTCGCTCGGCAAACGTGTGGCCCGTGTCGACGCAGCTCGTCACCAGCTCGATGCCACCGATGCCGGCCTCCAACATTTTGTACAAACCCTTAGGGCCGAAGCCACATTAGCCTATATTGACGCCCTCTTGGCACGCGACCTCTCCCTCATCGGGCAGCAGGCCCTGCAGCACATCCAGGCATTATATCATAGCGACAGCCTACGCCACGCAGCGGGCGAGCTTTCCGAAATCGATGTCGTCCAAACCCGCCTCGAAGCACGCCTTGCGCAGCAGGATTATGACGCCCTCCTTGTGGAGTATGCCAACGCATTGGTGCAGCTCGACCTCCTCATGGGCGGCGACCTCGGCAGCACCCATGCCGTGCAGGGCGAGATGACGGCACCTACCCGCTTGTTCGATCTCCAGCGTCTGCTCGAAGGGGCCGACACCCTCCGCATGGACCTTGTGCAGCAGCACCATCTGGCACTCTCAGCCGAGAGCGACCTCACCCTCCTGCGTCGCGAGCGTATGCCTGACCTCGACCTCTCGCTAGGCGTAAGCCTCAACAGCCGTGTCCGCAACGAAGAGGCTCCGGCTCCTGAATTTGTGGGCTACACCGTGGGTGTAGGCATCCCCCTGCCCGTCTCCAACCTCAACCGTGGCGAGGTGCGTGCGGGACAGTACCGTGTGCAACAGGCCCGTCTGCAAGACACCCTTAGCCGCCGTCAGGCACGCTCCGAAATCATGCAGGCATACAACAGCTACCAGTCGTCCCTCCGTCGTCTGGCCAGCTACAACACCCTCATCATGGACAACGCCCGGCAGGTACTCGACGGCAAGATGTACGCCTACCAGCGGGGCGAAACCTCGCTTCTCGATGTCATCAGCGCGCAGCACACCTACAACGAAATCCGTCAGGCCTACGCCGAATGCCTCCACGACTGCCTCTCGGCATGGGTTGAGCTGGAGCGTAGCGCCGGCCTTTGGGACATCAGCTTCTAGCCGTTCACAACTCCACGATGCGGTAGCGTTTCGTACCCAGCCCGATGCGTGCGGCATGGTCAACGGTGTGGGGGCCGTGTTTCTTGTTGATGCGCTTCTGTAGTGGCACGGGGTTGTTGTCCTCCGTATCAGGAGTGTTGAACACGATGTCCAGACAGGCCTGGTCTAATGCCACTGGGTCGGTTGAGGCCAGGATGCCCACATCCTGCATCTGCGGCTCGTCGGGGTCGGCAATGCAGTCGCAATCCACCGACAGGTTGTTCATCACATTGATATACACGATGTGCCCTTTCATATAGTCAGCTACCGACTGGGCTGCTGCCGCCATGCTTTCGAGGAACTCGTCCTGAGGGGTGGCCGCCACCGCAGCACTCCAGCCCGCCAGCCGGTGGTTCATGTCGCCCTTGCGGCCGGCCGAATGGATGAGCAACTTGCCGTTGGCCGAGGCCACCCCTATCGACTGATTCTTAATCACCCCGCCGTAGCCCGCCATGGGGTGCCCTTTGAAATGGGCCAGATTAATCATATAGTCGTAGTTGGCCAGATGTGTGCCCACTAGGTTGTAGGGGAGGTGCGATGTGTCGCGCACGGGCAGTCTCATCTCGCCCTCCTCATCCATGATGTCCACTTTGGCAATGTCCAGGAAGCCGCGTTCCTTGATTTCCCGCCAGTGCTCCTCGCTCTCGTCGCGGTTGCCCCAATAGGCGCAGTTGCATTCCACTATAGTGCCGTGGGTCAGCCGAACCAGGTCGCCGATAAGTTCGGGACGCAAATAGTTGCTCTTGCCCGACTCGCCAGTGGAAATTTTCACCGCCACACGCCCTGTGGCCTCCACCCCCAGCCGTTGGTAGATGGCGACTAGGCTTTCGGATGTTATTTCGCGGGTCAGATACACCGTGGCCACGCTGTCGGACAACGCTTCGCATGAGCCCTGTTCGGCTGCTCCTCCGCAGCCAGCGGCCACAAAGGCCGTCAGAAGTAGACCAAAGAAAATTCTGTTCATGACAATGTTGTTTGTTGATTCGTTAATATGTTAGTTCGTTAGTTAAAGATTCAAAGATTCATAACTCGCTGTTATCTAATGAGTGTCACCGTGCCAGTCTTCGTCTTCATCCCCGTCTGCATCGTGACTGGGCGGTAGCGTATGCAGTAGACATATCCCCCTTGAGGACAGGGCTTGCCGTCGTGGGTGCCGTCCCATTCCTCTTCTATCCGTTCGCTGTGGAACACCTCACGCCCCTGTCGGTTGTATATTGTCATCTCAAACACCTTCACGTCGCTGCCCCATACGCGAAAGTGCCTCACACCATCTGCCTCCGCAGTACGGTCGGGTGCGAATATGTTGGGGGCAAACAGCTCCTCACGTATTATCGGCACCGAATACCTCAGCGTTTCCTCACATCTGCCATCCCCCGCCGTCAGTGACAGCCTCACGCTGTCAGCTATCGGGTTGGCATGGTAGACGATGGTCGGCTTATTGTCCGCCAGCCAGCGGTCGTCGACCTCCCACCTCAGCCACGAGGCGTTCTTCACGTGGGCTTCGGCATACAGCGTCAGGTTGTCCACGGTCAGCATTTCGGGTCGCAGTGTCAGGGCAATGGATGGCAGCTGTGGAGGTCCCAGCCATAGCGTGTCATATGAAGGGCAAAAAAGTGTGTCCCGAAGGTCGGCACGTACCACAAAGCGTACTAGGCTTCGGGGGGTGGCATAGGCTTCAGGCGGGCGCACCAACAGGTCTGTGCTGTCGGCTGGTTCGGCATACCACCACACATAAGGGGCTGCCGTCCGGGCGGTCAGGTGGTATTCCCTGCTTCCGCACACCAACTCATACTCTGCAGTCACCCCTTCGGGGTCGGCCACTTCCAGATGTAGCACCACCGTGCTGTCGCATCCGTATGCGTTGAGGGTGTCGAACCTGTAGTCACCCGTCATTCGGCACAACTGGCTGTGCCACCATCGTTCAACCCCTTGGCACACTGTGTCGAAGAGCAAGGTTTTATTCTCAGGAAATAGAGTTAGGCTCAGCACACGTAGCGAGTCGCAGCCCTCAGCTGACAGCAACCGCAGGGTGTCCGTACAGCTCTGCCAATAGGTGCTGTCTGTTTCTGCCCAGTAATAGTTGCCACATGCCACCGTGGCGATTGTCTCTGTCACGCTGTGTGATAAAGTCAGATGCAGTGTGTCGCAGCTGGCCACGCTGTCGGCATTCATATAATAGTGCAGAAAAGTGCCCGACATCCGATAGGTTGAATCGTGCCAATGGTAGTAGTCGCAAGCGGTATCGCGTACTACCTGGTGCGTAGCATGGTGTACCACCAGATGCAGGGTGTCAGTGCTTGGGCAGCCTTCTTCATTGATATATGGGTAGATATAAGTGCCCGATGCGGTATAGTTCGAGTCGTGCCACTCTAGCCCCTCGACAGCCGTTACAGAGACCCCGCTGTGGGTACTGTGGCGAATGGTTAGATACAGAGTATCTGTTCCCGATGACGAAGTGTGGGTGTACGCTCCCGAAGAGTCATACGTCGCGCCAAACCAAATGTATATGTCACAAGCGGTGTCGTATATTGCAGTATCCTGATGTGTGATTATCGTCAGATGCAGGGTGTCGGTACTTGGACAGCCATCGTCGTTGGTATAGGCATAGGTGTAAGTCCCAGTGGCGTTATAGGTGGAGTCATGCCATGTGTAGTGGTTTCGTGCAGTATCCGTGAGGCTGGCGTGCGTAGTATGATTGATGGTCAAGTCTAGCAGCACAAGGCTGTCGCAGCCGTTCTCGTTTGTGGTCAAGAAGGTGGGTGATGTGGTGCTGGCGTAATAGGTGCTGCCATGCCATGATGCGCTGTCACAGGCGGCGATGGATTCCGTTATCGTATCGCCGGTGTTAATGGTCAGGTGCAGGGTGTCAGTGCTAGGGCAACCGTCATCGTTGGTGTAGGCGTAGGTGTATGTTCCTGAGGTGGTGTAAGTGGTTCCATTCCAAGTGTAGTTGTTACAAGTGGTATCCGTGTAGCTGTCGTATGAGCCTTGGAGAATGGTCAAATACAAGGTGTCCACATTGTTGCAGTTGGAACCGGGTTGGCTGTAGTCGTAGGTGTATGTTCCTGATATCGTGTGGCTGGTGCCGTTCCAATTGTAGTTCTCGCAAGCAGTAACGCGGTAGGCTATGTTGCTGTTGTTGTTGATGGTAAGATGCAGGGTGTCAGTGCTAGGACAGCCGTCAGAGGTGGTGTAGGCGTAGGTGTATGTCCCTGAGGAGGTGTAAGTGGTTCCCTGCCAAGTGTAGCTGTCGCAAGCATTGGAGTTGTAACTATTATGCGTAGCATGATTGATGGTCAAGTCTAGCAGCACAAGGCTGTCGCAGCCGTTTTCGTTTGCGGTCAAGAATGTGGGTGATGTGGTGCTGGCGTAATAGGTGCTGCCATGCCATGATGCGCTGTCACAGGCGGCGATGGATTCCGTTATCGTGTCGCTGGTGTTGATGGTTAGGTGCAGGGTGTCAGTGCTTGGGCAGCCGTCAGAGTTGGTATAGGCGTAGGTGTATGTCCCTGAGGTGGTGTATGGGGTTTCATGCCAAGTGTAGTTGTCGCAAGTGGTATCCGTGTAGCTGTCGTATGAGCCTTGGAGAATGGTCAAATACAAGGTGTCTACATTGTTGCAGCTGGAACCGGGTTGGCTGTAGTCGTAGGTATATGTTCCTGATATCGTGTAGCTGGTGCCGTTCCAATTGTAGTTCTCGCAAGCAGTAACATGATAGGCTATGTTGCTGTTGTTGTTGATGGTAAGATGCAGGGTGTCAGTGCTAGGACAGCCGTCAGAGTTGGTGTAGGCGTAGGTGTATGTCCCTGAGGA
>JAFWOP010000126.1 GCA_017545365.1 Bacteroidales bacterium
GGTTTTCTCACGCTCCACCACCATGACTTACGACCCGGACGAGGTGTTAGGCATCGAGGAGGACTTCATCCCTAATTTCACCCTCGGCTCGGCCAAGTACCCTGTAGTGAAGACCATCGACGTGGCCGACATCCTCGCCTCTGCAGGCATCACACCCGCCGATGGCGACATCGCCGCCGCCTTCGTGGGCGACGAGTGCCGTGGCGTGTCACCCCTCCCATCAGCCGCCGTTCCCGACGGTTCTCCGTCGGGCATTACCCTCTTCCTCCGCGAGGCCGACGAGACCGTCATCCTGAAATACTACGACGCCGCCGGCAGCCGTGTATTCACCTTCGATGGCAGTGTGACGGGCGACGCAAACGGCGACGGCACGGTTGACGTGGCCGACATCGCCACCGTCATCAGCGTCATGGCCGATGGGAGCGCGGGCGACTCGCCCGCATCTGCCGACGTGAACGGCGACGGCACGGTCGACGTGGCCGACATTGCTTCCATCATCAGCATCATGGCCGGAACACCAACCTCCCCGTCGGAGCAGGTCAGCAACACCCGACCTCTGACCATCAGCGTGACGGAGAAGCCGTTCATCAATCCCGATGCCTCCGCCAGTAGGGGAACCTCCTCCGTCAGGAAAGCGGCCATCACTACCGCCTCGACGCTCTCGGAGTTTAGGATGGACTACACGTATGGCACAGACCACTCCCACGGTTACAGAACAGCCACTAAAGATGGTGATGGCAAATGGAAAGGCGACGGCGAGGGCTGGCCTGACGTCAATTACGATGTTACTGTCAACTGGTACGCCCACAACGGATACCCCAACGGAAAAATCCAAGAGGCTCCATTCTGCCTGACCAACAAGAAGCCTTACCTCAGCTTCACCGTCAATGATGACGTCGCCAATCAGAAAGACCTACTGGTAGCTACAACTTCTGGGACATGGAAAAGCACCGGCGGTAAACTCTCCTTCACCTTCGATCACGCCTGCTCCGCCCTGCGCTTCTACATGAAGAAGGCGAAGAACATCAGCGACTACACGCTGACAGTGTCCGGCGTGCAACTCTGCAATGTGGTGAATGAGGGCAATTACTTCTTCAACACCGCATCGTGGGTACCAGGCACAACGACAGATAATTACAGCATCTTTTCGGGCAACGCGACGCTGGGCGATACCGACTACACCATCATGGACAACTCCGACAAGCCCTACCTCATCGTGATTCCACAAACGCTGACGCCATGGAATGGTTCCGCCTCGCTTGCCAACACCTATCTTGAACTGACCTGCACCCTTACGAAGGGTGGCAGCACCATCCATAACGGCACGGCCTACATCCCCTTTGCTGCCACCTTGAAGCAAGGCACTCAGTACGACGTGAAAATCAACATCGGCAAGAACTCGCTCTACAGCGCCCCAGGCACAAAAATCATCCCATAAAGCCATGAACAGAAAAAAGACATACAGACGGCCTCAGACCCGCTCCATAGCCCTCCAAGGCCCCAGGCTGATGCTCACCGGTTCCGACGCCGTGAAGGAATACCGTCGCGGCAACGACATCAGCGTAGGCGACACCGACGATGAGTGACCAAAGACTCGCCATCAAGACTCGCGCCCGCCGCCTGCTGACGGAGATGCCGTCGCCGGGGTACGAAAGTCCTCGCGCGTTCTTTGAGGCTTGCACCTCGAAAAATAATTTCGGACATCCTTGGATATTCGGGGAAATAGTCGTATCTTTGCAGCGTCAAATCATATAAACATCAAAGAATATGGAAATAATGTCACATAGAAAGAATATGGCAGGGCATCGTATGGTACGTGTCAGCTCAGCCTTTAAAGCGTGGAGCATCGGTAAGCGCGAAAAGCCTAAAAGTGAGATTCTGACCATTGAGCAATTTGAGCGCCGCATAAAAGATGGGACACTTTAAGAAGGATTTCGGCTCCCCCTTGGCGATTTCCATATAGACAGCAGTAAAGGGGAGACATCCTTTACCTTCAGCCTACCAAACGAATAACTAATTCGCACTTCCCCAACTCTGAGAGACTTTTATCCGCCGAGACTGCCGCGGCGCAGCCCCGGCGGAATCCGTTTTGTGGCAGTATAGCGATGGAGGGCAGACAAGATATGATAGCAAACATTAGATAATATAAGAGAAGATATGAAGGAACTGTATTTTTTTGATGAGACATTCTACTGGGGCCGCTCTGGCAAGCGGGCCACGGTGGCAGAGGCCGAATGTGAACTGACGCAGAGCGTGCGGCCCGATGAACTGCGGAAGGCAGTGGTGAGCGCCCTGAGGGTACACCGCAACTTCAGGGCACGCCCCGTCATCGTGGGGCGGCGGTTCTACGTGGAGGACTCCGAGGCTGAGCAGGTCATGGTGGTAAGTGAAGCCGACGGACTACCGCGGAACGTTGGCACCAAGGAGACCGGGGGCCTGATGCTCTATGTCAGTTACGGCGAGCGTCGCTTCACGCTCCATGTGTTCCACGGACTGGCCGACATGCGGTCTATCTGCGGCTTCCTCGGGACCGTGCTGAAGTTCTATTGTCAGGCGGGCGGCGACAATCTGCCTGCTGCCGACAGCGTGGACACCTTCCCCTGCCACGAGCACATCCTCGGGGGAGGCGCACCGGGAGAGCCTGTGGGCAAGTTCATCCCCCAGGAGCACGACATCTTCCACCTGCCCGAAAGGCTGTTCAGCACGAGGACCACGCGGCAGCACATCATCGACATCGACGTGCCGCTGGCACCGCTGCTGGCCTTCGCCCGCGAGAGCGGCAGTTCGGTGGTGCCGGCCTTGAACGCCGTCATAGGGCGGGCCATCCGCCAGCGCTACGACGTGGGACAGAAGGAGATAGTATGCTACACGCCCAAGGACCTGCGCCCGGTGTTCCACTTCGAGACCGGCGGCAATGGCGCCATTCCCTTCTCGCTCCCCTATACGGCAGAGACCGACCGCCAGTCGGCAGGCGAGAGGGCCAGGCGGCTGCGCGAGGAGATGATGGTGCAGACCCGTCCGGAGAACCTCTATACGACGGTGGCCCAGTTGCGGGCTGATTTCGACCAGATATTCGCCGCGCCGCTGCCCGTGACAAAGGTGTCGCCTATGGTCGTCAAGAGCGGCAGGCAGAAAGACTCCGCCTTCTGCACCTACGGCATATCCTACGCAGGCCATCTCGACTTCTCTGACAAGCAAGGCGGCGATGCCAAGTGCGGCGATGCCATCGCCCGGCAGGTGCAGGCTGTGGGCTTCAGCGCAGGCTCCTATTCCTATCCGCTGTGGATTGCGGCCTGCGAGTACAAGGGCATCCTCCGCATGAGGCTCATGCAGTCGTTTGAGAGCGACCGCCTGGCCACCGTCATCCACCAGGAACTCGCCGCCCTCTTCCCCGGCACGGCCTACACCGACCGCGGACGGCACGACTTCGACTCGTTCCCCTTAGGCAGCGTTCCCCGTAAAGACAA
>JAFWOP010000127.1 GCA_017545365.1 Bacteroidales bacterium
CAACACCTTCCAAATCTTCACCGCCAACGAGCAGGAGAACTTCTCCATCTTCATCTACGACCGCGCCGGCCGGCAGGTGTTCTCCTCCAACGACCTCCACTTCAGGTGGGACGGCACCTCGCAGGACGGCATCAAGTGCCCACAGGGCACCTACGCCTACATCATCTCCTACCGCCGCCCGGGCACCGAGGACATCGTCACCCAGAAAGGCACCATCACCCTTCTGCGATAAAGAAAAACACATATAGCATAGTGGCGTGGCTCGTAACACGCCACTATGTTTTTTATATACCGACACCCCACCATCAATGGAACCCGGCACCAAGAAAAAAGAGCTCTTAAAGAAATACTGGGGCTACGACACCTTCCGCCCCCTGCAAGAAGCAATCATCGATTCTGTCCTACAGGGAAATGACACGTTGGCCCTCATGCCTACGGGCGGGGGCAAGTCGCTCTGCTACCAACTCCCCGCCCTGATGCTTGACGGCCTCTGCCTGGTGGTATCCCCACTCATCGCACTGATGAAGGACCAGGTTCAACAGCTCAACAACCGAGGCATCAAAGCGGCTTGCATCGTCTCCAGTTGCAGCTCTTTCGAACAGTCGGTCATCCTCAACCACTGTCTGCATGGGAAAGTGAAGGTGCTGTATGTGTCGCCCGAACGTCTGAAACAGCGCGTATTCATTGAACATTTTCGGCAGATGAACGTAGCCCTGCTGGCCGTGGACGAAGCCCACTGCATTTCACAATGGGGCTATGATTTCCGCCCCTCATATCTTGAAATTGCCAAGATACGTGCCTATCATCCCGACATACCCATCATAGCCCTCACCGCCACGGCGACGCCCCTCGTGGTGGAAGACATCCAACGGCAGCTGATGTTCTCATCGCACAAACAGGTGCTGCAGTCCAGTTTCAAGCGACAGAATCTGGCCTATATGGTCTTCCACGAAGAGGAAAAACTCGGCCGCCTATTCCGCATCGCCCGCAACACGGGCGGCAGCGGCATCGTGTACGTCCGCAACCGCCGTCGAACCCGTGAGATTGCATCGCAACTGCTGTCCAACGGCATCACCGCCACCTACTACCACGCCGGACTCGACGCCAAAGAGCGCGACACGGCACAGAAACGTTGGATGGAGAACGTGGTCAACGTCATCGTAGCCACCAACGCCTTTGGCATGGGCATCGACAAGCCCGACGTCCGCTTTGTGGTACACATGGACATTCCCAACTCACTAGAAGCCTATTTCCAAGAAGCCGGACGGGCAGGCCGCGACGGCAAGAAATCCTACGCCGTGCTGCTGTACAACGACAACGACCTGGAGGTTCTGCAACACAACTTCGAAATGAGCTTCCCCTCCCGACAACTAATCTCCAACATCTATCGTGCCATCTGCAACTACTACCAACTGCCCATCGGGTCGGGCGAAGGATGCCAATTCGATTTTGACCAAGAGACGCTCTGCTCCACCTACAACTTCGACGTGCTGGAATTCTACAGTGCCTGCCGCTTCCTTGAGAGGGAAGGGCTCATCGCACTCCCCGACCGGGAGGAGGCGGAGTCCAAAGTGTTTATCCCAATGAGCCGCGAAGAGGTGTACCGCTTTCAAGTGAACCAGCCCCGCTACAGCGACCTCATGGAAGTAATGATGCGGACCTATGGAGGACTGTTCACCGACTTTACCCCCATTTCCGAACGCCTCCTGGGTCGACGGCTCTATTATGACGAGAAGCAGATTGCCAATATGCTGCGCCACATGGATGCCCTCAAGGCCATTGTGTACAAGTGCAAGAGCGACAAACCCCAAATCACATTCACCGCACCCCGAATCGACTCCAAAGACCTCTACCTGAGCGACAGCAACTACAGCCAGCAGAAACAGTACGCCCTCGAAAAGATGGAGGCAATCAAGCAATATGTCCTCTCCAGTAATGGCTGCCGAAGCCAGATGCTGCTCGACTATTTTGGAGAGGACGACAGCGAGCCTTGCGGTATTTGTGACCTCTGCATACAACAGCGGAAACAAACACTCAAAAACAGTAGAAAGAGCCAACAAATTCGGGAACGCCTATTAGAGCTCATAGCCCGAACACCCCGAAGGGCTGACGAACTGGTTGAAGCCATGGGCGATATTAATGAAGAAGAGGTGGTGCGCCAGCTGCGCCTCATCGTCGAAGAACGGCTGGCTGGCATCAATGAGAAACTGCAATTCTACATTCCGTAGCAGCAGCTGCCAAAAAGAACTAGAAAAGCGACATGCCGTAATAAGTCAACGCCATACGGCGCGTTTCGGGGTCTAGATTGTCGAGTCCTTCATCTATTGAGCTAATCGCCTCACCAAGGGAAGGGTCTATCGCCGTAACGACAGCGATGGCAGAGTCCACATCTGCTATGGCCTTCCGCAATTCCACTATCTCAGGGTCGGGATGCTCTGTCGGAGATTGAGAAATGGCATAGAGCGAGGCGAGAATCTCATACACATGGTATGCAGCCGGTGCATAATGGTACTTGTTAGCCATGACAATGGAATAGGCGAGACATCGGTCTGGCATCCCCACCTCAAGCCAGTGGGTATAAAGCTGATTATACGCCGCAGTATCACCATCATACAGTATCTTGGAAATCTGCTCCTTGTCATCTTTCACCAACTTGTCGGGCGAGGTGAAAAGAGGGCTGTCGCACGAGAGCAGCCACCACGCCCCCAGGAGCAATGCTATCAGACTTGTAACCCGCATGGCAATTCCGATGTGAAAGAAGACAACTCGTGGCAAAGACGGGCCAGCGGAAGGCCCATCACGTTATAGAAGCACCCCTCAATACGCTCTATTCCCACCATACCTATCCACTCCTGTATGCCATACGAACCCGCCTTGTCGTAAGGCTTGTAGTGGTCGACATAATATGTGATTTCGACATCCGTCAGCACACGGAAATGCACATCTGTGCATTCCGTGAAACGGGTGCTTGCAACAGGGCTTCGCAAGCACACACCGGTATACACCTGATGCACCTTGCCCGAAAGACTGTGCAGCATCTCTTCGGCCTCCCCATGGCTGTGGGGTTTGCCCAACACCTTCTCGCCTAGCACCACCACCGTGTCGGCAGTCACAAGTACCTGATTTGCTCCCAGCACACTCTTATAACCTTCAGCCTTTCGGCATGCCAAATATTCTGCCACCTCAGCAGCCGCAACGGCATGCCCCAACTGCTCCTCCACATCAATGTCTACAAAGGTGAGAGGAAAGCCCAACATCCCCAACAGCTCGCGCCGACGGGGCGATTTCGAAGCTAGAAGTAATTCTATCAACGTCGCTGGTCCTGCTTCTTGGTTGTATTGTCCTGCATGGAGGTCATCTTGCCGTCCTCGAACTGGGACACCACGCCCTCCTTGCCGTACTTGTCATACCATATCCACTTGCCTACCTTCTTGCCGTTAGCGAAGTTGCCTACCTCTTCAGGTGTGCCCGCGGTGTTGTAACGTTCGTATTTGCCATGACGCACTCCGTTGACATAGTTCTCCAACAGCTCTACCTTGCCATTGGGGTGATAGCGGACGGTCTTCCCATGTTGGAGGTCGTCGTGATAGTTCATCTCATAGCGCACACTGCCGTCCTCATAAACGCCGCGCCAGAGACCCTCCTTCTTTCCGTTGTGGAAGCTGCCGGTATAATCGACCTTGCCGTCCTCGTACCATGCGGTCCAGGTGCCTTCCTCCTTGTCGTTCACATACTGGCCTTCGTGCAATTTCTGGCCGCTTTCGTACCAGGTGGTCCACAGACCCTGCTTGTAGCCGTTCTCGTACTTGCCCTGACGCCATTTCTCGCCAGTCTCATAATAATAAGTCCAGATGCCGGTCTCGTTGCCATTGGTATAGTTGCCACGGATGCCCAAATTGCCGTTGGTACGCCAATAGAAGAGCCATTCGCCCTCCTGCTCGCCTTGAGCCAGACGGCCTTCCTGGTCCTTCTTACCAGTAGGCGTATACCAAATGGCCTGGCCTTCCAGTTCGTCGTCCACATAAGTGCCTTCGAACTTCAGCTGGCCATTCTCGTGCCATTCGCGGGTCTTGCCTTCGCGTATGCCATTCACATAGGGCACCTCGTCCTTCTTTTGTCCATTCTGATACCAAGAGAGGAACATGCCTTCCTTCTTCCCGTCCACCACGGTCACCTCGCTTTGTTTCGATCCGTCGGGATACCAGGTGCTGCTGGTGCCGCTGCCGCTCATCACCATCTCCTCATGCTTGGAACCGTCGTTGTAAAAGGTACGCCATACACCTACCTTGTGGCCCTGGTTGTCATATTTCCCTTTGCGGAACACCTTCCCATTGGGATGCCACCAAGTCCAGTTGCCGACATGGACACTGTCCTCGTTCAACGTACCCGACACATACATCTGATCGGGGTGGGTAACGTATGCTTCTTCATAATGAATCTGGGCTCCTGCGGTGAAAGCCAACAGGCAACCAACTGCTAAGATGAGGGATTTCTTCATATTCTAGCGAGGTTTATGGATTGTTTATTCGGTGTATACAAAGTCTATCCTGACGGGGTTGGCGGTGGCTGTGCCGTTGAGGACGGTGCGGAAAGCCGACGAACGGCGGCCGTCGATAATCAGCTCCGTGCCATTGTCGATGCCAGTGCGCAGCAACTCCTGCAGGTGGCGCGAGACGCGCAACCTGTAATGGTGCTTCTCGCGATTATAGTAGCCGTCAAAACCGGCATAGGTATATGGGTTGGACACCACGTTGGCATCGGTCACATACACCAAATTGCCGTCAGACCCTCTCTTCATGGCTATGATGCGCACAGGGGTCTGGGTGTCGGAAGTGTCAGTCACGGGCAGCAGCAACTCGGCATAATGGATGATGGCGTAAGGATGCTTCTTGCGGAAATTGTTGAGGAAAGGCTGTAGGTTGAGCCGCACACGGGTGCCGCCCAGAGGCTCAAGATAGAGCCGCTGGCTGCCCTCAAGGGTGTCCTTCTTATTGTAGCCGAACTGTGCTAGCGGGGTACCGCTGTAGTCATGGCTGTAGTACATACTGTGGCTTGTTTCGCCGTTGATGGTGAACTCAAACTGGCGCGCCACATCGTCGATGGTGGGGTTATGATAATAAAGCGTCAGCCGTGTGTTGGTAGCCGAGAAACTGACCGACACCATCTTCTGGCTCGACGGAGCCAAACGGAGGCTGATGCCCTTGAACTTGCTCAGGAAGTCTGCCTGGCTGAGAGAGTCCCGCAGGGCAGCATAGATGGTGGGGCGCATGCGCAGACGGATGCTGTCGTGGGTAAAGCTGACCACGCTGTCGAAGAAACATACATCGCTCTCCGTCAATTGATGGCTGGAGAGGTAGAGGCTGTCCGACCGCAGCTCCTCAGCCAACTGGTGGATGATGATATGCAGCGGCACAGGAGCCGAGTCGGTACGGACGGGGAAAATGGTGTCGATGACCAATGTCAGCACCACCGAGTCAATCTGCACCGCATCGGTGATACGCACGCCGTCGCTAGGCGTAGAAACCTGGGAATAGAACACCGCCTCCACGCTGCCGAAGATGGCATCGCTATAATTGCCGAATATGCCCGTGGCAAGGCCCGCCGTAGCGAGCGAATCGTCATAGAGGGTACAGGCGGTGACATAGGCCGTGTCACGGACGCCGCTATAGAAAGTAAATGGGTCTTGAAGGCCGACACCGAGGTCCGACTCCTCTTCAGTACAGGCACAAGGAAGCAGCAACAATGCCACCAGTGCGAACCGAAACCATCTTTTCATGAAAGTCATGCTATAATAAGTTAAGTGATGATGCTAATTGTTGAGCGCACTGCCACACAGCGTCTCGTATAATTTGTTAATCTTCGTATAGAACTCCTTCTGGTCGGGGCAGTAGTCAAGCACGTGGCGTTTGTTCTCCTTGGCGAACTGCACCAGCTCGGGGTTGACATTGGGCGAGGAGATGACGATGCCGTTGGCGTAGGTAATCACGGCCTTCATCAGGGTGATATAGTCCAAGTCCTGATACAGCCTCAAATCCTTGGCCGTGGCGCCGTCGGCGCGCATCTTCTTCTCCATTTCTTCGGGCAGTTTCCCTTTGTACGACTCTTCGGTCAGCGAAAGCACCGTGCGGGTGCCTGTGAAGAAAGCGTTCTCCTTGTTGATACGGCGCAGATAGAAAGGCACCATGCCGCTGAACCAGCCCGAAAAATGAATCAGATGGGGCTGCCAAGCCAACTTGCGCACCGCCTCCAACGTCCCACGTCCGAAGAAGAGGAGACGCTCGTCGCTGCCTGGCTGAAGCCTGCCAGCCTCGTCAAGGGCCGGGCCGCCCTTGGTAAAATATTCCTCGTTGTCAATAAAATACACCTGAAGGCGGGCCGAGGGCAACGAACCAACCTTGATAATCAGCTGGTGGTCGCAATTGTTCACAATGAGGTTCATGCCTGAGAGGCGAATAACTTCATGAAGCTGGTGTTTGCGCTCGTTGATGTCGCAGAACCGGGGCATGAAGACGCGTATTTCCCTACCCAATTCCTGAGTAAACTGAGCGAGGTGACGATTCATCAATGTCGCTTCCGCCTCATCAGAAAAAGGCGCAACGCCTTGGTTTACATACAATATCCTACCTTTCGCCATAATCTAAAGTATATAATATTAGAAATGCAAAGATACGATTTTTTTTTTGAATAATGCACTTTCCGCCCCATTTTTTCCTGCAAGCAGTGTTCCTGCTGCTGCCAGATGCCGACGGCTGCACCACTGGTGGCAGAAGGCACCCGAAGACCCTCCCCGCTCTGGGGCTGGAGGCAGAGCACGTCGTAATCCACCAATTGTTGATAAAATAAAATGTTAAATAATTTGGTGGCATTCTTTTTTTTTGTATTTTTGCAATATGGTTCAGAATATGTCAGAAGAAGAAATGTCTCTGTTAGCCAGGGCAGAACGCTACTGCGCCAACGAAGAACAATGCCGTACTTCGGTAAGAAAAAAGCTTTGCGACTGGGGCGCGTCCCTCGAAGTCTCCGGTAAAATCGTCTCCCGCCTCATCGACCAGGGCTTTATCGACGAACGCCGCTATGCACGCGCCTACGTCTCCTCCAAACTCCGCACTCAGAAATGGGGGCGGCTAAAAGTCATTTACCAGCTCCGTTCCAAACAGGTGCCTCCCAAGTTCATCACCGAGGCTTTGGCCGACGTGCCCGACGAGGAGTACCGCAACATCATGCTGGACGTGGCTCAAACCAAATGGGACACCTACTCCCCCTCCGACCCCGCGGCCAAACGCCGCTCCAAGCTGGTCACCTTCCTGGCCTCCCGAGGATTCGAGTCACCCGAAATCCAGTCCATGCTTGCGGAGCATTTCACCGAATAACCCGGCTCCTTATTCTGACACGCCCTCTCTTCTCTGCAAAGAGTTATTTACCATCATCCCAATACCGACACCCCTTTCCGAGGGGTGTCCTTTTTTCTTCTGCGGCCCTATTTGTCGTAGAACCTGACGATAATCGACTCGGCTGGCTGCAGCCCAAGGAACTGTTCGGCCGACGATTCGCGCATCGCCACCTGCAGACAGCCCGTAGCCGACACCGTCAGCAATATCAGTTCCCTGCCCCGGCCACCGGCGGGCACATCCAGATAGCTATACGAAATCTTCTTCAGCACCGCCTCCCGCACAAACATCTCGAACCGTCGCCCCTGCCTCAGCTCTTCGAAACGCTCGTAAGTGATATTCAAATCAGCATTGCCGTAGGTGTCCACATACGTCACATAAAGCCTCAACGATGTCTTATCGTAAGTGGGGATGGTTGGTGTGTAGGGGGTGAAATGCTCCACCACAGGCCCTATCTCTGCCAGCGCGGTACCCTGGGCCAGCAGCGCCGCCACCTTGCAGAAGAGGTTGCTGGCTGCAAAGGTGTGGAAACTCGACTCCTGATACAAGTCTATCAGCACCGCCCGCCCGTTGGCATCACCAAAAACAGCCTGCGGAAGCCCGTTGTCGGTGCAGATATAGTACTGCTCCTGATACTCCACCACCACAAAGGGATGCTCCATCGTCTGCGAGGCATCGATGTCGATGATATGAATCGTCCCTTTGGGGAAGCCCATACAAGCGTTCTTCACCACAAAAATGGCCTTGCCCCGCTGGAAAGGCTCGATGCCATGAGTAATGTCCACCACCCTCACATTAGGTATATACGAATACAACTTCCCCTTCACTACCCCGGCAAAAAAGTCGTGATAGCCCCAATCTGTGGTCAATGTGACAATAGGTGATTCCATGGAATTGCGTGCTTTATACCAACTTGAATAGATGTAGATGGGAATAAACGTATCTGCAAAAATACATATTTTTTTCCAAACCGAAAACAACAAATTGATAATTGCACAAAAAAATGTATCTTTGTAGAATGGAATGAAACCCCTTTTCACTTCCAACTAAAGTTTAATCAGATATTTAAAAACATCATGGCTCTACTATCCATACGCAATTTGCACGCTTCCATCGGTGAGAAAGAAATTCTCAAAGGTGTCAACCTTGAAATCAACGCGGGCGAGGTCCACTCCATCATGGGCCCCAACGGGAACGGCAAAAGCACCCTCGCCGGCATCATCGCCGGCAACAACAAATACACCGTCACCCAAGGCGAAGTCATCTATAAAGGCAAGAACATCCTCGACATGCCCGTCGATGTCCGCGCCGCCGAAGGCATCTTCCTCGGCTTCCAATACCCCGTGGAAATCCCCGGCGTGAGCATCACCAACTTCATGCGCACCGCCGTCAACGAACAGCGCAAATACCGCGGCCTCGACCCCCTCTCCGGCTCCCAGTTCCTCAAACTCATGGAGGAGAAGAAGAAAATCGTCGAAATGACCACCAACCTTGCCAACCGCTCCGTCAACGAAGGCTTCAGCGGCGGCGAGAAGAAGAAAAACGAAATCTTCCAGATGGCCATGCTCGACCCCACCCTCGCCATCCTTGACGAAACCGACTCAGGCCTCGACATCGACGCCCTCCGCATCGTCGCCACCGGCGTCAACAAACTGCGTCGCCCCGACAACGCCACCGTCGTCATCACCCACTACCAACGCCTGCTCGACTACATCGTGCCCGACTTCGTCCACGTCCTCTACGAAGGCCGCATCGTCAAGACCGGCCCCAAGGAACTCGCCCTCGAACTGGAGTCCAAAGGCTACGAATGGATTAAAGAGGAACTCGACGCTCAAAAGTGAACAAGGAGGCTGCACACATGGAATCTCTCGTACAATCCTTTCTCAACATCCAACCCCAGATGAGGAAAAACGAGGTGTGGCGCGCTGTAGACTTCGCCGAGCACCTCACCGACACCCTCACCCTCCCTCACGGTGAACGCCAGACCGCCGAATACCGCTGCAACATCCCCGACCTCGACACCACCCGCATAGTCATCGAGAACGGCTTCTGCCACCAGCCCCTCCTGCAAGACGAGCAAGGCATCGTCCTCGCCGGGCTGCGCGACATCGCCAGCGCACGCCCCGAATTCGTCCGCCAATACTTCGGCACCACCACTCCGAAACCCAACCCCTACCTCCAATTCAACTCCGACCACTACACCGACGGCCTCTTCATCTACATCCCCGACGGCGTCACCGTCGCCAAGCCCATACAGCTCCAGTCCGTCATCAACGCCGGACACGGCCTCTTCCTACAGGTACGCAACCTCGTAGTCCTCGGCCGCGACAGCCACGTCACCCTCATCCATTGCGACGACTCCTACGACGACGCCCCTGCCTTCGCCAACAACGTCACCGAAATATGCGTGGGGGCCAATGCACATGTAGAATACTACAAAATGCAGAACCTCAACAACAACACCGGCCTCCTCAACCACACCTACGCCACCCTCGGACCAGGGGCCTCGCTGCGCTCCGTGGCGGTCACCCTCAACGGCGGCCACATCCGCAACCACTCCGAAATACGCATGCAGGGCGACCACTGCGACGTACAGGCCCACGGCCTCTACCTCAACGACCAGGAACAGCAGGTGGACAACTACATCTTCGTCGACCACGCCCACCCCGACTGCCACAGCCGCGAACTCTTCAAAGGCATCCTCGACGACACCGCACGCGGCACCTTCAACGGACACGTCCTCGTGCAATACGGTGCCACCAAAACCGAAGCCTACCAGTCCAACAAGAACATCCTCCTCACCGACAAGGCCCACGTCGACACCCGCCCCTTCCTCGAAATCTACAACGACGACGTCAAATGCTCCCACGGAAGCACCATCGGCCAACTCGACGAGCAGGCCCTCTTCTACATCCGCTCCCGCGGCATCAGCGAACGCACCGCACGCACCATGCTCCTCTACGCCTTCTGCGACGAAGTGCTGCAAGAAATACACCTCGACGCCCTCCGCGAACGCCTCATCGACCTCGTCAAGAAACGCCTCCATGGCGAGCTGACCCCCTGCGCCGACTGCGCCCTCCATTGCAGCACCCCCTGCAACGGGCCCGAAGTAAATTTCTACATCGACCCCGACAAACTCTAGCCCCCGTCCCATGTCTGTCTGGCGAATATTCCGCTACCTGAAGTTCTACCCCTGGAACATCGCGGGCAACCTCACCTTCAACATGCTGGCCGTCCTGTTCAACATGTTCACCTTCGTCATGATAGTCCCCTTTGTCGAACTCCTCTTCGGCACCGCCCAGCCCCCCGCCCAGCTTCCCCCCTTCACCTTCGACCAGGCCTACCTCTCCCTATGGATGACCTACACCCTGGCCCACTTCAAAGGCCTCTACGGCCTCTGGCGATGCCTCCTGGCCATCGCCGCGGGCTACCTCTTCTTCTCCTTCCTCTCCAATCTCTGCCGCTACCTCGCCCAGTTCGTCGTCAGCCCCATGCGCAACGGCATCACCATGCGCCTCCGCAACGACATCTACCACCACATCACCATACTCCCCGTCTCTTTCTTCAACGCACGCCGACGCGGCGACATCATCAGCCGCATGTCCAACGACATCTCCGACATCGAATGGGGCGTGCTCACCTCCATCATCTCCCTCGGCAAAGACCCCGTCAACATCATCTTCTTCTCCGTCGCGCTCATCTTCATCAGCCCCCGCCTCTTCCTCTACTTCCTCATCATCCTCCCCCTGGCCGTATGGCTCATCGGCATCATCGGCAAAAGCCTCCGCCGCAACTCCACCAAAGGACAAGCCAAGCTGGGCCACCTCTTCGCCATCCTCGAAGAGTCGTTGGCCGGCGTCCGCGCCATCCGCTCTTTTAACCGCGAGGACGACCGCCAGCAGCTCTTTGCCGACGCCAACCACGACTATGCGCGCACCATGACCCGCGTGGCACGCCGCCGCGAACTCAGCGGCCCCCTCTCCGAAGTGCTCATCACCCTCGGCCTCGTCTTCATCCTCATCCTCGGCGGCATGGCCGTCCTGCAAGGCGAGCTCCTCCCTTCCGTCTTCATCCTCTTCGTCATCCTCTTCGCACGCCTCATACCCCCCGTCCAGTCCATCGTCCGCGTATACAACAACCTGCAGAAAGCCAACGCCGCCGCACAACGCGTATACGAGATACTCGACGCCGACGAGACCATCGTCGAGAAACCCGACGCCGTCGTGCTCCGCTCCTTCGACGACGCCATCGAATACCGCCATGTCTCCTTCACCTACCAGACCGACCCCGATGCCGAACCCGTCTACGTCCTCCGCGACATCGACCTGCGCATACCCAAAGGAAAGACCATAGCTATCGTCGGCCCCTCGGGAGCCGGTAAGACCACCCTCGTCGACCTCGTCCCCCGCTTCTACGACTGCACACAGGGAGAGATACTCTTCGACGGCATCCCTCTCCGCGACCTCAACATCAACAGCCTCCGCTCGCAGATAGGCTTCGTGTCGCAGAACTGCATCCTCTTCAACGACACCGTGGCCAACAACATCGCCTTCGGCCGCACCGATTACACCATGGATTCCGTGCGCCACGCCGCGCAGGTGGCCCACGCCGACGAGTTCATCCAGCTCATGGAGCAAGGCTACAACACCCCCATCGGCGACCGCGGCATGAACCTCAGCGGCGGCCAGCGCCAACGCCTCAGCATCGCCCGCGCCGTCCTCAAAGACCCACCCCTGCTCATCCTCGACGAAGCCACCAGCGCCCTCGACACCGAAAGCGAACTCTCGGTCCAGCAGGCGCTCAACCACCTCATGCAGGGCCGCACCTGCATCGTCATCGCCCACCGTCTCTCCACCATCTTCCACGCCGACGAAATCATCGTCATGGACCGTGGCCGCATCGTCGAACGCGGCACCCACCAGCAGCTCATCGACCTCGGCGGCCTCTACCGCCGCCTGGTGGACATGCAGTCGTTCCGCTAAACGTCGGCCTCCCACCCCTGAAGTTCGCCCCTCCGTCGGGGCCCGTTTGCCGTCCCCACCGCCCTCTTCCGCCCCTGCTCCGTCTTATGTAACCTTTGTGTAAGACAAGACTAGGGATATACGACCTTAAAAAGTCCCTATAGGCACTCTACCTTATTCTTAGACAGTCCCTTATCGGAGCTCATAAGGAGCCTTTGGCCTCGGGTGTTTCATTTTTCTCAGAGGCACAGAGTTTTTTTCACATAGTGGAATGATATAGATACTAAAAAGCCGGGGCTTCGTGAAGCTCCGGCTTTATCGTAAGAAGTAGGTGAATAGGGGTTATTCGCCTTTCTGTTCTTTCTCGATTTCCTCTTTGAGGTTGGCAAGGACGCTGAGGTCGCCAAGGGTGGTCTTCTCAAGAGTCTCGTTGATTTTCTTCACGGTCTTCTTGGTGGCACGCTCTTTCTTGGCCTCGTCGTTCTCGTTCTTCATGCGCTCGCCTTCCTGAGCATCTTGGAGGATGCGGGTGTGGGAGACGATGATTTTCTTATTCTCCTTGGAGAACTCGATGACCTTGAAGTCGAGGGTCTCACCCTGACGGGCTTTGGTCTTGTCTTCCTTCTCCAGATGGCGCATGGGGGCGAAGCCTTCGACACCGTAGGGCAGGGTGACGGTGGCACCCTTGTCGCTGAGGTTGGTGATGGTGCCCTGATGGACGCTGCCAACGGTGAAGAGCGACTCGTAGACATCCCACGGATTTTCTTCGAGCTGCTTGTGGCCGAGGCTGAGGCGACGGTTCTCGACATCGATTTCAAGAACCACCACATCGATGCTGTCGCCAATCTTGGTGAACTCGGCGGGGTGCTTGATTTTCTTGCTCCAGCTGAGGTCGCTGATGTGGATGAGGCCGTCGACGCCTTCTTCAAGCTCGACGAAGATGCCGAAGTTGGTGAAGTTGCGGACGATGGCGGAGTGCTTGCTTCCGACAGGGTATTTCTCGGTGATGGTCAGCCAGGGGTCGGGCATGAGCTGCTTGAGGCCGAGGCTCATCTTGCGCTGCTCGCGGTCGAGGGAGAGGATGACGGCTTCCACCTCTTGTCCCACTTTGAGGAAGTCCTGGGCGCTGCGGAGGTGCTGGCTCCAGCTCATCTCGCTGACGTGGATGAGGCCTTCGACGCCGGGCACCACTTCCACAAAGGCACCGTAGTCGGCGATGACGACGACTTTACCTTTGACGTGGTCGCCTTCCTTGAGGTTGGGATCCAGGGCATCCCAAGGATGAGGAGTGAGCTGTTTGAGGCCGAGGGCGATGCGGTGCTTGGCCTCGTCGAAGTCGAGGATGACGACGTTGATTTTCTGGTCAAGCTCGACGATGTCCTTCGGGTCGGACACGCGGCCCCAGCTGAGGTCGGTGATGTGAACCAGGCCGTCGACACCACCCAGGTCGATGAACACGCCATAGGGGGTGATGTTCTTGACGGTGCCTTCCAGGACCTGACCCTTCTCGAGGTGGCTGATGATTTCGGCTTTCTGGGCTTCGATTTCGTCTTCGATGAGGGCCTTGTGGCTGACAACGACGTTTTTATATTCGTAGTTGATTTTGACGACTTTGAATTCCATGGTCTTGTCGACGAAGACATCATAGTCGCGGATGGGTTTGACATCGATTTGCGAACCGGGGAGGAAGGCCTCGATGTTGTCGAACACGGTGACGATGAGACCGCCCTTGGTGCGGCTCTTGACGTAACCGGTGATGATTTCCTGGCTTTCGTAGGCCTGGTTGACGCGCTCCCATGATTTGAGGATGCGGGCCTTCTTGTGGCTCAGGAGCAGCTGACCGTTGGAGTCTTCTTGACTCTCAACGTAGACTTCGATTTTGTCGCCAGCTTTGAAGTCGGGGTTGTAGCGCAGCTCGGATGCGGGGATGACGCCGTCGCTCTTGAATCCGATGTTCACCACGGCCTCGCGGTCGGTGATGCTGACGATAGTACCTTCGATGACCTCCTGTTCGGTGAAGGCGTTAAAGGTCTGCTCATACAGCTCAGCCATCTTTTGAGCTTGTTCGTTGTTGACTTCTTCTTTTTTGTCGATAGCACTCCAGTCGAAATCTGCTAACGGCTGCACATTTTTGTAATCCATGTGTGAGATTTTTTGCTTCTGCGGATGCCTACCCACCCTGGTTAAACCATACATAACACACTGGGCAATACCCGATTGGTAGGAACCGGGCTACTCAGATGTGGACTGCAAAGATACGACTTTTTTTTCACACAGAAGAAAAAAATGATTGGAAACCATCAGAAGTTATGGATTCTACCTCGGACACGCCTCTTCTTCGTCCTTTTTTCTTACATTTCTTTTTACAATTCAAAAAAAAGTGTATATTTGCGGGCAGAAATACCTGTCGTTATGAAGAAATCTTTGCTTTTAACAGTGGCGTTTACAGCACTTTATGTAATGCAGCCTCCTTCTGCCGAAGGGCAGATATTGTTCAATTACGCACTGGGTGGCATCAGCTTTACCCCGTCCAACGCTGTAGTCCGAACTGTGAACGACCAGAAGGCCATAGCCTCCTACTATGACGGGGCGAACTACTGTCTGGCGTGCGTGGATCCGATCAACATCACAACCGCCAAGCTGGACGACCACCACGAAATTGCCGACATCCGCATTTTGGACAATGACGTCTTTTTCTGCGGCTATGACCGAAACTCTAAAGAAGCCTTTCTGGGTCATGCCACCATCAGCGACATCGAAAGTCAGGCCCCACATATTCAGCTGCTGAACTTCTATGTGCAGCCTTCCCTCATCACCCGGCTGTGGCGGCTAGCGGCATACACTGATTATGGGGGAACCATCCATCTGGTGGCAATCGGCGAAACATGGTATTCCAACACCGATGTACCGCCCTATGCGTACCCCTGCTACTCCTATACAAGCTGCGATGCCCAAATCATAGTCGAATACACTTATCAGTCTGGGGCCTTTAACTATGAGGGGAACTTGATTCTCCATGACGTATATCCCTATTATGAATTCCCTTGCGACGTGGTGGTGACAAACAACTATGTGGCGGTGGTGTCTTTCTCTGCCGCGGATGAGCTGATTATCCACCGTTGCAGCAAGAACAATGTGCTAGGTACCTTTGGCAACATCTTTTACTACAATATCCCACCTGGGAAGGTGGCCTTCTACGCCTGCAAGATGAACGAGGACACCATCGCGGTGGCATCAGTGTTCAACAACGGAACGGGCACGGACGAACTACAGATGCGGGTAGTGAACCTGATGACGATGAACATGCCCTGTGCGCAGGTGTTTGAACTTCAAGACAAGGACGACATCTACGAGATGACATATCTGCCCGACATCCAGCGGCTGGTGCTGCTACTGAACCAGACCCACACGCCCCTCACATCACTGATACACACCTTCTGTTTTATGAGGCCGTATGAGACAGTGTTCCCATACAACATGGAGAAGATATACGATACCAACCACCTCAGCTTCACCTCGTTGGACAGGCTCTACTCAAAGCACATAGTGGCGGCCGGAGGGGACTATTGGATAATGAAGGACGTGTCGTACAACAACCCAGCGTCCACCTGTTACGTGATAGAGGACCAGCCGGTCAAGGAGCTCGCCATGTCCATGCCATTGATTAGGGGCCATCTATTTGAATCGACCTCCATACTTGACTATTCTGTTCCCTGTAATGAAACATATCTCTGGAACCTAATGACAGCTCCCTGTACATACTAACATAAGGAGATTTCTATAAATTGAATAATCTGGAGTTAATATTGAATTAATAGAACCCGCCATAACCATCAACATTACCGTCATGAAAAGAACAGTATTAATAATGTCCGCCATATTGTTAGCCGTTGGAGCCGCGGACGCACAGGACACGATAAGGTATCCTGATACCTGTTATATGTACAACCCTTTTGAGATTGACAATTATTGGGGAACTACGATTTACCATCACTTTTCAAACCACCATAATTTGTCTGCTAGAACCTATGATGATGCCTTTTTATCCGATTCTGCACGGTCTGCATTGTTGGATTTAGGTTATGAGCTTTTGCAAGACCCATTGACGAGTAACTATTGGTGGGTCCCACCAGGTAATCATCCCGCTATCGGCAACTTTGATGAATACGTGGCACAGGGTCAGACGTGGATATATGGTATAGCCGCCACGACAGGTGGAGTAGTCGGTACGCAAATATTAGAAAATTCGGGGAGATACCTTGACAGCATATACACGCTTGCTGATATTCTTAACATAAACTATTTAAAGGATTCGGTTTTCGGCTTGTACGCCTATCTGTTCGGGGTGTCGAACGGCGAGGTGTACTGCATCGACTCGGTGAAATGGATACCGCATAACAATCCGTACCGTTTCTTCGAATACAAGCAGTACCCACCTTCTGGATTTGAATCAATCCCTTATCCTCCAGTCGTGACCTACTCCTACGAGTTCTATTTTGACAAGCCGGTATCCGTTGCCGACACCTTTCTTATAGGGGTGAGGTTTCCTCATGTCTATAGTCTCGCCTCTTTTAATTCGAGGTGGAACGAGGTAGAGTCCTCTTGTAAAAACCCACAATGGAGATATCAGAACATCAATGATCGAGAACCACGCTTAATAGACTTCTGTAACCATCATGCACGGATTCCTGCCCAATGGGGCGGCTTCTTCCCCATCCTCACACCGAGAGACACCACGCGTTGCTACCCTGTGCAGGATGTGTGCATGGTTCAAGCCACCGACAGCAGCGTCATGCTGGAGTGGCACGGCGGCAACGCCACACAGTGGGAGGTGGAGTATGCCGAGGCCGACGGGATGACGGTATACACCGTGACCACCACCACGCCGCGGGTGACGCTGACGGGGCTGCGCCCCACCACCACCTATCTGGCGCACGTGCGAGGCCGATGTGCGGGGGAAACGGACTACGGCGAATGGAGTCCCTTGATAGAGGCGCGCACCACCGACCACCAGCCCGACACGGACACCGTCCAAGGCCCCGACACGGTGGCGATAGACATCGTGGGGCTGCTCACGAGGCTGGCTCCCAATCCTGCCAGCGGTCTGGTGACGGTGCGGTCGTCATACAGCCTGAGCCATGTGGCGGTGTACGACGTGCGAGGTCACATGGTGCTGGAAAAGAAGGCCGCCGACAATGCCGCCACCTTCGACGTGGGCAACCTGCCCAAGGGGGTGTATGTGGTCTCCGTCCGCACCGTCGCCGGCACCACCACCAAGCGCCTGCTGGTGGAGTAAGGCGTATTGCTCAAATCCTATTAACTGAAGGCCGCAGGGGGACACCTTGCGGCCTTCATAAAGCAGATGTCTGTACGTTATTCTGTCGGTATGTCCTTGTTGACGTTCTTGCTACCCCAAAGGGCATAGAAGAGGATATAGGCCATACCGGCGACGATGACCCAGTAGCTGGGCAGATAACCCGTGGGACCCATGATGTCAACGATACCGTTCTGCAACAAGGGCAGGATGCCGCCACCGCACACGAGGGCCATGAAGATGCCAGAGGCTTTCTCCGTGTATCGGCCCAAGCCTTCGACCGCCAGGTTGAAGATGCCGCCCCACATGACCGATGTGCAGAGCCCTATGCAGGCCAAGAGGGCAGCGCTGAGCGGTATGCTCACCATTCCGAAACCCTGCGCGCCATTGAAGGCAGGGAATTTAACCATCACAAGAGGCACGAACATGGCTGCCAGCACCAGCACGATGGCCACACCCGCCACCACGCCGATCATGCCACGAGCCGACACCTTGCTGCCAACGATGCCGCCCAGCAGGCGCCCCACCAGCATCAGCAGCCAGTAGGTGGCGGCCACCGAACCAGCTATAGCCTCGGCATTCACTCCTTGGCCCAAGATGTTGAGCTCAGGGTTTTGGAGCCACTTGTTCATGACGTTGGGGATGCCCACTTCGACACCGACATAGATGAAGATGGCGATGGCGCCCAACACAAAATGGCGGAAGGCCAAGGGCCCCTTACCTTTTTCGGCAGCAACCGCCTGTTGGGTGGCCTCATTCTCGGGAATCTGGGTAAGGGCTATGACGATGAATGCCAGTGCGAAGATAGCCAAGGCCGTGTACATCAGCGGGAAGACGTTGCTGATTTCTGCATTCTTGATTCCCTGGGGAATCAGGAGGCCGGTGAGCACGATGACGGCAGTGCCGCACAGCGAGTTAAACGAGCCACCAAACTGTATGAGCTGGTTGCCCTTGTTGCCGCCACCACCCAAGCGGTTGAGCATAGGGTTGACGACGGTGTTGAGGAGGCACATGCTGAAGCCCGCGATGAAGGCACCCAACAGATAGACTCCGAAACTACAGAAGACGCCCGAGAGGGTCTGAATGCCGACACCGATGAATCCGACGGCGATGGCCACGAGAGCGGTCTTCTTATAGCCGCAACGCTGCAGGAGCGAACCAGCAGGATAGCCCATGATAGCATAGGCAATGAAGTTGGCGAAAACGCCCAAGGTGCCCTGCCAATTGGGGATGCTGAACTGATTCTTGAGTATGTCCCCCATAGGCGAAGCCAAATTGGTGACAAACGATATCATACCAAACAGCAGGAACATCACGATGATGGGGATAGTGTAATTCTGTTTCTTTTCCATGACAAAATGGGGTTAGTGAATTAAGGGATTTATAGAAGAGGATTAAAAGACAGTGATTTTTCGGGGCTGAGCACCATTGACACGGACGATGAATACACCGGTGGAAGGCAAAGTGACTGCGCTGTCGCCGTAATGATCGGAATGATACACACAACGTCCCAAGGCATCGTAGACGCTCACCGTTTGTCCATCGGCACCACGGACAAAGAGTCGGAGGCCTTCATTGTACACCTTGATATCATGTACTCCAGTCTCATCTATTCCTACCTCGCCCTCGGCGAAAATGGCACTAATAATCTGGTCGCCCTTGACATAGTAGGTGCGGGGGTTCTGAGTGTTCTGATCGCTCCACTTCTCAAAGTGGCATCCTTCCTTAGGGATGGCAGTGAGGATGGCGGGCTCGCCGTAGCGATACAGGCCTCCACCCGTGACGGTTCCCCACCGGCGGCTATTGGAATTGACGGTCAGGGTGTACTGCGTGTTGTCGACCGGCAGATAGGCACGGAGCATCCATGTGGAATAAAGACCTTGGTCGGAGATGGGGTTCCAGTCGACACCGTCGCTCGAGAACCAGCTGCCATTGACGTTACCACTCCAGTTGGCAGCGGCTGCAACAGCAGTACCGGTGGACGAACTCATAACAACCCACAGGGGCTTGCTGTGGTCGATAGTGATGATGGGGTCAAGGCTCTTTTCAATCCATCTCCAACGGGTCTGACGACCTTGATAAAAGGTAGTGGTGCTTATCAGATTGGCCTGGACGGGCAGGTCGCCTTGGAAGATGCTGAGGGTGTAATTGCCAGCGGCCATGTTGTAGAATTTTATCTTTTCGAGGGTGGCTCTTCCTATCAGATTGGAGCCGTCGAGACGGATACCCCAATAAGTGTTGCTCTCACCACTGCCGATAGTGGTATGGTAATTGCCATTGTCGTAGCGCATGGTGTCGCCACCCAGATTATCAAAGCGGGCAGTGATTGTTCTGTTGCCCACAATGGTGAAGGTGCGGGGGTTGTCGGAAAAGCCGTCATTCCAGTTAACGAAGCGATAGCCCTGTTTTGCATGAGCCTCGATGGCATGGGATTCGCCGAAAACAATAGAATCGCTTTCGCCCAGCACATATCCTCGGTTGGTGTCGTTGACATTGGCATGGAGCGCACATCTCACGGGGGCAAGTCCGCCAGTGGAAGCACAGGGGGCGGCAATAACAAAGGTGTCGCCGTCGTTCAGCTGAGTACCAGCCACATGGTTCACCCACACGCGTTCGTCTTGATTTTCGATAAAGAAAGCGCACTCGCTATCTGAACGGCCACGATGCCAAGTGGCAATCACGGTGTCAGGTCCTACGGCGATATTTTGGATGGCGTAGCTGCCGTCGTTTAAGCCGAAAGTGCCATAGATGAGACCGTCGGTGGACGAGAGGGTAAGGCTGCCATCCTCCCAGCCGTCGCCACGGCTGTCATGTCCTTTGAGGGAGAGCGTGCACATATCAGCAATGTCGCATTTGAGTTGTTGCACAAGGAGTGACACAGTGTCCGGGCCCTGCACGATGGTAATGACAGCCTGACGGTCATGACCCGTGGTGTTAGCTGTGGCAGACAAACTGACATTTGACGTCACACCATTGCCACTGCCAGAGGAGGGACTGATGGTGAGCCAAGAAGCATTGCTGGTGGCCACCCAACCACTGTTGTTTCCAACAGTAGTGGTCACTTGGGCCGAATTGCTACCACCCGGCTGACCGAAAAGGGAGGCAGAGGAGCTGATGCCAAGACGTGCCTGAGGCTCGATACCGATAAGCATCTGGTTTGAGCTGTTGAAGGTGTTGGAGGTGTTAGTACCCACACCTCCGCCAGCTGGATTGAGAGCACCCATGGAGAAGAATCCGTTATAGGCACCGCTCCAGCCCCAGTTGACATGGAACTGGCTGCTGCTGTTATACCCATCGAACACGAAGGCATGCCCGGCTGAGTTGTCGTAGCCTGCATAAAGGATGGGACGACCGATATCAAGCTCGTCTTTAAGCATCCTCACCCAGTCGGCATCGGAGTACTCGCTTTTATAGTAGCCCCTCATGGTGTTCTTATATCCGAAGTAGTTAATCAGCGCGTTCCTAGCCGATGGCGAGCTGGGATAATATCCCAGCACGTTGGCGCCGCTACCGTTGACGTCATAGTCCATCTCAACGGCCACACCCATGTGATAACTCAGGGTTGCCACCGCATAGACTTGGGCCATGGACGAGGAGCTGGATAGACGCCAAGGCATATTGCCCCAGTCGTAATAAGTGGTGTCAAAATTTGCACTCAACACGCCATAGGACGTATTGTAGCTATGGCTGCCAGTACCCTTGACCGGATGGTTCCAATATTTCATAATCTGCACAGCAGCGGTGGCCACACAACCCACAGGAGTGCCTTCGGGGCAGAAATAATTGTAGTAGGGGCTCTGATCCCATCGGGTATTGAGCAACGCAGGAACCATGTTCCCACTCTTTGGCTCGGACCATGTGCTGCTCAACAGCGTGTTCCAGCTCTGCTCAATGTAGTCTGCCAGAATAGGGTCGTCGTTGCGTATTTGTCCCGAGGCCAAAGCCTCGATTTCGGCTTCATATTGTCCCAACCAGAAGCGGGTTTCTGGCCCCATGTCACCTGCCACATGGTCTGTGCCATACCCCAAGATGGGATAGGCGCGATCGTCGCCCGCCACAATCACAAAGCCTTCGCCGTTGATATGAAAGATAAAAAGATGTCCAAACATGGCATCGCTTACGAGCTCCGCCTTAGGGTTCTCGCCGGTGACGCTCCTCCAGAAGTTTTCCGCCACGCGGAGTGCCGTGTTTGAATTGACTGGTGCTGCCTGCATAGTATTAATACCCAGCAGGAAAGCAGCGATTACAAAGATTTTTTTCATAATGGATTGATACTATTTCTGATTGCAAAAATACAAAAACTTTTTGGTATATGATGCTTTTTGGAACATTCCCTCTAAAAAAATACACCCCGTCCTCAAGATAGGCAGCAATATGGGGATCCTCCGTCTTTCATCTTCCAATAATTCAACAAAATGGCGTACTTGGATATTCCAAATACGCCAAAACAATAAAACTACAAAAATGAAAAATAAAAGTCATCTATCCTTTAAGGGCTTCCGAACCGCTTACAATTTCGATAATCTCATTAGTTATAGCGGCCTGACGTGCCTTATTGTAACTGAGGCGCAGTTCTTTAAGCAACTCAGTAGCGTTGTCGGTAGCCTTCTGCATAGCATTCATACGAGCACCGTGTTCGGATGCCAGCGAATCTAGGATTACCCGATAGAGCTGAGAACGCAATGTAAGAGGTATGATTTCTGCAAGAATGGCCTCCTTGGAGGGTTCATAGATGTAGTCATTAGCCGTCTGATGCAAGGCAGCGGTACCTTGTCCACTTTCGTGGCGTGGCTCCACTGGTAAGTACTGTTCAGTCATAAGAATTTGGACTAAGGAGTTTTTAAACTGGTTATACACCAGCTCCACCCGGTCGTACTTTTTCTCGCAGAACTGCTGAAGGATACCATCGGCCAGTGCTGCCACATTGTCGAAGGAGGCGTTATCGAGCATCTGGTCGTAGCTGCCTACCACATTGTCAAAACGTTTGGCGAAATACTCGCTGCAGCGTTTGCCGATGGTAATCATGCTCAATTGTGCCGGCTGGTCAGCTGTAGCATTGGCCTTATAGTAATCGATACGAGCTTGCGCCTGTTTGATGACATTGCTGTTAAAGGCACCGCACAACCCTTTGTTGGAAGTGACCACGACAAGCAGCACATGCTCCAGTTTGCGAACCTCATGATAGGGAGTCTGTACGCCGTCGCCCGTGTCAATGTCAGCCATGATGTCCACCAATTGGTTGGAATATGGCCTCATGCCGATGATGGCGTTCTGAGCCCGACGGAACTTTGCCGCCGAGACCATCTTCATGGCCGACGTAATCTGTTGCGTGGAACTGACCGACGCAATACGGGTGCGGACTTCTTTTAAGTTTGCCATATCATTGTATTTAGCCTAGGAAGCGGGTTCTGTGGATTACAATATGTTATAGAACCCGCTGTCCTGAATCTTAGTTAGCGTATTTGTTAGCCATGTCGAGGGCCACATTCCTCAGAATGTGGAGGTCATCTTCCAAAAGTTTGCCTTTGTGAAGATTTTCCAGAATATCGGCATGGTTCTGATGGAGGAAGAAGAGAAACTCCGACTCGAAGTTGTGTACCTTGTCGACCGGCACCTTATGAAGGAGACCGTTCGTACCGCAATAAATGATAGCTACTTGGTCCTCAACCGGCATTGGGGTGTATTGGGGCTGTTTGAGGATTTCCACGTTACGGGCACCCTTGTCGAGCACGGCCTTTGTGGCCGCGTCAAGGTCGGAACCGAACTTGGAGAAAGCCTCCAGCTCACGATACTGCGCTTGGTCAAGCTTCAACGTACCGGCAATCTTCTTCATAGATTTAATCTGAGCCTTACCACCCACGCGAGAAACCGAAATACCGACGTTGATAGCCGGACGGATACCCGAATTGAAGAGGCTGGTCTCCAAGAAAATCTGTCCGTCGGTAATAGAGATGACGTTGGTGGGGATATAAGCCGACACGTCACCTGCCTGTGTTTCGATGATTGGCAGAGCCGTAAGCGAGCCACCACCCCTCACCTTATCCTTCAGACATGCCGGCAGGTCATTCATTTGGCGTGCGATCTCATCGCTTTGGATAATGCGGGCAGCACGCTCCAACAGACGGCTATGGAGATAGAACACATCGCCGGGGTATGCCTCACGTCCGGGCGGGCGACGCAGGAGCAACGAAACTTCACGGTAGGCAACGGCCTGCTTGCTAAGGTCATCGTAAATAACCAAGGCACTACGGCCAGTGTCGCGGAAATATTCGCCGATAGCGGCACCTGCAAAGGGAGCATAGAACTGCATGGCCGCAGGGTCAGACGCAGTAGCTGCCACCACAATGGTGTAGTCCATAGCACCTTTTTCCTCAAGGTTCTTCACCAAATTAGCCACAGTTGAGCCCTTCTGTCCACAAGCCACATAGATGCAGTAGACGGGATCGCCGGCATCATAAAAATTCTTCTGATTGATGATGGTATCAATGGCGATGGCAGTCTTGCCAGTCTGACGGTCGCCGATAATCAGCTCACGCTGCCCACGTCCAATAGGAATCATGGAGTCAATAGCCTTAATACCAGTCTGTAGAGGTTGCTCGACGGGCTGGCGGAAGATGACGCCAGGGGCTTTGCGCTCAATAGGCATTTCAAACATTTCCCCTTCAATGGGGCCTTTACCATCGATGGGATGGCCAATAGTGTTGATGACACGTCCCACCAGACCTTCGCCCACCTTGATAGAAGCAATGCGCTTGGTACGTTTCACCGTGTCACCCTCGTTGATCGTGCTGGCTTCGGCCAACATCACCACACCCACATTGTCCTCCTCAAGGTTCTGAACAATACCTTGGTCGCCAGTGGAGAACTCCACCAACTCGCCCGATTGGGCGTTGTTGAGGCCATAGACTCGGGCTATACCGTCGCCAACGGTCAGCACTGTGCCCACCTCCTCCAGCGCCACGTCGAGGTTGACGTCGGCCAGCTGTTTCTTCAGAATCGCCGATACTTCGGCAGGTTTTATTTCTGACATATATCTTAGTTTTATTGATTCTTAATTAATCCCCAGCACCTATAGTTTCTTCTCATAGACATTCTCTTCGAAGGCTCGACGGAGTTTGGTGAGATAGGTACTGATACGGGCATCGAACATAGTGTTGTCGAACTCCATCGACAAGCCGCCGATGATTTTGGGGTCGGTCTGAGCCACCAGCTCCACCTCTTTATGAGTGTAGTCGGCTATCACCTTGGTGGCAAGAGCGCAGGTCTCCTCATCGGCCGGATAAGCTGTAGTGAGGTGCGACAGTACGATGCCATGGCTTTCGCGGTAAAGATCCAGATAGGCGGCACTGATTCCCTTCAGGTTTACAGTTCTATTCTTGCGCACCACGAAGTTCAGAAACGCCATCGTAGTCTTGCCCACATGCTCGCCAAAGATGTCGGCTATGATGGCATACTTCTTCTCGGCCTTAATTTCCGGGTTGCGGAAAACGACGTTCAACTCGCGGTTCTCGTTACTCACAGCGTTGACAAGTCGCATATCCTCCGAGACCCGTTCCTGATCCTTCTCCTCATAGGCAAGGAGAAACAAGGCCTTCGCATAATTTATATTGATTCTATAATCTTGCACAGTCAGTTGAAGAATTAGACGTTATGAATATTCTTGAGCTCGTCCATACCTAGTTCAGGTGAGCATTTTCCAATTCCTGACGGACAAGGTCCTCTGCCCGTTGCCTGTCGCTCAACTCAGCCTTCATCAGTTTTTCGGCTATTTCAATGGACAGAGAGGCAATCTGGTTCTTCAGCTCATGCATAGCCTTCAACTTCTCGAAGTTGATATTCTCGCGGGCGTTCTCGACGATGCGGTCGGCCTCTTCGGTGGCTTTCAGACGGGCATCCTCCACAATTTTGTCGCTCGTAAGACGCGCATTGCGGAGCATCTCATCGCGTTGCAGCTTGGCTTCCTTCAGCAGGTCTTCGTTGTGAGCGACCAGCATCTTCATCTCCTCTCTGGCTTTTTCGGCGGCATTGAGCGAGTCTGCGATAGCCTTTTCGCGATTTTTAAGTGCTTTCAGAAGCATGGGCCACCCCCATTTGCCTAGAATAAAGACCAAGATGCCGAATGAAATCAGCATCCAAAAGAATGTACCCAGACCGGGACTAATTAGCGGATTATTCATTTATCAACAAGTTTGATGTTTCATTTTTTGTTAGCAATCGGGATCCCAAATTTCAAGAACCCTGCTGTTCTTTAACATTACAAATATGGGATGTTGGCGCCAATCGCGCCAACATCCTATATTTCATCGGAGCTACTTGAGGACAACCAGCAAGCAGACAACCACTGCGAAGAAGGCAACACCTTCAACAAGAGCAGCGGCAATAATCATGGTCGAACGGATGTCGCCACCAGCCTCAGGCTGACGGGCCATACCTTCCATAGCGCCCTGACCAATCTTACCAATACCCAGACCGGCTCCAATGGTGGCCAGACCGGCTCCGACGGCTGCACCGAAATAGCCCCAGGCCATCTGAGCAGCAGCTTGTAATAAAATGAGTAATGACATAGTTGTGATATTTATGTTAGTTAATATATGTATTTATCTATTTTACAATGTATTAATACCTGCGTCGCACTCACATACCCCACTCCCATTTGAGAGGACAAAATTAGTCAAAATATTTCACCTACACAACTTTTTAACACTTAAAACACAAAAAAAGATTTTAACACACTGATTATTAACGCTCATTATTTCACCTTAGCCCGAATTTCGGATTGCCGGTCATTTGCCTTGGCAAAAGCCAGCCAGACCCACCCCCACTGCTCAAAAACACTGGGCTATCCGCTCCAATGCATCCACAAGAATTGCCTGAGGACACCCCAAATTGATGCGGAAGCAGCAGCGGTAGTCCTTGCCACCGAAAGTAGTGCCGTCGTTCAGTGCAATATGAGCCTGATTGATGAAACGCTCCTTTATGGCCTCGTGCTCAAGCCCCATCGCACTGAAATCGAGCCAAGCCAGATATGAGGCCTCTGGCAGGATGGCCTTCACTTTGGGCAGACGCTCGTCCAAGAACCTTCTCAGGCACTCTACATTCCCCTGCAAGTACTGTAGCATCTGGTGCAGCCACTCCTCGCCCCTGCTATACGCCGCCTCAGCTCCAACGTAGGCGAAAATGTTGCCGTTAGCCACCTCATAACTATCCAGATACCCGAAGAAACGCTGACGCAGACGTTCATTTGGGCAATAGCACACCGAGCTGCCCAATCCCGCGATGTTGAAAGTCTTACTTGGCGCAATAAAAGTGATAGAAATATTGCGGGCGTTGCTGTTGACAGTGCTGAAACTGACGTGCCTATGCCCTGGGAGGGTCATGTCGGCATGAATCTCGTCCGAAATCACCGACACATTATTCCTATAGCAAATATCTGCCACCCGGCGCAAGGTCTCTTCATCCCAAACCGTTCCTCCTGGATTATGAGGATTGCTGAGGATAAGCCACTGGCACTGCCTCGCGCGCCATTCCATATCATCAAAGTCAATTACAAACCGTCCCTCATCTATCTTCAGAGGACTGCGAACCAACTGTCTATGATTATTTTGAGGCAGGTTCAAAAAGGGTGGGTAAACGGGCGTGGTCACCATAATTCCGTCTCCCGGATTGGTCATGGCCATAATCACAAAGGCGATGCCCGAGACAATGCCGGGAATGAAGTGCAGCTCCTCGCGTTCGGCAGCAATATGGTAATGCTTTTGCAGCCAGCCGTCTACGGCATTCCAGTAGCCCTCTGAAGGGATGGCATAGCCCAACACCTCATGTTCACAGCGGTGGCGCAATGCCTCCATCACAAAGTCGGGCGAGCGAAAGTCCATATCTGCCACCCACATCGGCAGCAGGTCGTCTCGTCCGAAAAACTGTTTCAAAGCATCATGTTTTACACAGTCGGTACCCTTACGTTCTACAAATTCGTCAAAGTTGTATACCATAGTTGTCTTAGTTAGTAAAGTTCAGGATTATGGAAGACCGGCCTTTTCATATCACTCATTCACCAGGTCGATACTATAATGAAGGCCCACATTCTCACGGCGCGCACGTGCCATCTTAATAATCAAGTAGGCGCAGGCTATAAGGTTACGCAGCTCGCTCAGCTCCTCCGTAAGCACCGAGCGGTTATACAAATCTTCTGTTTCACGGAAAATCAGGTTCAGACGGTCGAAGGCGCGCTGCAGGCGCAGGTCGCTTCTCACAATGCCCACATAATTCCACATCAATTCCTGCAGCTCACGTTTGGTCTGAGTGATAAGCACCATTTCCTCGTTGAGCACCATGCCTTCGGCATTCCAATCGGGCACCTCGTGGCATATCTGACATTCTTTCACTCGCTCAATTGCGCTCTGAGCCGCATTGTGGGCATACACCACTGCCTCCAACAACGAATTACTGGCCAGACGGTTGCCGCCGTGCAGTCCCGTACATGAGCACTCTCCGGCAGCATACAGGTGATGGATGGACGACTCACCGTTGCGATCCACCTTGATGCCGCCACACTGGTAATGCGCCGCCGGTCGGATAGGAATCATGTCCTTCGTGATGTTGATGCCCAATTCCAAACACTTGGCGTAGATGGTTGGAAAACCGCTAATTAACTCTTCCTTCCCGATGCCACGGGCATCGAGATAGAGGTGGTCCACACCCGCCATCTTCATCTCATTGTCAATAGCGCGGGCAACGATGTCGCGAGGAGCCAAAGACAGGCGCTTGTCGTACTTGTGCATAAACTCGTTGCCCTTGAAATCCTTTAATATGGCCCCAGCACCACGCATAGCCTCCGTTATAAGGAATGCCGGTTTCTCAGCCGGATTATACAGTGAAGTGGGATGGAACTGCATAAACTCCAAATCGCTCAGCACCCCGCGAGCCCTATGCACCATTGCCACACCGTCGCCAGTCGACACTATAGGGGTAGTGGTGGTGGTGTACACATTACCCATGCCGCCCGTAGCCAACAGGGTCACCTTAGCCAGATAGGTGTCTATTTCGTTAGTACGGCAGTCCAAGGCATACACGCCGTAACACTCGATGTCGGGCGTGTGCTTGGTGACACGCTGACCGAGGTGATGCTGAGTGATGATGTCGATAGCAAACTGATGCTCTTTCAACTCAATATTGGGATGGCTTTTCACTGCCTCCAGCAAGCCGCGCTCAATCTCTGCCCCCGTATTGTCCTTATGGTGGAGGATGCGAAACTCGGAGTGACCGCCCTCACGGTGCAGGTCGTAGCGGTCGCCGGCAACGCTCTTGTCGAAGTTGACACCGTACTGCACCAGCTCGCGGATTCGGTCGGGAGCCTCGCGGATGGTCATCTCCACCACCTCGCGGTCGCAGATGCCGTCACCAGCCACCAACGTGTCCTGTATGTGCTTGTCGAAACTGTCGCTGTCATACATCACCGCTGCTATACCCCCTTGGGCATAGCGGGTCGAACCTTCTGCCGCCTCGCCCTTACTCAATACGCACACTCGGCCGTAGGGCGCCACCTTCAGGGCAAAACTCAGCCCGGCGATACCCGAGCCGATGATTAGGAAGTCCACTTCGTATCTCATATTGCAATATTATTAATGGAATGCAAAGATACTACATTTTTTCCATTCGGCATAAAAAAGGAATGGGGAGGAACGCCTGCCCCTCCCCTATCAAAATATCTCTCAAACAATTAAGACAAACAAAAATTATCTGTACATCACCATTGTAAGCTGCGGCCAAAACACTATCAGCGCCACAGCCGAAGCCACTATGGCAATTAGGAAACACACAATCATCAACCATGCCACATAATGGCAGAGGTAATGAACCTGTGAAAGATATTCCACCGAAGGCAGCATATCGTTATTCACCCGCACCTGGTCGGCAGCATGTACCGCACGACGCATGAACACTATTGGCGCGAGCGATGCAGCTGCAAACAAAATAACAGCTATACCCGAAAAACCAAGAATATTGTCTAAATAATAAGGGGTAGACTCGTCAAGAGTGCCGCTAAAAAATAGCAAAAAAACACCTCCTGCCACCATAAACAGAACACTAATGGCTGCAAAAATAGAAAAAATGTTCAGCCACTTGCCAGCCTTTACAATGTGTTTCTTACTATTCTTCAAAAGAATAAGTTCGTTTTCTTCCATAGTTGGTATTTGTTATTTATTTTGCAAATATAATACTTTTTTTCCATTCAACAAAAAAACGCAACTATTTTTGCCGACAGCACGGTTCCGCCGCAGCTTCTCCGCTTTGTCGCCCACACTTCAACCATACGCCATGCCTTCGTCGCGCCCTCGTCATGTTTTCGACGTGCTTTCGCTTCCTGCTGCGAAAGAAAGACGAAGGGAAAAGGATAGAAAAACGAAGGAATGCCAAAAGTAAAATCGGGGCGGGTGCCGATTCTCAGTTCTCAGTTCTCAATCGGCGGCTTTTTCGACCATTTTGTTATTAATTGAAATATTCTTCGTAATTTTGCAACTTGCTATGAAACGAATATTGCACTTCATCCCCCTGCTCATACTAGTCCTGACCCTGCTGTCGGGTTGTCGGTCACAACAGCGACCCAAAGGCATGGATCTTAGGCTGCGCGGCCACATCGACAATTACAACAAGGTCTCTTTCATGAACCGGTATCAAGACCCGCAACGCTCTATTGCCGTAGCGCGTTCGGCTCTCAATATGGTACACGACTCCATGCCCGACTATGCCGACGGGAAGCTCCGTGCCTACAACAACATGGCCTTCGGATTCTACATGCTCGCTGAGCACGACTCCTCTTTCGCATACATTGACAGCGTCCTACAGGCCACCCAAAACGCCTTTGGCCATAATATCCACCCCAGCCCAAATGCAGAAGCTGAACGGCTCATTGCCCAACTCATCCAAATCCGGCTCCTCCAACGCAGCTGCCGCATTGCAGAGTCGTATCAGATACTATACGACATCGACCAGTCGTCTCGACTTCGCCGCAAAAGAGACAACTACCTGTATTCCTTCGCTCAGATGGAATACTACATAACCTCACTCACCCTCAACTATCATTACCGCAACAGCGCCGTGGCATCATCTTCCGGCACCCTTCTCACCCCCTCCACTCAGAAAAACATGCTCGACATGCTGAAGGACATCGAAGAGGCACGACCGAAGCTCAAATGCGACTATGCTGAGGAACTCTCCCTCAACTATGCCCTGGCTCACAGCTACTACCGCCTTGCATCTGCCTTGGGTAGCGACTCTCAGATGCTCCGCCGTTCATACGACTATCTGGCACAAAACCTCCGCATTCTTGCCATCCCCAACCAGTACAGCATCTATCATCTGGCCAATGTCTTCCAGCTCCAAGCCTTCATTGTTGCAGACACCAACATCAAACCCGACACCTACTTGGTCGATTGTGATTCCATACGCCATGCCCTCGGACAACTCGGCTCGCGGGTCTATCCTCACGACTCCGTTGTGGTCACGGGGGACTACGGCCTCGATATGTTTGATGTCTCCACCGACCTCTTTTTCCAAACTTCAGACCCCTACCAGCACCTCGGCGCCATTGTTGCTGCCGCCGAGTACTGCATTCGCCTGGGCGAATACGAACTCGCATACAACTACTACGACCGCGCCCTCAAGGACAGCAGCTGGCACGACGGCATGGCCCCGAAATTCGAATCAATGCTCTACGATGGGCTCATCCGTCTCGGTTTCTCCTCGTCACCCGAAGTCAACCAGCAGTGGTACGACCGTCAGATGCAGCTGCTCTCTTTCATCCGCCAAAACGAAAGTGCCGATGCCATGCTCCAAGACCGTCTCGTCCAGTCTGAGAACCGCAACTTTTACTACGTCATCATCATCATCGTCAGTTCCCTCTTCCTCATAGCCATGGCAGCACTAGTGTTCCTCCTCCATCATCGGACACAAGTGCTCCATGCCGAGAAAAAGGCCCTACAGGAAGCCCGTCGACAAAGCGTCGAACGTATCGCCAATGTTGAGACTTGCCTCTCCGTCCTCCGCCACGACATCAACCCCTTCCTCTCCTATCTCACCAACAAAAACATGAGCGACGAGATGCGCCAAGAAGTCCTCGACCAGCTCCTCCGCACCTTCGCCAATATCAAGAACTGGACCAACCTGTCCATCCCCAGCGGCCTACAATTCCAGCCCTCGGTGTTCCCTTTGGACGAGGTGTTCGAAAGCGTCGCAGCCTCTTGTGTCAGGCTCGAACACGATGTAGACCTCATCTTCTACCCTACCACACTCCACATTAATGGCGACCGCCAGTTGGTTGAGATTATGCTGCGCAACCTTGTCAACAACGCACTACAGCATACCCAACAAGGGAAAGTCACCATCTACGCCGAGCTCTATCCCGAAGACAACCGCTTTGTCCACATTGAGATAGACGACACCGGGTGCGGCATGGATGAGGAAACGCTAGAGAACCTTTTCCGGCCAGACAAGAAGGTGCGCTCCGACACCGACCCCGCAGCACCTCATGGCACCGGTTTCGGCCTCATTCTCTGCAAATATATCATCAAACGCCACGACGACAACACCATCCGCGGCTGCCGTCTTTGGGCAGAAAGCCAACAAAACCAAGGCAGCACTTTCCACTGCCTCCTTGCTGGCAGCAACAACCAAAGTTAGGCCCCAAAACCATGGAGGACAAAAAGCCTGCAAAACCATTAAGTACCCTTTGTGTTACCACTCTATAAAAAAGAAACACCATGGAATCCATCAAAATCATCCTCGTGGACGACGAACCCATCATCCGCAAAGCCCTCAAATTAGAACTCAACAGCCAGCCTCACTCTGTGGCGTGCGGCATGAACGACGATGGCGAAATTGACTACCGCCAAGTGACAGTCATGGACACCTATGCCAGCGGCGCACAACTGCTTTCCGCTCTTGACAGCCCCCTGCCACACGACCTGCCCGACTATCTGCTTCTCGACATCGAGTTTCAAGGCGAACCCACAGGCGGCCTTTTCATCGCCGACCGCGTCCACAAGAAATATCCCGACATCAAAATCGCCATGCTATCCGGCCGTTTCGACAACCCGCTCCCCAACGAAGGCAACCGCCACGAACGCATGATAGAGATAGCCCGCGTGGTTTTCGAGTCCCTCCAACATGGCGCACAAGCCTTCATCAGCAAGAACGCAGCCGGGGGGTTCTCTGTCGACAACGTCCTTCGCGCCATTGAATCCCTCGAGCGGGGCGAACGCTATTACTTCAACTACCCTGTTATGCTGACCCTCAAAGAAGCTGCCGAACTCTATGTCAAACACGTGGCCGACACCTCTTGCAACATAACCCTCAACAACACCGAACAGCAGCTCCTCCTCCTCGAAGCCGCCGGCTGCACTGCCTCCGAAATAGCCTCCAACCTCCACGAAACTGACAAGAGCATTCAGGAACGCCAAAAAGAGCTATCCCGCAAACTTGATATTGTCAACAAATCTGGTGCCCGCATCGCCAAAGCCATGCAATACGGCCTCATCGACCCTAAAGAGATAAAATACCTGAAAAGATAGTACCAAAAAAGATCCGAAATCTGAGAATAACGGCTCTTCTACATACCATTTTTGAGGTTCTCTGACGCTCTCAGCGTAACAAATAATCACCTATAACCCAACGTCTCGCGAGAAAAAAGGAAAAAATATTTTGCCAATTGAAAAAAACTTCGTACTTTTGCAACCGCTTTTAAGACAAAAAGGTCGTTTGGCCGAGGGGCTAGGCACAGGTCTGCAAAACCTGCTACTCCGGTTCAAATCCGGAAGCGACCTCAAACAACAAGACTCCCTTTAGTGGGAGTCTTTCTTTTTTGCCCAATCATTATCGTAAGAGGAGAACTGTGCCGCTACGCGACTGATAGCCTTGAGGCGTGATGATGTCTTTGTAACGACAGAGATAGGTATAAACTCCTTGTGGGCATGGGACACCCTGAAAGGTGCCGTCCCATGTATCATTGGCCGAGGTGGTATGGAAAATAAGCCGTCCTCGCCGGTCATAGAGCCACATCTCGAATTCCAGCACCCCCAGCAGGACAGGGCCGAAGCGTGTGTTTGACTCGCCATCGGGGGTGAAGACATTAGGAATGTAGAGGGCTACTTTCTTGAAGGGTAGGATTTTGATGACGGTGTCGATACAGGTGGTGGTGAACGCCTGCATCATAATGACCAAGGTGTCGGGCCAGTCGGGGTGTACGGCAAAAGTGGCACATTCATTTGTGTTGCTCTGCACCTCACCATTGATGTGCCAATAACGGCCGCTCCACCCGCCCCATTGGTATTCGCGTGTGTTGGTACTATAGTCTTCGACTGTAAATTCCAAATGGTCGAGAGTCACCTCGGCGGGCTCCAAGTGCATGTTCGCGACGAGGGGGACAATCGGATTTATGAGGCGGCTGCCGAACCCGGGACATTGGGGCGTTTCGCGATAGTCGACATAAAGGGAATAAGTGGTAGGTTCGTGTGGGTTGACATGTATGGAGGGCTGGTATTGTTGGGAATCGACGGCGGGGTCGTGGGGTTGCGACGACCATAAGAAATAGTTGCCGATGCCGCTACCATAGAGGTCGTAGCCGACATGCCCCTTGCATTTCTTACTAGGGTAGAGGACCACTTCAGGAGTGTCGAGGACGGCGAGCCGCAGTCGGATGAAACTGTCGCAGTCGGATCCGATACGCTGAAGGGTGTCATAGTATACACCCGAATGGTCAAGAGTCCGACCATTGAAATCGTAGGTGAGCCCTTTGCAGATGGAATCGTAGATAACGACCGAAGTGTCGCGACAGGGAGTCTGCCCCCTCACAGGAGCAACAGCCATGAACGAACAGGCCAAGAGCAAGAATATATGTGTGGGGCGACTCATCATTAGGTTAGAAGAATGCTTGATTGTCCGATTGCTTGATTGTATGAGTATATTGACCGCGGTAGCCTACTTCTTAATTCTTAACTCTTACGTCTTACCTCAATTTATTGGAGCGCCGTCTGTATGACCATGTCGTACAGCTGGCTGGTGCTGATGCCCATGGCGCGGGCCTGCTTGGGAACGATGCTCTCGGCGCTCTGACCAGGGATGGTGTTGACCTCAAGGAAGAATAGTTCCTTTTTCTCGGTATCGTAGATGTAGTCGAAACGGACAATGCCACGACAGTCGAGGAGGTCATACAGCTGGGAAGACACCTGCTGGATATGGTCGCTGACAGACTTGTCGACTTCGGCGGGCGTCACCTCCTGGCTGAAGCCGTCGTATTTGGCGGCATAATCGAAGAACTCATGCCCGTTAGTGGGGATGATTTCGGTGATGGGGAAAATGTATTTCTTGTCTTTGGTGCGGAAGACCCCGCAGTCGAACTCGCGCCCTTGGATGAACTCTTCGACAAGCACCTCAGTGTCGGCCTGTAGAGCCTCACGGATGGCGGGAAGGAGTTGCTCAGGTTGTTTGACCTTGGTGGTCGCTACGCTGCTCCCGCCAGCGGCGGGCTTGACAAAGACGGGGAGCGAAAGATCTTTCAGTATCGCATCGGCATCAATGGGCTGGTTGCCATAGAGGAGCTTTGACTTGGCAAGGCTTACAATGCCGAAACTCTTGACCACGGGGTTGCAATAGCCTTTGTTGAAGGTGAGTGCAGACGTGTAAAAGCCACAGGTGGTGTATGGGATGTCGAGCATGTCGAAATAGCCTTGCAGCACGCCGTTCTCGCCAGGGTTGCCGTGAACGATGATGAAAGCGAGGTCGAAACGCTCAACCCCCTGGACGGTGAAGTTGCCTCGGTCGACTGGACGGCGTGAGCCGTCATCGGCCAACCAATACCATTCGGGACGGTCGATGACAATCTTGTACACATCGTATTGGTCGTGGTTCAGGTGTTCATACACTTGGTTTCCACTGAGGATGGAGATATCGTGTTCTCCTGAGTAGCCGCCCATCACTAGGGCAATTTTTTTCTTCTTCATAGTATGGTGTTATTATTGTTTTGGGTGAAGAGGCCGATGAAGGGATTGGCGTGCAGCCTTCTCATTGAGTGCCACCTGCTGTCGGACAACGGCGGTCATGTAGGTCTGCTGGAGTCGTTCCCACACAATATCGACAGCCAGGTTTGAGGGGTGGCAAAGGTCGCGGGCATAGAAACGGTAGTCGCGCAGCTCGTCCATCAAGATTTCGTAACTGTCGAAATAGGCAGCCGCGCCCATTTGCACCATCTGGTCCACTGCCAAAAGGAGGGTGGCCTTGCTGAGTTGGTTGCCATGAGCCCCGTCAGCGGTATGACGTATGGGGCTGACGGTGAACACCACATGGCATCCGAGAGCGTGCAACTCCTCCAGCAGAGGCAGCCACTGCGCCACTATCTCGTGCATGTCGAGGCGACGACGGCAGAAGGTGGAGGCAGGCATCTTGTGGCAGTTGGCCACAACGCCGCCCGGGGTATCGACACTGAAGCCCGACTGAGGCGACAGCTCGAAGACCCAAGCGGTGCCGAAGGTAATCCAAAGCCACGGGGTCTGCCGAATCATGGCATGGGCCTGTTCCACAGAGGCATTGCAGAGCCGAAGACAAACCTCCTTGTCGGGGTGTGAGAATCGGCTGTGGTGAAGCCATGAATGCCACAGGCCGTCGCGGAACACCAGCTCGTCCATCAAGACAGGCCTATTGTCGAGCGCACGGCGCAGACAAGCTGCAACAGACAGTGGGTTATAGAGTGTGCCGAAGGGATTGCTGAGGGTGCGGAACCCCGCCTGCATGAATTTGCCACCCACCTCGTCGGCAAAGCACGAGCCCATCAGCAACAACGGGGTGTCGAACCCGATGGAGCAGGGCGACTGAGGGATGAGGACTGGGGTGACTAAGTTCATAAATGTGTGAATGTGTTTTTGAATGTGTTGATGTGTTACTGTGTTAATCGCTGCCGCACCAAAGGCTACCGAATAAACGAATTCCCTTAGTTCATACTTCAGTTAGTCGGGAACGCGACAGGCCTGACATCGCACACCCCGTTCATCTTCTCCAGGAGGGGCAGGAATTCACGGGCGTTGACGCGGAGGTGGGGGCTTTTCATCGTGAGGGTGAGGTTGTGGACCTTGTCGCAGACCAACGCTTCGAGGGGCACTTTGCCCTTGTACTTATGCGCCAGCTTGTCCAAATCCACACAGAAGTCGCGGGTTATGTGGTCCAGATTGATGGTGAAGTTGACCGACTTGGACTTTTTGTCCATCACATCGATAAGCATCTCCATGCTGAGGACTTTAAAATAGGTGCTGAAGACCGTCTTGGTGCCGTCGGGGTTGATGCGCGAGTTCTGCTTCACCGTACCCTTGATGTAGACAAAGAGGTCTTTCTCAAAGTAGTTCTTAAACTTGAGGTATTCGTCGCGGTATAGCCTGAGGGTGTATGCCCCCGAATAGTCCTCAATAGTCATAATGCCGTAGGGGCTGCCGTTGTTCTTCGAAACGCCCATCTTGGCCTCAGTGATGATGCCGCCGATGCGGATATCCTTATTGACCAAACTGTTGAGGTCAGTGAGCTGCGAGCAGGTGTGAGTAGTGAAGTGCTTCATCTCGTACTTGAAGTTGTCGAGCGGGTGACCGCTGAGGTAAAGGCCTATGAGCGACAGTTCCTCACGGCACTGCTCTACCACCGACCAATGCTCGCAGTCGGGTATCGGGGGGTGGTCCTCCTGCTTGATGTCGTCGCTCATGTCGAAGATAGACATCTGCGCACTCTCCAGATTCTCGTGGTAACGAGTGCCCCACCGCATAAGCTTCTCAATAAAGGTGGGAGCCGTTTCGGAGGGGTTGTCCTTGACAAAATATTGCGCACGGTGCATATCCCCCACCCCGTCGAAGGCTCCCGCCTTCACCAGCACCTCCAGATTCTTGCGGTTGATAGAGCGGATGTCCACCCTCATCAGGAAGTCGAAGACATCTTTGTAGGGACCGCCCTGCTCGCGTTCGCTGATGATGGCGGAGGCCGCCCCCTCGCCCATGCCGCTGATGGCCTTGAGGCCGAAACGAATCTGCCCCTTCTTGTTGACCGAGAAGTCCATCTCCGACTCATTGACCGAAGGGGCTAGGATTTCCACGCCGTGCTTGCGGCAGTCGTCCATCAATTCGGTGAGACGCTTGATGTCGTTCTGCCCGCTGGTCATCACAGCGGCCATATATTCGGCGGTATAGTGCGCTTTGAGGTAGGCCGTCTGATAAGCGACCCACGAATAGCAGGTGGCGTGCGACTTGTTGAAAGCGTAGGAGGCAAACTTCTTCCAGTCCTCCCATATCTTCTTCAACTTCTCCTTGGGATGCCCGTTCTTCTCGCCGCCTTGGTAGAAGAGCACCTCCAGCTCGTTCATCTTGTCTATTTGCTTCTTGCCCATAGCCTTGCGCAGGGTGTCGCTCTGGCCGCGGGTAAAATCGGCCAGCTGGCGCGAGAGGAGCATGACCTGCTCCTGATACACCGTGATGCCGTAGGTGTCCTTCAGGTATTTCTCCATGCAGGGGATGTCATACTCGATGGGCTTGCGCCCCTGCTTGCGGTCGATAAAGTCGGGGATATAGTCCATGGGACCCGGACGGTAGAGGGCGTTCATAGCGATGAGGTCCTCAAACACATGGGGCTCCAGCTCGCGCAGGTATTTCTGCATACCCGCCGACTCAAACTGGAAGGTGCCCACCGTGTCGCCCTCGCAGAACAGGCGGTAGGTGGCCTCGTCGTCAATCGGTATGTGGTCGATGTCTATCTCCACCCCATGGTTCTTCTTAATCATGCCGATGGCATTCTTGATGATGGTGAGGTTCTTCAACCCCAGGAAGTCCATCTTGATGAGTCCCACAGTCTCCACCACGTGGCCGTCGTACTGGGTCACCAGCACATCCTGCTTCGACTCCTTATCGTAGATGGTGCACACCGGTGCCGTGTTGGTGAGGTCGTCGGCACCGATGATAACGCCGCAGGCATGGATGCCCGTCTGCCGGTTGGTGTCCTCCAGCTCGGCGGCGTAGGTGAGCATGTTCTTCAGCTCCTCGTTGCCGGGGTCTTCCATCAGGTGCTTCAGCTCTGGCACATACTTGTAGCAGTTCACCAGGTTCACTGCGGGCGACTTGCCGTTCTCGTCCTTCACATTGTCGGGGAACGCGCGGTCGGGGATATACTCCTTTATCTTGTTGACCACCGAGAGGTCAATCTTCTCCACACGTCCCACGTCCGCAATGGCCGACTTGGCCGCCATGGTGCCGTAGGTGATGATATGCGCTACCTTCTCCTTGCCATACTTCCGTGTAATCCAGTCCAGCACACGGCCGCGGCCCGCATCGTCGAAATCCACGTCGATATCGGGCAGCGAGATACGGTCGGGGTTCAGGAAACGCTCAAACAGCAGGTCGTACTTCAGCGGGTCCACATCGGTAATCCACAGGCAGTAGGCCACCACGCTGCCAGCCGCCGAGCCACGGCCAGGGCCTACGCTCACCCCCAACTCCTCACGCGCACCACGGATATAGTCGGCCACAATCAGGAAATAGCCGGGAAAACCCATGGTCTTGATGGTATGGAGCTCGAAGACGATACGCTCCTTCACCTCGTCCGACAGCTCCTCGCCATAACGTTTGTGCGCACCCTCCCACACCAGCTTCTCGAGGTAGTCGGCCTCGAACTTGATGCGGTAAAGCTTATTATAGCCGCCCAGCTTCTTTATCTTTGTCTCGGCATCGGCCTGGCTCATCACCACCTCGTGCCGCTCGTTCTGGGTGAACTCGTCGAACAATTCTTTCTCGGTGATGCGGGCGCGGTATTCGGCCTCGGAGCCGAAGTCGGCGGGGATGTCGAACTCGGGCATGATGGGGTCCGAGTCGATGCTGTACACCTCCACCTTGTCGGCCACCTCCTGGGTGTTCTCTATCGCCTCGGGCAGGTCGTCGAAGATGTCGGCCATCTGCTGCGGGGTCTTGAGCCACTCCTGCTTGGTATAATGCAGACGGTCGGGGTCGGCATAATCCTTCTGTGTGGCCAAGCAGATGAGGTGGTCGTGAGCCTCGCCATGCTCCTCCTCCACAAAATGGACATCGTTGGTGGCAATAATCTTGATACCGTGCTTGCGGGCCAGCTCCACCAACACGGGGTTCACGCGCTGCTGCTGCACGTAGGTGTCGCGGTTGGAGTTGGGCTTATCGGTCTTATGGCGTTGGAGCTCTATGTAATAATCGTCGCCGAAAACACGTTTGAACCACAGCACCGCCTCCTCGGCCTTCTGAATGTCGCCCCGCATAATCAGCTGCGGGATTTCGCCTCCCAAACAGGCCGAACACACTATCAGCCCCTCGTGATACTGTTCCAGCACGTTGTGGTCGATACGGGGACGGCTGTAGAACCCATCGGTATAAGCTATCGAGGCCAGCTTGCAGAGGTTGTGGTAACCCTTCTTGTTCTTCGCCAGAAGTATGAGGTGGTAGCCGCTGCTGTCCATGATGCGCTCACGCCCGGTCTCCGGGTTTATCTCCTTCACCTCCTTGTCCTTGTCGTACAATGTGCGGCGGGCGCAGTAAGCCTCGGTACCTATGATAGGCTTGAACATCTGCCCCTTCAACTGCTCTATCTGATACTCCGCCTCCTGCTTCTCCTCCGGCGTGGCCCCGTCGTTCTTCAGCACCGCCTCCTGCTCCTTAATCTTAGCCTTCACCTTGCCGTTCTCCTTTGCCACCGTATCTACAAAATCCTTGATACCGAACATATTGCCATGGTCGGTGAGGGCCATGGCATACATGCCGTTCTTCTTGGCCTTCTTAATCAAATCGGGTATCTTCGACATTCCGTCGAGCATCGAGTAATGCGAGTGGACATGCAAATGTGTAAAGGTCACCATAGTACGAGAGAAAATAATCAAAAGGTTTGAATTGCAAATATACACATTTATTCCGAATCCTGCATCAAAAAGTAATCATTTTTTTTCCACCATAGCCAACCCCTTCATACATAAAAAGGGGTCATCCGAGAAATGGATAGGTGATGATCGGGACTTTTTCATCCCGTTTTGGATACCCCCCTTAGGAGTGAAGGCTGCGCGACAAAAAAGCGAAGGCAGGTCGAAATCAGGGCATGCCCTCGTTTGATATAATGATACCGAAAAAGACTATTCCCTACATATATATAGCCAAGAAAAGGGCAAAAAGTTATCATGGGGGGTGTAAAAAAGTGCATATTTGACATCATTTAACACATTCATTAGGGCATGCCCCTTCTCACAAACCTCCCTCGACGTAGACGGCTCCGCAGCGACTTCGCACCTTTTATTTGCATTTTATTTCGATTGTTTTCAATTCCATTTCTGATTTATTTAACACACCAAATCAAAATGCAGCAGAACCCGAGTAATCTACTAATAATCAATGAGTATAGAGAACGTCACCGCAGGGAAACCGGTGGCCATGGGGCTAGGAAGGAGGAGAAAAGATGGAATATGGAGAAAAAAACGTATCTTTGCAAGACAACAATACTCACCCGTTATGAAAGGAACGCGTTCAATACCACTTATTTTCGGCACACTGGTACTCAGCATCGGCTGCTCCTGCTGCACGCTTTCGTGCAAAAAAGGTGACAATGTCCACCCTATGATGTACGTTCCGGCGGCACCCGACTACGCCGACACGACACAGTGGCACACCTGCCACCGCAACGCCGAGGTCGACATATTCTATATCGTTTCAACCGAGACTGGCGACTACACCACGGGCGGGCTGCCCTGCCACTATGCCGACACCTACAACGACAGCATCCGCCCCCTCCTTCGGGGTGAGATGGTGGGTGTGGACCATATCATGTCGGGACAGCTCAACTACTTTTCGCCCTACTACCGCCAATGCACCCTCCAGGCGTTCACCTCCGACGCACTGATGCGATATCGTCTGCCCCTGGCCATGGGCGATGTGCGGAGAGCCTTTGCATACTATCTCGAACACCTCAACGGTGGCCGCCCGTTCATCCTGGCAGGCTTCAGCCAAGGGGCTATCGCCGTAATAGACCTGCTGAAAGGGATGGACTCCGCCACCTACAGCCGTCTGGTGGCGGCATACGTCATCGGGTGGCGCATCACGGATGCCGACCTTGCCCAAACCCATCATATCCGCCCCGCCAAGGACAGCACCGACGTGGGGGTGACCATCTGCTACAACTCGGTGCGCGACAACACCTGCGCCATTCCCATGCTCAGCGACGGCAACCGCATGGCCATCAACCCCGTCAACTGGCGCACCGACGCCACACCCGCCAAGCTGGTGAGCCCCATCTCGCCCGACACCGTCACCGTTACGCTCGACACCAACACGCTGTTGCTGAACGTCGAAGGCTACAGCCGCACCGACTACGTCCTGCCACTCATCGGCCGCGACGGCAACTACCACAGCCTCGAACTCTCCCTCTACCGCGACTGCCTCCGCCGCAACGTCGCCTTACGTGCGGAGTATTATCTATCACAAAACCAACGCTGACGGTTAGATGTTCCGTTAGGTCTACCTCACCACCATCACGCTGCTTTCTGTCACCGGCATCCGCAGGAGCGAGTCGCGCAAGGGGGCTGTGCTATGAACCACATAGGTGGTATCCTGCCGCTCTAAGGGGACTGTCAGCCTGACCCTCCCGTCGGCATCTGAGACGGCATCCACCCCTGCTATGGTGACTCCGACACCAGCTTTTCCTGCACCTGCCTCAGCATCCCATAGGGTGAAGATAACATTACCGTATGGGCTTGGGTCACGTCTGATGCTGAGCACCAACTCCTCCGCCAGCGTCATGGTGGTGTCCACCGTCAGCCAGTTGCCACATACCATAGTGATACGGATGGGCTGCCCGACTGCATTGTGTGGGATATTGGCAAAATGGGCCTTGTCGTTGATGTCATCCAGTGTGTCTCGCTTAGTCTCGTTTTCGAGGGTGATGCTCACCATCGCCTTTTGCAGTGGTGGCAGGTTGTCGTTGTGCATCGAGGCCTCTTGTAGCCGTACGCTCACATCCACAGGCTGGTTGGCCCGCCACACGCCGATGAGAGCAGCGAACACCGCCACGACAGCTATTGCCCCAAGGGTGCACCGACGGCGCAGCAGCCGTTTGTGCCGCTGCCACAGGCTGTCGAACTCCACGCCCAGCAGTTTGGTGACGAGCTGCACGTATGCCCGTTCGCGGTTGACCCACGGCCAGCGGCTCACCCGCTCATGGATATTCGCCCCCAGATGTTCGGGGATGCCCAGCTCCTCAATGATGGGGTTGAAGCACTCGCGTTCGGGGTCTTGGCTGTGCGGCTCGCCGTCGACGATAAAGAAGTGGATGTTCTCCGTCCGCCCCAAGGAATGGAAGTAGGCAATCTCCCAACCCACCCATTTGGCCTTGGCGGAATGGGGCGAGCAGATGACAATCAAGTGGCGCGAAGCCCTCAGCCGCGCCTCCAGTTCCTGTCGCAGGTCGCCCGGCTGTATGTCTGTCGGAGCATAAAAGACAGGGGCTATCGGCCTCCGCTTCCACCCGTGCTCCGAACAGAGCGTAGCGGGCATACGGTACCCCTCCAGCTTCCGCTGCAACCGCCTCCCCCACCGCGCATCCTTCGAATTGTAGGAGATAAAGGCAAAATACTTATACTCTTCCTTCTGTTGCATAGCTATACTATTTAATCAGCCCCTTTGCTTTCAGCCCGTTGGAAAGGTTCGTTCCCTTAGGATAGTCATCAAGGAACTTTGGGTTTAACTCCAGTACTTTCTTCCACATCTTCAACGCCTCTTGGTCTTTGCCTTGCATCAGCAAGATTCGACCCTTGGAGTCGTAGAAGTCGGCTTCTCTCGGCATTAATTCAATGGCTTTATCTATGGTACTCATGGCTTGAGTATAATCCGCAGCGTTAGCATATAAATACGCCTTGCTATTAAAGCATTGTGCCAAGTAATACAATGAAGTTTCGTTTGTCTCATCCAAAGCATAATTCTCCTTTGCTAGAGCCAATGCCTCATCCACTCCTCCTTTCACCAACATACGCCAGACTGTTCTGTTTTGCAAGTCTATTATATCCTGCTTGTAGGTAGGCGGATCCAACGAATACAAGTTACGGCTCAGATCTAACGTTTTCTTCAGACTTGTGTCATACTGGTCTATTTGTTCCGTTTCAGCATAAAGCAGCATCATATTCCAATGTGTATTGGCGAGGGCGGCACGGTAGGCGGCGGGATTGGCGGCAAAGAGTTTCTCGTAGTTTTCCAACGCCAGCTTGTAGTACCGCTCGCTGCTCGCATAGTCATGAAAGCCGTAGTACAGGATGCCTAGGTTGTGCTGCGTACTGGCGAGGTCGGCACGGTAGGCGGCGGGATTGGCGGCAAAGAGTTTCTCTCTGTTTTCCAACGCCAGCTTGAAGTACCGCTCGCTGCTCGCATAGTCATGAAGGGCTCTGTACAGGCTGCCTAGGTTGTTCTGCGTCATGGCGAGGTCGGCACGGTAGGCGGCGGGATTGGCGGCAAAGAGTTTCTCGTAGTTCTCCAACGCCAGCTTGTAGTACCGCTCGCTGCTCGCATAGTCATGAAGGTAGCTGTACA
>JAFWOP010000076.1 GCA_017545365.1 Bacteroidales bacterium
ACGTGAGTTCGACGTAAGCCTTACGCAATAAGTCTACTTTTGTCGATGATTTCTAAATTCATTTCAGGCTTCTTTGGCAGCAGGTTGTAGGCAATAAGTCCGGCGAACAAGTTTGTGGCAAAGTTGTCGATGGAGCGGTGTCTGGTATGCTCAATCTGGCATACATTCTTCAACTCGTCATTCACAGTCTCAATAACTGAGCGTTTCCTTAGCATGAGCTTGTCATAGAGGTTCATCAGCGAGTTCTTCATGTTCTTCTTGATTTTCGTGACCAGATGTATGTCGTCAACAAACAGCATCTCAAAGAGGTCCTGACTGATGTATCCCCTGTCGGCAAAGAGTTTTCCGAAGAGTTTCTCCGTAAAACGGCTGTCTTTCAGCGGTGCCCTATCATCCACATTACCCGGCGTGAGTTGCCATTGTATGATTTCGCCCTTGTCATTGATGACCAAATGCAACTTGAATCCATAAAACCATCCCATGGTACACTTGCCTTTAGCCGCCCAGCCCTTCATTGTCTTGTGCATGTGCATCCGCTTGATGTGGCATGACACCAGCGGCGTGGAGTCTATGATGGAAAAGCCAGTGCACTTGCCCAGGGCGCAGGTCTGAAGGAACAGCAGCAGGTGAAGGGCCACCTGTGCCTGCCGCTCCACGAAACGGTTGTAGGAGACCGTATGGGGAAAATCCTTGCGCATATGCTGGCAGACGTAGCCGAGGTAGAAGGACTTGAGGTCGCGGAAATGCATGGTGTGGAACAGCACCAGTATCGTCATCACCTCGCTGTCGGAAAGACGGCACGGACGGTTGCGACGCCTCTTGCCTGAGGTGTCAACTAGATGTTTTTTCAACTCTGGAGTAAAAAATTTGCAGAATTCGTCGAGAATACAGAAAATTTCTATTAAATTTGCAGCCGTCATAGGAGTGGATGTTATTTGTATCTGTTTGATTTTCACCTATAAAGGTACAAAAAATATTTCACTCCTACAACTTTTTGGACACTTTTCTTACGTCGAACTCACGTTATGTCTGGGGCGAAGAGCCGCTGAAGTGGAAGATCAAGGAGCTGAACCTCGAGGGCATCACGCTCAACGATGTCAGCATCCCCATCAGCGAGATTCATGTCATTGGCCGCGACAGCGAGGAGCGTGGCGAGTATGTCCGCATCATACGCAACAGCAGCGATATGCTGCAGCGACTCATCAACGACATCATCGAGGCATCGTCGCTCACCGATGGTCCCACGTCGCTCATGCCGATGAACGTCAACTTCGCCGCCTCGTTCGAGGACATCTGCCTCACCCTGCAGTCACGCGTGCAGGATGCTGGGCTGTCGTTTGTCAAGGACAACCCCTACACCACGTTCATGACCACGCTGGACATAGGCCGCGTGCAGCAGGTGATGACCAACTTCGTCACCAATGCCGTCAAGTTTACCAAGAAGGGTCACATACGTCTGGGGTATCGCTACGACCGCCATGGCCTCTATGTCTTCTGCGAGGATACCGGCATCGGCATCCCACGCGACAAGCAGGAACAGATTTTCGAGCGCTTCGTCAAACTCGACGAATTCGTCCAGGGCACCGGCATGGGACTGGCCATCTGCAAGTCCATCGTCGAACGCTGTGGCGGCGAGATAGGTGTCGAGAGCGATGGTCCCGACCTCGGCTCCACCTTCTGGTTCTGGATACCCTGTGAGCGGCGACTGAGCTGAGTGCCTGAGTGCTCTTGCTGCCGAATCGTGCCGTTTACCTCACCACGACCTTCCGTCCGTTCTTGATGTAGATGCCCGGCTTGGTGGGTGTGGCTGACAGCATTGTGCCATTGAGAGTGTACCAGCACTGTCGTCCATTTTCCTTGTGGTCATCGCGCGGAGCGGTGAGGTCAGTCGTCTCATTATCCAGTTCACGAATGCCGAGGGTGTAGAGACGGCGGGAGGATGGCGGGAAGGTGCCCCAGAGGGCTACCGGCAGCTGGTCAGTGGGTACCAGCAGATAGGCTGTGTGCGCAGGCATCACGTCAAGCGTTTCATCGTTCCAAATATGCATACGGTGGAACCCTGCTGCATCAGCATTGCTAAGTTGAGTCCACTGGCCTGTTTGGTCAGAGAGTGTGTAGAGCCAGTGAACATTGGTCAGGATGAACTTGGTATAGTAGACACCATCAACAGTGATGTTCTCATTGTAATTCCTATTGTCTGCATCGATACCTTCTTCCACATTATACATCCAATTGTCGGTCGGAAATGATACGGGCGTAGACGAAGCACGCCTTGTGTACGACGGATAGAACAGCGGCACATATTTCCCACTATTGGCATCGCTTAAATTTCCTATATTGTCGAGTCTCATTACGATACCAGTCTTTTCAGGCACATAGCCATCCTCATTAACAGGTGTCAGTGCCACGGTAGCTGTCTTCATGTCGTAGCTGTCGAAACCGACGGTATAGGCATTGACATCGTTCTTCGTAAAGTAACCCGTCAGTTCGTGGTCAATGCTGTGGTTCCTGATTTCGGTAGCCCAACCCGTGCCTCCTACGGGGTGAATCTCCTTGAGAATATGCGTGACACCTATCTTGTAGATTCTGGTGTTCATGGCAAACGTCAGGTAGGCATCGCCAGCTGCTGTTACCTTGTATTTATAGACGTCATGGTCGGTATTGGCATCAGGGCCGTCAGTGCCAGTGCTTACCAAGGTGGCGTTGACGACGGCCGTCGGAGCGTCAGAGGCACTGACATATATCCAGTCCTGCTTGCCGCCAGCATTCACCTCGGGAATAGTCAGGGTGGTCTGTGCCTCACAGAAAATTTCCCTGCGCACAGGTTCACTACTGGCATCGCCAGTGATTTGTACCTCGGAGAGATAGACAGACTTATCGGTGTTCCTATAGAGCATAATCATACTCTGGTCTGCCAGTCCGTCGCCTGCCGTCACCGTATAGGAGAGTGTCTCCTCCGTATTCTTTAATCCGCTGCTTATGAATAGTGTGGCCGATGCCGTACTAATGTTCTCCGGATATATGCAGAGACCGTAATTGCTACCGTTCGGCGTACTGGTAGCATATAGCTTGACGGTAATCACATCGCCGTTCTTGATTTTTCGTGCCGGGCGCAGATAGATGCCCTTATCGCTAGACTCATTTAAGTCGCACTTGTAGGCGAAGCCGCAGGCGGCTATCGACGTCTCTGTGATTCGGTCGGCACCGAACTTCACCCATCCGTTACCAGCAGCCAAGTAGGTGTTGGTGGTGTTTTGCCAGTCGGTAACGATCGTCTCGCCTTCAATTTCCACGCTGGTCTCCACTACCTTGTAGTTGTCCATGGATAACGACAGCAGACTGACGGTGCCTGTGCCGGCACGGCGTGGCGCTTTCTTTCGACTGGGAGTGGGTGGTAGCTGCTGGTCGCTATCGAACGAAATCTTGCCGTTGACACCCAGACCGTCGAGCTCATCAAGTGCATGGTCAAGGCCAAGGGTACGAAAAGCGCCTCCGCTATCATAATAGGTGACTTTGCTCAGGGCTCTGTCTGTGGTGACCAGTACTGCGCCCGGCACATATTGTGAACCGTATTGCCCAGTGTTTTCGATGTCTAACGAGAACACACCGTTGCTTGTATTGTTCCAGTTGGTGTCGTAAAGGTCTTCAACTATTATCGTGTTGTAGGCATTGGTCGCCGCGCCACGCTCTGCCTGTGCCGAGATGTTGGTGAAGTCCCATGTGTAGGGATATAGCTGGTGTGGCCTTGAACCGAAGGTCATCGTCACGTCGTTGGTGTAGCCGATGACATATTTCATGTCGTTGGTGTAGTTGTTCATGCGGATAGTCACCTTGCCCCAGCCGCCTGAAGCACCTATTCTGCCTTTATTATAGGAGTTTCGCGAAGACTGCCATTGATGGTTGTACATTCGGAAACCTACAAGGTTCTTGCGCAGGTTATAGAGTCTGGTGCTCTCTTCTGCCGAAACAGGGTAGGCGGGATAGGTGGCATCGTTGTCTTGATGCAAAATAAAACGCGGCGTTACCCCGTCGGCTTCAAAACCACGTACGGCGTCAGTACCGGTTACACACTCCACATTGTCTTCTCCCTGACGATAGCCCTTCAGTACATAGAAGGCAGGCCCGGTGTTGGTACTGTTGAGCACGTTGCAGTAGTCGTATTCGTACTCCTGATAATTGTAGTTGTGTTCTGCATCGTCCTGATAGTCCAACAGCATGGAGGTTTCAGGTGCGCGGTGATTCGAGCCAGTAATGGTTCGCATGGTGGAGCGGTAGCCACCACTGTAGATGCGGATGGAGAGAATGTCGGTGGCACCGGCATCCCGCAAGGTAAAGGTCACATCACCGCCTGTGGCGATGAACGACGTGTAGCCGGGATTTTTGAATATATCCAACACACCACCAGTGGTGCCGTTTTGTGAACCCGTTATCTCAAACTGTTCGCTGACTGGCTTATAGCGCAAATCGGTGACATTTGTAGCGGTATACTCACCGCCGGCACCGCCCGACTCGCGTTTCCAGTTGATTTC
>JAFWOP010000128.1 GCA_017545365.1 Bacteroidales bacterium
ATTAAACATTAATAGTCGATTTCGCACTCGACATTGAGGCCTGAGAGCAGGCGCTTTATGTCGTCGCTGTTGTTATCCTCAGTCAGTTCTATGCGTACAGGCACACGCTGTTCTACCTTTACAAAGTTGCCGGTAGCATTGTCAACAGGCATATGGCTGTAGGCCGAACCGCTGGCAGCCGAGATACTCTTCACCACTCCCTTGAAGGTGATGCCAGGTATGGCGTCGGCCTCAAACTCTACAGGGGCACCAATGGCGATGTGGTGCATCTGACTCTCGCGATAGTTGGCTATCACCCACACTGAGTTTTGGTCGATGACGTTCACCAGCAATTGTCCTGGCTGTACCAACTGTCCCACGTGGATATCCTTACGACCGATATAGCCGTCGCAGGGTGCTGTAATCACCGTGTAGCTCAGGTTCAAGCGGGCCAGATTCAACTGTGCCTCGGCCACACTCTCGCCGGCTGCCGACTGTCCCAGTCGCTGCTGCTGTTCGCCCAGCACCATGCTGGTGGCCTGCTGTCGGCTGCGTGCTGCCTCGTAGCGTGCACGTGCAGCCTCGTACTGCGCTTTCACGTTGTCGTACTGCTGGCGCGTCACGGCCTCTTTCTGCAGCAACTGCTCAAAGCGCTGATAGTCCTTCTGCGCGTTCTCCATCTGTATACGAGCCTCGTCGATGCCTGCCGATGCCACACGCACGTTGCTATGGGTGGTGCTCATGCCTGCCGACACAGCCGACGTGCTGCTCTTCTGTCCCTTTACACCAGCCTCGGCCTGCGCCAATGCCAAGCGGAACTCAGCATCCTCAATCACCACCAACGTGTCGCCTTTGTGCACAAACTGAAACTCGTCGAACCTGATCTCCTTAATAAATCCAGGCACGCGTGTGTTTACAGGCGACAGATTGCGATGCACCATTGCATTGTCGGTATATTCCGTGCTACCCAGATGTACAAAGCGACTCAGGGTATACACCACGCCCAGTACTAAAAAGGTTACTACTACAATATTATATGCTCTCAGTATTTGTTTTCTCTTGTTCATAACTATTCACTTTTCACTATTCATTATTCACTATTCACTTCTCCTACAGGTTTCCTGCGATGAATTTCATTTTGTAATAGGCGTAGGCGATGTTGATTCGTGCATCGGCCTCGCTCAGTTCGGCGTCCAGCTTCATGTTGCTGGCGTCGATCATGTCGGTAATCAGGGCCAACTGGTTCAGGTAGCGATCGTTTACCACCTGGTAGTTCTCCTGTGCCAGTTGTACGCTTTTCTGCTGTGTCTCCAGTTCGATGTAACTCTGCAGATAGTTGGTATAGGCAGCCTGCACCTGATTGTTCAGTTGCTCGGCGGCAACGGCTTTTTGCTGTGTGGCAGCCTGATGCTGCAAACGGGCCTGCGACAGTTTTTTGTTGCTCTTGAAGAGCGACGAGAGCGAGTACTGCACACCAACGCCCACATACCAGATATTCAGGTTCTTGTCAACGGGTGGCAACTCGAAGGTGATAGGACCATTGAAGTTGTTCTGAGCCACGATGGCAACCTTTGGCAGTAGCGCGCTTTTTGCCAACTTTACTTGTTGCTGGGCCATCTGCTCGCTCACGCCTGCCATCTGCAACTGTGGATTAACAGCGGTGGCTGCCTCCTGCCAGTGGGCCTCGCCCTCTTTATTAAACAAGGTGTTGGCGGCATCGTCGGTGGGTTCAATCATTTCTGTATCGCTCAAGCCGAGGGTGTTGCACAGCTGGTGATTCAGAATGCTACGTGTATTCTGCAGCTTCACCAGATTCAGGCGCAGCGTTTCCATCTGCAACTCATAGCGGGTAATGTCGTTTTTCAGCGCCACACCCTGCTCATGCTTCTCACGTATGTTGTCGATGAGTTTCTTGGTGAGTGCGATGTTACTCTCAAGTACCTGCTGGCGATGGGCAATCTTCTGCAGGTCGAGATACTGACTCAGTGCCACAAAACGCTGGTTCTGCTCGTTCAGTGTCATACCCAGCGCAGCTTGTTCTACACCAAGTTCTGTCATTTTTATACCTGCATCAATGGCGCCGCCGGCATAGATAGTCTGCTGGGCATCCACCACAAACTGATTGCCAAAGTGGGGCGACGTCAGGTTCTGCCAATCGCTCAGGTCACGATCCATCATCAGTGCGTTGCCGATATAGCTGGCGCTGAGTTGGGCGTTCACATCGGGCAGTCGATTACTCTTAGCTGCTTTTACGCCCTCCTGGGCAGCAGCCACCGTGGTGCGACTGGCCTTAATACTCTTGTTGTTTTCGCTGATCAACTGAAACAGCTCGTTGATATCCATCTTTCTGGTGGTCTGAGCCTCAGTCGATACAGCTGTGGCGAGTGCTATCGCCAACATCATAAAAATCTTCTTTTTCATACCATTTCTCGAATTCGGGTGCAAAGTTACGGCGATTTTTTGATGTGATTGCAAACAAAAATGCTCCAGAATTTGGCAATTTGGGAAATAAGTGCTATTTTTGCGGCATGAACGAGACTAATTTGGGAAAAATAGACCGCACCACCATCGATAGCGAAGTACACGCCATCGATCATGGTGCTATCCTTTATTCACAGGCTGGAACAGCCCGTGTGCGCATCAACTTCGATGTATGGGAACTGCGGGGTCATGATGTGCTCATCTTCTTTCCTGGTGATGTGGTAAAATGGGAAATGATGGACGATGACTTTAAAGCCGATATCATCCGCTACAGTTCCGACATTCTGCGTGCTGCTAGTCTGAATGTGGAGCATGCCGTGTATGAGCAATTGCGAGCCGACCGCCGCTGTGGCTATCGTGAGTTGATTGACGTGGTGGTCAACAGCATGTTTCGCATCTTCGACTTCTATTTCACACAGGAGCACTACCTGCTAACCGATCGCATCGTAACACTGCATCTGCAGGCTTTCTTTCTGGGTTTCTACGATTATCTGCAGGCCCATCCGCGCGAAGATAATCAGAATAAAGGTACACAGCGCACCGACGAGCTTTTTGTGAGGTTTATGGAGTTGCTGGAGAGCGAGTTCCGTCAGGGCCACGAGGTGAACTACTACGCCAACCGCATGTGCATCACCCGCAAATACCTGGGACTCATTGTGAAGGACAAGACGGGACTCTCGCCCAAGCAGATTATTGACGAATACCTGATGCTGCGCCTGAAACTCACCATGCGCACCTCGAAGGCCAATCTGAAACAAATCGCCGACGAATACCACTTTGCCGACCAGAGTGCCCTTACCCGCTACTTCAAAACCCATGCCGGCGTAACACCCCAGCAATTCAGATTGTAACAATTTAAAATCCCATCTCAAATATTCGTCATCACTTTGATATTGGTTTTATTGTCAGACGACGCTCGTAGCGGGTGGGCTTAACCTGATAGCCGGGCAGGACGTAGCAGGCCGTGCAGCCTACGCCAGTCGTGTTGTAGTCGAGGTTCAAGGTGATGCCGTCCTGCTGCTGGAGCTGGTAGGTATATACCGCCTTCGTCAGGTTGTCAGTGCTGTAGTGGTAGGCATTGAAGTTGAACGGCTCGTCCATCGCGAAGCGCAGTCCCTGGCCGGAGCCGTTGCTCATGGCGAGCCAGCGGTTGTCGCAGCGCAGACCGCAGTCCTGCGGAATGAGATAGGGCTCGAACATATCGTCTACGGTTTTTTCGTAGATGCCGATGGCATAGCCAGTCTTGCGGTCGGGATAGTTCTCCTCCGGGCCGCGACCGTACCACTTCACCTGCTGCATGTCGTCGCAGAGCGTCATGGTCAGGCCGATGCGTGGCAGAAGGGCGGGCATCTGTCCCTCGGGCTCCAGAATATGATGCAGGGCAATGGTGCCGTCGCCGTTGATGCGGTACTCATAGACCTCGGAGAAGCCTAAATAGCGGAGGCCGGTGATGTAGGCATCGAGCGTCGTGTTGACAGGGGCACCAAACTGGGAGAACCAGCGCACATTGACATAGACCTGACCATTGGCCTCGAATGCCTCGCAGGAGATGGGGATGCGGGTGATGGCGTTCAGGTTGTTGCTATAGAACTCGTTGGCTATCTGAGAGCCGTTCCAAGGCTTGCGGTTGTTGTAGGCGATGTTCCACTGGTCCCAGCCGTCGACCTCAAGTGCCAGCGGGGCGCGCCACACGTTCAACTGGAGCGGTGACTTGAGCAGTTCCTTGCCAGCTTGCTTGATGCTGAAGAGCTGGCCGTCGGGGGTGAAGGTGTAGGAGAAACCGTCGCCGCTGACCACGATGGTGTCATTGCTATGGTTCAGCACAGCCTTTCCGAGGGTCTTGTCAGAAGGTACAGCCAACTGGCGCCAGGGGAGTTCCAACTGGTCCCAGGCTAAGACGTGACCTTTCTTCGCCCAGATCTCATCAGCCTTCAGACTGCTGGTTATCATGAGGCGGTATTCGCAACCGGGGTTGAGGACGGGACGGCTGTAGGGTATGGTGATGACCTTCTTGGCCAATGGCTCCACATCAGGGCTGAGCGTTCCCTGCTGCAGGCAGACACCGTCCTCGTAAAGCTCCCATTTCATGTCGTAATACGAGGTGTTGAGGAAATGGTTCCTGTTCCATATCTCTACCGTACCGTTATCTGCACTCAGCAATGTGCAGGATATGGGCTGGGCCGATTTCTTCATCTGATAGATCTCCGGCTGTACAGTCCTGTCGGGCCATACTGTGCCGTAGGTTCGGGCGCCGATGCCGTAACTGAAATACTTGCCCTCCTGCTGCTCCGTCTCGAAGTCGAGGTTCAGCAACTGGCCTGAGGCGTCGGCAATGACGACATTGTCCATCAGTGCATCGCAGATATATACACGGGTATCCTGTCCGTGGGTCTGCTCGTTGCGGCCTATGTTCACGGGGAAGGGCGCGTTGATGATGTTGCCCTGAGCCTCCATCTGAGCCACCTGAGCGTTGTCGATGCTTACTGTCATCTGACGGCCGTCGTAGCGGGCTTCCACATGGTGCCACTTGTTCTCCCAGTCGCTGGGCAGCGGGGCTGTGAGTTCATACTTGTGGTTCGTGGCCGCCTGCCTTCTGCCGAAGGGACGGCCTTCGCCTTGTGCCCCCTCAGGAGCCTTGTCGGTATTGATATAGAACAACAGCTGTTCCTTGCCTCGCTGCTCGATGCCGAACTGCCACTCGCCCTTGGTGACGAACGAGCCGCAGGAGCTGATGAGCTGGCGAGGACAGACATCGAAACTGATGGTGATGTTGCTGCCAGTAATCTCCAGGCAGTCGTCACGATAGACCTCCACCCACTCGTCGTGGCCGCTCAAATCAATCACATGGTTTTTACGATTACGACTGTCGGCCACCAGTTTGGCATTGCCCATGATGTGTGCCATCACGTCATGACCCGATTTGTCGGCGAGCCTGCGGGCTGGCTGCGTAAGTCCCGGAGACACGAAGTCCCAGACGGCACCGCCGAGGCTTCGCTCGTGGGTATAGACGGCGCGCCACATCTCGTCGAACATACCGCCGCCGTTGCCAGCTACGGATATGTACTCATCCATGAACGACGGGCGCACATCACCGTCGCCATGACGGCCTACTCTGAGGTCGAGGGCTAACGGCGTTGGGTAGCGCGGACCTATGATATCCTCGGCAGGATGGCTGTAGGCGTTACCGCCGTACATCCACCAGCGGGTCTTGTCGTATTTGCGACCTTCATCGATTACCTCACCGATGTTGGGACCCTCGCCGCTCTCGTTGCCGGCACTCCAGAATAGCACCGCAGGCTGGTTGCGGTCGCGCAGCACCATACGGCGCACACGCTCCCTGTACATCGGAATGAAGCGCTTGTCGCCAGAGACCCATTCGGTGGCATGCGCCTCTACGCCAGCCTCGTCAATGATATACAGACCGTAGCGGGCGGCATATTCCAGATAGCGTGGCACGGGCGGATAGTGACTCGTTCGCACACCGTTGAAGCCAAACTGTTTCAGGATGGTCATATCCTTCTTGATGAGTTCGTCCGTGACAGCATGGCCGTTGTCGGGGTCTTGCATGTGAGAGCACTGCGCATTCACCTTTAGCGGTTTGCCGTTCAGATAGAAGACGTTGTCGCGCATTTCAGTCTCCTTGAAGCCTACATCTTGACGGGCATCCTCGGGTGTGCTTTCCGACAGGCGCTTGCCGGTAGCGGCATCCACGAGGTACATCTTGAGCTCATATAGATTCGGCGTCTCGGCGGTCCATTTCAGGGGGTTGGTGATGTGCTTGTTCATAGTCAGCGTCAATGTGGGGGTGTTTCCCGACGCTGACGCGCCGGGCACGGTGGCGGTGGGGAACGTTGCGGCCTGACTTTCCAATCGCGCCACTTCCTGACCGTCGGCACCAGTCAGCACGGCCTGAACCTTCAATGGCGTACCCACCGGCTGCTCGTCATAGCTCCTGACGGTCACCTCAATGTACAAATCCGCATCGCGGTAATCCTTGTCCAGATCGGTTGTTACATACCAGTCGAACAGACGGGTCTTGGGCGTGGCATAGAGCCAGACATCGTCGAAGATGCCGGCCAGACGCCAGTAGTCCTGACCTTCCAGATAAAAACCGTCGCTGTATTTGATGACCTTCATGGCCAGCGTGTTGCGACCTTTCTTCAGATAGCGCGTGATGTTGTACTCAGCAGGCTCCTGGGCGCCCTCGTTGTAGCCCACCTCCTGACCATTGACCCATAGGAACGAGGCCGATGCCACCTTCTCGAAGCGCAGAAAGACCTCTTCGCCATTCCAGTCGGACGGAACGGTGAACGTGGTGCGATAGGCTCCCGTGGGGTTGTAGTCACGCGGGGTCTTTGGCGGGTCGGCCTGGAACGGTGCGGCCACGTTGCGGAACAGCGGGTCGCCGTAGCCTCTCATCTCCCAGTTCGACGGCACATCGATGGTCGCCCACTTCGAGTCGGAGAACTTCTCCTCGTAGAAGTTGGCGGGAATCTCCTGCGGCGTATCGCCATAGAAGAACTTCCACCGTCCGTTGAGCAGAACGTGATGCCCTGGAATGTAGTACGCACGGGCTTCCTCCTGACCGTATTCAAACACGTCGAGGTTCTCGATGTAATGATAAAGGTCATCAAAACCTTTCTTCTCTGTCTGTGCTGTTACCACCACCATGGCCGGAATCATCAGCAGTGTCGTGAATATCTTTTTCATATTTCGATTATATCCTTAAATTTGTGAACCCCCTAATATCTTTTGTTGTTTAGCGAATTTGCGTCGGCAAAGGTATGCATTTTTTTCTAAATAACCTGCAACCGCACGGAAAAAGTGACAAAGTTTAACGGACATCGGGCGAAAGCGTGCCGGTTTGCTGTATGAATCGTACTAAAGTTTTTCGGGTGTTTGATGCAAGCTCGTGCTGAAAAATCTTTACATTGACCCCTCTGAGAATTCGATTTTTTGAATGAGGTGTTTGGTGGACGTATAAGCCAGTTTTGACGGGTGGTGTTTCCGCGTTTTCCACGCTACTGCTCAGCTATGGGCTGATTGCCCTCTAAAACTGTTTCGTTTTAGTCGGTTTTTACCGAAAAAGGTGGTCTTGTAGTACAAGACCATATCTTTTGTAGTACAAGACCATATCTTTTGTAGTACAAGACCATAGCTTTTGTAGTACAA
>JAFWOP010000056.1 GCA_017545365.1 Bacteroidales bacterium
ATTGTGGCGGATTGCAAATCCGCCACAATGGGTGGCTATTCCACATTTTGGACTAAGCGAACAGAGGCTCCATGAGTCCTTGATATCGAATTAAACGTTCCTAACATATTACCATAAAAAGTCATTATTCCTTGGCTATAGAACTTGTCATTTCCCACAACACCTCCTTGGTACCCCCACCATGCAGTAGTTGTCGCATAAATACCACACACACCATAATTCCAAGATCTTGTATGTCGGCCACCTGCGGCTGGTAAAAAGACAGCCCCGTTAAGTTCCATTGCTCTCCATTGTGAAAGAGTATAATTATTAAGAGACCAATCATCGTATGAAGAAGTAACCCCTGGAGTAAAGGTGCATTCTGTAGGCAATACCCAATTGTCAGGCAGTAGTATTAACCCTTGATTCCCATCAACGTTACCTATTCCCCATTTTAAATCAGCATCAATTCTGTCATTCATGATAAATCTCAATTCATCGAAAAGGGATAATGTACGCCACATATTGTCTTGACCACCTCCATTGCATATTGCATTTGTTCCCCAGTCAACAAAAGTCTGATAATCTCCATCATTAACAGATACTGTTGTAGGGTTGTTACCAGTTCCCCAGCCGAAGAGGTCTATCCATTTGGGATAGGTTTCACTGATGTTTTCATTGTCTTGACCAACGGACAGATATTGCTCAGAGGCAAAGCGCCAGATGCCTGGCATATTGTCACCTAATGTTCCAGCGTGGGTGCCGAGGGTGGTGTACTGGAGGTTGCCTTGCGAGAAGCGGACTTGGTGACCTTCGGCATCGATGGTGAAGAGTCCGGGCAGTGCGTCAGCGTTGGGGGAGAAGGTGAGGCCGTTGCTCATCGTGATGGTGGTTATCTTGCTGCGCTGGATGCTGATGCTTTGGGTGGCGTTGAGGGTTTTGGTGCAGATGCCGCCGTCGCTGCTGTAGATGCGGATGCGCATGCCTGTGTAGGTGTGGTCGGGCAGGAAGAGGTAGAAGTCCTTCTGGTTGCTGATGCTCTGTGGGGTGGAGCAGGTGAGCATGGTGGTCTTCGTGCCGTGGCCAGAATATGCTATTGTGGGGGCGCCACCATTGTATGTGACGTTGAAGTCGCCGGTTAGCTCTATGTCGCCAGTCACTTCGATGGCGGTGACGCTCACCCCATTCTTCTGTAACCGCAGACGCAGTATGCCGCAGAGGTTCTTGAAGTCCAGAGCCGTGCCGTTGCTTTCGGTGTACATCGGGAAGCCGGTCAGCGAGCCGTCAGTGGTTACCTGCACTACGGGCAGTTCAATGGTACCGTCATCGTTGGCTGCCGAGGCGGGGTAGACGGCGCGGTAGGGCGCGTCGCCCACATCACCGCTGACGAGGTTAAACGTGGTGCTGCCATCACGTATGGCGGCTTGGTAGATGCCGCTGCCCGCAGTGCCGAACACCTTGATTTGGTCGCCGCTGACCCACTGCATGGTACCGTTTGTGAGGGCTGTTTTGCCGTCCTGCTCTTGGCACTGTTCCATGGTGGCGGTGAAGGAGGTGGTTGTCGCGCTGTCCTTTTGGCAGGAAGTGGTTGTGAAGGCCAGCAAGACCAGTAGAGACAATGAGACTAAAAGAGTTCTTTTCATGTTTGTGATTGGTTCTTAAGTCGTGCCTACTCTATAATACAGTTTTCGGCTTCCCTGCCTGAGCCGGAAAGCCGTTATTCTCAATAATAAGGAAAAGGAAAAAGGCGTGAGTCTTTCGTTTAGGTCTTCCCTTATTTCTATCGGAGGTGCTGGTGATACCTTAGGAGTAAATAAGGTGCGAAACGATTCACGCCAACTGCGTGAACCCTCCGCGTCCCGTTCCCACTCCTTGAAAGTTACCAGCTTTTCCGATAGGAGAACAAGAGCGTCAAGCTCAGTTATTTATGTCTATTTTTGTCTTTACATAGTTGTTCGTTTTGTTGGTGCAAAGATACGACTTTTTTCTTATTTGGCAATATTTTGGGGTGTTTTTTTTCAATAAACGGGGTATTTCAATAGGTGTCCATGCTAATTTTGTTCTGTCGTACAGAACAAAATTAGCAAAATTTGTTCTGTAGTAAAGAATAAATTTCGTATATTTGCATTTTTAAAAATATAGTGAAAATGATAGATAAGGAGCTAATAAGAAGCATAATATCAGAAGGGTATGAATATATACCACAGGTTGACATCGTGCAGAGAAATGTGGTGATTGAACCAGCAGGTAACTATGTGTTCGTAGGAGTTAGACAAGCTGGCAAATCCTATTCATTGTATCAACAGATGCAACGGAAACTGGGAGAGGGTGTCCCGATTGAGAGTATGGTGTATATCAACTTCGATGATGAACGTCTGCATGGAATGCAGGCTGATCAACTCGACTTGATAATACAGGCCAATTACAGTGTTCGTGAGACCAAGCCCACATTCTTCTTTGATGAAATACAAAATGTAGACGGTTGGGAGAACTTTGCCCGCAGACTTGCCAATCAGAAGTACCAAGTATACATCACTGGCAGCAATGCCAAGATGTTGAGCTGTGATATTCAAACAGTGCTTGGTGGCAGATATATAGACGTACCAATATATCCGTATAGTTTTGCTGAATTCCTTTCGGCTAACAGCATCGAGCTTGGCTCACGTTGGATGTACGGACAGAAACGCAGTGAAGTGGAGCGTTTTTTCAATGAGTATTTTCAATGGGGCGGTTTTCCAGAGTTGACGCGATTTAAGGAGAAGCGTGTTTGGCTGAATGGGCTATACAACCGTATCTTTTTTAACGATTTGGTTGTACGGAACAAGATAAAGAACGAAGAGGCCTTGAGACTTGCATTGAGGAAATTGGCTGAGAGTGTGCGCCAGCCAGTGTCATATACAAGGCTATGCAATATGATTAAAGCCGTCGGTGTGACATGCGGCACGGCTACGGTTATCGAGTACGTCAGTCATTTCAGGGATGCCTGTCTCATTTTTCCGATACAGAATTTTGCATCCCGCTTTGTGGAGCGAGAAACAACCAAGAAGTTCTATTTCGTCGACAATGGATTGCTCAATCTCTTTCTGCTCGAGAACCAGTCTGCTCTGCTTGAAAACATCTGTGCAATAGAAATGCGAAAACGGTATGGGGACAACCTATATTACTATTTGCACAATATTGAGGTGGATTTTTATGTACCCGAAGAGGCTTTGGCTGTCCAAGCATCCTACCGACTTTCGGACAAATCCACAATTAAGCGGGAAGTGGATGCATTGGTGAAACTCCATAAGGCATATCCACTGAAAAAGGCAGTTATCGTGGCTAGGGACGAAGAAACAACTATCACTGAAGGAGGTTTGTCCATAGAAGTGGTTCCCGTGTGGAAATGGCTTTTAACACCAAAGAGTAACTAATTCCCATCCTCACCACTTCAGCCGCATCTGTATGCGCCATTGCTGGCGGTGGCTGGAGTCTATCAATTCGTAGCCGGAGCCGAAGGTGTCGCGGTCGGTGTAGGCGGTGATGCCATATTTGATGCCGATGTTCCAGTGGGGGGTGATGTCGTAGCGTGCCACGAGGTAGCAGCGGTAGCCCTCGTTCTGGTACGTCATGCTGTTGTATTGGTAGATGAAATCGCTTTCCACGGTGTAGAGCCGCGCCTCGTAGTCGTCCACATCGAACCACGCCACCCGCGCTGCAATGGTCAGCGGGATGTGCTGTGGATGGTACTGTATGTCTTGATAAAGCAGTAGGCCTTTGTCCGCCTCTGTCGCGTCGCCGTGGTAGTGGGCATAGCCGATGCGGGTCACCAGTCGCCAGTCGCCTGTGCTGTATTCTATGTCGCCTTGCACCTGATGGCGGTAGGTCTGTTCCAGCAGGTAATGCCCGTCCACCTGCGTTGAGGGAGTGATATTCCTGCCCTTCTCCTTGTAGCGATAGCGCACATTTACCGACAGTCCTCTGACGGTTTTCACAGGCCGTGAGAGCGTCAAGCGGTACTCCTGCCCGTGGCTGGAGCCATAGACAAGGTATTTCATATGGGGGAAATAGAAGAAGTCGGCCATGCACGATGCCGTTATTCCCAACGGCAGTCTTCCTTGGTAGTGGCAGCCGATACCCATCTCGTTCTGCGGTGTGCTGTTTTGTCCAAGGGCTATGGCATGCAGGTTGTGGTAAGTAGGGGAGTAGTAGCGCATCAGCATGCTGGCGCGGTGGTTGTTGTTAAAGATAAACTCTCCACCTACGACGGCCGTAGGGCTGATGTTGGGCACCGTGCTGTCGAATGCGTGGTTGTAGCATATCGCTGCCTCGCCAAATAGTAGTAGCCGACGATGGCGGTAAGTGGCATCGATGCCCACATTGATATTCTGATTTCCACGGAAGACGTTGTCGTTGTAGACGTATGTGGCAGGTTCGATGACCTTCTTCAAAAATGTCGCTGCCCCAGTCAGCCCTATCCGTAGGTTGCTGTTGTGGTATTCCAAATGCCCCCCGACAAGGTGTTCGCCTAGCTGGTTCCGCTTCTTTATCTCAGTCTCTGTGCGATGGTAGCCCGAGTTGTAGAGGCTCTGCACCGTGACCTCCTTTTCTTTTCGTGGCAGAGTTGCGTCGCGGTTCACATACGAATATGCCAGCGACAGGCTCCAATGCTGCGACAAGGCAATTGTGGTCGCTATTCCATGCAGATAGCCATACTCCGTGAATGCACCGCTGGGTCTGATGCCCTGTGTGTTGCGGCAGATGCTTGTCTCCCATGCTGCCCTAGGGCCGAACCCCGACCACAGCGTCAGCCCCTGGCCGAATTGGGCGTGGTATTGCCCTATCACCAGCCGTTTCAAATAAGGATGCTGGCCGCTCCCCGCATACCGCCCGACATCGTTCACCATCAAGCTGTAGCCGTAGAAGTCGAACCCCTGTCGTTGGCTTCCGGCAAAGAATGCTTCGCCAGGGTCTTTGTCGCCCGAAAGCTGTAGCTGAATGCGGTCTTTGTACTTGAAATAGTACCGCCACATCAGCCGCAGGTTGTCGCCCTCGTAGATGCTGTCGCTGTAGCCGCGAGCCTGCTCCACAGTGCCTCCCACGCCCAGCACTAGATTGCTGTTTCCATGCTGTAGCACCTCCTTGAGGGTGAGTTTCTCCTTTTTCTCCATAGGCTTGGCAACGACCAAAGGCCGCAGCATCTCCACCAGGTTACTGTCGAACCCATTGATGGAATACAGCTCCTCCACGCTTAGCAATTCGCCATAGAGTGCCACGTAAGTCTTCAGCCGCTTGCGCAGGATGTCGCTGACGAAAGGGATGTCTTGCAGCAGGTTCGCCGTGTCGTTGAGGTTGGCAGGTGTGTCGCGACAGGTTTCATACAGTTCCAAGAGCTCCTCCACCGTCTCGTCTTCCCCTTCCTCTGAGAGGAGTTCGATATAGCTCCTCCAGGCATAGGGCATCACCTCCTGAGCGTGCAACACCAAGGGTAGCAGCAGTAGCGCAGTGAGGAATATGGCGACATGCTTGCTCATGGAATTCTGACAATGAGAGGCAGGTGGTCGCTGTAGCCCCCAAGATATCGCATTGCGGTATAGGTTCGGAAAGGTTTCTTGCCCATATAGCGGCTGTCGTCCGTCAGCATAAATTGGGGTGCAAACACTTCCACGGGCAGTTCGCGGTTGGCTATCATCTGGTCGATACACGACCAGGTGTCTTTGTATTTGTAGCTTCCCTCGCCTTTGGGTATCTGACACATCAGGTTATAGAGCCCTTTGGCGTTGCGGCATGTGCCGTGAAAGCCCAGCCCTTGGCTGATGGCGTCCTCCTCAGGAGCGGCGTTGAAGTCGCCCATGGCCAGCACTAGTGCCGTGGGGTATGCCTGCTGGATGCTGTCCATCATACCCAGCAGGAGGTGGGCAATCTCCATCCGGTGTTGCTCCGCCACAGCTCCGTTTCGTTTCGACGGCCAGTGGTTCACAACCAGATAGCAGCTGTCGCCGCCTTTCAGCACACCGCCCACCAGCAAGATATCGCGCGTGAAGAATGCCTTAGTGCTATCCGATACTTCGATTCTTCGCGATTCGAATACATGGAACAACGCTTTGCGGTACAAAAGGGCGCAGTCAATACCCCGCTGGTCGGGCGACTCGTAGTGTACGAATTCATAGCCATATCTCCTCAATGGGGTGCTAAGGCACAAGTCGCGCAGCACGCGGTCGTTCTCCACCTCTGCAAGCCCCACCACTGCGGGGTATTGCATGGCGGCTATCATCTTGTATATCTTGTTGCGCTTGTCCGTATAACGCCTGGCTGTCCAGTGATTCTCGCCCATGGGGGTAAACGCCAGGTCGTCTTTCAGTGTGTCGTGCTGTGTGTCGAAGAGGTTTTCCACATTCCAGAATGCCATCGTCCACCGCCCTTCATCCTGTGCACAAACATCGGTTGTGTACAAGAAAAGTCCAAGAATGGTGGCTATGAGCAATCGTTTCATTTCTGCATATAGTTGCGTATCCGTTCGGCCATCTCCATGGCTTCCTTTGGGTCATTTCCCATAAGGGCATGGATGAATTCGTGTCCGGGAAGGTTGGTGCGCACTATCACCTGATAGTTTCCTCTGCCCCATGGAATATTGTCGGCATTGTTCCATGTGACGTTTACGATGCTGTCGAATGGCACACGGACTCCCGCCATCACCAGAAACCCGTCATAGATGAGCAAAGGCACTTCGGCAGTCCACAACGACTCCACAGGCTCGCCATATTGTGTTGTTATCTTCTGCCAGTAATCCTCCCGTCGCTCATCCAAGGACTGCTGCACCTGCGGTTCGATACGATGCTTATTCCATATCATCAGTATGAAGGGTAGGAGGGTAAGCAGTATTATCCCTATCGCTTCAAATGCTGTCATCTTGGGTTCCTGATGTTAAGAATACCCCGCACCAAGTTGTTATCTTGATGCGGGCATTGGTATAGACAATCGGCTATGCCAGATTCATCGATTTTTTGATTTCCTCTATCTTAGCGTCAAGCGAGGCATTGGTCTTGTCGAAGTCCTCTTTGCTCTCCAAGGTGCCCTTCACGCCGAAATAGAACTTAATCTTAGGCTCTGTGCCGCTGGGTCGCACGGTCACCTTATTGCCTTTCTCGGTAAAGAACTGTAGCACGTTGCTGGCAGGCAGGTTGATGGTCTCCTTCTTGCCGGTGGTGAGGTCGGTGCTTTCGTGCAGCTTGTAGTCCTTGAGGCATACCACCCGCTCGCCGTCGATTTCCTTGGGCGGGTTCTCGCGGTAGTCCTTCATCATCTGCTGAATCTCCTCGGCTCCGCTCTTGCCCTTGCGC
>JAFWOP010000129.1 GCA_017545365.1 Bacteroidales bacterium
AAACATTGGTGCTCAAGTCGTGGATGTCCCAATAGTTCTCGGCATACTGGTTGTAGGAGAAAGCGTTGTGCTCCACATCCTTCGTGCCACCGCCACCGCTCCAGCCGATGATGATGTCCTTTACATACAGCCCGATGTCGTTAGTAGCTGCGAAAATGCTTGAGGTCATTGCCATCAGAAGCACAAAAAGGTTCAGTACTCTTTTCATATTTTCGTTATCGTTTTTTGATTTCCGTTGCAAATGTAGCCTTTTCTGTGCATACGGACATATTCATTTGTAACGCGAGCCTATTCATTTGTAACAAGCGGGACGAAAAGCCATAAAAGCGTTTTGACTAATATGAAGAATGTTGTATCTTTGCGCCATAAAAAATATATTTAAAACAATGAGAATAATAATGTTGATGATGGCAGGATGGTTGCTCAGTATGACAGCCTCGGCCCAGAAAGAGACAAAAGATTTCCAGTTTGAAAAACCGCTGTACGGGGCGGCGTACTATGCGGAATACACGCCGACGGACCGGTTGGACGAGGACATCCAGCTGATGAAGGAGGCACATCTAACAGTGGTACGCGTGGGCGAATCTACATGGTCGCTCTTCGAGCCGCAGGACGGGCAGTTTGAGTTCGCCTGGATGGACCGCATCATCGACGCGCTGCACAAGGCCGGAATTAAGGTCATCCTGGGCACTCCCACCTATAGCATTCCCTCGTGGTTGGCAGCAGAGTACCCTGAGGTGCTGTCGCAGACGTGGGACGGCGGGCAGAGCCACTACGGCATCCGGCAGAACATGGACCTCATGAACCCTACCTATCGCCGCTACTCGGAGCGCATCATCCGCAAGATGATGGAGCACTACGCCCAACACCCCGCCATCATCGGCTATCAGGTGGACAACGAGGTGGAGGCGCGCAAGATTGACAACTCCGACTACTTCGAGGGCTTCCGCGAGTACATCAGGCAGGAGTTCCATGGCGACCTGAAGGAACTGAACCGCCGCTGGGGACTGAACTACTGGGGCATGAACATCAACCGCTGGGAGGACTTCTACGATCGCAAGGGCGTGACGAACCCCTCATATAAGGTGTGGTGGGAGCGCTGGAACCGCAAGGTGACGGCCGACTTCCTGAACTGGCAGGCCGACATCGTGAGCGAGTACAAGCGCCCGGACCAATTTATCATGCACTGCTTCATGCCCAGCTTCTATGACATCGACCAGGTGGAGGCGTTCCGTCAGATGGAGTACCCCGCCATCAACGTCTATTACACCATGCAGAACGGACAGGACGGCCAATGGATCAGCTACTCGTGCGACTTCATGCGAACCGTCAGCCGTAGCCACAACTTCCTCATTACCGAGACCAACGCCCAGGGCACGGGCTGGTCGAGCCAGAACCAATGGCCGCCCTACGACGGACAGCTCAGGCAGAACATGTACGCCTTCCTGTCGGGCGGCGCTAACATGGTGGAATACTGGCACTGGAGTACGCTGCACTACGGTCAGGAGACCTACTGGCGCGGTATCCTCGGTCATGACGGCAAACCCAACCGTGTCTATCGCGAGTTCCAACGGGGAGCCAAGGAGTTGGAGAAGATTGGCGACCGTCTGGTGAACCTGAAGAAGCGGAACCGCGTAGCCCTACTGTTCAGCCACGACTCGAAGCACGCCCTCGACTTCATGCCCTACACGGACCGCGACCAATACAAGGTGAACATGATGTACGACGCACTTTACCGACAGAACATCGAGTGCGACATCCTACCTGTGGACAAGCCCGAGATGCAGGACTTCTCGCAGTATGACATGCTCGTGGTGCCCTCGCTCTATGTGGCCACCGACGAACTGCTCAAGAAAATCAGCGACTTCGTGCGCGAGGGCGGCGAGGTAGTGATGCTCTTCAAGAGCGGCTACACCGACTACGACAACGCCGTGCGCCCCGTGCTGGCTCCTGGTCCGCTGGCCGAAGCCTGCGGGTTCACCTATCAGGAGTATTCGAGCATCAACAAACTGCCGCTGAAACCCAACGGCATTGGAGCCGCCGACAATACCGTCAATACCTGGATGGAGTTCTTGCAACTGACCACGGCCAAGTCTTTAGCCACCGTAGAGCACCAGTTCTTCGGCCAGTGGCCCTGTATCACGGAGAACCAATACGGCAAGGGGCACCTCGTCTACATCGGCACCGTGCCCTCTACCGACCTCCTCTATAAACTCATCGCCCGTGCTGCCGACCGCAAAGACATTGCCACCGTTGAGCGCCAGTACCAGTTCCCCGTCATCCTGCGTTCGGGCACCAACACCAAGGGTCGCAGGATACACTACCTCTTCAACTACTCCTACGAGCCGAAGACCGTTGCCTGGCCCTATCCCGCCAGCCAGTCGCTGCTCGACAAGCAAGCGCTCGCTGAGGGGCAGAGCATCACCATCGAGCCGTGGGGCGTAATAATAGGAGAAGAAAAAAGATGAAACGACTATTGTTATGCATAACGATGCTCGTGGCCATTGCCGTGCAGACTGCATGTGCGCAGGCGGGTAAGTTCTTCGATATAGACCACTTGCGGTCGGGACTTTTCATCAACCAGCTGTATATCGACAGAAACGGTTTCCTGTGGGCAGTGACAAGCAACGGTATTGTGCAATACGACGGCTACCAGTTCCAGACGTTCAAGCGGGGACAGAAGAATGCCGCAGGACTGGGCAACAATCATGTACTTTGTATGGCACAGACCGCTAGCGGAAGGCTCTACTTTGGTTCCTACGCCAGTCTGCAGGCCTACGACGGTGTGCAATTTCGTGATGTAGCGAAATTGGACGAGAAAGGTGAGACCATTTTCTGCAACGTGAACTGCCTGTTGGAGCGGAAGAATGGTGAACTGGTGGCTGGCACCTCGACCGACGGGCTGCTGTTGGTGAAGGACCTGACTGCCCGTCAGATGCCCGTCAAGTTGCAGGGAGCTGGTGAGATACGCAGCATGGCCGAGGACAATGATGGCGGGCTATGGATCGCCGCAGAGAACGGTGTTTACAGCTATGACGGCAAGCATGCCAAACAATATATGAACAATGCGGACGGCACGAAGTACTACACCGTCTGCACCGACATGACGGGCTGTGTCTATGTGGGCACTGCCAACCGGGGATTGTTCCGCAAGCAGGGCGAGCAGTTCGTCCATGTGGCACAGACGGGCAACACGCCGGTCCCGGTCCTCTATCCCGACCATACGGGCAACATCCTCGTGGGCTTCGACGGCAGGGGCATCGGCGTGTATAACCCGCTGACGGGTGAACTGACCACCAATCCCTACTACAGCCATGAGGTGGAACTGTCGAAGAGCAAGGTATATGCCATCGTCGAGGACGGCAGCAACAACGTCTGGTTAGGTCTGACGGAGAAAGGCGTGTTCCAGCAGCCGCCCTCCTCGTTGGGTTTCCACTATATGGGTCACAAGGCGGGAGCCAAGAACGTGATTGGCTCCTCCAATATCTGCTGCGTCTTCGTGGATAGCAGGGACAATACGTGGCTTGGCACCGACAAGGACGGTGTCTATTGCTTGGACAAGGAAGGCCGTCTCGTCAGGCACTTTGCCGACGATGTACCCTCGACCGTGCTGACCATCGGCGAGGGCGATGACGGGCGCATCTGGCTGGGTTCCTATGGTGAGGGCGGCGGATGGATCGACCCGAAGACCGCACGGTATCACCCGATGAAAATCCCACAGTTAGATTTCCTCAGCATCACCGACTACGCCAAAGACCGCGAAGGACGGGGATGGGCAGGCACGATGGGCCACGGACTGCTGATGTTCGCCGTGGACGGAGCCGTCAGACAGTTCCGCTCAGAGGATGCTGCTGCAGGGAAAGGACTCTCGCACGACTTCATCTCCCAGCTGTCGCTGTCGCCCGACGGCCATCGCCTCTATGTGGCTGCCGACAACGGACTGAACTGTCTGGACCTTGACAACCTGACGTGGAACGGCATTTTTGGCGGCAAGTGCCTGATGCCGGGTGCCAACGTCTATCTGGCCCGCGAATATAATAATACACTCTGGATTGGCACCATCGAGGGGCTGTTCCACTACGATCTGCGAAAACGCGAACTGGGCCATTACACCGTAGAGCAGGGCTTGCCCAGCAACAACATCACGTCAATAGAGAAAGACCAGTTGGGCCAACTCTGGATAGGCACCGACATGGGGCTCTCCTGTCTGAGCCCCAAGGGCAATAGGTTCCAGAACTACTATGTGGAGGACGGTCTGCAGTCCAACTATTTCACTACTGGCGGCTCGTGGGCCATGACAGACGGACGACTGTTATTCTGCGGCACGGGCGGCATCACATGGTTCAACCCTGCCGACATCGACCATCGTGAGTGGAACGCCACCGTCAGCCTGACGGCCTTCACCATCAATGGTATGCCTGTCGATCAGACCACGCTGTCGGGCAGTTACCAGGTAACCGACACACTGGTCACCCAGAGCCAACACTTCGAATTGGACTACGGCGACAACTCGTTTGCCGTCCGTTTTTCTACGCTGACCTTCGACGATCCAGAGCGCATCACCTATCTGTATAGCATCAACGGCGACCCGTTTGTATCACTGCAGCAGGGAACAAACGAGATTACCTTCTCGCGTCTGCCCCCCGGCACCTACCGTTTCCGCGTTAAGGCTACCTACAAAGGCACAGAGACAGCCGAGCGCACGTTTACAGTTGTGGTGCATGCCCCGTGGTATCGTTCATGGTGGGCATATTTGCTCTACGCCTTACTGCTGGCTCTCATCGTATGGCGCTACATCGCCTATCGCAGGGACCGGGTGCGTGAACAGATGCAGTTGCAGGAGCATATCCATGCTGAGGAACTGAGCGAGGCGAAGTTGCGCTTCTTCATGAACTTCAGCCACGACATCCGCACGCCCATGACGCTCATCGTCACGCCACTGCTGTCGCTCATCAAGCGAGAGGGCGACCCGCAGAAGCGGGGCATCTACGAAATCATGCGCCGCAATGCCGAGCGCATCCTGGGACTCATCAACCAGATGATGGACCTGCGCAAGATTGACAAGGGACAAATGCAGATGCACATGCGGGAAACCGACCTCATAGGTTTCATTCAGGAACTCTACGCGCTGTTCGAGCATCAGGCACGGGGTCGGCAGATACGCTTCCTCTACGAACACGATGCAGAGACGCTGCCCATCTGGATAGACCGCCGCTACTTCGACTAGGTCATTCTGAACGTGCTGTCGAACGCTTTCAAATTCACACCGACGGGTGGCGAGATTGCCATCCGCGTCAGCCACGACCAGCAGAACGCTACCATAGCCATTCGCGACAACGGTGAGAAGATTCCCGAGGACAAACTGGAACAGATTTTCGAACGCTTCTATCAGTCGGACAGCAAGCAGAGCGGCCAGCAGACGGGCACGGGCATCGGCCTCGACCTCGCCCGCTCGTTGGTGGAGTTGCATTATGGCTCCATCTCAGCCCACAATTTGGACCAAGGTTGCGAGTTCGTCATCTCCCTGCCCTTGGGGTGCGAACACCTCAAGGCCGAAGAGATGGTAACTGAACCTGATGTAGAGACAGCT
>JAFWOP010000057.1 GCA_017545365.1 Bacteroidales bacterium
CATACAGCATCACGTCGGTCACGTAGCTGCGGTGGCTCACCATCGAGGGAGGCATCTTGATGCCCCAGTCGAGGTTGCCGCCCGCTCCGACGGAGGTCACGTAGGAGGCGGTGTCGCAGTAGGAGACGGTGTCGCCATAGGTGACGGGGGTGCTGGATGCCGCGAACACGCCCTTCACCATGAAGCTGAAAGCGTTGGTAAAAGTGCCGGAGGTGCTGCCCCAGATGCGGCTGTCGTCATTGCCTGCATAGTAGGTCACCGCCGCCGGATAGTCGGCGCTGCTTTGCAGCATAATCCACAACGACTGTGAGCCACTGACTGCCACAGGGGAGGAAAGCGTAAGTATGGCCCAATGGCCTTCGAGCGATGAGGGGGCAGTGAAGTTTTGGGTGAGTGCCAATGTCGAAGCCGAGGTGGTGCCGGTGTAGACGTTGAGGGTGTAGCTACCGGCGGTGTTGATATACATCATCACTTTGGTCAGGTCGTGGCCTGCGGTGAGACAGGAGGCGGGAATACGGATACCCCATACAGTGGGGCTGCTATAACCCTGATAAGCACCTAAGTTGCGATCGGCACAGTAGCCCAAGGTGTCGCCGCCCAAGGCTTTGAAATTGGCCTGGAAGGAGTAGGAGCCGCCATTGGCGTAAAGGGTGCGGGGGTTGTACTTGAAGCCGTCGGCCCAGCCAGTGAAGGCAGAGCCGGGAGCGGCATTGGCGGAGAGGGTGACAAGGTTGGTGTTGGTGCCTGTATAGCTGCCGCCGCCCGTCACGGTGCCAGTGCCGGTGCCGCCTGACGCCGTTGTTGCGGAGACTGAGGTGCTGCCACCGAAGCTGCTGTTGGGCTGGATGCCGATGACCATGGCATTTTCGAGGTTGAAGGTGGAGGTGGTGTTGCCTCCTGTTCCGCCAGAGGAGGGATTGAGGCTTCCAATGGCATAGTAGCCGTCGCAATAGCCACCCCAGCCCCAGTTGAAGTGGAAGAGGCCGCTGTTGTTATAACCATCGCAGACAAAGCTGTGACCGCCCGAGTTGTCGTGGCCAGAGTAGAGTACGGGGCGGTTGTTGTCGAGCTCGTTACGCAGCATGGTCAGCCACTGGGCTTGGGTGAAATCCTCATAGTTCACATGGTGCATGTCGCTTCTGTATTTGAAGTAGTAGCGCAGCGCATTCTCGGCACAGCTGACAGTGGCCGAGCCAAAATAGGCGATGCTGCCGGAGGTCTCATTATTGTTGTTGGCGCCGCTGCCGCCTTCGGACGAGACATTATAGTTCATCTCGACAGCCACGCCCACATGGTACATCAAGGTGGCCACTGCTGTTTTCTGAGCCGAGGGGGTTGACGAGATAAGGCTGTCGGGCATGCTGGCCCAAGCGTAGGTGGTGGTGCCGAAATTGGCACTCTGAGTGCCGTAGGTGCTGTGGGTGTAGGAGTGGGAGCCATAGCCGGTGGTGGGATGGTTCCAATACTTCATTATCTGGGCTGTTGCCGTGGCCACGCAGCCGGTCACGGTGCGTTCGGCGTAGTAACTGTCGTAAGGGCAGAGGTTGTTGTAATAAGGGCTCTGATTCCAACGGGTGGAGAGGAGCGGGGCCACCGCCGTGAGGAGCGGCTGCTCGGCACGCATGCCGCGGTCAAGCCTCTCCCATTGGTTCCTCAACGCAGCCTCTTCGGCTGAGTGGTCGGTGGTGATGCGGTTGGCCGGCAGGTTCTTGTAGAAGCGAATCTGGGCTTCGCAGTCTTCGAGCCAGCCACGGATGTTGGAGGGCATCCCTTTGACGGAGAAGGTTTCGGTAGCGGAGTACCCCAAGATGGGCACCACGCAGTCGTCGCCCGACACCAGCACAAAGCCCTTTCCGTTGGAGCCGACAAAAGTGTAGAACTCGCTATAGGGCATACTGGAGGTGATGTCGGTGAGCTCCACTTGGGAGACCCCATTCATTTTTAAGCAGTTGGCTGCAATCCGGCGGGCTTTTTGCACGTCGATGGGGCTGGCGTTTGCCGCGGCCATTCCCATGGCAACCATTAAGACAATTAATACGATTCTTTTCATTATTTATAGTATTTAGTTATTAATTCCAAACTGCAACTCGGACTCGTATTGCATCGTAACGTCGTCACTAACAACCATCCACAAACTTACGATTCCGCATGACTGCATACTGCAAGAGACTGCAAATATACACATTTTTCACGAAACAGCACGCACTAATTTGTTAATTCTACTCTTCCTGAATAGAAAAGCGGGCCAACTGTGTTGACCCGCTTTCAGTTTTATTAGGGGATGCAGCGGATATTATTCGCCTGCTTCGGGTTTGAGGAAGACAACGAGGTAGTGCTTGAGGTCGATGTACTTCTTGGCAGCAGCCTGGATGTCTTTGGCGGTGACCGACTTGACGATAGCTTCGTAGCCGTCGACCACATAGTCGCGGCTCTCGTTGAAGCGGTAGCTGCCCATAATCTGGTTCATCCAGAAGCTGTTGTTCTGCTTGGCGTTCTGACGGTTGATAATCTGCTGCTCCTGCACCTTGGCGAGGGTCTCGGCATCGGGGCCTTCCTTGATGTACTTGTTGAGGATTTCCATAGCGGCATTCTCAATAAGCTGGGTGCTGTCGGGGTTGCAGTTGATGTAGAATGTCCATTCCACCTCCTGCTCAGGCAGACGGCTGTAGTCGGCGCTGACGCTGGGGCTGTAGGTGCCGCCCATCTTCTCGCGGATGAGCTCGAGGGCAGTAATCTGCATGCAGGCGCTGAGCTGGTCGATGATTTCGGCATTCTTGACGCTGTGCTTGTAGCCCTTGGTGGAGCCGGTCATGAGCATGATGCCCTGGTTGTCGGTACCTTTGTAGGCAGTGGCGCGGGGGGTGCCTTTGAAGGTGTAGTCCTTGAGTTTCTTCCAGCTCTCGGGTTTGGCCTTGGTGGTGGGCAGGTTGCCGAGGTACTTGGCGATGAGGTCGATGTCGGCATCCTCGATGTTACCCACGAAGAAGAAGGTCTGGTGGGCGGCATTGCTGAAACGCTCGCGGAAGATGTCGTACATGCGGTCGAGGTTGAGGCTGTTGAGCTGTTCCTCAGAGGGGATGACGATGGCACGGGGGTCGCCGGGACGGGCTGTTTCGATGTACTTCTTGATGAAGACATACTGTGGGTTTTCGCCGATGAACTTGTACTGGTTGCGCATCTGGTCGATGTTTTTGTCGAACGACTCTTTGTCCTTACGGGGTGCCTCATAGTAGAGGGCGAGGAGCTGAAGCATGGTCTCTAGGTCCTTAGGCACGCAGTAGCCGCTGAAGCCCTGGGTCTGGCCGCCAATATTGGGGCTGATGGAGACGTTCTTGCCTTTGAGCTTTTTGGTGAGCTGGGTGCTGCTGAACTGGGCAATACCGGCATCGTCGATGAAGCTGGCGGCGGTGGAGGCGGTGAAGAAATCGGCATCGCTGTAGAGCGAGGTGCCGCCCCATGCGTAGGAGCTCATGCGGATTTCGTCGTCTTTGAGGTCGGTCTTCTTGACGATGAACTTAACGCCGTTGGGGCAGGTGTATTCCTTATAGTCGAGCACGGTGTTGGTCTTGGTGACCTTGGGGGTGACGGCGGGGAGCTGCTTGCTGTAGAGGGGTTCGTCCTTGTAGTTGTCGACCCAGGGCTCGTAGCTGCCTTTGCGAACGCGGTTGTAGATGGCCAGGATTTCGCTCTCGGTAGGCACTTTGTAGCCGTCCTGCTTGGGGGCGGTGAGGTAGTAGACGAAGTTCTCGTCGGTGACCCAGGTGTCGATGAGCTTGTTGCACTCGTCGAGGGTGATGGCGTTGGCGCCATCCTCGGCCAAGAACTCCTTGGCGTAGGCATACTCTTTCATGATGCCGGGGATGACTTCGCCCTCGAGGTAGTTGTTGGTGTATTCCTGAGCGAAGTTGTTGCTGTTGGTCTTGTTGGCCTCTTTGGCGCTCTTGCGGTAGCCTTCGAGCATGGACTCTTTGGCGCGCTCGAACTCGCCCTTGGTGAAGCCGTGCTGCTCGGCACGGAAGATTTCGACGAGGACAGCCTCGGTGGCCTCTTCGATGCGGTTCTCCTTAGGTGCGCAGTTGCCCATGAAGGCGTCGCAGCTGCGGCCGAGGAAGGAGCCATAGCCGCCACCGGCGTAGAGGAAGGGGGCGGTGGCTTTCTCGGCGAGCTCGTTGTAACGCTCGTCGAGCATGTTGCTCACCAGGTTGCGGATCATGCTGGCACGATAGTCGCCCACGGTGCCCTGCGGGGCCTTCTTATGTTTCCAAAGCATCATCATGCTGGCGCCGGTGGCCTCCTTGTCGGTAGCAATGGCCACGAGGGGCTCCTTGTTGCCAGGGATGTCGAACTCAGGACGGGGACGGGGGTTGGCAACGGCTTTGCGACCATCGAAATACTCGTGTACCTTGGCTTCCATGGCGTTCACATCCACATCACCCACGATAACCACGGCCTGCAGGTCGGGGCGATACCAGTCGTTGTAGAAGCGGGTGATGACGGGGCGCTTGAAATTGCGGATAACATCCTCCAGTCCGATAGGCAGACGCTCGGCATACTTCGAGCCTTTCAGCATGATGGGCCAAGTGGCCTTGCGCAGACGCTCTTGGGCACCGAGGCCGCCACGCCACTCCTCAAGGATGACGCCGCGTTCGTGCTCTATCTCGTCTTGGTCGAAGAGCAGCTTGCTGGCCCAGCCGTCGAGAATCTTGAAACCCATCTCCACGAGGTCGGCATTGTCGGCAGGCAGCTCGACATAGTAGACCGTCTCGTCGAACGAGGTCCAGGCGTTGATGCCACGGCCGAATTCGATACCATTCTTCTGCAGGGTGCTGATCATTTCGTTACCCTTGTAGTACTGGGTGCCGTTGAAAGCCATGTGCTCACAGAAGTGGGCCAGTCCCTGCTGGTCGTCGTCCTCGAGCACCGAGCCCGCGTTGGTCACCAGACGGAACTGCACGCGGTTCTCCGGCTTCTTGTTGGCACGGATGTAATAGGTCATGCCGTTGGCCAGCTTGCCAATGCGGACCTTTTTGTCGACCGGCACCTTCTCGGTGAGGTCGCTCTTCTTCTCTTTCGCCGGTTTGGTTTGGGCGAATGACATACCGCTCACCATGATGAGCAGGATGATGATTGTGAAAAGTTTTTTCATGATTGGATTGTTATTTTTATTAATTGACTATTTATAAAGTTTCTTTTTCTTCAACTTCGTCCACCCTATATTCCAGCAGGTCGGCGGGCTGGCAGTCCAGCTCGCGGCAGATACGGTCAAGGGTGCTGAAACGCACCGCGCGTGCCTTCCCCGTCTTAAAAATAGAGAGGTTGGCGGCTGTCAGTCCCACCCTTTCGGCCAGCTCGGTCAACGAAATCTTGCGCTTTGCCATCATCACATCCAGATTCACCACTATCATATCGTCAGCTCCTGTTCTTCCTGTAGCTCGCGGCCTATGCGGATTATTTGTGAAAGGAAAATGAGAGTGAGGCCGAAGAAGATGCGCATGAAGTGTACAGTGTAGCGCACCTGCGGCACCCAACGGGTGCCACTCAAAAGGTCTGCCGCCAGCCGACGCTCGAGGAAAGTGCCCGTGTCGATGCTCAGCGACAGCGTCACCAGCAGCAGCCCTATCACCAACAGCAGCACCACATTCTTTGTGGGGAACACCTGCCCCCGCTTGGTACTGCGGTAAAACGAGACGAGCGCCACCAGCACCAGCACCACTATGGCAGCCACCGCCACAACATTGAATATCTGCAGCACAAGCACCCACATCAGCCGCCGGTCTTTAGCAGTCTCCCGGCTGTTGGTGTAGACATCCACGTCGTAGCGCCCCACATGGGCATGGGCCGAGACCCCTTCGGGCAGCCCCTCAATAGGATGTTCCACATCGTATAACGAGGACGACGGGCGCAGGTCGGTAATGGTGAAGGCATAGTCGCTGTTCAAAGCTGCGAGCCTGCCCACTGCCGGCTCCTCCTCCGAGCTGAAAATATCGCTCACAAAGAGTCCCAGGCACACTAGTAATATGCCCCCCAACAGGCCATACAGAATTCGTATGTGTAATATGTTACTGTATTTCATATCAATCTGCGGCATTTGCCACCTGCCGCCATCTTTTTTTTCACGCTGCAAAGATACAACTATTTTTTGAATAAAAAACAATAATTATCGTTTTTCGATAAAAAGACATCAATCCGCTACCGTCAAAAGCTGTTCGAGAACTTGGCGCAGCTGGACAGGGGTGATGTCGTGATGGATGCGCCCTTCGAGAGCATAGGAGATGGCCCCTGTTTCTTCGGAGACGATGACGCTGAGCACATCGAGCTGCTCGGTTACGCCTATGGCACTACGATGGCGCAGCCCGAGGTTGGGGTCGATGTCGATGCGCGAGGTGACGGGGAGTATGCAGCGCGCCGCCAACACGGTGTTGCCTCTCACGATGACGGCACCGTCGTGGAGAGGTGAATTTTTGAAGAAAAGGGTCTCCAGCAGGGCCGAGGAGACTTGGGCATTGATTACTTCGCCGGTGCGGACCAGTTCTTCCACCGAGTTGGACCGCTGGAAGATGATGAGGGCTCCGGTCTTGCTGGCCGACATGTGCATGCAGGCCTGGATGTATGGTTCCAGGTTGACTCCGGAACGCTTGCCCACATCACGACGCCAGAACTGCAGCCGCTTGGCCACCGTGTCGCCGGTGAGCTGAGTCTTCGTGCCTATGAGGAGGAGGAATTTGCGCACCTCAGGCTGGAAGACAATAACCAGTGCAATGATGCCGATGCTGATGATGCCGCCGAATATTTGTGTACAGAAACGCATGTGGAAGAGGTCGGAGAGCTTCCACGCAATATAGATGACCACGACGGCCCAGAAGATGCGTATGACGTTGGTGCCACGAACCAGCCTGTAGAGTTCGAACACCAGGATGGCCACCAACAAAACATCTAGAAAGTCTACAAATCGGATTTCAGGAAAGGGGAACATGCGTAAATGTGTTGATATGTGAACGTGTTAATGTGTTATTGATTATCTGACAACAATCGGATGGCTACGCGAGCGGGATGGGGGGAGTGGACGCGGAGGATGCTGGCTCCGGCCTGTAGCGCGACAGTGTTGAGCACCAGCGTTCCCAGCTCGGAATCAGACAGAGCGGAAGCAGGGGCATCGGAGGTATCGAGCACTTTGGTAATCATTGACTTGTTAGAGAGTGCAATAAGGAAAGGATAGCCGGGAAACTGGGCCATCAATTCAGGCAGCCGGTACAGAAGCTGGTAATTCTGTTGGAGGGTCTTAGCAAAGCCGAAACCGGGGTCGATACACACCTCTCCCACCCCCAGCTGCGCCAGCTGGTCAAGACGGTCGGCAAAATAGCGGGTGAGGTCGGTGATGATGTCGTCATACTGAGTATTGGAAGGGAGCTGCATTGTGTCGGGGGTGCCCCGTGTGTGCATGAGGATGTATGGGACGTTGAGCGAAGCCACGGTGGGAAACATCTGGGGGTCGAACTGGCCGCCAGAGATGTCATTGATGATGTCGGCACCCGCCTCAACAGCCTTGGCTGCGGGGAGGCTGTAGCATGTGTCGACCGAAAGAAGCGTCTGGGGTGGCAGAGCCTGCCGCAGCATTTTCACGACAGGCACCAGGCGCTCAGCCTCGACAGCGGGAGGGAGGAGCTGCGCACCCGGACGGGAAGAGACCGCACCAATGTCGATGATGTCGGCACCCGCGTCCAACAGCTCACGGGCATGGGTCTCAATGGCCGAGGGGGTGAGGTAACGGCCGCCGTCGTAGAACGAGTCAGGGGTGACGTTGAGAATACCCATGACAGCGGGACGGCGAAAGCGCACTCTTGCACCTCTGCAGGTGAGCTCAAAAGGTGAAAAATGATGCGGACTTTCCATATATCAAAAAAAAGTAGTATCTTTGTCGTTTTAATAGAAGAACGCTTTTTTGTTTTTTTAATTGTGTGACAGCAATAAAAAAATAAAAAGGGCGTTTTATTGAAAAGTAATAAAGAACAAAAGAGGGTACTGAAGGTCTTAAGAGTGTAAACGTTTCAACAGAGAGTCTGCCTTATTACCTCCCAAACTTTCAAGAAAAAGCGACCCTCTCAACTTATCGAAGAGAAAATGCCAAATACGAAAGCTGAATTTGAAGCAGTAACATCCCGGTGCAGGGAAATATTCGAGAAAAAGACACGCGACTACGGCACATCGTGGCGCGTGCTGCGCCTACCCTCCCTGACCGACCAGATTTTCATCAAGGCCAACCGCATCCGCAGCATCGAGGAAAGCGGCGAAAACCGGGTGGGCGACGACATAGCATCGGAGCTGATGGCGATGACCAACTATGCCGTCATGGCCCTGATGCAGCTGGAGCTGGGACCCGACGGGGAGCAGGAGCTGCCCCTCGACCAAGCCATGGAACTCTACAACCGCCATATCGGACGCGCCACAACACTCATGCTGAACAAGAACCACGACTACGGCGAGGCCTGGCGGCAGATGCGCATCGGCTCCATGGTAGACCTCATCCTCATGAAGCTCCGCCGCATCAAACAAATCGAAGACAACCACGGCCACACCCTCGTCTCCGAAGGGGTGGAAGGCAACTACATGGACATCATCAACTACTCGCTTTTCTGCCTGATAAGACTAGCTGAAACCGAAGAGCAAACATCCGACAAATAACCACCGCACTTCAAACAATAGACTTTAACACATTTACAAAATAGCAATTATGGCAATAAAAGACACCAACCGAAACTGGACTTTAAACGTAATAGCACGCCTCTTTGTCGGGGCAGTGTTTCTGTTTTCAAGCTTCGTCAAAGGGGTGGACCCGCTGGGCACCTCGTACAAGATAACCGAATACCTCACCACCTGGCAGTTCGGCAGCATCACCTTCGAATGGCTGGTACCCGCAGCCACCGTGCTGTCCATGTGCTTGATAGCGGCGGAGTTCACCGTAGGCATAATGCTCATCTTCGGCTCGTTCCGCAGACTGAGCGCATGGCTGCTGGCCCTGATGATGCTCTTCTTCACCTTCACCACCCTGTTCGACGCCATCACCAACGAGGTGACGGACTGCGGATGCTTCGGCGACGCGGTGAAACTGACCAACTGGCAGACATTCTGGAAGAACGTGGTGCTGGACGTACCCACAGTGTGGATTTTCCTCACGATGAACCTACGCCGCAGGAAACGGTTTGAACGCGACGTGCTGGTCACCGCCTTCGCCATCATACTCATGGTCATCTTCGGCCTCTACAACATCAACAACGAACCCTGCATCGACTTCCGTGCCTGGAAAGTGGGCAACCAGATGGTGGAGATGGACGACACTCTCCAGGTGAAGAGCTACGTCACCTACCGCAACAAGGAAACGGGCGAGACCGACGAGTTCTTGTCGGAAGAACTGGTGAAGAAGATGGAAGACCCCACGTGGGAAGAACAATGGGAATGGGAGAGCAGCCGTGTGGAAGACCCACACGAAATCAAGGCTGCCGGCTTTTCGATGCTCGACCTGGACATGAACGACCACGCACAAGAATTTATCGGCTCGACCGACTACCTCATCATCGCCACCATCCACCACCTGGAACAAGTGAGCGAACAAGGCATCACCGCCCTGCGCCGCACACTGGCATTTGCACAAGAATCGAACCTTCAGATGGTACTCCTCACTTCGGCATTGCCCGAAGATGCAGAAAGCTTCCTCTATAACAACCACCTGGACGACATGGAATTCTACTTCGCCGATGCAACGGCCATTGAGACCATGCTGCGCTCCAACCCCGGGTTCATCCTCCTGAAAGACGGCAAAGTACTGGGCAAATGGCATCAACGTCACTACCGCGGCGTGACAGAATATGACTATGCCGATTGAGAATTGGAGCGGAAAACACCGGCCTTGATACTGAATACTTTCGACCTCAAAACCTTAATAATAAAAGATGATACAACGCAAACAAACCCTATTCCTACTTGTGGCCGCATGCGCTATGGCCATGACCCTCATGTTCCCTATTGCTTCGTTCACGGGCAAAGCCCCGCTGGGAGTGCCTGTGAGCGGCGAACTCAACCTGATTGCTACGGACAACCCCAACCTGATGAACGAGATACTGGAAGGGCAGCCCGTCACCATGAGCCAGAAAGGCTTCATCAAAGTGTGGCCGCTGACGGTGCTCTCCATCCTGACCGTCGCCATCACCCTGGTGACCATTTTCCTGTATAAGAACAGGGTGCTCCAAATGCGGGTGCTCGCCGTCGGCTTCCTCTTGGGAGTGGTGGAAATCTTCCTCATCTTCTTCTGGGCCGTGGATTCGTATGTGGACAAAGTGACAGCACCCATGGCATGTGAGGAGATAGACCTCAGCTACGGCATTGGGACCTGGAGCCTCATTGTCGCCGTGGTGCTGATGTTCCTAGCCCAACGGGCCATCAAAAAGGATGAAGAGAAGGTGCGCGCAGCCGACCGTCTGCGATAAAAGTGCGCATGCAACAATGTCTAACCATATAATATTATTGAACACTTGACCGTCTCGTTCGACAACACCCGCCAGCTGCCCGACGTGGCCGACAAGCTGCTGGACACCTTTGCTGAGGAACGCTTCTTCGCCTTCTTCGGCAAGATGGGTGTGGGAAAGACCACGCTCATCAAAGCCATCTGCACCCGGCTGGGAGTGGCCGACAATGTGTGCAGCCCCACGTTCGCCATCATCAACCAGTATAGTGCCGCCGACGGGTCCCCAGTGTACCACTTCGACTTCTACCGGCTGAAGTCGGCCGAAGAAGCCTACGACATAGGGTATGAGGAATACTTCTACAGCGGCGAGTACTGCTTCACCGAATGGACCGAAAAAATCGAAGAACTCCTCCCCAACCATTATGTGCGGGTGAATATCACCGAAAAAGACGGAGTAAGGACCTTAAACGCAACAACAATTAGGAAATGACTGAATCAGAAATAGTGGCCAGGCTGGCCGCCCAAGCCCTTGACGAAAAAAAGGGTATAGACGTGAAAATACTCGACCTACGAGGACTACAATCGGCACCGACTGAGTTTTTCGTGATAGCGTCGGGAAACGTGCCGTCGCATGTGTGCGCCCTTAGCGACTATGTGCACGAAATCATCAAGAAGGCCACAGGCCTCAACCCCTCCAAAGTGGAGGGCTATACGAATGCCGAATGGGTGCTGATGGACTATTTCGACGTGGTAGTGCATATTTTCCAGCAGGGCCGACGCGACTTCTACAGGCTTGACCAACTATGGGAAGACGGCCAGGTGGTGGACTTCGAAAACAGCAGTAAGGAATAAGACAAGATTTTGTAAAGACAATAACAAGCACGAAAAAGGAGTTATGCACTTAAAAAGAAGCCAAAAGGAACTCAAAACAATCGAAGGAAGTGCCTGACCGCCGTGCTGCGAAATAGAAAATAATTGTAATTATGCCCGAAAACAACAACAGCAATAACATTCCCCCCAAAGGCGCCCCCCAGAAGCCTCAGGGCGGCCCCAAGGGTCAAACACCCAAAAAGAGCTGGGTGATGTATGTCGTCTATGGCGTCATCATCCTGGTGCTGGGCGGCATGCTCCTCCGACAAGATGCCGGCAGCGGACCTCACAAAATCAAATGGTCGAAGCTGGAGTCGGTGATAAAGAAGCAGGACTACACCAAGATAGTGATAGTAAACCAGGAATTTGCCGAGATTTACATCAAACCGTCGGCCATCAAGAAGGACTCGGCCTACCGCGACCTTCAGAGCCACAACATGATGAGCCAGCCGATGCCCGACGCGGGCTACTATACCTATGAGTTTGTCACCTTCGAGAGTTTCGAGAAAGACTTGGAAGAGCTGGAAGAGGCCACAGGCCGCCGCATCGAGCTGGTACCCGAAAAACGGGCGAACCCTTGGAAAGACCTGCTTGTCATCTTCGGACCTCTGCTGATGCTCATCTTCTTCTTTGTGGTGATGAGCCGCGTGACCCAACGGCAGATGGGCGGCGGCGGTGGCGGCGGCATCTTCGGTGTCGGCAAGAACAAAGCAAAGATATACGACGGGAAGACCCCTACGAACATCACCTTCAAAGACGTGGCCGGGCTGGCTGGCGCCAAGGAGGAGGTGATGGAGGTGGTGGACTTCCTGAAGAACCCCAACCACTATACCGAGTTGGGCGGCAAGATACCCAAGGGGGTGCTGCTCGTCGGCCCTCCGGGCACGGGCAAGACCCTTCTGGCGAAAGCCGTAGCGGGCGAGGCCAACGTACCCTTCTTCTCGATGTCGGGCAGCGACTTCGTGGAGATGTTCGTGGGTGTGGGTGCCTCGCGTGTACGCGACCTGTTTGACGAGGCCAAGAAAAAGGCCCCCTGCATCATCTTCATCGACGAAATCGACGCCGTGGGGCGTGCCCGCGGCCATGCCGGCCTGAGCAACGCCAACGACGAACGGGAGAACACCCTCAACCAGCTGCTGACAGAGATGGACGGCTTCAGCAGCGGCACCAACGTCATTGTGCTGGCTGCCACCAACCGCGCCGACGTGCTGGACAAAGCCCTGCTGCGCGCCGGCCGCTTCGACCGCCAGATATATGTGGAGCTGCCTGATTTGGAGGAGCGCAAAGGCATATTCGACGTACACATGCGCAACCTGAAGCTCAACAACGACGAGAAGAGCGAGGGATATGTGGACCGCGACTTCCTGGCGAAGCAGACACCCGGTTTTTCGGGAGCCGACATCGCCAACGTGTGCAACGAGGCCGCCCTCTGCGCCGCCCGAAAGAACAAGAGCAAGATTGAGAAGCAGGACTTCCTTGACGCCATCGACCGCATTGTGGGCGGTCTGGAGAAACGGACCAAAGTGCTTACCGAACAGGAGAAGCGCACCATCGCCTACCACGAGAGCGGCCATGCGTCGGTGAGCTGGCTGCTGCGTTGGGCCAACCCCCTCATCAAGGTGACCATCGTGCCGCGCGGCAAAGCCCTCGGCGCAGCCTGGTATCTACCCGAAGAACGGCAGATTACCACTTACGAACAGATGTTCGACGAGATGACCAGCCTGATGGCGGGACGTGCGTCGGAGGAGATATTCTTCGGCAAGATAAGCACTGGCGCCCTTAACGACATCGAACGGGCCACCAAGATGGCCCAGTCACTGGTGGTCTACTACGGCATGAGCCCCCTGCTGGGCAACATCAGCTTCTACGACTCCACCGGCCAGAACGACTACGGCTTCACCAAACCGTTCTCCGAGAAGACGGCCGAGATTATTGACAAGGAAGTGAAGCGGATGGTAGAGGATGCCTACGCACGCGCCAAAGATATCATTCTCAAACACCGCAACCAGATGGACGAACTGGCCGAGCAGCTTTATGAGAAAGAGGTGCTTTTCCGCGAAGACCTGGAGCGCATCTATGGTCCTCGTGAAGCCGACTTGGAGAAACAGCGACAGGAAGCTGCCTCAAAGGAGGAGGTCCAGCAGCTGCCATCCGCCAAGAGCGATAATGCCACGCCGGCCAGCAATCAGGAGAACTAACCTGCACAATAATATGAAGACATTTTGGATACGAACCGCCAGCGCGACAGTCTACGCATTGCTCTTTGTGGGCTCGATATATAGCGGGCGGATGATAGGCAGCCAGAATTGGGGCATCGTCATACTGACTGCCTTCGCCCTGTTTGTGGCATTGGGATGCACTTTCGAATATTACCGCATTGCCACAATGCACAACCATCAGCCCAACAAGGCGTTGGGCTATTTCTTCACCACCTGCATGGTGCTGGGGATGGGACTTCTGCCACTGAACGGTCCCTCGGAGGAGATTGGCTGGGCCATTTCAATCGCCCTCGGCTGCATTCTTTTTGTATCGCTGCCCGTCACACTGATAGTTCAGCTCTGGCGCAACTCTGAGAAGCCGTTTGGCGACGCGCTCCACACCCTGCTGCCAACAGCCTATTGCGCATTGCCCCTTGGGCTGATGCCGCTGCTCCACTATGAATTCAACATCTTGATGATGTGCATCATCATGGTGTGGGTGAACGACTGCTTCGCTTATATGGGCGGCTCGTTGGTGGGGAAGCACAAGATGTGGGCGAAACACTCACCCGGAAAGACGTGGGAGGGCACTGCCATCGGCTTGTTGGCATGTGTCGCAACCGGACTGTTCGTTGGCCCGTTGTTCGGCACAGAATACCTCGACACCGACCCCTGGCCGCTGTGGCTGGTGCTGGCATTGGTGTGCAGCGTCATCGGCACCCTGGGCGATTTGGTGGAGTCGATGCTCAAACGCTCGGTCGGGCTTAAAGATTCGGGCAACATCATGCCTGGCCACGGCGGCTTCCTGGACCGTTTCGACAGCCTACTGGCCATCCTGCCCTTCGCCTTCCTTACAATCCTTTGCTTACCATTTATAATACAATAAAGCATGTATATCCACCGAGAAGGAAAAAAACTGATATGGGGACTGCTGGCCGTGGTCATGGTCATCTACCTGCTGATGGTTCTGATGGTTCATCACTGGACGTTCTTCCACTTCCTCTTCATGACCATCCTCATCGTCTTTTGGGTGATGATTATGCTCTTCTTCCGCATCCCGCGGCGCATCTTCACCGAAGACGGCCAACGCCTCATCGCACCGGCCGACGGGGTCATCGTCACCATTGAGGAGACGATGGAGAAGGAATATATCAAAGACGAATGCATCCAGCTGAGCATCTTCATGAATGGTACTGACGTGCATGTCAACCGCTACCCATGCGACGGCACGGTGGAGTACTACAAGTTCCATCGCGGCAACTACTTCGTTGCCTCGTACCCCAAGAGCAGCGTCCTCAACGAGCGCACGTCAGTAGGGCTCCGCCTCAACGACGGACAGAAGATACTCATCCGCCAGGTGGCGGGCACCATGGCCCGACGCATCGTGTGCTATGCCCGCGAGGGCGAACAGGTGAAACAGAACCAGGAGATGGGCTTCATCAAATTTGGTTCGAGGGTCGACCTCTTCGTTCCGAAGCATTTCTCTATCGATGTGGACATACAGGATGTGGTGCGCAACGCCATCTCGCCCATCTGCACCATCCTGCCCCCACCTGAACCCAACAGCCAAGAGACGGTATGAACCTGGCCGAACAAATACTATATGAGGACAACCACTTGATAGCACTGAACAAGCTGCCAGGCCAGATAGTGCAGGGCGACAAGACGGGCGACAGCTGTATGGCCGACGAAATCAAGGCGTTTTTAAAAATACGCGACAACAAGCCAGGCAACGTCTTCTGCGGTGTCATCCACCGTTTGGACCGCCCGGTAAGCGGCGTCACCCTCTTTGCAAAAACCAGCAAGGCCCTCACGCGGATGAACGAAATGGTTAAGAACCGCCAGTTCCACAAGATATACCATGCCGTCGTAGGCAATATGCCCCCCTCTGCCGAAGGTCATCTCGAAGACTATCTGACACGCAACGAGAAGTTGAACAAGAGCTTTGTAACCCAATCCCCCGCCACACGGGATGCGAAACTCGCCTCGCTCGACTATCGTCTGCTGGCCACCTCCGCAGGCGGCTACCACCTGCTGGAGATAGTGCTGCACACCGGCCGCCACCACCAGATACGCTGCCAGCTGGCACATCTGGGCTGCCCCATCAAGGGCGACTTGAAATACGGCGCACCGCGCTCCAACCCCGACGGCAGCATCGCACTGCATGCCTACCAGCTGGTATTCGAGCACCCCGTGCGCCATGAGGCCGTCACCATCACCGCTCCTGACCCGTGGGGGTATTTTGAGTACTAAGAATGTAGATAATACACAATAGTGAAAGAAAAGTGTTAACAGACATACATATATTATTATAAATAGTTCCCGTCATAAAAAATAGACAATACACAAAATAAACATGAAAAGATTCGCCATCATTCTGATTAGTATCATCGTGTCGCTGACTGCGTTTGCCCAGCAGGGTGCCCTTCGTGTCACCCAGAGCGACTACAACCACGCCTCTTACTCCTTCAAGGCCCCACAGCCCTCTATCACCCCGGTGACCGTAGGGCAACGGACTTTCAATGTGATTGAGATGGAAGGCACCACACCGTCTACTGCTGTCGGCCGCCCCGACCTGCCCATCGTCTCTCAGATGATTGAGCTCCCCGTGTGCGAAGATGTGAAAGTGGAAATCACCGACCTGCAGGTAAAAAGCCTCGACCCCGTGACGAACTACATCTTACCCGTACAGCCTTCCCCAAGCAAGTCGGATCGCACCCCCCTGCCCTTTGCCTTCGACAGCAACTATTACGCCCTTCCGCAGACAGACAAAAGTCCCGCGGCATGGGTTGAGAAACTGGGCGTTGGCCGCGACCGCAACCTGGCCCTCCTCCGCATATCGCCCATCATCTACTCTCCTGCCACCGGCAAGCTGGAGTTGATTACCTCCATGACCATCACCCTCACCTATCAGAATGCCGACATAGAAGCCACACAGACACTGATGGACCGCTACTATTCGCCCGACTTTTCAATCGGCAACAGCCTGCTCACCACCCTCCCCAGCAGCAAAGCCGTGCGTGATGCCGCACCCCTCCACTATCTTATCGTTGCTCACAGCAGCTTCAGCAGCGCCTTGCAGGATTTCATCGATTGGAAAAAGCGTCAGGGCTTCATTGTCACCGTGGGCTACACTGGCGACATTAATGTAGGCACCACCTCCACCTCCATCGCCGCATATATCAAGAGTTTCTACACCAACGCCACCGACGAACTGCCAGCCCCCACCTACCTGCTCCTGGTCGGCGACGTACAACAGATACCCCCATTCGAGTCCCGTTGCAACGGCAATCCCGACAGCGACCACATCACCGACCTCTACTACACCACCTGGACCGAGGGCGACAACATTCCCGACTGCTACATGGGCCGCTTCTCAGCGAACTCGGTGGCCGAGCTGACACCTCAGATTGAGAAGACCATCTACTACCAACGCTACGACTTCGACGACGACAGCTATCTGGGCACCGGCGTCCTCATCGCAGGTGAGGACCGCGGCTACTCCAACGACAACGCCTACCAGTATGCCGACCCCGCAATGGACTATGTTGCAAAATACTATGTCAACGCCGCAGGCGGTTACACCAACGTCCACTACTTCAAGAACAATGTCAGTTTCGCACCCACAGGGGTAACAGTGGAGGGCAGCTCGCAGACCACAGCCACTGCCGCCACCCTGCGCAACATATACAACCAAGGATGCGGATGGGTCAACTATTCGGCCCACGGCTACGACGACGAATGGTCTATCCCTTCCTTCACCACTTCTCATGTGAACGCCATGACGAACTACGGCAAGCCCTCCTTCATGGTAGGCAACTGCTGTCTCTCCGGCAAGTTCAACACCACCTACTCAAGCTCATGCTTGGGGGAAGCCCTCCTCCGCCGCGGTGACAACGCCGGTGCCGTGGGCTATATAGGCGGCACCAACTCCACCTACTGGCCACAGGACTTCTGCTGGGCCGTGGGTGTCCGCACCAACATTTCTAACCAGATGGACGCCACCTACTCGGCTACCTACCTCGGCATGTACGACCGCCTCTTCCACACCCACAACGAACCCTACACAGCATGGCACACCACCGCCGGCTCCTTGAACACCGCCGGCAATACAGCCGTGGAGACCTACGGCAGATATACCCTTTACTACTGGGAGATATACGAACTCTTTGGCGACCCCTCGCTGATGCCCTGGCTGGGACCCGCAGCTGACGCCACGGTGGAAAGTGCCAATGTCATCACCACCGGCACCACCTCCTTTGCCGTGAACACCACACCATACGCCTACGTGGCCATCACCACGGCCGAGAACCACGACCTTGTCGCCGCAGCCTACGCCACAGCCAACGGCAGTGTGGTCCTCACCCTTCCCGACGACCTCACCCCCGGCAACTACGAACTGGCCGTATGGTCTCAGAACCACAAACCCTTCTTCAAAGACATCCATGTCATTGTCGCCGACGGCCCCTATGTCATGATTACCAAGATGCAGCCCACCAAGCCAGTGACAAGCGGCCAAATCGTCCAATTCGACCTGATGATTACCAATGTGGGCAACCAGGTGCCCACCTCCGGTGTCATCACCCTCAGCTCCGACAACGAAGGGGTCACCATCGTGTCGCCTCAGGCACACTTCACCAGCTGCCCCCCAGGCGACACCGTGAGGCTCAACGCCGTATGGCCCATCTTTATATCCAAAGACGTAAAAGACGGCCACACACTCAACTTTACCGCTAATGTCGACTTCGGCCAAGGAACCTCGGTCTATCGGAAACGGCTCTCTGTCTCCGCCCCCATTCTCTCCGTCTCCAACGCCAAAGCCACCCCCATGCTCACACCCGACTCCTCCTCCACCATCACATGCCGCCTCACCAACCGAGGCAGTCACGTGGCTGAAGACATCACACTTACACTTGTCAACGACTTCGGGTTCCTCAACCAGATGCCGGACATCGTACACCTCGACTCGCTCTCAGCCGGCGACAGCCGAACCATCTCGTTCTACCTCTCGCTGGATGCCCACGTCCCCTATACACTCGTCCCCTTCTACCTCTATGCCACCACACCCATGGGCACACAGCTCATCGACACCCTTTACTTCAGCTGCGGCATCGACATTACCGAAGACTTTGAGACTGGCGACTTCTCCCGCTACCCATGGTCACAAAACTCCCGTCCCTGGGAAATCACCTCTGTCGACCCCTTTGACGGATCGTTCTGCGCCCGCAGCAAGACCAACATGCAAGGTTACGCCGAATCAAGGCTTAACATAAACTGGACCTCCTCCATCAACGACAGCATCTCATTCTACTACAAGGTATCGAGCGAAGAGGGCTACGACTTCTTTAAGTTCTTCATCGACGGAACGGAGAAATTGTCGGCATCAGGCGAAGTGGGCTGGACCCGCGCATCATTCTTTGTCCCTGCCGGCAACCACATCATCTCATTCAGTTATTCCAAAGACTACCAAGTGGTGGAGGGAAGCGACTGCGCATGGATTGACAATATCACCCTCCCCTATACGGGCAACCGCTGCTCGTTCTTTATCGATGAGATTTGCCACAACACACCCTACCAGTTTGCCGACCAACCCATCCCCACCGACAACATCGGCACCTACCTATACACCGACACCACCACTGTACCATGGCAATACCTTGCCCTCTCTGTCGTCGACCAACCCGAAGTGACCATTGAGACAGTCACACTCCCCAACCCCGAACGATGCAAGCTCCTCGTCGCACATGGGGCCGACAGCTATGTGTGGAGCACTGGAGACACTTCGGCAACCATCGGCGTCTGTCCCACTCATACTGCCACCTACACCGTCACCGGATACCGTAAGGGATGCAGCTCCGAAGCCTCAACAACCATACTCTCCATCAACGACCCCCGCACGCAGCCCTCCGTTGCCATCTATCCCAATCCAGCCCAACAGGAAGTAACCATCCAGGCCGACGGAATCATCTCCATAGACGTGGTCAACATCATGGGACAGACCATCCTCCACAAAACAATCAACTCGGATTGCACCCGTCTCGACCTACGCAATTTTGCCGACGGTGTCTTTTTCATACGAATAAACATGCCCAATTCCACCGTTGTGCGCAAGCTGATAAAAAAATAAACAGCACACCAACACACTATCAATCAGCCGACAGCACTGTCGGCTGATTTTTTATTTTCAAAAAACACACAATGTGTCCGTTCTTTTTCGTACTTTTGCAACTCATCCGAATAAATCGGATACCATTGTTTCACCTCAATCCAACACACGCAGATGAAGAACAAATACTACGATTTGGTCGACCAGACATTCGACTTTCCCCAGGATGAATTTCGCACCGAAGACGGCGAACTCCTCTTCCACGACATCCCCCTCATGGAGATTATCAAGCAATATGGCACGCCGTTAAAAATAACCTACCTGCCCAAAATAACCTCCCAAATACAGCGCGCTAAACGCATGTTCAACGTAGCCATTGCAAAGACCGACTACCAGGGCAACTACAATTACTGCTACTGCACCAAGTCAAGCCACTTCAGCTTCGTGCTGGAAGAAGCCCTCAAAAACGACATCAACCTCGAGACCTCATCGGCCTTCGACATCAACCTCATACAAGAACTCTACCAACAACAACTGCTCGACAAAGACACTTTCATCATCTGCAACGGATACAAACGGCAGCAATACATCGAAAACATCGTAAGCCTCCACACCGACGGGTTCAACAACATCGTACCCATCCTCGACAACAAAAATGAGTACTACGCACTCAACGAACTGATGAAAGACAGCACCCAGCCGATGAAACTGGGCATCCGCATCGCTGCAGAAGAAGAACCCAAATTCGACTTCTACACCTCACGGCTCGGCATGCGCTACAGCGACATCGTCAGCTTCTACGAAGAGCAGGTGAAACCCAACACCAAATTCACCTTCAAGATGCTCCACTTTTTCATCAACACCGGCATCCGCGACACCGCCTACTACTGGAACGAGCTGTCGAAATGCGTCAACGTATACTGCGACCTCAAACGCGTCTGCCCCGAACTCGACTCGCTCAACATCGGAGGAGGATTCCCATGCAAGACCTCCCTTGCCGCCAACTACGACTACGAATACATGGCCGAAGAAGTGCTGGCCCAAATCAAAGCCATCTGCACCAACCGCGGAGTCGAAGAGCCCAACATCTTCACCGAATTCGGCAGCTTCACCGTGGGCGAAAGCGGCGCCACCCTCTACAGCATCCTCGACCAAAAGCAGCAGAACGACCGCGAGATGTGGTACATGATCGACAGTTCCTTCATCACCACCCTGCCCGACACCTGGGGCATCAACCAACGCTTCATCATGCTCCCCATCAACCATTGGGACTGCGAATACCAGCGCGTGTTCCTCGGAGGCCTCACCTGCGACAGCGAAGACTACTACAACGCCGACTCGCACGCCAACGCCATCTTCCTGCCCAAACTACAGAAAGACGACCCCCTCTACATCGGCTTCTTCCACACCGGTGCCTATCAAGAAAGCCTCGGTGGCTACGGCGGCATACAGCACTGCCTCATCCCCGCCCCCAAGCACATCATCATAGACAAAGACGAACAAGGCGACTACGTCACCAAACTCTTCGCAAAAGAGCAAAGCCACAAGTCAATGCTCAAGATACTCGGCTATTGAATGCTTGAATGTGTAAATGCTTGAGTGCTGACGCAGTCAATATACCAAAACAATCGAGCAATGCTTGAATGTGTTATTGCTTGAATCATTCTACTCAGACAATCAAGCAATCCTTGAAATCCACCACCATGCCTACTGAGTGTACCACGTCTTGAATTCGGGAACGCGGGCCTTACTGATGATGATGCGGTCGGGAGTGGCAACGGCAAGGGCCAGCGCCAGCCTACCTATCGGCCAGACGTAAATCTCCTTAACAGCCCGATGGGCTACAATATACTGGCGGTTAGCACGGAAGAAAAGTGAAGGGTCGAGCTGGTCCATGACCATGTCGAGGGGACTGTCGACAGTGTACTTCCGACCATCCATAAGGATGGCGCGGGTAAGCCTGTCTTCGACATACAGGCAAGCTATCTGGCTCACCTCGACTGGCACCAACCTATCGAGATGCGGAATGAGGAAATGCGAGCGATAGTGCTTAAATGAAGCCACGAGGGACTCCACGGGGACGGTCGATTGTGGCGCAGCCAAACTCTCGAGCTTGTCCAGTGCATGGCGCAGGTCATCTTTCCCAATAGGCTTGAGGAGGTAGTCAACACTATTGACCTTAAAGGCTTGGAGGGCGTACTCGTCATATGCCGTGGTAAAAATGATGGGGCATCTGATGTCGACATGGTCAAAGATGTGGAAAGCCAAGCCGTCGGCGAGGTGGATGTCCATGAAACAGAGGTCGGGATAAGGTGCGGAAGATGAAGTATCCAAATGCTTGAAATACTCGACACCCTCCTCAATACTCTGTATAATGCCGAGAAGGGTGAAATGAGGCAACAGTTGAGCGAGGGTGCGCTGAAGATGTTGGGCGGCAATTACTTCATCTTCGATAATGAGGATTTTTTTCATAGCAGAGTCATATTAGAGGTATGTCGACGGTAAACTGGCTGTCGGACTGGCTGATGGCAATTGGCACGTGGTAAAGGAGCTCATAGCGGAGCGACAGATTGCCGAGGCCCATACCGCCCCCTGACTCGCTGTCCGTCTTAGGCTGCAACGGGTTGGTGACACGCAGGAGAGGATAGGGTGACTGAGGCGATGGTGCGACAGTGAGAATTGTGACGGTGAGGGGATGGCGTTGAGAAATGACATTGTGCTTGATTGCGTTCTCGACAAGAAGCTGTAGACTGATAGGCGGCAGGTGGAGGGGGAGAAACTCTGGCGAGACAAACTCATCGACATGTAGATTGCCGCCATGACGTATCTGCATCATATAGATATACGAATGGGTGAAGGACAACTCCTGCTCAAGGGTTACCTCCTTGGCGTCCTGCATTGTGTAGCGGAACGTGGCGGCAAGCTGCTGGAGATAGTTATGGGCGTTATTATCATCGGTACCGATAAGGCCGTCGAGAGTATTGAGGGAGTTGAAAAGAAAGTGCGGACTGATCTGCTGCTGAAGGGTTTGGTAGCGGGTAAGGATATTCTCGGACTGGAGGTGTTCGTTTTCAAGAACCAGCTGCTGCTGGCGAGTCACATTGTTGAGAAGAAGGGTAATAAGAGACGAGACAAGAGCCGATGCTGCGTTGGCGATAAGATTGATAGTAAAAGGGTTGGAGAGATTGCCTGCCCCGTAGATAATTGTCTCGGTTTGGAACGAGAGGAGGGTGAAGAGCGCAGCTATAGCCAGTGAACCTGCAAGACAGGAAGCAATAAGACCTGAAGACCTTAGCCCGCATCGGATAAGCCAGAAATTGTAGAGATAGAGTGGGATAAACAACAACGCATTGGCTAAGAGGACGAAGGGGACATGGAAGTTGGGTTCGAGGGTGTGTGTTGAAGGCGAGACAGCCCCCAGTACCATGACAATAGTGAGGATGAGCGCCGAGGCGAGGGCAAGCCATAGGGCACGGGGGGTGCGGTAGAGCTGGATAGAGTGGATTGTGGATATCCATTCTCTGAGTGGACGAGGCTTTATATAGGTGTGATATCTCATAGTGTGACAAACAAGGGCTGGCTACTTTACAACCGTCGTTTTCTTGAAAACGCTCAGGATGTTTTCACGCTGCAAAGATACGTTTTTATTTTCACATAATCACAGTTTGTGGTACTTTTCATACACGTTTTCGCTACAAAGACATGCCCGCATGAGCTTTGGCATGGCGAGAAAACGTCTGTTTCGAAGAAACAAACTTAAGGGAGGCACAAGCTGTGCAGAAGTAGACAAGCACCTGTATCCAAAGGGTGAGATACTCATGGCGCACCTCGGCAAGGGTAGCCCCCATGGTGCTGAGTCGCACGAACCCCTGGATGCCAGGAGTGGAAGGGAAAATATAGCTGAAAAGATACCAAAAACGCGGCATATTCGACTGCGGCCACACCATGCCAGAGATAAAGAAAAGAATGACGCTGAAAAAAACACAACAGAGAACACCAGACATCTTCTGGCGAACAAAGAAATTACCGAAACTCATGCCAAAAAAGGTGACAGAAAGGATGAAGGGCAGGAGGAACAGCATAATGTGGCGCAGAGAGCCGAGCTGTGGCATATTAAACCAATGAGGAATGAGCCAGAGGTCTATCAATGTGATGGGGATATAGAGGAGGACGAAACAGAGTGCGCGCCCGACAGTGACACGATGGATGCTATGATTGCGAAGGTGAGGGGGTATGAGACGGAGAGCCCGCCGGTTCTCGTTGGCATCGCCGCAAAGGATGAGGATGCCTATAAAGAGTGTTTGGTGGACAATAAGCATAAGCAGTGCGGGGAGGAAGAAGCTGGAGAAGCCCCCTGCGGGGTTATAAAGCTTCACGTCGTCATAGGCAACTGGCTGGACAAGGTCGAGCGCCTCCTGCCCCGTAACGCCTGCAAGGGCGTAACGCTCCAATTCAATGGTATGCATCTCGTCGATGAGGACGTCGTTGCCGCCAAGAAGGGCATTCTTGTAATAGAGGAAAGAACTCATGTCGCACATGACGGCGACGCGGGCGGTGCGGAGCGAGGCCAGACGGGTGCCGTAGTCGCGCGGGAAATAGAAGATGGCATGGACTCTGTGGTTATTCATCAGGTACCGTGCTTCGGCAAGATTGCAGCAATGGTAGGCCACTTCTATTTCGGGGGTGGACTCAAGCTTGTAGATGAAACGGTGGCTCTCCTCGCAATCGGAATCATCGACAACGGCCACAGGAAGGTTGATAACCGTTTCCTTATAATAGACCGAGCAGAAGATGAGCGGATAGAGCAACGTTGCTATGAAGAAGACCAGCATGACCATGGGGTCAGAGAAGATGCGCCGTACCTCAGCACTGAACACCAGCCAAATGTCGAGCAGCGCAGTCCTGATACTGAGTTTTTTACGGTCCGCTGTCGGCAACAGGGCTTGGCGGTTATCTGGATGGTCGGTATTTTTCATGACAGTTGTTTTTTATTGAGGTTAATCTCCATCATCTTAGCTCCGATGAGAAAAGCCAACCCAAAGAGGAGCAGGCTGGCTATGGACACCCAGCATTGGCCAAGTCCGTTACCAAAGATGGCAATGTCACGGTAGGCAAGATAATAGTGCCTGATGGGATAAAGCCAGCTGAGGCTCCCGAAGAAGCCAGGCATTGCTTCGACGGGGAAAGAGAACCCACTGAGAGAAAAGCTGAGAGCTGCATATACGGCGCAGATGCCCATGGCAAGGGGCGGGTCGGGAATACAGCCAGAGATGAGTACCCCGGCACATTGGGCGGCAGGGATAAGCAGCAGACTGACAAGGACCATGAGGAGCCAATTGCCGTTCATGGGAAAATGCATGAGGCCAAACATGATAAAGTTGGCCAGCAACACGAGAAATGAGTAGTGGACAGTGTAGGGCAAGAGCTTGCCGACAAGAGCTTTGACAGTATTGTTGCCGCCCTTCCTCATCCAGTTGCGAAAAGTACGCTCCTGCCGTTCGCGACTGATGAGGTAAACGGTGTGGAGCTGGGAGATAAACGCAATGATAGCGGGGATGAGTGTGGTCATGAGATAGATGCGGTAGTTGGTCCACGGATTGCCTATCGGGTGGGTGTCCAGTTCCACAGGCATGATAAGCCCCATAATCTGCTCTTCATCATAGCCTTTCTTGCGCAGTATCTCACGTTGCACAGCACCGGAAGCCAACATACCCATCGTGGCCAATTGCTTATAGCTGAGGGTGCCGGCAAGGAGGTAAGCGTTGTTGGAATACAGACCCAAATGGGGGGCATGGAACTGAAGAAGCTCGTTGTAAGTGTCAGGAGGAATCTCGTAAAAGGCGAAAATCTCGCCACGCTGCATGGCCTTACGCGCTTCGGCATGATTGTCATAAACCGCTTCAACATGGACACCCTGAGTGGCATTAAGCTCATGACAGAGACGGCGCGAGAGATAGCTATGATCCATGTCAACCACGCCTATCGGCATCCTCTGAGGCAGACCTTCCTGCATCAACGTGGCAAAAAAAATGAAAGAAAAGATGATACCCAAGGTGAGAATAATCGGGTAGCGGGGTTGCAGCTGGATGCGCCGCAACTCGCGGTGCAGCACTCTCAAAGTGGGGTTTATAGTCTTGTTATTCATAGTGCCGATGGAGCCAACGAGGCGTATCATTACTATTTGGTGTTGCTGATGATAGCCGTCATGCCGGGACGAAGACCATCAATTCTTTCTTGAGGGACAGCTTTTACATCGAAACTCTTTACATCATACTGTCCGTTGGTTTTTGTGGCACGCCAAGTCGCATAGCTGGCCATGGCACGCACTTTTCTGACATTGCAGGTATATGTCTGTTCGCCTAGTGCGGGGATGTTTACCTCGATGGTAGAGCCACTGTGAATATCTTTCAAAAGGTCTTCACGCACGGCGAAAGTCATCCAAGTATCGCTCATATCGAGAATCGAAACCACCGGGGAGCCCGTGCCGATAAGGTCGCCCATCTTGGCATACACCTCCACCACTTCGCCATCATGAGGGGCTATAAGGTAACTGTCATTCTTGTAGCTCTGCACCTCTGCCACAGCACCACCCGCCTGGTTGACAAGGGCGGCAGCGGCATCAATGTCCTCACGCTGCGCACCCTCTTTAGCCATCAGGTATTGCTGTTCGGCTGCGGCACAGTCGGCTTGCGCCACCTTGTATTTGGCATCCACCTCGTCGAATTTTTGGGCTGAAACCACGCCTTTCTCATACAAACCCTTCACCCTTTCGTACGATTTGCCGTAGACCTCGACTGCTGCCTTAGCCTTCTGCCACACCTGATAAGCCATCTGAACCTGTTGTTCCCGAGCTCCATGCTGTGCTTTTTGACTCTGGGCAGAGGCTGCACTATGCACGGCGGTGGCCTGCATCATCTTGGCATCAATCTGGGGGCTGTTGATGTGGGCGAGGGTATCACCGGCCTTCACTATGTCGCCCTCTTGGACATAGATTTGGTCAATACGGCCAGGCACTTTGTTGCTGACACGATATTCGGAAGCGTCGACCTCGCCCATGAGTATTTCTTTCTGCGGATGGATGGCCACAAGGCCTGCCAATGTCACAATAATCACCAGCCCAATGATAACTGCGAGGCCGGACAATAGGGATTTATTCGTTTCTTTCATAATGTTGGAAGAGTATTTGATTTATTACTGGTTAATTCCCATGGCTTGACGTAAATATACACGGCTCATGGCTATCTCAATCTGGGCATCGACCACCTCGCTCTGTGCCGACTGCCATGCCGTTTGTGCCGCCATGAGGTCGCTGCTGCTGCACACGCCCGCCCGAAAGCTCTCGTCGGCCAGTCTGAGGTTCTCTTCGGCGTTCTCGAGTCCGACCTGAGCCTGGGTAAGCTTCTTGTAGGCCAAAGTCAGTTCATAGCTGAGCTTGTTGACTTGCAGCTCTATCATCTCTTGGGCTTCCTCTATCTGGTAAGCCACCTCGCGGCGTTTGGCCTTGGCAGCCTTGACGGCATAGATTCCGCCGGGATGGACGATAGGGATATTGACTGCAACACCAGCCATCAGCGAGCCGCTGAATTCATTTTTGAAACCGTCGAAAATATTGGGGTTGGAAAACAGGTAGCCTGCCGTAACACCGATATTGGGCAGCAAGGTCGAACGGGAGATGCGCACCCCTTGTTGTGCTATGCTGTCGCTTATGCGCAGCATCTTCATCTCACTGCGGCGGCTGTAAATGGTATCCATATTGATGTTTTCAGTGGTAAACGTCCATTCTGGAGAGGCCAACCAGTTTTCATCGGCTACCGTAAAAACGGTGTCAAGCGGCATCCCGCAGCGTTGTGCCAGCAGCATCTTGGCAAGGAGTAGTCCATTGGTGGCTTTGGTAAGGTTCATCTGAGCCTCATTGAGTTTCACACGCACCCGGGTAAGGTCGCCCTGTGTCGCCACATCGGCCTTGACCATCTCATCAACATTATTGTATAGCGTCTGTAGAAGGTCTGCATATTTTTCCGCCACCTTCTTTTTATGTTGAATCGAAACCACCTGCCAGTAGGCTTCGTCGACTGCAACAAGGGTTGCTTCGCGCTGCTGGTCGTAGGCGGTGCCCGACAGGTTGTTTGCCAACTGTGCACAACGGTAGAGTGCCAGCAACTTCCCACCCGTGAAAAGCGGTTGGGAGACGGTGACTGCGCCAATAACTACCGAGTGGGTGTTAAGGTCGAGGGCATCTGTAATCTTATGCCCCATACCGTTCAGCGCATTCTCTATACGTGTGTTATGCAAGATGTTGTCTACGGCAGGACCCACCACATCGCTGTTCAGGCCAAGGTTGGCCAGTTCGTCGGTGATGGCCTGGTTAATATTACTTTGAACATGAGTACCCAAGGAGTTGATTTCACCCTGTTGCTCTGCGCTAAGAAGATTCACCTCTTTCTGCATCCACGAATATGCACCGTTGGCACTCACTTTGGGAAGCATTTGAAATAGCGCCACTTTTTCTAAGGCCTCTGTCTCTGCTTTTCGGATTTCGGCTTGTTTCAGCCCTCTGTTGGCATCCAATGCCCGCTGACGGCATTGCTCAAGCGTAATGCACTGCTGAGCCGCAACAACGAATGGAAACAGCGACAAAATTAACAATGTCAAACTTTTGCGTATCATCTCGTATCTATTTTGATGATGCAAAAGTACATATATTATTATGAGCAGTGACCTGCCAGTTGTCTCAACCGTCCAAATTGATAGTTGAAATGAACGAAAGCGGGTCTGGAACGTACGGTATAAGGTAAACGGTGTTTGCCGTTTTCAATGTTTGCACGTAGAGAATAGAGAATGGACCGCTATGTTAGTACTTTTCATTTCTTAATTCTCAATTCCTCCATCAGGCGGTCGTTCACTTCGAGGGGGGTGTGCTTGCCAGCTTTGGAGCATTGTGCCTCGATGGCTTTGCCGCAGGCACAGCCGCCCCGTTCCCCGGTGTAGGGGTCTATGCTGCTGCAATGGTGCTTGAATTCTCCATGCTTCTTGAATAGCATCTTTACCCCCAGCCCCACCATCAGCAGGGCTAGGGCGGCCAGGGCGCAAAGTAATGTGTATAATATATCGGCTTTCATAATGCTTGAATGTTTGAATTATTGCTTGAATGCTCGAATGTGTAAATGCTTGAGTGCTGATGTCGTCAATATACTAAAACAATCAGACAATCAGACAATCAAGTAATCCTTTTCAGTCTGACATAAAGAAAAAGCCGCGGGTTGTGCGCGGCCTTCTTTGCTCCCCAAGCAGGACTTGAACCTGCGACCCCCTGATTAACAGTCAGGTGCTCTAACCAACTGAGCTATTGAGGAAGTTTAGCTCTCTTTTTCTCTCGAAAGCGGTTGCAAAGATACGCACTTTTTTTCAATCAGCAAAAAAAAATTCGCATTTTTTTTACCACAAGTGTGTAAAGTATTAGTCTACAATGGTTACGTATTTCAAATTTTCTATAATATCCCCGGCGATGAGGCTGTATTCTGTCTGTTTTTTTACAGCAATATCGGCGGATTTGCCATGCATCCAGACGGCCAGTGTTGCACATGTCGCTGCATCTATCTGATTGTCTTTATTTTGAGCCAAAACAGAGAGCATAATACCTGTGAGGACATCGCCGCTGCCGGCGGTAGCCATGCCGGGGTTGCCTGTTGTGTTTACGTGTATTTCTCCTTCGGTGTCGGTCACTTGGGTGCGGTGACCTTTGTATACGATGATGCAATGTGTGTCGCGGCTCAGCTGTCGTTGGGCGGCCTGCCGTCCGTGCTCGTCGGGCCATTGGCCGAAGAGGCGTTCGTATTCTTTGGCATGGGGTGTGAGGATGGTGGCGGAGCGGGCTGCGTGTGCCTTGAGAAGGGCAAGGCCGTCGGAGGCTTGTGAAAGCATGTTCAACGTGTCGGCATCTAGCACCATGGGCAGGTCTGCTGCTGCCGCCAGCAGTGCCCGCAGGGCCGCGGTGCTTTGCGTCCCTAATCCCGGTCCCACGGCGACGGCATCGTAGCGTTGCAGCTCGTCGGTGGTGTAATGATGGGTAAAGATGCGTTCGTCGTCGTCAATGGCGACCATGGCTTCGGGGACGGCTGTCTGCATGATGTCAACCCCCCGGCGGGGAACATGGACGGTGAGCAGGCCCACGCCCGCGCGCAGACAGGCGCGTGCCGCAAGCACGGCGGCACCCATCTTGCCATAGCTGCCCGCCACCAGCAAGGCATGGCCATAGATGCCCTTATGGCTGTCGGGCGCCCTATTGATAAGAAACGAAGGGAACTGAGGTTTGTCCACAAAAATCATACCTTTGAATTGAGAATTGAGAATTGAGAATTTGCTGCCGCACCCGGATAGCTCTACCCCCTATCCTCTAACCCCTACAAATCCTTTTTAGTTTTTAGTTTAAATCTAATCTCAAGCCATACGAACATTCATAATAAGAGCTAAGAAGTACGGCTGTTTCCACCCACTTCTTAGCTCTTAGTTATTACTTATTCTTACCTATTAGAAATGATAGGTGAGGCCCATACCAAAGGTCCAGGTGCGGTTGTAGGTGGCGAAGGGGCTCTTGGCGGTGCTCACAAGGCCGTGGTAGTAGTTGCCCTCGAAATGGAGCTGCCAAGCCGGACTGACGCGGAGGTTGAGGCCGATGCCGCCTGCCAGACCAGCGTCGAAACGGTTGTCATAGCCTTCGACGAAGCTGTAAGCGTCGCCTTGGAACGGACGGGGGTCGTCAGCCACATAGACGTAGCCGTGGCGCCACTGGGTGAGCCAGTAGGCCATGTAACCTCCAAACATGAAGTGGATGCGCACGTCCTCGCCGCCTACCGAGAGGTCGCCCATAAGGGGGAGCTGGAGGTAGAGGTCGCGATAATATGTGCGGTACACGTTGGTATTGTCGATATACTTGACGTTGAGGTCGGTGATGTAGTTCTTAGAGATGAGTGAAAGGCCAGAACGGATGCCGAACCATTGGTTGAACTGGTAGCCTGCACGAACCTCGGTGCTGATGCCGCGGTCGGTATACCAGGTGCCGGAAGTGAGGGCGTTTTGAACTGCCAGCTGGTTGCTGGAGCCGCCGAGCATGAGGCCTAGGTACCAGCCACGGGCCTCGTCGTCCAGAATGTCGCTCTGGGAGATGAGGTCGGTGCGCACATCTTCACGACGGCCCTGCTTGTGGTGGTCGCACTTGCCCGAGCAACGTCCCATAATCTGCTCATCGCGAAGGTTCACACGGGTGGATGGCTGCACACGCTCGACCAAGTTGGCGTTAAGGAACATCTGATATTTGGTGGCATCAATCAGAGCTGTTGCCATACGGCCCGAGCGGGTCTGGATGAAAACCCCATACTTGGTAAGAGTGTCTTGAGGCAAAAAGTTGGTGTCGGCAAAGGTAACCAAAGCGGACACATACTCTCTGGTTCCCTGATTCTGAGCCATAGCCCCGCCCATGACGGCGAGAAGCATTGCGATAGTGAGTATTTTCTTCATAATATTGTGATGATATTTATTATTTTCAAAATGCAAAGATACGAACATTTTTTGAATTATAAAGAATTTTTATTTGTCCGGGCATCCCATGCAGCCATTTTTACCCAAATCAGCCAATATGGTTTATGGCAGATTAGTATTTGTTATGAACAGATTGGCCTCATCGCTAATGAACGTAGCGGACAATAACGTCGCGACCGAATGGGAGCAACGCCATTTCATGTGAGTGCGCGACTGAATAGGATGAAGAAACACCTGTAAACAAAGAGCCCCTGCCGTTGCGGCAAGGGCTCTTTATTTGTTTGTTGCGGGCGGCTGTGCCGCCTGCAACAAGGTTTGCAATTCAATTATTGTCGGATTTCAAAGAGAAATGCTGATAAGGCATAAACAGACCTAGAAGAGCGGGTCAGATTGTACAATTCGCCTAATGACCGATTTGGGTCAAAAGCCCCACGCTCTTCTATTCTTTCATATTGTCGAGCATCCCTTTTGCAAGAGCATCCCCTTGGTTAGCTGACAGCTGCAGCCACTTTTTCGCCTGCGACAGGTCTTCTTTTACACCCTTGCCAAATCGATAGCAGAACCCAAGTCTACGTTGTGCCGTAGCATTACCTTGGTCGGCAGCCCTGCGGTACCACTTTACCGCTTCAGCATAGGACTGGGTGACGCCCTGGCCACTCTCATAGCACACGCCAAGATTACATTGTGCCGCGGCAAGACCTTGGTCGGCAGCCCTGCGGTACCACTTTACCGCTTCGGCGTAGGACTGGGCGACACCCCAGCCATTATCATAGCACACGCCAAGATTATATTGTGCCGCGGCATCACCTTGGTCGGCAGCCCTGCGGAACCACTTTACCGCTTCAGCGTAGGACTGGGCGACGCCCTGGCCATTCTCATAGCACACGCCAAGATTACATTGTGCCGCGGCAAGACCTTGGTCGGCAGCCCTGCGGTACCACTTTACCGCTTCGGCGTAGGACTGGGCGACGCCCTGGCCATTCTCATAGCACACGCCAAGATTATTTTGTGCCGCGGCATCACCTTGGTCGGCAGCCCTGCGGTACCACTTTACCGCTTCGGCGTAGGACTGGGTGACGCCCCGGCCATTAGCATAGAACACGCCAAGATTATATTGTGCCGCGGCAAGACCTTGGTCGGCAGCCCTGCGGTACCAGCTTGCGGCTGTAATGTAATTATGTTGCTCCTCTTCGGTCACTCCCATATTGTAACAATCCACGGCAGAAACAGCGTTGGAGACAGGGGCAGGGGAAGTCTGCTTTTTGGGTGCCGACGAGCTTCCTCCTCCAAAATCAGGCAGCGGCTCACCCAGATAGGCAAGCCCCAACGCATATAGCGTTATGGCCGCAGACATCGCCGCTATAGCTGTAATTGGCCAGCTCATTCCTGCCGTCAACGTCACGCCCTGTGAAGAATAGCCTACTGCCCCGCTAAGGCTCCACATGCCGTACTTCTTGTCCCGCCCAAATCCAAAGCGGAACCCTGTCTCGCCAGCTATCTTACCACTATTCAGACCTACCCCCTGGAACAGTTGGACGTCAACCTTATTATAACTGCCATTCGTAAGCCGCAAAACAGGACCCACATTGATATAGTAATTATCATATAGACCATACATAAACGACCCGTATAGGCCATACTTATTAGGGGTATACGCATAATTTGCCCCTAGGAACAACTCATTATTCTCACTATAGCTGCCCAAAAACTCAGAATAATGATGTGGGAAACGGGCATCTTTCTCGCTAAGCCACTTCTGATATAGGTCTTGAGCCGTACAGGCAAAACAGATGAGGAAGAATGTGGCAGAAAGGATAATTTTTTTCATCATAATAACTTAGTATCTACTTTGCGCCTACTCTGAACAGTTTTCGGCTTCCCTGCCTGAGCTGGAAAGCCGATATTCTCTGAAATAAGGGGTAAAATGAAAGGCGTTTCCTTTCGTTTAAACTGCTTATTTTTACGCTGGGCGTCCGGAATTGCCCTGAAAGTAAATAAGCTCTACGAAAATCCACGCCCCTTGGCGTGAACTATCCGCATTCTTATTCTCACTTTCAACAAGTTTTCCGGACTTAGAGCGTAAGAGAACAGAAGCATCAAGCTCAGTTATTTATGTCTATATTCTATATTTCTACATAGTCAACAGTTTTGTTACTAAAACAGCTTTTCGTACTATCAATATCTATCATTGTCCATTACAGGCTGCTGTACGAGGGCGAGAAGGTGTCGCCAGCCCTCACGTCGCCGGTGGTGAGGCCTTTCTTGAGCCACTTGACGCGCTGGTCGGAACGGCCGTGGTTGAACGAGTCGGGGACGGAGTAGCCACGGGCCTTTTTCTGCAGGTAGTCGTCGCCAATCTTCGATGCCACGTTCAGGCCTTCCTCAATGTCGCCGTCTTCGAGCGAGCCGAACATCTTGTTGTCGTGATAGGCCCAGATGCCGGCGTAAAAGTCGGCCTGCAGCTCGAGACGCACGCTGATTTGGTTCGACTCTTTCTCGCTGACCTGACGCATCTTTTGGTGAGCCGCATCCAGCGTGCCCAGCAGATACTGCACATGGTGGCCCACCTCGTGGGCTATGACGTAGGCGTAGGCAAAATCACCATCAGCACCCAGCTGCTTGTACATGTCCGAGAAGAACGACAGGTCGAGATACACGCACTGGTCGGCCGAGCAATAGAACGGGCCCGACGAGGAGGTGGCACCGCCGCAGCCACTCTGCACAGCGTCCTTGAAAAGCACCAGCTTTGGCGGCACATAGGTGCGGCCCATCTTCTTAAACTCGGCAGCCCACACGTCCTCTGTGCCTGCCAATATCTGACGGGCGAATTTCGCCAAGGCCTCTTCCTCGGGGGTGGCCACATAACCGGTATCTTCGGTCGTGGTGGCCGCGCCGGAGGAGAGCTGCTGCAGCAGCTGGCCGGGGTCGCCGCCTAAAAACAATGCCAGCAGTCCGGCAATCAATAGTCCGCCGATACCCATACCGGCCTTCGTGGATGTCTTCATACCTCTGCGGTCGTCGACATTTTGGCTTTCGCGTCTTCCATCTAGTTTCATAACTAACAATATTTATAAAAACAATACTTCTGAATGTCAAAATATTAAACACGTTCCATCCCCACACGCATCTGACGTATCAAATTGCAAATATACACATTTTTCCAAATATAAACACAATCTGAGGCCCACCCCCGTGTTTTTTTTTATACCGCACATAATATTTTCCTACCGCAGTCGTTATATATAAAATATATAATGTAAACAACCTGCCCATGGGCATAAAAAAGGGTCTGCACATAACAAGAGACGTGGTGGTGGGGCTCCTGTTGGGGCTCTACACATTGTTGGCATTGCTCAACTCGACCGTGCTGCAGTCGTACCTCGGGGCCGCCGCGGGCAGCTATTTCTCCAAGGAGTGGGGCGGCAAGGTGCGTATCGGAGCCCTCCATTTCAGCCCGTTCAGCCACATCATCCTCGACAAGATAGAACTCATCTCACCCACGAACGACACCATCTACTACGGCGACCGCATCTCGTGCCGTTTCAAACGCTTCCCCTTCCATGCGGGCGGGCTCAAATTCGACCGCGTCTTCCTCCGCAACGGCAGCTACCATTTCGAGTCGCTCCGCCGTCCCGACGGCCGGATGGGCACCAACCTGGACTTCATCATCGACTATTACAACACCGGCCCGTCGCATCCTCCTGCGAACGCCCATTTCGTTGTGGAGGTGGGAGAGCTGCGGATGCGCAATATCGACTACATTCAAGACCTCCCCGAGATACCCGGCATTCCCCATTACGAACATGGGGTGGACATCCCCCACATGCGATACCTGAAGACATCGGGGCTGATACGCAATGTGAGGGTGGACAACGACAGCGTCACCTGCCGTGTCATCTCGTTGACCACCACAGAGGCATCGGGCCTGCATGTGGCGGACCTCTCGATGGACGTGGAGGTATCGCCCCATGTCATCCGCGCCACCAACCTAGACCTTCAGACCGACGACAGCCGCGTGTTCCTCGATGCCGAGCTGACCTACCACGGCTGGAAGGTGATGGACGACTACTGCAACACGGTAATGCACAACGTGGTCATCAAGCCTGGCACCGAGGCCAACCTGTGCGAAGCCGCCTACTGGGCTCCGGTACTTTGGGGGCTGAACCAAAAGATAGCCGTCCAGGGGCATTTCTACGGCCCGGTGTCCGACATGCATGCCGCGGGCGTGGTGGCCAGCTTCGGCAACCATAGCCAGTTCTTCCTTGACGCCCACATCCACGGCCTTCCCTTCATCGAGCAGACCTCGCTCAATGCCGACATCCACCGCCTACACACCCACTACGACGACCTCGCCGCCATCCGGCTGCCCGAAGGGGTGAGCTTCAAACTGCCCGACATGGTCAGGCGTATGGCCGAAATCGACTTCGACGGATGGCTGAAGGGAAGCATGAGGGACTGCGAGACCTTCTTCAACCTCAACACCCACATCGGCGACCTCGAAGGTCACGCCCACCTGATATACGACACCCTCCAGAAGGACTATGCCTACATCGGCGACCTCGACTCCCGTGTGCTAGGCATCCGCTCGCTCCTGCCCAACGAATGGGTGTCGCGAACCGGCTTCCACCTCTCCTTCCAAGGCAACGGCCTCAATCCCCAAACCATGGAAGCCGCGCTCGAAGGACGGCTGTACAATACCCAGTTTCGCGGCCACAATCTCAACCGCACCACCCTCTCGGCCGAATTGGTGGGGCAAGAGCTCACCGCCGACCTACAGCTGCAAGACTCACTCATCGACCTCGACCTCTCGGCCTCCGCCCATCTGGCACAAAAACGCTACAATGCCGATATACAGATTACCGACGCCCACCTCGCCGACCTCGACCTCATCAAGTCCGACAGCGCCATCATCCTCTCCACCCACATCACCACCGACCTGCAAGGCGACAGCATCGAAAGCCTCACCGGCACCCTCGCGCTCCACAACACCCATGGGCAGATGGGGTCGCGACGGCTGGAACTCGACACGCTGGAACTCGACGCCAGCCTCACCAACCACTACAAACGGCTGTCCGTGAACAGCGACTGGCTGGAGGCCATCATCAACGGCTATTTCCAATACCGCGACCTGCCCTTGGTGGCACGCGATTTCTGCAACCGATACCTCCCCACCTACTACAACCCCTTCCGCCAAGACGACGACACTGACCTCTCACCCTTATACGACGACGCCTTCGACATCGACATCTCATGGAGCGACCCCAAGCAGACCTTCCAGCTCCTGATACCCGAAGTGTCCATTGCCCAAGGCACCTCGTTCCACGCCAGCTACAACTACCCCGAAAACCTCAAGCTGGTGCTCCGATCCGACCTCCTAGCCTACGACAACATTTCCCTTCACGACATAGGCATCAACAGTAACGCCATCGGCGAAAACTACCAGCTGAGGCTCAAGGCCACCAGCATCACCCTCAACGAAACCGCCTTGATGGAAAACCTGCTGCTCACAACCGACATGAGCCAAAGCATCTCCACCCTTGCCCTGCGGTGGGACGATAACCGCGATACCGCCTACAACGAGGGCAACCTAGAATTCTTTTTCACCAGCACCGCCTCGGACAACAAGCTGATGATTGCACGCCCCTCGTTCTACTTCATGGGGCACAGGTGGAACCTCATCTGCCCCAGCGGCATCAATATAAACAATGAACGCCTCTCCGTAAACGACCTCAAGATTTACGGCCTGGGGCAGTCGCTGTCGGTCAAAGGCCATATCGCAGGTGAGGACGACGACTACCTCAACGCCCTGTTCGACGGCTTTGCGCTCGACCAAATCGGCTCCGCCCTCCTTCGCGAAAGCCCGCTGGAACTGGCCGGAACCATCAACGGCACACTCATCATGCGCGGCTTTGGACAAAAACCCTATATCGACGCCAACCTGATGGTCAAAAACTGCCATGTCAACCAGCAGCCACTAGGCGAACTGAACATCAAATCGAACTATAAAACAGAGGAAGGCCGACTCTACCTCGACCTTGCCTCCGACCTTGCCGACCCCACCTCACGCCGCCAACCGCTGGCCGTACACGGCTCTGCCCTGATTACCGGCAACGACGGCAGTCTCGACTTCGACATCGGGCTTGACGACATAGGCCTCCAAGTGGCGCAGCCTTTCTTAAGCCAAGTGGCTTCAAGCCTCGACGGCCGGCTGAAAAGCAACCTGAAAGTGGGCGGCACACTGCAACACCCCACCATCGACGGCCACATAGCCCTGGCCGACGGCTCCATAAGCCTCATCCCCACAGGGGTCACCTACCGCTTTGCCGACACCCTCGCCATCCGCAGCAATGTGCTCGCCCTCGACAACTTCGTCCTCCGCGACCCGCAGCAGCACCGCGCCCGCGTGGACGGCATCATCACCCTCAACAGCCAGTCGTCCTCGCTCAACCTCTCGCTCAACACCGACCTCCTCACCCTCTACGACAAGGCCGACGACATAGAATCGCTCTACGGGACCCTCGTCGCCTCGCTCCACGGCAACATCCGGGGCCCATTCAACGACCTCGCCATCTCCGCCAACGCCACCGCATTGGACGGCAGCGAGCTGTATGTGCCCATCAGCAACAAGAAAGTGGTCAGCGAAAACGAATTCATCACCTTCGTCGACCGCTCAGCGCCCACAGTCTCCCGCACCCGCACCACCATACGCCAACAGGCACCCACCTCCAACTTCGACCTGCTCCTCAACGTCACCATCACCCCCGGCATGAAGCTGCACATGCGAACCGACTTCGAGCAGGTGGAAGCCAACGTTGTGGCCGTCGGCAACGGCGACCTGAAAGTGACCATGCAGGAAGGGCAGGAACCGATGGTGCTGGGTGACTACCAGTTTACCTCTGGCGAAATATCCCTCACCCTCGTGCAACTCATCAACAAGACCTTCACCATCGAACAGGGCTCCACGCTCAACTTCCCCGGCGACATCAACAGTGCCCGCTTCGACATCAATGCTGTCTACGGCCTTCGCGCCAACCTGGCATCCCTGATGGGCAGCGACATCAGCGACAACTATATCGACGTGCAGGACGTCATCACGCTGGAAGGCACCCTCAGCGACCCCTCCATCAAGTTCGACATACGCCTGCCCAAAGCATCGCAGAGCGTCGCCGACCAAGTGTTCTCATACATCGACCGCAAAAACGAGCTGGAGATGCTCAACCAATCTGTCTCACTGCTGCTCATGGGCCAGTTTGCCTCCTCCGGCAGCACCAACGAAACGGGCGAAGGCATCGACGGCATAGGGCTCATCACCACCAGCGTGGGGGCCATCGTCTCCAGCCTTGTGAAATTTGTGGACGTGAACGTCAAATACCAAGCCGCCACCGCCACCACCGCCGGCCAATGGGATGTGGGCATCAGCAAGCGGTGGAACAAGCTCTACTTCGAATCCACCTTCGGCTACGGCACCAACAGCGACCTCGATGCCGCCATGCCCAATGTGCTGGTAGGCGACGTGGAGATGGGCTACAAATACACCCCCTTCGTCAACATCTACGGCTTCCACCGCACCAACACCAGCTACTTCACCCGCAACGAGCTGCCCTACAAGCAAGGTGTCGGCATCAAACTCACCAAAGACTTCGACACCTTCTACGACCTCTTCCCCTGGCTCCGCCCCCAACGGCGCAAAGACACCGTAGAAATCAAAACCGACAAAAACTAATCAACATATAATACCACCCACGCGATGAACCTGTCCGAAACATACTACTCACCCAAAACCAACATGGTCTTCTGTTTCTCAGTAGCCCTATTCCTTATGCTTTTCATGGTGCTCTACGCCCCCACCTTCGGCTCCAGCGGTCTCATCACCCCCCTACAGTCGGGATGGAAAGAGCATTCGGGACTCTGCCTGCCCATCATCTGCTCCATCGTGCTGGCCGTGCTGGCCGCCAGCCGCAGCATACTCTGCTTCGCCCTGGTACGCCACAACCTCTCCAAACGCGAATTCCTCATCTGGATGGCAGCCGAGTTCATCATCTGCTGCCTCTTCTGCGACCTCTTCCTCTCGCTCTACCTCCACCTCGAATACCTCTCCACCCTCCCCCTCATCCTCATCATCGGCCTCGGCCTCATCATCATACCCTACACCACCTACTGGCTTATCATGGAACTGCTCGACCGCGACATGAGGCTGCGCGAAGCCAAGAGCCTCATCGAAGAGCTGCGCAAAGGCTACGAACGCAGCGACGCCGGCGCCATCCGCTTTGCCGACGAGAAAGGGAGCGTGAAACTGGTGGTGGGCGCCGAACGGGTCATCTCCATCGAATCATCAGGCAACTACGTCACCATCCTCTACGACAACGACGGCAAGCTGGTACGCTACAGCCTCCGCAACACCCTCAAAGGCATCGAAGAAATCTGCAAGGCCAACGGGCTAGTGCGCTGCCACCGCTCCTTCTTCGTCAACCTCAGCAAAATAAAAATCATCCGCCGCACCCCCGACGGTATCTTCGCCGAAATCGACCGCACCGGCGTCGACGACATCCCCGTATCGAAGACTTACGCCCCCGAACTGATGCGCCTCTTCTCCGAATAAACACATCCACACATTCACGAATTAACACGCAAACACATTGAAACATACCAAACTCCTTCCCCTCGTCATCCTCCTCCTGCTGGCCCTCCCCCACTGCCAGGCCCAACGCCACCACCTGCGCGCCGACTCGGTGGCCTTCGTCAACGCCGAATGGCAGACCGACACCCTCGACGGCTTCCTCTACCGCCGCTGCCACTTCCAACACCACCAGATATTCAACTCCAACCAATACCTCTGCGTCATCGAAATACCCAAAGGATCCCCCACCCGCCTCCGCTTCGTGTCCGACACCGTCATGACCACCGTCGCCGACTTCGCGCAACATGCCGACGCGCTGGCCGCCATCAACGGCTCCTTCTTCAACATGTCCACCGGAGCCCCCGTCTGCTACCTCCGTATCGACGGCAAGGAACTGGGTGCCAACGAACCCGCCCGCACCGACAGCGTCAACCGCAAATACTACCAAAACGCTGCCATACGGCTGCTCGCCAGCGGCCGCCCCCGTTTCAACATACCCGACAGCAACCGCCTCAGCGAAAAGAAAATGCCCGACAGCAACGTCATGACCACCGGCCCCATGCTCCTCTGCCGTGGCACCGACGTGCCACAACGCCTTGACCGCCGCTTCGTCTACGCCCGCCACAACCGCACCGCCATCGGGCTCAAACCCGACGGCACCATCATGCTCGTCGTCGCCGACGGCCGCAGCAGGAAGAACGCCGACGGCCTCTCGCTGCCCGAACTAACACATGTCATGCGGTGGCTCGGCTGCTGCGATGCCGCCAACCTCGACGGCGGCGGCTCCTCCACCATGTACATCCGCGACCATGGCACCGGCGGCATCGTCAACCACCCCTCCGACAACGGCCGTTTCGACCCCATGGGCCAACGCCGCGTAGCCAACGCCATCCTCCTCATGTCCAAAAAAGCTGCCGACAGCACCCAGAAGACAGGAGCCCCAAAAACCGACGAACCCCCTAATACTCAACCCGACACACTAATAGTACAGCCTAAAGAAACAGAATAGTATTTCAAAATACCGTATTTCAAAATACAATAAGCATGAAATTCTACGGCCGAGATAAAGAACTGGAACAACTAAACCAAATGCTAACCCAAAGCCGTACTGAAGGACGGATGACCGTTGTCATGGGACGGAGACGTATAGGCAAGACCGAACTGGTACGGCACTGCGCCGACAGTACCATGCTCTATTTCTTTGTTGCACGAAAGACCGAGGCCCTTTTATGCCAAGACTTTGTCCGCGAGGCAGAAGAAAAGCTCGGCATTCCTGTCGGCTTCCCCAACAGTTTTGCCGACCTATTCCGCTTCCTCCTCACCTATGCGGAGCAACACCCATTCACACTCATCATCGACGAATTTCAAGACTTACAGAAAGTAAACCCCGCCACATTCAGCGAAATACAACGCGAATGGGACACGCACAAGCGTACCAGCCACATAAACCTCATCATCAGTGGCTCGGTATTCTCGCTGATGAAACGCATCTTTGAAGATGCCGGAGAGCCTCTTTTCGGTCGTGCTGACCGAAGTATCATGCTACAATCATTCTCAACCGACGTGCTGAAAGAGATTCTTGCCGACAACAACCCAAACTACAAGAAGGAAGATTTGCTGACCCTGTTCGCCACTACTGGTGGGGTGGCGTGGTACGTGAGCCTGATGATGGACAACGGACACACTACCCACCGACGTATGCTCGGCTACCTGACCGAAACCAACTCACCATTCATTAACGAAGGCAAAAACATTCTAGTGGAAGAATTTGGCACAGACTATGCCGTACATTTTTCTATCCTCTCCAGCATCGCTGGAGGCATGCTCACTCGCGGCGAAATAGAGAACCAACTCAAAACCGAGAACATCGGCAGCTACCTTACCCGACTAGAACGCTACTACGGGCTCATCGAAAAACGGCTTCCCATCTTTGCTCACGAGAATGCAAAGAAAGTACGCTACGTACTGAGTGACAATTTCCTGACACTATGGTTCCGATTCTTCTACAAGTATCAGGCATATATTGAAAATGGAGCCCTGCCACAACTGGCACGCATCATCGAGCGCGACTACGACCAATTCTCCGGCTTTGCTTTAGAACGATACTTCGAGCGAAAACTGCGCGAAACAGGACGTTACACCCGCATCGGTAAGTTTTGGGACCGCAAAGGTGAATGTGAAATAGACATCATAGCCGTCAACGAGATTGACCGTGTGGCAGAAATATATGAAGTGAAAAAAGACCCTCGGCACTACAGCGAAGCTGCACTAAAGGCGAAAACAGAAGTGCTGCTAACCAACTGCAAAGAACTCGCCGGGATGGAACTCCACCTCGGTGTGCTCTCCATGAGCGATATGTAAGAAAACGCCCCCTCCCTCCATATGACGGGTACCCCTATGGTCTCTTAATCAAAATATTTTTCATCCCCTTGTAACAAAAAGCCCCTTTTCGGCTACTAACATTAGAAAAGGGGAAGCCGAAAACCTTACAGAGTAGGCATCACTAACAATCATCAGTACTATGAAAAAAGTGTTTCTAACGCTTGCCACCATTGCATTGGTCGCATGCCTGAGTTCGTGCAAGAAAACCTGTAACTGCACCACCTATTCGGCCGGACAAACCGTCCAGACCCAAGAGGTAGACATGCCCTCTAGCGGCAAATGCGCCGACATGACCAATGTGCAGGACATCCCCGGCATCGGTAAGACCGGCGTAGAGTGCAAATAATCTGCAAACAGGCAACAATTAGCGTAAAAAAGGGTGCCACTGGGGACAAAAGGCCCCTCCGGCACCCTTGCTTATCCCCCCTTCGCCCCGGCAAGAGGACTTGGTCCGAACATCCTTTGGCATATTTTTCTTTTCAACTTGCACCTAGATTAGGTCGTAAAAATAAAATAGGAACGAAAGCGAAACAAAAACGCGACGTAACAAAAAGCACCACCCCGACTGAGGGGGATGGTGCGGTAATGTTGCTATATAATAAGGATTAAGAACAGTGGCAAACGCCTATCCTTAACCTTTTATCACACATTAGAAGTGGAAGCCGACGCGCAGTCCGAGCTCGCCGATGTTGCGTTTCTCGGTATGCCCTGCATTGTAGTCGGCGGTTACTTTTTTAGTATAGTTGAGGTGGTGCGAGCCAAGTCCTGCATAGTAAAGGCCCACACTCACGTATTCGCCCAAATAGGTGCCCGCACCGACCGACCAGCAGAGTTTGCCGTCCATCTTATAGGCATACCATTTGTCTTTATATGGCTCCACATTGCTGTTCAGATAGCCGTTCTTGGTGATGAACATCAGGTCGTAGCCGATGCCGAATTCAAAGAAGGGACGGATGATGTCGGTGATGTCATAACGGTACTTGAGTCCGAGCATGATGGGGATGTTGAGATAGGTGGGTGTTCTAGGCACGTCCCCTGCCACGATATTGGTGTCGTTGTTGTCATAGATGTCGCGGATGGAGGAGCGGGTGCCGTTCCAGAAAAGGCCTGCTTCAACAAAGGGGAGCAGTTGGCCAAATCCCACATCGAACCACACGCCGAAACGGCCTGTTGCGGCCAGGCCGACAGCGGCACTGGTGGCGACGGTGGTGCGGTCCATAGGCATGAAACTAATCTCCGAGGTGGGATTGTACTCATAGGCTTGACGGAATTGACCCATCGGGAAGATGCCGTTTAGATAAATCGAGGTCTCAAACTGCTGTGCATTGGCGTTCAATCCCGCAGCCAAAAGAGCCACAGCAACACATAATCCTTTAAAATAGTTACTTTTACTCATAATTCGTTATTTTTATTTTGAGTACAAAAATAACAAAAAAAAATAATATTTGAGAGAAAATGTTTTTTTTTCGTACTTTTGTAAGCAGATTATAAAAACTTTAAAATACACAACGCTTTGAAAAATACCCTATTAAAATTATTTGCGTTTGTCACGCTCAGCACTATTTCCACTTTGGCCACCGCACAGGTGGACTTCACTCCCATTTTCACACAAATCAAGTTGGAGGCACGTGCCGACTTCGACTACTATAAGATCAACACGTATGAGAGTGCCTACGGCACCAATAATAACGAGAGCCAATACGGCTTCCACGGCCGCTACTTCAACTTTGTTATTGGTGGTCCGCTGGGTGAGAAGTTCAGCTACTTCTTCCGCCAACGCATCGTGGCCACGCCTGGCGACGTAAGCCTGTTCGACAACACCGATTTTCTATACCTCAACTACATGCCTTCCAAGAACTGGATGATACGTGTGGGTAAGGATGCTTTGGCTGTTGGCGGCTTCGAATACGACGCGCCTCCCATCAATGTGCTGTTCAGCACTCATTATTGGGACAACTTTTACTGTTTCCAGCCCGCTGTTGCCGCCGCGTACAAGACCGACGACGCCAACCAGATGTTCCTCCTCCAGGTGGCCAACTCGCCCTATGTCCACTACGGTGCCAACCTCGGCTTTGCTCCTGGCAGCGAATGGAAGAGCGGACTGCTGTCGTTCAATGCCTTCTACAGCGGCAAATTCGGCCACTTCAAGGTGTTACACTCCGTGAACATGTTCGAACGCCCCGACCATAAGTTCATGAACTACATTGCCCTCGGCCACGAGCTGGAATACGACAAGTGGGACATCTACGTCGACCTCATCCACCGTGCCAACGCCATCAACGACTGGGGCAACACCTTTGCCGTGGTGAGCTGTGCCAATCTCTACTTTAAGCACGGCTTCAATATCTTTGTGAAAGGAGCTTACGAACAGAACAACTCCTATGAGGCAATACCCGGCTATGGCATTGGCGGCCTCTACGACTGCTTTGGCGAAGCGGGCCACACCTACCTCACCTACGGCCTCGGTGCCGAATACCGCCCCGAAGCCTGCCCTGACTTCCGTCTGCATGCCTTCCTGGCCAACCGCACCACCACCTACACCACCACCGAATACACCCCTCTCCCTCTTGACAACGATGTGAAAGAAAACTCGCTGCGCTTTAACATCGGCATCACCTGGGACATGGACATCCACCGCATGCTCAAAGACCGCCTGGCCAAGTCGCTCAACGAAAAGTCTGCCTTAGAGTAAGCATGCTGAGGGTTGCCGACACACTTGGTCACCCTGCCGCCTAGTTTAGTAAGTATATACTATCCACCTTATAGTTTCAAAGATTATGCCATTTCACGTACCACTGAAAGAGAAAACCACCGAATATGCCCATTGGGCAGAGCATCTGTTCGGCAAGGTGTTTAAAAATCCGCTGAAGTTTACTAGCAAACGTTCCATCGAGGCCATCATCTTCCTCATCCTTTTCATAGGGTTCTTCTGGGTCCTTGCCTACCACATGACGCTGCCGCACATGCTCAACACCTTTATGCAGACCGCCTACCACCTGTTGCTTGAGACGGTGTTCTACATCATGGCCATCTGCGTGCTGATGGGCGCCATCGGCAAGCTGCTGGTGGAGTTTGGTGTGGTGCGACTGCTGGAGAATATTCTCCGGCCGTTGATGAAGCCGCTCTACAACCTGCCCGGCGTTGCCGCCTTGGGTGCCATCATGACCTTCCTGTCCGACAATCCCGCCATCATATCGTTGGCTCAGGACAAGAACTTCTCACAATACTTCAAGAAATACCAGCTGGTATCCCTCACCAACTTCGGCACCGCCTTTGGCATGGGCTTGATGGTGCTTGCCTTCATGACCGGCCTCGGATATGGCAAAGGCGCCTTGGTAGGCATCATGGGAGCCGTGGTGGGCAGCATCATTTCCACCCGTCTCATGCAGCGATTCACCCTGAAGTCATATCCCGAGATGAATTGCCCCGTGGCTGAGTTCAGCGGCGATGAACAGCAGATTTCTTTCAAGAGCGAGGGCTCCATATTCCAACGTTTCCTCAACTCGCTTCTCGACGGCGGCAAGGACGGCGTAAACATCGGCTTTGCCATCATTCCGGGCGTGCTGTGCATCTCCACCCTTGTGATGATGCTCACTTTCGGTCCTGATGCTGCTACACACCAGTACACTGGTGCTGCCTACGAAGGAGTGCCCATCATCACCTGGCTTGCCGACAAGATAAACATCGTCTTCTTCTGGCTCTTCGGCTTTGAGAGCGGCGCACTGGTTTCCTTCCCCATCACCGCACTGGGCGCCGTGGGTGCCGCCATCGGCCTTGTGCCCCGCTTTATCACCGAAGGCATCATCAACAACAACGCCATCGCCGTTTTCACCGCTATGGGCATGTGCTGGAGCGGTTACCTCTCCACCCACACCGCCATGTTGGACACGCTGGGATACCGCAAACTGATAGGCAAAGCCATCGGTGCACATACTATTGGCGGGCTTTGCGCCGGCATCGTGGCCCACTGGCTCTGGATGCTACTAACCCTCATTTTCTAACCGAGGCTTGCCAGCTGCTGGAACGGCATCCTGCCATTCCAGCGGCTGCTCAACGAATGAAAATAGGATGAGGGAATGCCTTTTTGCCTACGATTTCACCTTTCCCCGAGAGTAACCTGTGAGGTTTTTATTACCAAGTATTCTTCGGATTTTCAAGCATTAAGCATCATTTCCACATCTTTACACTGAAAAAAAGTCTCTATATCGGAAAAAAGTTGTACTTTTGCAAAACGTTATTAATCCAAAAACATTAAAAAAATGGCTTACAAAATCACTGACATCTGCGTTGCTTGCGGTACCTGCATCGACCAGTGCCCCGTCGGAGCTATTTCCGAAGGCGACATCTATAAGATTGATCCCGACACCTGCGTCAGCTGCGGAACCTGCGCTGGTGCTTGCCCCACTGGTGCTATCGTTGAGGGATAATCCCACAACCTGATGTGACAAATAAAAGAGGCTTCGCGTTGCGAAGCCTCTTTTATTTGTGGCTCTAGTTTGATAAAAGACTGATTTTTAACAGCATCGAAGATGCTGAATTTCAATAACCCCACACAAGGAACGCAGTGTGGGGTCAACGAAAACCCTACTACTCAGCGTCCCGGAGGGACGCGACAATGGGAAAGGTTGGAAAAAATCAGTCATACTTTATA
>JAFWOP010000130.1 GCA_017545365.1 Bacteroidales bacterium
GAGAACGAGGTGCTGTTGAAGTCGAGCTTCATGTTGTTCTCCTTGGCCCAGTCAATCCAGCTCTGGAAATGCTCCACGCTGCACTGGTCGCGGTCGACGAACTTGCCGCCGAAGTCGCCATATATCTCATGGAGGTTCAGGCGGTGGTTGCCGCCGAGGAGGGTCTTCACGAACTCAATGTCCTGGCGTACCTCGTCGATGGTGCGGGCGCGGCCGGGATAGTTGCCGGTGGTCTGGATGCCGCCGGAGAGGGCCTCGTTGCGCTCGAAGCCGACCACGTCGTCGGTCTGCCAGCAGTGCAGGGAGAGCTGCTGACGCTGGAGCTGGTCAAGTACTGCGTCGGTGTCGACGCCAATGGCTGCGTAGCGCTCTTTCGCCACGGCATAAGCCTGTTCAATCAGATTTGCTTTCATCGTTGAAATGTAATGGTTTGTAAAGTTGTAAATAGTATATTATGTTCCTTTGCTAACGGGAATGGCGTAGAACGCTCGGTCGGGACAGAAGTCAATCATCCATTGGTCGGCGATGATGTGGTCGTCGAGGGCCTGGATGTGGAGCTTGTGCGGGCCTTTGCTCAGGCGGACGGGGGTCTTTGTCAGTGCCTGCCCGCGCAGCACGCTCTGCTTCCACTGCTCCGAGCGATAGGGCGTCTTCAGCGAGATGACGACAGGCTCCTGGTTGTCGACCGTCACCTGGTAGCGCAAGTCGCCTCGGTCGCCGGGCTGCGTGGGAATCATCGCCGTGTAGAGCTGGGCTTCACCATCCTGGGGACTGTCGAACTCATACGTCAGCGTGACACCCCTTGGCAGGGCGACGGCATTCATCGAGTGGCCGAGCATCGGGATGATGGTTGGCTGGTCGTTTGGGGGATTGGCCGTTTGGCCGTTTGGGTGAGAAAGAGAATAGTCGCAGGCATTGCGGGCAATGAGACGCCCGACGGAGGGGTGCTGCGGAAACTGGGTGCGCACCTTGCCAAAGACGGGCAGGTCGCGGGGGGCGGCTGACATCAGGCCCTGCCACTTGCCGTCGTTCATTGTGTTGTAGTGCTCCGTCAGCTGCTGTATTTCCTCGTAGGCACGAAGGCTTTCCGTTTCGTAGGAGAGCATCTTGCGCGTCATGGCGGCTGCGGCATGTACGGGATAGAGCACATGGGCGAAGTAGGCATCCTGCCGGCCGTCCATCACCAGGGGGCGCCAGGTGTCGACGGTGGCCTCTATGCGGGCAAAGGCTTCCATGCGCCGGTAGCCCTCGATCAGCGTGAACTGGGTGCTGCCGGGTACGGACTTGCCGCCGGGATAGCGTTTCTTGTCAAGCTCCACCTGCGTCCAGCCCATGAACTCAGGCTTGCGGATGGCGTTAAGCCGATACAGTTCGCGCATAGCCGGAGCTATTGCCTTACCCACCAAGCCCCCAAACTGTGTGCAGAGCCACTGTTCCAAGTACAAGTCGAGTGTCGAAGGAGTTACCCCGTCGATATTCCACGCCATGTCCAAGAACAGCTCCAGCTGGTAGGCTGCCACCTTCGGGTCGTGGACATTGGCAATCCACAGCCGGCGGCAGTTGTGGTCGTAGGCCGTGCGCATCTCCTCGTAGATGAGGCCTGGCTGCGTGGTGGAGAGCCAGAGGTAGTCGTGCGGGCGGCCCCAGTAGCTCAGGTGATAGTACACGCCTCCGCCGCCTTTCCGCTTCTGTTGCTCGGCGTCGGGCAGACGTGTCAGGTAGCCGTAGTTGTCGTCGCACCACATCAGCGTCACGTCGTCGGGCACGCGCAGGCCGCTCTCCATGATTTCCAGCACCTCCTTGTAGGGGATGAAGACCTGCGGCACCTGCTCCAAGCCTGTGGATTGGTGGTTTGAACCTGTCTTGCGGAGCTTGGAAAGATAGTGCTTTTTTATCAGCTCCCGCTGGTCGTCAATGACCTGCTGCAGGGCGCTGAGCTTCTCCTCGGGGCCAGATACTCCCTCCATCGAACCGTCGTGGATGCCGCGCATGCCCAGCGTGAACATTGCCCGCTGATCGTCGACCGTTGGCCGCTGCCCGCTGGAAACCACTTCCTTCAGGCGCTCCACCCAGTAGTTCTGCACCTGCTCGCGGTTGGTGATGTAGTTATAGGGGCCGCGTTGCTCAGCGTCCCATTCGGCCACGTTGTTGCGCAGCAGCGGCTCACAGTGGCTGGTGCCGATGACGATGCCGAAGGAGTCGGCCATCTCCTTGTTGCCGGCGACGGTGAAGAACGCTGGCGTGCCGGGGTGCATGGCTGGCCAGAGCGTGTTGGCACGCAGCCGCAGCATCAGCTGAAACAGCCGTTTGTATGTCTGCGGCCCCATGTTGTCCTTCGACCAGGGACGCAGGCTCCAGTCCTCGTCGTTGATGAAGATGCCGCGATACTCCACGCTTGGCGTATGCTCCAGGCGAAACGTGTCGGGCAGCGACAGGGGCAGAAAACGGCTATGCGGACGCACGTCGCCCCACCACACCCACGGCGACACGCCTGCCATGCGGCTCAGCTCCAGAATGCCATAGGCGGTGCCACGGGCGTTGTGGCCTTCCACCACCACCTGGCCGTCCTGCACGCGGATGCAGAAGCCGTCGTCGGCGCCCCTTCCCTGCACGATGCGGATGGGAGCATGCTTGTCGCTGACAGCTTGATGGGTGGTCACCAGCTCCATGTCCTCAACGAACATCTGCAGGGCCTGCTCCACCACCGGCGACACCTTGCCCTGCACCTGATAGGTCACAGGGCTCTTGCCGTCGTACCACACCACGTCGGCAGCCGCCACGACTGTCGTGCCGAGTGCAAGGATTGTCAGGAAGATTCGGTAGATATGTTTCACTACTTCTTGCTAACGATATTCAGGTATTTGGTGTATGCCTCATCCCAGAGTGCTTTCTCCTGCGGCTCGTACTTCACCATCTCCGTGGAGTTGGCAATGATGGCGCGCATCTGCCAGATGTCGTTCACCAGCCTTGCGGCCTTGGCCTGCAGCATGATGTTGCCGATGGCGGTGCACTCCTGCGGGCCGGCCAGGACGGTGGCACCGGTGGAGCTGGCGGTGAACTGGTTGAGGTATTTGTTCAGCGAGCCGCCGCCGATGATGTGCAGGGTGTCCAGCTTGAAGGGTGCAAACTCCTGCAGCCAGGAGAACACCTGCCGGTAGCGCAGGGCCAGCGAGTCGAAGATGCAGCGGCAGATTTCGGCTGGCGTCTCGGGAACGGGCTGGTTGGTGTCGCGGCAGTATTTCTGTATGGCACCAATCATGCTGGCCGGGGCGGCGAAGGCCTGGTCGTCGGGGTTGATGAGCGAGCGGAACGGTTCCACCTGCATGGCCGAGCCTTGCAATTCCGGGTGCGACAGCTTGCGCACCTCCTCGGGCCACTCCAGCCGGCAGCGCTCGTAAAGCCACATGCCGCAGATGTTTTTCAGGAAGCGGGTGGTGCCCTCGATGCCGCCCTCGTTGGTGAAGTTGCGCTCGTAGGAGAGCTCGCTGATGATGGCGTCCTTCGTCTCGATGCCCATGAGGCTCCACGTGCCGCTCGAGAGGTAGGCGAAATGCTCGTCCTTGGCGGGCACGGCGGCCACAGCGCTGCCCGTGTCGTGGCCGGCGACGGCGATGACGGGCACAGGGCCGAGGCCGGTCAGCCGCTGCACCTCGTCGGTGAGCATGCCGACCACCGTTCCCGGCTGCACCATGCGGCCGAACTTCGAGCGCGACAGGCCCAGCGAGGCCAGCAGGCGCTCGTCGAGCAGCTTGGTGCGCGGGTCGAGCAGCTGCGACGTCGAGGCGATGGTATATTCACACACCTCGTTGCCGGTGAGCATCCAGCTCAGGGCATCGGGCACGAAGAGAATCTTCGCAGCGTTGCGGAAGGCTGAGTTCTGCTCGCGCTTCATGGCATAGAGCTGGAAGATGCTGTTGAAGTTCATGAACTGGATGCCGGTGACGTCGTAGACCTCACGGCGGGAAACGACGTGCTGCAGATAGTCGTCCATGGCGTCGAAGGTGACGGGGTCGCGATAGGCGCGGGGATTGCGCAGGATGGCGCCGTCGTCGCCGATGAGGACGAAGTCCACGCCCCAGGTGTCGATGCCTATCGAAGTAATCTCCAAGCCGCGCTTGGCCACCTCTTTCAGGCCTCGGAGAATCTCGAAGTACAGGGCGTGGATGTCCCAGTAGTAGTGGCCGCCCTGCTCTATCAGGTTATTGGGGAAGCGGGTCACCTCCTCCAGCGCAAGTTTTCCATCGGCAATGTTGCCCACAATAGTCCGTCCGCTGGTAGCGCCCAGGTCGACGGCAAAGAAATACGCTTTATGGTCCATAAAAAAAACAGTTTTAAGTTTTATGTGCACAAAGGTAGCAAGAAATAGCCGTCGGCGACATCATATTTTGATTTTCTCACTTGTTTTTTTGATTTACGTTCCATCGGTCAAATAATCCACGAAACATTTTGCGTTTCGGGGATTATTTCCTGACTTCGTCGATGCGTCACCCTAATCACCTTTTGTGGTATCCATTTCGAACAATTGCTTGATGGCTTTCTGCTCTTCCGTGAGAAACAGCGTTCGCTTTGACACCCCATGCACTCCATCTGTCCTGACATCGA
>JAFWOP010000058.1 GCA_017545365.1 Bacteroidales bacterium
TTCCCATTGTCGCGTCCCTCCGGGACGCTGAGTAGTAGGGTTTTCGTTGACCCCACACTGCGTTCCTTGTGTGGGGTTATTGAAATTCAGCATCTTCGATGCTGTTAAAAAATCAGTCTTTTATCAAACTAGAGCCAAAAAGTTTGACCGCAGACTCTCCTTCGTGCCAGCCCAATATAGCACCACCCTCAGCGAGGTCTCAAAGTTTTCCACTCTTTGAAATCAGAAAGGCTCCAAAAAACAGTTTGTTCAGGGCATCCTTTGCCCTCCAAACAGAACCTCTTTTGTAAAAAAGAACATCAACGACATCGAGAATAGTGAGCAAAAATCGGTCATTTGTTACAATAGAGCGAAGTTTTTTTGAACTCCCCCACAATAAAAAGGCTGGCATAACGTTGTATTAAATATGATGAAAACAGATACCCCGACATTGGAACATACCTCCCAACAGTCCTCGAACCCTCGGGCTGAGGGAAATTCCCTGAAGGAAATTATCGAACAGGCGTGGGAGTACCGCGAACTACTCAAAGAAAAAGCCACCAAGGAAACCATCTGCAACGTGGTGGACATGCTGAACGATGGGCAGCTGCGCATCGCCGAGAAACATGACGGACACTGGCATGTGAACGAGTGGCTGAAGAAAGCCGTTATACTCTATTTCCCCATCAATCAAATGCTAACTACCGAGGTGGGACCCTACGAATACCACGACAAGATAGCCCTCAAGCACAACTATGCCGAGGGGCAGGTACGCGTGGTGCCGCCCGCAGTAGCACGTCATGGGGCTTACCTCGCACCAGGGGTGGTGATGATGCCGTCGTATGTGAACATCGGGGCATACGTGGACAGCGGCACGATGGTGGACACGTGGGCAACGGTGGGCAGTTGCGCCCAGGTAGGCAAACATGTGCATCTGAGCGGAGGCGTGGGCATCGGCGGCGTGCTGGAACCCGTGCAGGCAGCCCCGGTAATCATCGAAGACCACTGCTTCATAGGCAGCCGCAGCATCATTGTGGAGGGTGCTCTGATTGAAGAGGAGGCAGTGATTGGTGCCAACACGGTCATCACTGCAAGCACCCATATCATCGACGTGACCCAGCCGGAGCCTGTCACCTACAAGGGACGTGTACCGGCGAGGAGCGTGGTGATTCCGGGCAGCTACACCAAGCACTTCGCAGCTGGCGACTATCAGGTGAGCTGCGCCCTCATCATCGGCCGCCGCAATGCTTCAACCGACAAGAAGACCAGCCTCAACGACGCTCTGCGCGACTTTGGGGTGAGCGTGTAACCATCTGATAAATCCTCAATTTTCAATCCTCAATTCTCATGAGAAAGACACTATTACTCTTTGCCTTAATTCCGCTGCTGCTAGTGGGATGCAAGAAGAACGAGAACATCTTCGACTTTTCGGGAAAGGTGGTCGGCTATATCGACTGCACGCTGAACCCTGCCAGCATCACCGAAATGGAGTTCGGCTATGTGGTGGCGTTGGATTCGCCCGACTCGGTCGGACGCGACTACACGTCCTCCGACGGCATTGTGATGCACAACTGCGTCATCCTCTACCGCACCAAGGCCCGCTACTATGACGGCGACCCCATCAGCGGGTCGATGTTTTTTGACGACCGATACTCCAGGGCCTACTGCCAGATACACCGCGACTACGACCTGCCCGAAGGAGTCTGCTATTCATTGGACTAGCCTGACCGCCACCTCCAGGCAGCGCGGCGGCTGGTGGCTGCCGACGCGGGATTGTGGAAAAAAAATCCGCCACAATTGTTATTATATGAAAAATATATACTATCTTTGCATTTTGTAAACAATAGTCAATAATAAGTTATAAAGATATGAAATTCATCATCAACAGCCTCCTGTTCTCCAAGCAAATCCAATCACTTAGCGGAGTGTTGACCAACAGCAACACGGTGCCCATCATCAACTGTTTCCATTTCCATCTGGACGAAGGAATGCTCACCATCCGCGCCACTGACCTTGAAACCACCTTGGTTTCGAAAGTGGAAGTCGAGACCGGCCGCATGGACGACATCAACGATGTGGCAGTGCCGTCGAAGCTGCTGCTTGACATCATCAAGAGCATGGACGATGTGCCTATGACCTTCAGTGTCGAAGACACCACCTACGGCATCAGCATCACCTCGGGCGAAGGCAAATACCGCATTGCGGGCAAGAACCCCGAGACCTTCCCAAACATGCCGGAAGCCAAGGACACTACCGCCATCAAACTTACCAGCAGCCTCTTGGTGAGTGCCATCAGCAAAACCGCTTTCGCCGCCTCGACCGACGAGATGCGGCCTCAGATGGGCGGCATCTTCTGTGACCTCACCGCCGAGAACATCACCTTCGTCGCCACCGATGCACACAAACTGGTGCGCTACCGCCGCACCGATGTCACCTCCGACACCCCCGTGAGCTTCATCCTTCCCCGCAAGCCCGTCTCTATGATGAAAAGCATCATGTCCACATTGAAGGAGGACATGGAGGTGACGCTGGAATACAATAACACCAACGCAGCCTTTACCTTCGGCAACTTCTATATCATCTGCCGCCTGGTAGACGGCCGCTACCCCAACTACGATGCCGCCATACCCAAGGAGAACCCCAACAAGCTGACTGTGGACCGCAACTCGTTCCTCAACACCCTGCGCCGCGTAGGACTGTTCGCCAATCAGGCCTCGCACCAAGTGCGCCTTGCCATCCAGGAGCGCGAGCTGGTGGTCAGTGCCGAAGACCTAGAGTTTTCCAACAACGCTCAGGAGAAACTGCCCTGCCAATATGAAGGTGAACCCATGGAAATCGGATTCAACGCCAAATTCCTCACCGAGATGGTCTCCAACATCGAGACCGAGCAGATACTGATTGAAATGTCCCACCCCAGCCGTGCCGGCATCATCTTCCCCATAACCAACGAAGAGAACTCGCCAGAAGACATCCTCATGCTCGTCATGCCCGTCATGCTGGCCAACTAAACCAATAAGCGAATAGTAAAGTAAGCGATGTCAAAGAGTAAAGTGAACCTGTGGGAGACGCATTCCTCCACCGTGTTGAGCATCACACTGGTGCTGTTCCTCTTAGGCCTATGCCTGATGGTGGAATACCACTCCTACCGCACCACCCGCGACATGCAGGAGCGCATCACATTCAAGGTGGACCTCGTCCCCGACATCACCGACGAGGCCGCCCAAATGCTCAAAACCCGCATCGAGAGCATCCCCTGCGTGAAGCACGTCGACTACATCTCGCGCCAACAGGCTGCCGAAATCTTCACCGACGACCTCGACGATGACTTCGTATCGTTCATCGGCTACAACCCGCTCTACCCCTCCATGATGATCAACCTTCGCGCCGACTACATTCCCGAAACAAGCCAGTCGGGCCGGTCCGACCTCATCAAGCAGTTCTCCGACGAGGTGCAGCAACTTGAGTTTGTCACCGGGGTGGCATACCAGGAGAATGTGGTCAACGAACTGAACGATGTATTCTACAAGGCCACCTGGTTCCTCATCATCTTCATGGCCTTACTCATCATCGTCAGCATACTCCTCATCAGCAGCACCATCCGCATCTCGCTCTACGCACAACGCGAATCCATTCGGACGATGCAGCTGGTAGGGGCCAAAAGCGGATTCATAGCCCGCCCGTTCCTAGCCCGCAGCGTGTGGTACGGACTGCTGGGCTCCCTGATAGCGATTGTAATCCTTGCCATTGCCACCGGCATCTTCAACCAGTCGCTCAGCGGCCTCGACCTGCTCAACACCACCCACCTGTTTTGGTATCTTGGCATTGCCCTCACCATCATTCTGGTGGGCATTGTGCTCTCTTACCTCTCCACCCTTTTCGCCGTCAAACGTTATCTTAGAAAAAGTAATTAATCCAACCTTATTATCATGGCTAAAGAAAAACAAACTCTCGAAAACGACAAGAACCAATTTACGTTCGTCTTTTCCAAAATCAACTATATCATCATGCTGGCAGGCATCCTCTTGCTGGCCTTGGGCTACCTGATGCTCTGCGGAGGCGGTAGCGACGACCCGAACGTCTTCAACCCCGAAATGTTCAACGGCCGCCGACTCTTCCTGTCCCCCATCCTCATCAGCCTCGGCTTCATCACCGAAATTGTGGCCATCATGTACAAGGGGAAAAAGAACTAATGACAGGATTGCTTGATTGTTTGATTGCTTTATTGTCTGAGTAGAATGATTCAATCATTAACACATTCATGCATTCAAGCAATAATTCAAGCATTCAGGCATTGATTTAACACACTAACACACATTCACAACAATGGAATGGTTTGAAGCTTTAATCCTTGGATTAGTCCAAGGTCTGACCGAATATCTGCCCGTCAGCAGCAGCGGACATCTGACAATCGGAGGCTATCTTTTTGGCCTCAATGGTGAGGAGAACCTGGCATTCACCATAGCAGTACATATTGCCACGGTGCTCAGCACCTGCGTCATCCTCTGGAAAGAGATAGTATGGCTCTTCAAAGACCTCTTCCAGTGGAAGTGGAATGAAGGGACCAAATACATCGTCAACATCATCATCTCGATGATACCTGTGGCCGTTGTGGGATTCTTCTTCAAAGACAAGGTAGAAGAGGTGTTTGGTAGCGGGCTGCTGGTCGTGGGGTGCTGCCTGCTTGTCACCGCCCTCCTTCTGGCATTCTCCTACTGGGCAAAACCCCGTCAGCGTGAGAACATATCTCCTTGGCACGCCTTTGTCATCGGTGTGGCACAAGCCGTCGCCGTCCTTCCCGGCCTTAGCCGTTCGGGCAGCACCATCGCCACCGGCCTCCTGCTAGGCAATAAAAAAGAGAAACTGGCCCAGTTCTCATTCCTCATGGTCATCCCTCCCATCCTTGGCGAAGCCCTGCTCAGTGCCAAGGATATGATGGAGGTAGGTGTCAGCGAGACGATGGCCGGCCTTCCCACCACGTCGCTCATCATCGGCTTCCTGGCCGCCTTCATCAGCGGCTGTCTGGCATGCAAATGGATGATTAACATCGTCAAGAAAGGCAAGCTCATCTGGTTCGCCCTCTACTGCACAATCGTGGGTGTACTGGCAATCGTTCTTCCTTTAATGCACTAGTGACTCTAGTATTTCTTGTACTACCAGTAACCCTAGAATTTCTAGTATTCCTAGTATGACACTTGAAGAGCTGTTGGAGGGGGTTGTCATCCCTATTGACAAGCCGAGGCAATGGACTTCCTTTCAGGCTGTCAACAAGGTCAAGGCTGCCATCCGTAACACCTATGGTATCAAGAAATTCAAGATAGGTCATGCGGGAACACTTGACCCCCTGGCCACAGGCTTGCTGCTCATCTGTGTCGGCAAGGCCACCAAGCGTATCGACGAGTTGCAAGCCGGCGAAAAGGTATACACCGGCACCATGGTATTGGGTGCCACAACTCCTTGCTACGACCTCGAACGCGCCATCGACCACTACTACCCCTACGAGCATATCACATTCGAAAAGATTGAGGAGACTCGAAAGCAATTCTTGGGCGACATCCTGCAGGTGCCCCCCATCTTCAGCGCGGTAAAGATAGGCGGGCAGAGGGCCTACCAATACGCCCGCGAAGCAGCCAACGGTGAAACGCCCCCCTCCCCCACGGCCAAGACCGTACACATCGAAGAATTCACCATCACCGACTTCCGTCCAGGGAATTTGAGAATGGAGAATGAGCTGCCGCTCCCGAACAATTCTCAATTCTCAATTCTCAATTCTCAATTATACAAACATCCACAAGGAACCGTCCCCGACCACCTGCCACAGCTCGACTTCCGCATCCGCTGCGGCAAAGGCACCTACATCCGCAGCATCGCCCGCGACATGGGGCTGGCACTCGACAGCGGCGCCTTCCTCTCCGCCCTCCGCCGCGAACAAGTGGGCACCTACACCCTCTCCTCCGCCATCAACATCGACGACCTCCCGGCCCTGCTGACCTAAAAAAAAGCAGTTTTCCCCCTATCGGTGCAACAAAAAGGCCTTTTTTCGGTCTTATATAATAACCTATCAAAAGACAGGAAGACAAACATGAGGAAGACAATTATATTATTGCCATTATGGCTGTTGCTGGCAATACCGCTCCTGACGGCTCAAGGGCAGAGTTTCAGCGCGGTCAGCCCTTCGGGACATACCTTATACTATCAGGCCAACGGCCTCCAGGCCACACTGATGCCCAAAACACAGCAAGCATACACCAGCAGCTACGACAATCTGACAGGTCGAGTGGTGGTTCCGTCGAAGGTGCCATACGGCAGCGACTCGCTCACTGTAACACGGGTGCATAACAGGACTTTCTTTGCCTGTAATGATTTGACATCCGTAGTGCTTCCTCCGACCATCACCACGTTAGAATCTCTCTGTTTTTATAGTTGTAGAGCACTTCAGTCCATCCATATCGGGCCAGCAGTGGACACTATCGAAGACTTGGCCATATACACCTGTCCGAGTATCGACACCATCACCGTCGACACCGCCAATACACGATATGACAGCCGTGGCGACTGCAACGCCATCATCTGCACCGCCGACAGTACCCTGCTGTTCGGATGTCGGTGGACAGTGGTACCCTCTACGGTACGCCACATCGGCCAATGCGCATTCTACCACAACACCCCCGACACCCTCGTCCTCCCCGAGGGAGTGCGTACCATCGGATACGGGGCTTTCCTCGAAAGCTTTGCCAGTCCGCGACTAAGGGTGGTGCACCTGCCCATCACGATGCGCACCATCGGCGAGTCGGCATTTGAAGGCTGCCAACTCCTCAACGACTTGCAACTCAACGAAGGACTGGAGAGCATCGGTGTCAAGGCTTTCATATCCAACCAAGGACTGACGGAGGTGACACTGCCCACCACGCTGCGACAGTTGGACGCATCGGCCTTTGCTGGTTGTATACGGCTCCACACACTGCACTTCAACCCCGATAGCTGCGCCCTAGTGGGACGCTACTATTTTGGGAACAACAGTACAGCCTTCGCCAATTGCGACAGCCTTGACACACTCATCATCGGTCCCAACGTACGGTATATCGCCCCTCACGCATTCCGCAACCTAGCGAGTATCAGCGAACTCTCGCTGCCCGCCGCCATACACACCATAGGCGATTACGCTTTCGAAGGCTGCACAGGGCTGACGCGAGTAATCTATGGCGGCACCCTGGGCGACTGGTGCCGCATCGACTTCGGCCAGTGGGGCAATCCTCTCATCAACGCACACCGCCTCTATGTAGCGGACACGCTGGTGACACATGCCGACATACCTTCCGACATTACAGAAATACGCCCATATACCTTCCTCGGCGACACCGCGCTACATAGTGCCACACTGCCCTCGACGGTAGAAAGCATCGGTTTTGCCTCCTTTATGAACTGCACAGGTTTGCGGCAAGTAACACTACAGGCCGCAAGTCTGACGGTGCGGGGACGCGCCTTCGAAGGGTGCTGTGCACTAACCCGCATCGACAGCCACGTCCTCAATCCGCGCAAAGCCGGAATACGGGCATTCGAGCAGATGAACACCCACCTGCCAGTCTATATCCCGACAGGGAGCCGCAGCCGCTACGAGGCGGCATGGTCGCCACTGACCAACTTCATCGAGTCCTATACCCCCTCCGGGGCCATACCGCCCCCTGAGCCGGAAGCCGGGACACCCGTGCTGACCACCATGGGCACCGACTTCTGGAGCATGTTTCTCTATCCTGCTGCCACCTACCCCAGCTTTGGCTTAGTCATCACCAGCGAGGAGGATGCCGTCGTCACTGTGGAGCAGCCACGCCATCATTGGGACACCACCGTCTACCTACGTGGGGGCGGCAGCGAGACCGTCCTCATCCCTACCAACCGAGCCACACGCAACTATAGTCTCACCCCAGAAGTAATCATGAATCATGGCGTACACGTCACCAGCTCGGCTCCCATAGCCCTTTTCTCAGTAGACTATGGCCCCTACAGCTACGACGTTGCCACCGTCTACCCCACAGTCACCCTCGACACCCACTACATCGTGCAAGGCTACCCCAGTGAAAGACACGCAATCGTAGGTCTGTTGGCCGTCGAGGACAGCACCGTGCTACAAATACACACTCACTGCAGCTCCATCAGCTACACCGACGGCAGCAGCGTGACCCTCATGCGGGGGCAAGTCCTCCAGTTGAGAGACGACTGTGGCTATCCCGGCCTTTTTGGACACACCTATTTCAATGGAATGGAAGTAGTGTCTAACGGAAAGCCCTTCGCCCTCTTCAGCGGTGCCAGCCAGATAGCCCTCCATTGTGAATCAAAACCTGGAAGCTGTTGCCTTGACCATTGCTATGAGCAGGCCACACCGACCAGCACATGGGGGCAGCGATTCCTGCTGACCTCGCCCGCCCTGAAAACCGGCGGCGACTGGGTGGTGGTCACTGCCAGCAAGGACAGCACCGTGCTGACCCTCGACGGCATACCGCTGGACACCATCGACCGCCGACAGCACCACCGCCTCTTCCTGCCGCCCGACACCGTCCGGCTGCTCGAAGCCAGCGCACCCGTAGGTGTTTCGCTCTATTTCACTGCCGCCGACTGCAACAACGGATGGGGCGACCCCTCGTCGGCGACCCTGCCCCCACTGAAACAAGGTACCAGCATGGCCACCTTCAACGCCGTGACCAGCGAAGGGGTGACCGACCACTTTGTCAACCTCTGCGCACCCACTGGCGCGGCACCCTATATCACCCTCGACGGCAACCCCATCGGGAGCCACTTCACCCCCCACGACTCCACCCTCAGCTATGCCCGCCTACGGGTGTCACCGGGCACCCATACCCTACGCTGCAGCCATGGAACTTTCACCGGCTGGTTCTACGGGCTGGGACCATACGAAAGCTACTCCTACCCTGCTGCCATGAGCCTGCACCCGGAAGGAGTGCTGCTGCTAGCCAACGGAACCCTAGCCCCTACCGAAGAACGATGCCTCCAGACCTGTGTCGGAAACGACGTTGAACTGGTTGTCTCCACCACCGGCATTGACACTGCGGCCTACTGGATTATCGACTCCGTACATCTTTCCGACAATGCCATGCGCATCCGCCACACTTTCGACACTCCCGGACTACACCACGTCATCGCCATGCTGCGCGGGAGCTGCATGGAGGGCTTCTGCGACACCGTGGAGGCTTATATCTGCGTCTCATCACTCATTATGGATACTCTCGATGACACCTTCTGTCTCGGCGAGGGCTACCTGTGGCGTGGCCATACGCTCGACAGCGTGGGCACATACACCTTCCGGATTCCTGCCACGACAGGCTGCGACACGCTGCTCACGCTGAATCTGACGGCGCGCGGACAGCGTGTGGACGACACCCTCTGGATAGTGATTAACGAAGGCGAGAACATCGTAATCGACGGCATCAGCTACAGCCAAGACGGCTTCTTCCACCACGCCTCCTACCCACTGCCAACAGGATGCGACAGTGTGATTACGGTACACGTCACCGTGCTGCACCACGAACCACTAAACATCTACAGCAACGTGACGGACGACGGCATCTGCCCAGGCGACACGGCGGTGCTTTTCGCCACTCCCGACACGGTAATAATACACTGGACAGCCGTCCCGCCCGACCCGACCCTTGCCGGGCGCGACACCTGCCACCGCATCGAGGTGAGTCCCCTCGTGACCACCACCTACAGCCTCTTAGAGCTGGCCGACACAGGACAAACGGTCACCATCCATGTGTACCAAGCACCTAAACCATGCGTCGAAACGGTACAGGACTATGTCGACTTTGACAACCCAATCATCCGGCTTAACGACTGCTCCGAAAACTCCACCTCGTCCCTTTGGCAACTCGCCAACGGGGAAACCTACAGCGGAACCCGCCTACAGCAGATGCTCTCCAATCTGACCGAGGATAGCCTAATGGTCACACTCGTCACCTGCAACCACCAATGCTGTGCCGACACCACCATCTCGTTGCCAATGAAATACAGCTCCTTCTGGTTCCCCAATGTCTTCACACCGGGAAAAGCCACCAACCGAACGTTTGGCATCCTAACCCGCAAATCGCTCGCCTTCTACGAGCTTTCGATATACAACAAGACTGGGGAACGCTTCTTCCGCACCAACAACCCAGCAGAGACCTGGGACGGCACCCTCAACGGACACCCCGTACCCCAAGGCGCGTACGTCTACCACTACACCCTCCTCTTCAGCGACCCTGGTTCCATCCCTCTGAGCGGTACCGGCATCATCACCCTGCTACGCTGAACAAACCACCGGCCCTACACGACATCACGCCGCCACGGCCAGCCCGCCGTCTCCGCGCGTCCAGTGCGGCATCAAACCATTCGTTATGCTTTTGTTGCAACTACCCACCTGATTGCTTCCCCATATTTTATATATCGGAAACAATATAGAATGTAAACGGATAGAAAAAAGAGACAAAATAGTGAAAACACTATTACAGAGCAGTTTACCTACTACTAATGCGGGGCGTTGGAAGTACTAGTTTCCTCCGATTATCTCGTCCAGTTCCAGCCAGCGCAGCTCCTTCTCGTCGAGGGCGGCGGCTATCTCGCCTATGCGGGTGGAGGCTTCGGTGAGCCGCGCCACATCGGTGGAGCCTCCGCTGAGAAGGGCTTCCAACTCAGCCTTCTCCTTGTTGAGCGCCTCAATTTCCGCGGTCAGCTGCTCGTATTCGCGCTGCTGCTTATAGGTGGCCTTGGGCTTGTCCGACTTGGCCCGCTCGTATTTGGGCTTTTCTTCGCGTTTTTGCAGTACCTCTTCGCGCTGCTGACGGTTCTTATTGGCCAGATACTCGGTGTAGTTGCTGTGGTAGTCGCGTATTTTTCCGTTGCCCTCGAAGACGAAGATGTGGTCGACAATGTGGTCCATGAAACTGCGGTCGTGGCTGACGATGACCAGGCAGCCCTTGTAGTCCTTGAGGAACTGTTCGAGAATCTCCAACGTATAGATGTCGAGGTCGTTGGTAGGCTCGTCAAGGATGAGGAAGTTGGGGTTGGTCATCAGCACTTTCAACAGGTAGAGCCGTCGCTTCTCACCCCCGCTGAGGTTGCCGAAATAGTTGAACTGGGTGACATCCTCGAAGCCGAAATAGCTGAGGAACTGATGCGCCGACATGTCTTTGCCGTTGTCCAGCTCGATGCGCTCAGCCACATCTTTCACGATGTCTATAACCCGCATGTCGGGCCGTGCGGTCATGCCCGACTGGGTGTAGAAACCAAACTGGATGGTCTGCCCCACAACCACACGACCGCTGTCGGGGCGCAGCTGCTCGGTGATGAGGTTGAGAAAGGTGGACTTGCCCACACCGTTGGGGCCGACGACGCCTATCTTCTCCCCCCGCTTGAACACGTAGCTGAAGTCGTCGACCAGCTTCGTGCCGTCATAGCTCTTGGTCACATTGTACATTTCCAATATCTTACCGCCAATGCGCTCGGTCTTGACGGTGAGTTGGGGACGGCTTTCGTCGAAACGGGTGTGGGCTTTTTCCTCCAGTTCGTAGAAAGCATCGATACGCGCCTGTGCCTTGGTGCCGCGGGCTTGCGGCATACGGCGCATCCACTCCAGCTCTGTCCGATAGAGGCTTTTGGCCTTCTCCACCTCCACGCGCTCGTTATATTGGCGCTCGGCCTTCTTGCGGAGGTAGTATTCGTAGTTGCCCCTATAGTGATACAGGCGGGCATTGTCCAGCTCCAAAATATCTTGACACACCTGGTCTAAGAAATAGCGGTCGTGGGTCACCATGAGGATGGCCAATTTCTGCCGCGACAGGAAGTCCTCCAGCCACTCAATCATCTGAATATCGAGGTGGTTGGTCGGTTCGTCGAGCAGCAGCAGGTTGGTGTTGTCGATAAGTATTCGGCTCAACGCCACCTTCTTCTGCTCGCCGCCGCTGAGGGTCTGCACCTGCTGGTCGAGCTTGTCGTCAAGCTTCAGCCGCGACAGTATCTCCTCTATCCGCTGCTCGAAAGTCCATTCGTCCTCATGCTCGGGACATTGTACGGAGTAGACGAAGCTGCGAACCGATTGGTGCGGCACCAGTTCGGGCTGCTGAGGCAGATAAGCCATGCGCACATTCCCCCGGAATGTCACCTTCCCCGCATCTTGCAGGGTCTTGCCTGTTAGGATGTTGAGCAGCGTCGACTTCCCATAGCCGTTGCGGGCTATCAGGGCTGTCTTCTGCCCGGCATTGATGCCGAAGGATATGTCGTCGAAGAGCAGTTTGTCGCCATACGACTTGGAGAGATTCTCTACAGTTAGTAACGCGTCAGCCATAAGTAAAGCCTCTAATATCCATATTTTTGCCCCCACCGCTGGCGCAACAGACGTCGGGTGTCCTCTTCGCGGGGGTTCTGTCCGGGTTCGTAGAACTTTGTACCTCTGAGGGCGTCGGGCAGAAATTCTTGGTCGACGAAGTTGCCCACATAGTCGTGCGCATACTTGTACCCATCGCCATACCCCAAGGTCTTCATCAGCTTGGTCGGTGCGTTGCGTATATGCAGCGGCACAGGCAGGTCGCCCGTCTGCCGCACCACCTGCTGGGCGTTGGCCAGGGCCATGTATGTGCTGTTGCTCTTCACCGACGAGGCGAGATAGACGGCACATTGCGACAGCGTGATGCGGCATTCGGGATAGCCCAACTTGGTCACCGCGTCGAAGCAGGCATTGGCAAGCAGCAGCGCGTTGGGGTTGCTGTTGCCGATGTCCTCACTGGCAAAAATCAGCATCCTGCGGGCGATGAACACGGGGTCTTCCCCGCCCTCAATCATACGTGCCAGCCAGTAGACGGCGGCATTGGGGTCGCTTCCGCGCATCGACTTGATGAAGGCGCTGATGACGTCGTAATGCATCTCGCCCTGTTTGTCGTAGTAGGCAAGGTTCTGTTGGATGACTTGGGTGGCATGCTGGTTGTCAATTGTCACCGTCCCATCGGGACTGTTGTTCACCACCAGCTCTATAGCATTCAGCAGCTTGCGGGCATCGCCTCCCGATATGCGGAACAGGGCATCCGTCTCTGTCACTTTCACCTCGCGTCCCTGTGTGGCGTAGTATTCCACCGCACTGCCCACCAGTTTCTGCATTTCCTCCACGCCAAATTCCTTGAGGACATACACCTGACAGCGCGAGAGCAAGGCGGAAATCACCTCGAAGGAGGGATTCTCCGTAGTGGCTCCTATCAAGGTTACGATGCCCCGCTCCACAGCCCCCAGCAGCGAGTCCTGCTGGCTTTTGGAGAAGCGGTGTATCTCGTCGATAAAAAGGATGGAGCCCTCCTCGCCTTTGGCCTTCTCAATCACCTCGCGCACCTCCTTCACGCCGCTGCTGATGGCGCTAAGCGTGTAGAACGGCCTGTTGAGCGTGCGGCTGATGATAAAGGCCAGGGTGGTTTTGCCGATACCGGGCGGCCCCCACAATATCATCGAGGGGATGCGGCCGCTGTCAATCAACGTCCGCAGCACAGCACCCTTGCCGACCAGGTGCTGCTGCCCGATGTAGCCGTCGAGCGTCGTCGGCCTCAGAATTTCTGCAAGCGGTGCCATCGTTGCTTACATTATCAGCATCGCGTCCCCATAAGTGGAGAACTTATACTTCTCGCGGACGGCTATTTCGTAGGCGTGTAAGACGAAGTCGGGGTCGCCGAAGGCACAGGCCATGATTAGCTGCGACGACTTGGGATGGTGGAAGTTGGTCACCATCATGTCTGCGATGGAGAAATGATAGGGGGCATAGATGAACTTGTTGGTCCAACCGTCGTAGGGGCTTATCTTGCCCATGATGGTCACCGCGCTCTCGATAGCTCTCATGGTGGTGGTCCCCACCACACAAATCTTGTGCTCCGAGCCCTTGGCTTCCATGATGGCGTCGCAGGTCTCTTGCGACACATGCATCTCTTCGGCGTCCATGCGGTGCTTGGAGAGGTCTTCCACCTCTATCTCTTTGAAGTTACCCATGCCGCAGTGGAGGGTTATCTCTTCCCAGCGCACGTCCTTTATCTCGAAGCGTTTCAGCAGTTCGCGGCTGAAATGCAGACCCGCTATGGGGGCTGCCACCGCCCCTTCGTTCTTGGCATAAATGGTTTGGTAGCGGTCGGCATCCCAGTTCTCGATATTGCGGAGGGCTTGCAGCTCGTCGGGCAGAGGGGTATGCCCCAGACTGCGGATATGCTTGACAAACTCTTCGTGCGAGCCGTCGAAGAGGAAGCGCACCGTGCGGCCGCGTGAGGTGGTGTTGTCTATCACCTCTGCCACCAACGACTCGTTGGGACCGAAGTAGAGCTTGTTGCCGATACGTATCTTACGGGCAGGGTCCACAATCACGTCCCACAAACGCATGTCGCGGTTCAGCTCGCGCTGGAGGAAGACGGTGATTTTTGCCCCTGTCTTCTCTTTCTCGCCATAGAGAAGGGCGGGGAAAACCTTGGTGTTGTTTGCCACTACCACATCGCCCTCATTCAGATACTCGATGATGTCTTTGAACAGGTGGTGCTCGATGGTCCTGGTGTCGCGGTGCAGCACCATCATACGGCATTCGTCGCGCTGCTTCGATGGTTTTTCGGCTATCAGCTCGCTAGGAAGGTTGAAGTTGTAATACGACAGTTTCATATAACTCTGTTATAGCATTAAAAAACGTGCAAAGATACGAAATTCGGAGGCCGTTGTCAAGTATTTTAACACTTTTAACGTTCTTCCATCATTCAAATAAAAGATATTCAAACAAATGAGGCGAACGTCATAATTAACGTTTCGCCCCATTTTTGAGCACACTCCGGTCAAGTGAAAAGTAAAAATAAAAGCTTTCGCTACTGCTATCTTATCTCTTGCTCTTACTTCACTTGTGCACCGAAGTTGTATTTGACCATCACACACACGCGGTGGTTGTCCACTTGGTGGAGGTTGTCGTTAAGCTTGATGCTGCCGTTGCTCGACAGGTCGCCGAAGGTACATGCCGTCCACTCATACTCGATGCCGAAATTGAAGTGGGGCAGATTGTAGCTGATGGAGGGGGCCACGCGGTAGGCGCTGTTGAGGTGGGTGAAGTTGTTGCCGCCCTTCACGTAGATGTAGTAACCGGCATAGCTGAAGTTGCGCAGATTCTCATTGGCTCCCAAGTTCTTCATATAGCCGAGAAATAGGTTGGCACGCACCTTGGTGCCGCATGCGATGTTTAGGTAGGAGATGGAGGCATTGAGGGGCGCATAGCTGTACGAACCGTCGGGGTTGACATCTGTGATGCCATAGCCCACCAGCTGGTTAAGATGACTGGTGTTCTGCGCCATCATGGTGCGGAACTTGACACTCAGGCCTGTTCCCACATACTGGGCGTAAAGTGTTGGGGTGAGCGATTCAACGGTCTCATCGACTTCATAATTGTTAAGGGAGCTCATTCCATGTGTGCGCGGACGCAATATCTGTGCATCCACACCCAGTTGCGCGTACCAGCCTCCCTGCTTGAAGTTGAATCCCAGAAAGGCTTCGGGCCAGAGGGCATGGTTGGCGAAATCGACGCTGGCGACGCTGGCTAAACTAGAAGGGCTTTCGGGGCCGTTGTTCATGTACTGAAGCTGCCAAAGCAGGGCGGCACTGCAGCCGAACGGGCCCCAATACTGAGTAGCACGGATTTGAGGGGTGCGGCTGTGGGGGCGGAAGGGGGCACCTGCGGCCATGCCCAGCACTTCGGGCATGATGTCGCCGCTGAGCGGATGCCAGTCCTGACCTATCAGGAGCGAGCTATGACGCTTCCCGCCGACATTCCATCGTTCAAGGTTGACGTATGCCAGTCGAAGACGGAGCACAGTGTTGGTGGTGCCAAAGCCGCCAAAATCGGCTTCTATCTTACCCGAAGTGTTCCACCCGAACAGCCTAGGTCCCGTCACGGCGACACCCAAACGAGATGTCAGTGCTTGAAATTGCAATGAGGGGACATCGTTAAGGTCATCACCATCGGGGATTGGCTGCCCATAATAATTCACGCGGGCCTCGTCGTAGGGAAACATGTTGTACTCTCCGCCTACAACCGTATAGGTCTTGCGGCTGTCGTAATTCAGATAGTTACGGACAAAGCCGTAGACCGTGACGTTGAACTTGTTGCTGTCCTGAGCCAGTGCAAGTGGCAGCGACAGATACAAGGCCGCTGCCAAGAGGATAATCTTTTTCATGCTAAGAGAACTAATAATTGAGCTGTGAATATACGCAAAAACATTGTGAGGGGGTAGACGGTGGCGTAACCCACGTTGGGCAGTTTGCAGCCCTCGGGTGCCACATTGTTGGCGAATGCCAGCGTCGGCGGGTCGGTGTGCGCGCCACCGATGAAGCCTGCCAACGTGTACCAGTTCATTTTCAGCACCCACCGGCCAAAGCCAGCCACCAGCAGCGGCGGCACCATGGTGATAATCACGCCGTACACCACCCACATATAATGCACCTGCACGGTCTCCACAAACTGAGCACCTGCACCCAAGCCCACACCGGCCAGGAAGAGGGCGATGCCCACCTCGCGCAGCATGTGTACACCTTGGCCTTCGGTGAAGTCGGTACCATACCAACCTTTCTTAACACCCAGCCATCCGGCTATCAGTGCCACCACCAGCGGACCGCCGGCAAGACCCAGTTTCACCGGCGCCTTCATGCCCACAGGGATAGGTATCGAGCCCAGCAGCACTCCTAATGCTATTATCACAAAGATGGGAATCAGCAACACGCCGCCCTTTTTGCCATTACTGCTCTTAGCAGCCGTAGCACTCGAGGCAGTCTCCACTGTGGTCGGCTCCGAGGCAAGGTCCTTCGGCCTAATCAGCAGGCAGGTCACAATCATACCCACCACAGCCAACGGATAGGCCACTGCGTAACCGGCAGCCAGCCGCTCCGAAGCGCCCTCCAGTCCGAGGTCGCCCACCGCCTGTTGGGCAGCTGAAAGACCTGGCGTGTTGGTGATGGCACCCGTGTAAACACCCGCCATATCGGTCAGGTCCTGACTGGCCAGCTTGGCTATCAGCACAGTGATGCCCACGCCGAGCGCCACATTCACCACTGCCATCAAGTTCATGGCCAGACCCCCCTTCTTAAACGAAGCAAAGAAGCCGGGACCCACCTGAAGGCCCACAGCCGTGACAAAGAGAATCAGGCCGAATTCCTTGACCACATGCAGCATATCGTGGTTGCAAACGATGCCGCAGGCACTCAGCCCGATGCCCACAAAGAGCACCCATGTGATGCCTAGCGAAATACCTTTTACCTTCAACTTGCCTAGCAGCAGCCCGGCAAATATAGAGATAGAGAGCATCAAGACCGTCGTGCCCACGCCCCCACTAGTAAGTAAATTAGTTAACCACATAATCACAAGAAATATGAAGTAAGAACTAAGAACTAAGAAGTAGGGCAGTGGCCCTTAGCCTCATAGTTCTTAGTTCTTACCTCTTACTTAAAATCAGTCGCCCAAAGTGGCCACCATGACGGCCTTGATGGTGTGCATACGGTTCTCAGCCTCGTCGAAGACGATGCTGTTCTCGCTCTCGAACACCTCTTCGGTCACCTCGATGCCGTCCAAGCCGAACTGCTTGTTCACATCGCGGCCCACCTGAGTCTCCAGGTTGTGGTATGCGGGCAGGCAGTGCATGAATTTGCACTTGGGGTTGCCGGTGTTTTTCATCATCTGGGCGTTCACCTGATAGGGCATCAGCATGTCGATACGCTCTTTCCACACTTCGGCGGGCTCACCCATCGAGACCCACACGTCGGTATAGATAAAGTCGCAGCCCTTCACGCCGGCCACGGGGTCGTCGGTGACGGTCACCTTGGCGCCGGTCTCCTTGGCAATTTCCTGGCACTTGTCGATAAGCCACTGCTCGGGCTGGAGCTTCTTGGGGGCGATGATGCGGACATCCATGCCCATCTTGGCACCACCCACCATCAGGCTGTTACCCATGTTGAAGCGCGAGTCGCCAACATATGCAAAAGTCACCTGGTTGAGGGGTTTGCCGGCATGCTCCTGCATGGTGAGGAAGTCGGCCAGAATCTGAGTGGGGTGGCTCTCGTTGGTCAGACCGTTCCACACGGGCACACCAGCGTATTTGGCCAGTTCCTCAACAGTCTCCTGCTTGAAGCCACGATACTCGATACCGTCGAACATGCGACCCAGCACGCGGGCGGTGTCCTTCATGCTCTCCTTCACACCAATCTGGCTGCCGGTGGGGCCCAGATAGGTGACGTGTGCGCCCTGGTCCTTGGCACCCACCTCAAAAGCGCAGCGCGTACGGGTGGAGGTCTTCTCGAATATCAGGGCGATGTTCTTACCCTTTAAAGTGGGCTGCTCAGTGCCGGTATACTTAGCACGCTTCAGGTCGCGTGCCAGGTCGAGCAGATAGTTGAGTTCCTTCGGGCTGAAGTCTAAAATCTTCAGAAAATTGCGGTTTCTTAAATTGTAAGCCATGTTGTTTTGTATTATTGAATTATTGTTTGTTGCGTTGTACAAAAAAGAACAGCCATGCAATGGCGCAGCCAGCCATGGCAACCAAGCCCATCATAAGCATCATTCGCCCCCCAGGCCAGTGCATGAGCGCAAAGAGTGCCCCCATCAGCAGCACGGCCAACGTGTAGCCCGACAGGGTCATGGCAAACTTCCATATGGGGCGCAACCGCAGGTCGGCAGCAGCATTCCCTCCCTCAGAATGGTAAGGGAACAATTGCCCCAAACAAAAAGCCACTACTGCCAAAGTGCCGAAAGCCACAATCAGCAGGGCATCGTTATAATGGACTCCTGCCAGCTTTAAAATCAGAGCCACCAGCAGCAGACCTGCACCCATCAGGGCGACCTTCATCATGAAAGGCCTGAACTGTGGCGACTTGGAAAGGTTGTCAATTGGGGATTGGGGCTTCATCGCTAAATAGTTGTTCTAATAGGAATTGGTGTTATCTTACGATACGTGTTCCGCAGTTGGGGTTGTCCAGCTGGCCAGCCTCGGTGATGATGCACTCCTTGCCGCCGTTCTCCACGAACATGATGGCGGCACGAATCTTCGGGGCCATGCTGCCTTCGGCGAAATGCCCCGCTTCGAGGTAAGCTTTGGCCTCGGCGACGGTGATGGTGTCAAGGGCTTTTTCATCGGGCTTGCGGAAGTTGATATACACCTTGGGCACGTCGGTGAGGATATAGAACTCATCGGCACCGATCTGCACTGCGCAGAGGGCACTGGCCAAGTCCTTGTCGATAACGGCCTCCACACCGCGTACATAGTCGCTCTCCTCCACCACGGGGATGCCGCCACCACCCACGGTGACCACGATATGGCCCGCCTTGGCCAGCTTCTCCACAATCTTGATGTTGTTGATGCGCGTAGGCTTGGGCGAAGCCACCACCTTGCGCCAGCCGCGGCCCTTGGGGTCTTCCTTATACACGGCGCCAGTGGTCTTCATCAGTTCCTCGGCCTGCTCCTTGGTATAGTAGGGTCCCACAGGCTTGGTAGGGTTTTGAAACATGGGGTCGAACTTGTTGACGGCCACCTGGGTAACCAACGTCACCACATCGCGCTGGATGTCGTGACGGGCCATCACATTGCGCAAGCCCATCTCGATAAGGTAGGCTATCGAGCCCTGCGTCTCTGCCACGCAGAAATCCATAGGCATGGCCTCGATGCCCGCGCGCTTGCCCTCCTCGTGCTGCAACATCACGTTGCCCACCTGCGGACCGTTGCCGTGGCCGATAACAATATTGTAGTTTCTTTTCAAAAGGTTATAAAGCGACTCGCAAGTCTGCTCGACATTCTCAATTTGTTCTTGATAGGTGCCTTTCTGACCGCTACGGAGCAGCGCATTACCGCCAAAAGCCACCACTGCAAGTTTTCTCATTGTCTATATATTACTAATCTATAAATAATTACAAGCCCAAACTCCAACAGTTTGGAATTGCAAATTTACACTATTTTTTTGGATTACACACAATTCGGTAAATAAAAATACGCCAAGACCCATAAGCCCTCACCCTATCCGGGCAAAGCGGGTACGGCGCGCCAAGAGGTTTTGTTGGATAAATGTAAAGCTATTCCAGAATTCTTCTAGGGTTCTGCAGCTTAGAAAAATCCAACAATCCACTCATACAGAGCAGATAAGGGACGGAAGCGGTGGGCATTCGAGTTAGAGGTGAGGGGTTAGAGAGGTGAAGGGCCGGCGACAACGGTGACGAGGTCGGCGAGGTACCTTTGGGCCAACTGCTGCAGTTGGGCGGGGGTGACGGTGGCGACGGCATCCAGCAGATGGGTTGTGAGGCTGTCGTCGACAGCGGTGGCGGCCATCTGGCGGTAGCGTTCGGATATTTCAAAGGCTCCGTCGATGCTGCGGATAAAGTCGCCCATCATATAGTTGCGCACCCGCTCCAGCTCTTCGGTCGGCACAGGTTCCTGTTTCAGGCGGTCGATTTCCTTGTACACCTCCGTCACAGCGGCCTGTGTGGCCTCGGCTGCCACATCGGCAGTGATGTAGAAGACGATGCTGCCCCGATGCACCTGGGTGGTGCTGTAGATGCCGTAGGTGTAGCCTTTGTCCTCGCGAATATTGCTCATCAGGCGTGAGCCGAAGTAGCCGCCCAGCACGGTGTTCAGCACCATGAAGCGGGCATAGTCCTCATGCTGCCATTCGAGCGGCATGATGCGCCCGACACGCAGGGTGGATTGGACGGCATTGTCCACTGGGCAGCCGACATAGGCGGAGCCTTCGTGCTGCGGCATCGGCAGGGGAAGCACTGTTGCGTCCGCCGGTCCGACAGGGGTGGGCGACAAGTATCGGTCGGCCAATGCCAGCAGGGCGTCGTCGACATAGCCGCTGAGCACCAGATGGGCAGAGTCGAGGCGGTAGCGGCGGCCTATGAAGTCGGCCAGATGGTCGGCAGTCAGGCTGTCGATGTCGGAGGGTTGGGCGTATGTGCCCAGCGGGTGGTTGAAGCCGTAGAGGGTCTCATAGTATTTGTTGCGGGCCACGTAGGCGGTCTTCTGCATGCCGAGCGACAGCTGCTGGCGGCGTTTGGCCCGGTAGGCGTCGAAAAGTGGCTGGGTGACGAGGGGCGCGTCGAACATTTCGCAGATGATGGGAAAGAGCTCCTCGGCATAGCGGCGCAGGAAGTAGAACGACACATTGCCGACGCACACGTCCGTCATCTTCTCCACCACGATGCCGCGGAAGTCGAGGAACTCGGCCAAGGTTTGGGCATCATGACGTGTAGTGGCCTCGGCCAGGAGTTGGTTGGCGCCGTGGGCTTGCGACTTGAGCGACTGAAGACAGCTCCCCGCCTCGAAGGTGAGGTCGAGCTTGGTCAGATCCAGCGCGTTGTTCTGAAAACAATAGAGAGGCCGTCCGTTGGGCAGCTGATGGGTGTGAGGGACAAGGGGTTTAAGGTCAGGCGAAGGAATCATGTGGCGCAGGATTAGCGTGTAGGGAAATGTGTGAATGCGTTATTGTGTGATTGCGTTATTGTGTTAGTCAAAGATTCTCAATTGCAAGGCGGCAGCCGACTTCTTACTTCTTAGTTCATAGCTCTCACTTCCTTAAAAGGTTGCACTAAGTTTGATGTTGAGCTGGCGAGCAGTGAGGTAGTTGGGCACGGCATGATAGATGCCGCTGTAGTCCGCCACCCAGAGGAAGGAGACCACATTGCGGTAGTTGAAGAGGTTGAACACCTCGATGCTGACCGAGAGGTCGTCGAACAGGTGTCCCACGGGCGAGTGGCGCACACGGTCGAAGCGGGTGAGCTGGATGGTGTTGCCCCAGTCGACGCGGAAGTAGGGCGGCAGACGGCGTTCATAGGAGCGGTCCTTCTGATAGGGGAAGGTGGTGGGGATGCGCGAGCCATAGAGGAGGCTGAGGCTCATGCGCCACCATGGGATGGTGGGCATGTAGTCCTGCAGGAATATCTTGAAGCTGAAACGTTGGTCGGTGGGACGTGCCAGCCACCCCAGGCCGTCGCCGAGGATGTCCTCCTGGGTCTTCATCAGCGACATACTGGCCCACGACTCGAGGCCGGGGACGAAGTCGCCGTTGACACGTAGGCTGAGGCCCGTGGCATAGCCTACGGCCTCCTGGTCGGGGTTGTAGCGGACGCGCAGGTTGTCGATGGTATAAGGCACCAGGTGGGTGATATACTTGTAGTAGATGTCGGCGGTGAGGCGGAAAGGCTTGTTCCAAAGGCGGAAGTTCCAGTCGAAGGTGCCGGTGGCCTGGTAGGAGCATTGGGCGGGGAGGTCGGTATGGAGTGAGCCGTCGCCACGGCGGATTTCGCGGTAGAGATAGGGCTGCTGGTAGATGCCCGCCGTCAGACGGTAGAGGAAGTCGTGACGGCCGTGGGGCTTATAGTTGACCGCAAGGCGGGGCGACACTATGAATTGAGAATTGAGGATTGAGAATTGTGATTCTTGGGGGTTGGAAGTAATGTAATACTGCCCGCGGAGGCCGGCTACCAGCTTCACCTGGTCGTCATGCCGCGTGAAGAGGTTCACCTCGCGCTGCAGGTAGGCCTGGCCGCGGTAGTTGGTGATGCGGTTATCGGCATTGCAGAAGAGCTGCAGCACGGGGTTGAAGACGGCGGTGTCGTCGAGGCCTGCTATGTGGTGGTCGGTAGGGAAGCTGTATCCCGCGCTGTCGACCCACTTCCACTCGCGCATGCGGTCCGCCACCCGCTCCATCTGCCCTTTCAGCCCAAAATACCAGTTGCCCAGCAGGGCGTAGCGGACACCTTTCAGCTCGGTGGAGTAGACACCCATGTCGAGATAGTTGCGCGCATGCTCGAGGAAGGTGCCGATGCCGCGGTCGAAGTGGTTGGTGTCGCCTTCCTGCTCGCCCACGCCCACCTCGTAGAGCCAGTACTGGTCTTGGATGTCGTAAAGTTCTTGCTCCACATTATGCTGTGCCGCGGTAATCCAACGGAGCTGGAAATCGTCGCTTGGGTGGTAGTCGAGCACCAGCGAACCCAGGAGCGTGTTGTACTGGTCCACCTCGCGACCGTCGAAGTAGACATGCAGCTCCAGCGACTGCTGGAAGGCGCCGAAGGTGGTGGTGGCCGATGAGGGGATGAGGCTGTAGCGGTTACGGGTCCAAAGGGTGAGGAGCGAGAGGTCGAGATGCTCGTTCAGCCTGTAGCCGAGCACCGCCTGAAGGTCGGTATAAGAGTTGGAGTACTGCCCCTCCACATCCATGCTGCCGAAGAGGTAGCGGTTGCTGTGCTGGCGGAAGCCGAGGCTGTAGGTGAAGCGGTCGCCCCAGCGGCCCTGTGCCGAGGCCGTGCCGCCCAAGAGCGAGAGCGAGAGGGTGTGCCGACGCTCCACCGGGCGGCTGTAGATGATGTCCAGCACCGACGACATGCGGTCGCCATAGGTGGCGTCGAAGCCCCCCGGCGAGAACATCAGGTGGTCCACCATGTCGGGGTTGATGATGCTCATGCCCTCCTGCTGGCCGCTGCGTATCAGCTGGGGACGGTAGACCTCTACCCCGTTGATATAGACCAGGTTCTCGTCGAACGACCCTCCACGCACAGAATACTGCGACGACAGCTCGTTGTTGGAGCTCACATCGGGGAGTGTCTTGATGAGCGACTCGACACCGGAGGCAGGGCCCACGGTGTTTTCGATGCGCTGGATGTTGATTTCGGTGAAGGAAGAGGCACGGATGCGGTCGTCGGAGACCATGATGTCGGGCAGCTGGGTGGACCCGGGCCGCAGCTCCACGTCGAGCTTGCGCACCTCGTTCTTTCCCAATGCCAGCCGGAACTCCTGCGGCTCGTAGCCGGTGCAGGAGACGCGGACGGTGACGCTGTCGGTGCCATGAATGGCAATCTGGTAGAACCCCTTGCTGTCAGTGACACCTCCATAAGGGCGGCTGCCGCTGACGATGCCCACGTTGGCATACTCCACCGGTTGCCCCCCCGAGGTCACATACCCCTTGAGGGTCTCTTGTGCCGACAAAGGCATTCCCAAGGCCAGCAGCAATAATGTAGCAGTTATAAAAAACGTCCTCTTCATTGATAAAACAGGTAAGAAACGATGGTTTTTGATAAAAATTGTATCCACACTCAGAAAAAAGTGTATATTTGCAGTGTGATAATAAAATCAACACACCATGAAAAAGATACTCACTTTAATTATTTTCAGCCCCTTATGGTTCTGCTCGTTTGGCCAAGGAATTCATAATGGTTAGAGGTTAAAGGGGGCGACAGCAAATTCTCAATTCTTAATTCTTAATTCTCAATTCATAATGGTTAGGGGTTAGAGGTTAAAGGGGGCGGCAGCAAATTCTCAATTCTCAATTCTCAATTCTTGAGTAATTGGTTAGGGGTTAGAGGTTAGAGGTTAAAGGGGGCGGCAGCAAATTCTCAATTCTCAATTCTTCATTCTCAATTAAAAAGGCGTCTGCACTCAAGCATTTACGCAATCAAGCATTCAAGCATTCAAAAAATATTCGTATTTTTGCAAAATATTTTTCGCAGGGACGGCAATGTGGCGCATGGATATGGAAAGTACAAAAAAATACATGATACTATGATGAGACACCGCTTATTATTCGTCGTGCTGCTGGCAGCCGCAAGCATCTGCCAGGCGCAAAACCAGACTGACAACCAAGGCCGCAAACAGGGGCACTGGGTCAAAACCGACAAACAGGGGTCCGTCATCTACGAAGGCGACTTTGTGGACGACAAGGAGACCGGCACCTTCACCTACTTTTATCCCGACGGCACGGTGCGCATACGCAACCAGTACACCGTCCCCGGCAAGGTGTGCAACCACGAGGTCTACGACAACCGCGGCCACCTGCTGGCCAAAGGGGTCTTCAACCAGAAGAACCGCGACGGAGTGTGGGAGTTCTTCTCTGTCAACGGCAAGCTTATCAAGAAAACCACCTACCGCATGGGTGTCCGCGACGGCATACAGGTCATCTTCACCTCCAACGGCGACACTGCCGAGGTGTGCACCTGGTCCGACAACCACCGTCATGGCCGCTGGTGGAAGCGCATCGGCCTGAAGGGCTACATCACGGCCAACTACGTGCATGGCGGCATCGAAGGCCGGCTCGTAGAGTATGACGACAACCAGCAGCTGGTGCGTGAAGGCCACTACAGCGCAGGCGAACGGCACGGCACCTGGGACTACTACGACCAAGGGCAGAAGGTGGTGACCGAAAGCTGGAGGGCCGGACGGCTCCTCGACCGTCAGGTGCGCCTGCTGCTCCCCGAAGAACGGTTCGTATCCATCTACGACATCAACTACATGGCACCCCTCGGTAAGAACAAGACACTCATATACCTCACCAACGGCACCCGCCTCACCCACCTCGACAGCTCCGAACGCCTCTATGGGCGCGTGGGACTCGAACGGTTCACCCTCGCCAACAAGGAAGCCCGCATCATGGTGGCCACCGACCTCATCGTCGGCACCACCCGCGACAGCGAAGGACGTGAGATATTGAGCCTCGACCCGCGGCCCGACTTCGACGTATTCCCCGACGAGGACTGCATGAAGATGCTCCACAGCCTACAGCTGGAGCGGCAGACCATCGAAGCCGGCGGCGTGTTCGACTTCGACCGATAGCAAAAATGGGGCTGCTTCCGCAGTCCCATTTTCCCATTAAACACTATTACAAAATCCTTTTAGGTAAAAACAAAAAAACCTAAGCCTGTGGGGTGCCTGCGAGCAAGCATTTTCCCTCACAAATGCAATGCAAAGATACTAACATTTTTCCACATATAAAGCCCCCGATTACCTCTTTAACAAAACTTAACAAACATGCGGATTGCCACACACACCCTAGGCTGCAAGTTAAACTTTGCTGAAACCAGCCATTTGCAACGCAGCTTCGAGCAGGCAGGTTTTAACATAGTCGGATTCCATGAAAAGGCCGATATTTACGTGGTAAACAGCTGCACGGTGACCTCCGTGGCAGAAAAAAAGTGCCGCAACGCCATACGCCAGGCCGTGTCGCAGAACCCCGACGCCATCGTGGCGGTGATAGGCTGTTTCGCCCAGAACGAGGCGGAGCGGATAGCCCAAATTCCCGGAGTCGACATCATCCTCGGAAACGAACAGAAACACCGTCTGCTGGAAATACTCACCAGCCGCCACTTCCACCCCTCGCACAGCCCCCTGATTAATACCGACGAGCCTCACTCCTTCCAGCTCTCCTACTCCAAGTGCGACCGCACCAGGACCTTCTTCAAGATACAAGACGGCTGCGACTACTACTGCACCTACTGCGCCATCCCCTTCGCCCGCGGGCGGAGCCGCAGTGCCCCCATCGCCGACACCGTGGCCGCCGCACGCCAAATCGCCGCTGGCGGAGCCCGTGAGATAGTGCTGACCGGCGTCAACACCGGCACCTTCGGACAACGAAATGGCGAACACCTCATCGACCTGCTGCGCGAACTGGACGGCATCGACAAGGTGTCCCGCTACCGCATCTCAAGCATCGAGCCAAATCTCCTCACCGACGAAATCATCGACTTCGTCGCCTCCTCCCGAGCCTTCCTCCCCCACTTCCACATCCCACTCCAGTCCGGAGCCGACAAAGTGCTGCATGCCATGCACCGCCGCTACGACACCGCCCTCTACGCCCAACGGCTGGAACACATCAAACGGGTGATGCCCGACGCCTGCATCGCCGCCGACGTCATCACCGGGTTCAACTACGAGGACGACGAAACCTTCGTCCAAAGCAAAGCATTCATCAACAGCCTCCCCATCTCCTACCTCCACGTCTTCCCCTACTCCGACCGTCCACACACCGCCGCCCTCAAGATGGGTGAAAAAGTGCCCATCCCCATCCGCAAGGCACGGAGCAACGAGCTGCGCGAACTGTCCGACGCCAAACGCCGCCTCTTCGTCGAGAGCCAGCTGGGCAAGACTCGCACCGTACTATGGGAACACACACAGCACGACGGCACCGCAGGCCCCACCATGCAAGGATGGACCGACAACTACATCCGGCTGCACCGCCCCTTCGACCCCGCGCTGGCCGGCCGTGTGACCCCCTACGACATCACCCCGTCGACAATCGTGGCCAACTACAGCTGCGACGACTAAGCAACCCCGCCGCCACCCCGCCCCCGCAATCTGTCCTATACTTATTTCCCTCATTCACCCCTCATTCTTTCTGAAACAGCGAACACGAACAAACAAAAGACTGTCGTTTATATGAAAGACCAAAGGGCACAGACTGGCACCGCACTGTATGCGCTGCTGACCCGGCGTGGCCTTGCCACCCATTTGAGATGATTTTCGTACAAAATCATGTATAGATTAAAATCTTTTCTGTATAATTGCAGCGTAATAATAACGCTCTAGTATGAAGTATGACTGATTTTTGCCAACCTTTCTCGGTGTTGCGTCTCTTCAAGACGCTGAATAGTAGAGCTGTCTTAGACCCCACACTGCGTACCTTGTGTGGGGTTATTGAGATTCAACCTCTTTGAGGTTGTTGAAAAATCAGTCCAATACCAAACTAGAGCCAATAATAAAATCAACACACCATGAAAAAGATAATCATTTTATTTATTTTCAGCCTCCTATGCTTTTGCTCGTTTGGACAGGGGACAGCGTATATTACCAAAAGTATGCTTCGGGGTGAAGAAAGAGTCCAGTGGACTCTTTCGATAGCGAAGCGGAGAAGCAACCCTACGCGGTTGCCTTTTGCCCAAGCAAAAGTCCGCCGATTCGAACACGGCGGTGTTAGAATATTGAAAAACGACAAACGACAAACGACATTTTTTACCAGATGCAAAGAAAGGGTTTAAAATGAAAAAAGTCGTTGTTTTTATCGTTCTAATAATGATGATGGGCTGCATCAGTGTGGTGGCCCAGCGGCCCGCAGGGGACACTATTCTGATGGGCAGCAATTCGGAATATCTGTATGACACAGTGCACACATATGGTGCGTATCTACCTACACATATGTATAATACCTCTGACTCCAATTTTCCTTTTCTAATCTTTTTGGATAATATTTGGTCGCTTTATTATTCATCCATTCTTCGTTATTTTTGGAATACGCTCGGCTATGCTACGCTCGACTCTGCCACGATTCTTAATTATCTCCACGAATACCCCAATTTGAGTAATCTTAACACTGGTCGGCACATTACCGGGTGTCAATTTGCGGCACCTGACGATGACATTGTCGTAAAAGGATTGGCTGTCTGCCCAATAATCATTAATACCGAACAATTGCTCGATTGTGCTGTTGATTATAGATGGAGGGGTTATGGAATTGATACAGCGGCGAGATATGTGATAGACACCACGCTGGCGAGCAGAGAGACAGAATATGTCCAGCTGTACACCATTGAGGGGGGGCAGCCGCAGTTTCAGGCGGAAGGCGGGTGGCGTATCGAGCACCCGCACCGCCACATGCTTTTCCCAAGAAGCTACGAGTCCTCGCACTATACAGCGCTGCCACCCAGCAACGACACAATGGCCGTACCCATTTACGAGGCGATGTTTGACACAAGCATACTGATAGAGGCGGACAAGGTTCAGCATTATATGCTTGCCTTCACGCACAACAACAATGCGGTATGGAGCCTGACGGCCAACGACACCGTCTTTCCCTCACCCAACATTTGCTGGGAGCATTATCCCATAGGATATAGTTACAGCCATATTCGTGTGACCCCGGCCATAAATAGTTATGGCTATTGGGTAAAATATGACACCCTTCCGTGGCACAATATTCCAGGTCAACTTTCGAGGGGTCTGTACGCGCCTAACGTCTTCCCGATACTGGACACGCTGTTCGGGACGCCATGTGCGGCGGTGACGGGGCTGCAGACGGTGGCGGTGGACTCGCTGTGGGCCACGCCGATGTGGAGCGCGGACGCGCGGCAGCACGAGTGGGAGGTGGCCTACCGCCCGGCGGACGACAGCCTCGGCAGCGACTCGGTGGTGACGGTCTCCGCACCGACGGTGACGCTCACGGGCCTGACACCCGGCACAGTGTACAGCGTGCGGGTGCGCGGGCTGTGCGACATTGAGAACTACAGCCCCTGGAGCGACACCCTTCAGTTCGTCACCACGTTCACCCCGCCCGACACGACACCCGACACCCTGCCATGGATACACCCATGGATACACCCCCACACGCTGGGCATCGGCAACCTCGACCGCGACACCCGCATTATGCCCAACCCCGCCCACGACATGGTGAGCGTGTTCTCCTCCTACCAATTGAAAGGCGTGACGGTGTACGACCTGTCGGGCCGCCAGCTGCTGATGGAGCCCGCCGACGGCATGACCGCCACGGTGAACGTCGCCGCCCTGCCCCGCGGCACCTACATCCTCGCCATCCGCACCCTCCAGGGCGTCGCCACCAAGAAACTGCTGGTAGAGTAAGAAGTAGTTAGGGGTTACAGCTTACAGGTTACAGCTTAAAGGTTTGAGGGGGCGGCAGCAAATTCTCAATTCTCAATTCATTATCAGCGCACTTATGCTCTTCTGCTGTTATCGCGTTGGCAAAATAATATATTTGTCTGTGTGTAATTCGATTTTTTTGCGTACATTTGCATTTTTAATTCGAGGATGCTCAATAGCACACAACTGATTATTAATTAACATTATATATACAACTTTCATCTTTTATAACCAATAGCAATGAGCGGTTTATTCGGCATTATCACCACCAAGCCTTGTGCCACTGAGCTCTTTTACGGCACGGACTACCATTCCCATCTGGGCACCCGTCGCGCGGGGTTGAGCACCATCGACAATGATGTCATGCATCTGAACATCCACAACATCGAGAACACTCAGTTTAAGACCAAGTTTTCGGCCGACATCCACGAGATGCTGGGGCACAAAGGCATCGGCGTGATAAGCGACACCGACGCCCAGCCTATCGTCTGCAACTCGCATCTGGGACGGTTTGCGGTGTGCTCAGTGTCGAAGATTAATAACATCGTCGAGCTGGAGAAGATGTGCTTGGAGAAGAACCAGCAGTTCACCGAGCTCAGCATGGGGCGCACCAACCCCACGGAGCTCGTCGCGCTCCTTGTGACCCAGGGCAAGGATTTTGCCGACGGCATCCGCAACGTCTACCAGCATGTGAGGGGCAGCGTCTCTTTCCTCATCCTCATGAGCGACGGCATCATCGCCGTCCGCGACCGTTATGGCCGGACACCACTCACCGTAGGCCGTCGCGCGGACGACTATGCCGTCGCCTCGGAGAGCCACAGTTACGTGAACCTGGGATTTAAGACCGAATACTTCATCCAGCCTGGTGAGGCAGTCCTCATCTCCCACGACGGCATCCGCCAGCTGACAACGCCTAGCGAGAAGATGCAGATTTGCTCTTTCCTGTGGATTTACTACGGTTTCCCCTGTGTGGAATATGAAGACATCGACGCCGAAGAGGTGCGCTACCGCCTGGGCGAGGTCATGGGGCGGCAGGACGACGTGGAGGCCGACTATGTGTCGGGCATCCCCGACTCGGGCGTGGGCATGGCACTGGGCTATGCCACGGGTCGCGGCATCCCTTACAAGCGCGGCATCCTGAAGTACACCCCCACGTGGTCGCGCAGCTTTATGCCCACCGACCAGGAGGCCCGCAGCCTGGTGGCCAAGATGAAGCTCATACCCTCCCGCAAGATGCTCGAAGGCAAAGAGGTGGTGTTCTGCGACGACAGCATCGTGCGCGGTACCCAGCTCAAAGACCAGACCCGCATGCTCTACGCCAACGGTGTCCGCCGCATACACATACGCATCAGCTGCCCCCCGCTGCTGCACGGCTGCCCCTTCCTCAATTTCTCCACCTCGAAGACCGACCACGAGCTCATCACCCGCCGTGTCATCGAAGAGCTGGAGGGCGGGCAGGTGAAGAACCTTGAAGCCTACCGAGATGAGACCACCCCCCAGTACGCCCGCATGGTGGAGACCATACGCAAGACCATCGGCGTTGACACGTTGAAGTTCAACAGCCTCGACACTGTTTGCAACGCCATCGGCTTACCCAAGGAAAAGATATGCACCCACTGCTTCGACGGCAGTTCCTACGGAGAGTAACCCACAAACCACCCTGTCAATCATGAGGCATAAGAGAAACTGCAACTTCATACGGCTCGCCCTCGCTCTCGGGGGCATCCTGCTGCCACTCTGCGGCCATTCGCAGAACAAGATACCCGTCTCGGTAAGGGAACTGGCTCCCAATTTCGGCATCAGGCCCCAATTCCTCGACGACACCATTCATTTTGTCCGCTATCTGGACAGCCTGAATGGCGACAACCACGCCATGACCGACAGCTGTGTGACCCTCAACGCCAAGCTGATGGCCATGGAGAATGTGCTTCTCTACGACTACCGCCACCGGAACGACACGGTGTGGATTGACGCGACCCACTACCTCGAGGACTACAAGGAGTACACCCAACGGCTGAAAAGCCTCTCGGAGCTGGCGTTGGGACGCGCCCACAACTACATAGAGCGCGAGCACTTACGCCAGGATGTCATCCAAACCAACGCTCTCAACCTGCGCAAAGACACCATCGACCGCTACCACCGCACCATCGTCAACGCATGCGAAGGCATCGGGGTGAGCGACAAATCGCGCAAGAAGGAACTCAAGGATATCTATTACGCCTACCTCACCGTATACAACCGTTACGACCTCTCGATGAAGCGCAGCGACAGCGCCCATCTGGCCAGCCTCAACCAGTTCTGCACCTTTCAGAAAAGCATCATCGACAACCTCCTCGGCACCAACAACTACAGTGCCCGCATCAACAACTTCGCCAACACGCTCAAGGTGCGCTGCGGCCATAGCCACAGCGACGTGCTCCGCTCCTACCAACGGGTGTTCCGCCAGCCCGTCCCGCCCCCAACGTTCTCCACTATCTACGAATACGACATCTATCTGGCCTCGCTGCAGAACATCGTCGCCATCCAGAACGCCTATATCACCGTCGTAGAGCTGCGCGAGCAGATAGCCGCCGCCAGCCGCCGCATTACCACCCTCTACTCCCCAAAATTCCGCGATGCCGCCAAGACCTATCAGGAGGTGGCCGACGCCCTCAACACCACACCCGCCTTCAACACCCTGCCCGATGGCACCCTGTTCATAGCACAGCTCCGCGAATTCATGAAGGTGCAGGACCGCTATCTACAGGACTTCGACCGGCTCCGCGCCATCCAGCAGCACTCGTCCGACATCCTGCGCAGCAGCACCCTCAAGAATTCCGACATATCAAAAAGCTACAAACAACTGTGCAACGTGGTATCCATCACGCCCAAATACAAAACTCTTGACGATGCCGACCGCTTCAACGAAGAGATGAACCATTTCCAATGCCTCCAACGGCAATACGACACCATCCTCTCGCTCCGCCACACCATCGACTCCACCCAAGACTCTATCAGCCGCAACTGGATGTCGCACCTGATTGTCTACAACGGCTACCAGAACATTCGCAAACACCACATCCTCACCCCTACGTTTATCGACACTGCCGGCGGCCACCAGTTCATAGCACAGCTCCTCGACTACAACGAGATGCAGCATTCCTGTCTCAAAGCCATCAGGCTTCACAATCACTACCGCCAGCTCGACTCACAGCTGTTGCCGGCACTACAGCCCTACCGCAATATCCGTAAGGCTTACAGCCGACTGCAAAGCGACTACTTGAACATCAAGACTATCAACCACCTCTCCGAACTCTACCAATACATTAGGCAGCTGGAAGCTGTCATCACTGTGCAGGAACACCTGCTCCAGCTTTCGAAGAACGGCGATGCAGCCAACTCGACAGACCTCAGACTTAAGAACCTCAAAGACCCGCAACACATAGAGACCATACTGGGGCTCTGAGAATTGAGAATTGAGAATTGAGAATTTGCTGCCGTCCCCTCTAACCTCTAACCTCTAACCAATTATTAATTGTCATGAAAATAGCAATCATTCTTTCCGGATGCGGCAACCGCGACGGCAGCGAGCTGCAAGAAACCCTCTCCCTCATGCTTGCCATCGACCGGCGTGGCTGGAGCTACCAATGTTTTGCTCCCCATGGGAACTATCGTGTAGTGAGCCATTGCGACGGCAACGAGACCGGTGAGCTGCGCGACCTCTTCGTTGAATCGGCCCGCATTGCACGAGGCGACCTCCGCCCCCTTGGCGACTACCGGCCCGACGACTACGACGCCCTCGCCCTGCCCGGCGGCATGGGTGCAGCACGAAACCTCTCCACCTTCGCCTCCGACGGAGCAGCAATGACGGTCCGCCCCGATGTGGAGCATGCCATCCTCGACACCTACCGCCAGCACAAGCCCATCCTGGCCATGTGCATTGCCCCGATGGTGCTGGCCAAAGTGCTCGGCCCCTATGGGGTGAAGCTGACCCTCGGCCAGCCCTGCCCTGCCGCCGACGCAGCCCGCCAACTGGGAGCCGCCGTCGAATACTGCAACCCCGCCGACGTGTGTGCCGACAAGCAGCACCTCGTCTTCACCACACCCGCATACATGGTGGCCACCCACATCAGCCAGATTTTCGAGGGTGCCGACAACCTGGTGGGATGCCTCGAATAGTCAGAAGACAAACGTCAACGGCACCGTCACCACATCAGCCATCGGCTGGTAGGTCGTATGCTGTCGGGCTAAGTAATGCCTGACAGCATGAGCAAATACCGCACAACATGTACCCACGACAGCACCCGTCACCACATCGGTGGGGTAATGGGCACCTACATACATGCGGCTGAACCCTACGCCCGCTGCCCAGAGATAGGCTGGCACCATCACATACCACTTCGGGTACATCAGTGCGAGGGTGGTTGCTGTTGCAAAACAGAGCGACGTATGCCCCGATGGGAACGAGGGGTCGCGCACAGGCTGAAGGCAGAAGAGCTCTGAGGGATACGACTGATAGGGCCTCGGACGCCGCACGGCCATCTTCACGGCAGATGTCACCCCCAAAGTCAATAACCACGATGCCCCCAATTCTGCAGCATCGCACTTGACAGCCTCATCCTTCGTCCTCATACCATAAACAAAATGGCCTAATGCGGGGACGGGCGAGAGCGCAAGGCTGTTACTGACGGTCAGCCAGAACTTATTGCGAGAGGGAGACCGTCGCTGCTGGATGGTATATAGACTCCAAAAGTCGCGGTCATAGCGTTCATTCAGGGCAGCGGACAATCGTGCTGCCACCACTTTATAGCCCTCGCCCATGAGATAATTGCCCGAAAAATAGGCGGGGTCGCAAACGCCATCCTGCTCCAGGCAGCTATAGATATCGACGTAATGCACCCTCTCATAAGATACGGCCAACTGCCGTAGCCATCGGTTGAACTGGCTGATGCGCACATTGGGGTTGGCTGTCGGCATAAGGCTGACCAAATACACCGGCCTCAAAGGGTTGGCTGAGACAATCGTCTCTACCAGTCGTGCATATTGGTTTTGCACGCTGTCCATTGGCATCGTACTGTTCACCTCGCCAGTAGCAGTGTAGAGGATGGTGGCTCGTGGCATGTAGTGACCCACCAATCGTTTTGCCCCATAAATAGTAGCATCAACGGCTGCTGCCGTGCGTTTGATGCAAGGTGTCGTGTCCTCATAGCTCCAACCGATAGCCCTATTGCGAACAAAAGGGTTCTCCAGCAATTCGTGCCATTCACCACACTTGACCATTTCGTCACCAAAGAACATTACTTCGGGAATGTCGGCACCCACAAAATAGCTACTGAAATAAGAGGCACGCATCCCCATCGACCCTTTGAGGCCAGCGGTATACTGCTGGTTGGTGTCGACAGGAAGCTTGTAGTCAACCATTTCCCCCAGATAGGGTGCTATTACGTCACACCAAATCTTATACCCTTTAGGTGTGAGGTGAAGCCCGTCGAGACTTATCGTAGTGTCGGTCGGTATGTTTTTGAACTGCTCCCACATATCAAAATATTGGATGCCCGCCGTATCAGCCAGATGCTGCAGCAACCGATTGGCAGCTTGTTCGTCTGCTAAGGTGCGACGACCAGCAGTGGTAGGTAAAATACTATGAAGAAGTATGTGGGTGCGAGGCGACAATTGATTCACATGCGAGACAATCTCGGCCACATTGTCAGCTATATGTTGTGGAGTATGGCCATATTCAAGGTCGTTGGCTCCAATCATCAGCACCAGCTGAAAAGGATGGCCTTGCACCAGCATATCGATATGGCGAAGCACATCATCGCTTGTGGCTCCAGAAGCCCCACGATTGTAAATACGATATGGGGGGTGTGGCTGAATGACCTCGTTCCAATTGAACATCTCGGTGATGCTGTTGCCGACAAAGATGATGGCATTGGAGTCGACAGGCAGTTGTCGGAACATGTCGTAGCGGTGGTTACGCTGCGGCTCATCGGCAAAAGCATTGTTAAAAAGGGCTGCGAACAGAAGTAGGGCAATTAGGAACCTTATGAATGTGGGGATGTGAGAGAAAGCAAAATTTTGCGTTCCAGTATTTGTCTTCTTTAACTCCATATTTAACTTCGTAATAAACTCCTACACAAAAGAGCATTCGTTAGGGTTCTGCCGACATTTATCGATAATGTCACGGACCCATGTTTGAGAGATGGGGTACACCTCGTCAAGCGGCTTGGAAAGTTTCTCTACCAAGAGGTGTGTGTTGTCCTGGTGTTCCAGTTTTTCCAGCTCGTCGGAGACCATCTGCCAGTCGTGGGTTGCCAGCTTCAAAGGGATGAAATTACGGAGGTCGAAGTTCCCGATAGTCATATTGTCAATTCCTTCGGTAGCGATGCGGCTGTGGGCACGTGCCAGCCGTATCTCGCCCACCTCCTGCAGCACATGCAGGTATTTCTCATACAGCACATATTCGTTGAGCAGGAAGGCAACGGTCTGTGCATTCAACCGATTCCATACCGAGGTGGGGAGGGGGCGTGACACAAAGCGGCCAATCATGAAGGAACCAGCGTTGAGGCCTGTGAGGTTATTGGCGATGCATATTTTTGCCACCTGCTGAAAGAAATGGACCTTGCGGCCATTGTTGAGGAGGGTGAAGACACGCGACTGGTCCTGATGGGACCCCATGCGGCTTTCCAGCACCTGACGGATGTATTGGTCGGAATGGTCCTGATACCAATTGTTTACTATTCCTTTGGCAGTGTCGGGCTTGTCCTGTAGGTCGAGCCGGATGAGACGGGCCAGTTTGTCGAGGTTGTCGATAACAGAGGCCTGCCCGCTGGTGATGATTTCCTGATAGTCTTCGTAAGCACTCTTCATCTCGTTGAAGAACTGCACCTCGTTCTCGGCGAGGGCCACGTTTTCGCCATGGAGGAATTTGGAGAAACGTGCCGGCCTGAAGGCTGCAACCCCCTTGTAGATAGTCTGCTCGTGGCTGGAAATGGTGATTTGGTCAAGTTCCTTAAGCGTGACGCCTTGCTCGTTGACCAGCATAGGCACATCATCGCGCACCTCCAGGCGGATGCCATAGTTGTGAAGGTTCATCAGGGCGGGGATGCCATAGCCGCGGCAGGCGGTGACCACATGGATGGCGGCGGGTGTCATGCTGAGGATGGCCTGCACCTCGTTGAGGACGATGGTGTCCTCGGGGATGAAGCGTTCCTGACAGAGGCAGACCTGATGGCCTTTCTCTGAGAGTTCGCGTGCCATGGCGGCACTGAAACAGAGCTGTGCGGTGATGGCGGTACGAGGTAACACACTCAGCCCCTTGCCGAAGGTCTGCAGTTTGTGCAGCGACTGGTCGTCGATGGCGGCAGAGACGATTTGTCGCAGGTGGTAGGGCTTGATGATATTCATCACATGGCTTTTGCCGATTCTGCCTTCGCGCAGTAGGTCGATGGCCGAGATGAGTGCGGCACGGCCTGTCAGCTCCGACATGTTCAGCTGCAACACAGAGAAAAGGCTCACCTGTCGCGGACGGGTTTCGACAGCAAATTCGATGGTGACGGGCGACTTGTAGCGCTCTTCCAGCTTGACTAAGAGGGGGTGGAAGTGATATACGGCGGGGAACTCCTCTTTGATGGTGTCGCGGTTGGTGTAGGCGGTATCCTCCGAGGATACGTCGCCAGTCATAATTTCTTCGCCAAAGATGTTGCGATAGCTCTCAATCTGGCTTCCCTTACCAGTATGGCTGTTGCGGCTGTAGAGTACGCCGGGATAGGATTCGTTGTTGCCGATAGTCCAAACCATCCGCTGAAGGATGAGCGAGGGGAAAGCCTGCTTGCCCTGCATAAAGGTAAGGATGAGGTCCTGGTTTTTGGTATAGAATGAACGCACATAGCGCACCATCTGTAGTGTTTGGTAGAAGGCATCGGTGAGCAGCCGGTCGCCGTCCTCTCTGGCCTCACGAATCTCTTTTTCCATCATCTCGATACGGTCCTGTTGCAACCGGATATCCAGAGTGATGTCAGAAATCTGATACTTGGTCTCCAGCCCTACCATTTCGGCGATGGTATGAAGCGTGGAGAGATAGACACGGTTGGCCATATTGTCTCCATGGGTGCGACGCAGGGCCTCGTAGGCGGTCCGTGTAACTCCGATATTCAGCAGGGTGGGCATCAGCCCCGGTATATATTGGGGCATGGCACAACGGATAGCTATAACCAAGGGATGTTCATCGTCGCCCAACGTCAGATGGGTCATGATTTCCAGATAGCGGATAGCCTCCATCAACCTTGCTTCCAAATTTTCCGGGTGCATGTAAGATTCGGAAGTGAGTATGACGAAGTCGGGGACAGGGTAGCAGTTGCGGGTCAGGTCGACCAACATACGGCCTTTGTAGCTGATTTGGTCGTCGGTGAGCTGTTGCTGGGTGAGGGCTGTAATCAATTCGGGGTTGTCGGGTGTCGGATGATTGTTCACGTAGGAGATGATGATGTCACGAAAGTCCTTACGACTCTGGGCCAGTTGCTGCAGCTGTTCCTCCGTGGCCGTGCCTTCATGCTCGGCCAGCAGCAGACGGAAATAGTTCTCTTTGTCGCGCCCTTTATGTTTCAGAAGCCAATACATATCGTACCAACGAGGAGGAAACTCACGTTTGGCATCGTCACCATCGAGGGTATATATGACCGTGCCAGGTTTGTTGCCTTCGAGGATGTTATTGCTGTCGTCAACATCGCAGTTGAACACTTCGGGTCCTTCAGCCGCATATCGGCAAACCATGTAGAAGTTTGGGTAGCTTGCCCGTATTAGATTTATCATAATATAGAAAGTTTTTGAGTTGACTGTTTTTAAGGGTCTGAGGGCAGGGGGTATAGCCTATCAAGGTGTGGCAGCCTATCTAACCACTATTCTCCAACCTTAACAATATAAGCACATGCCGAATCGATAATATTGTCGTGCCCTCGTTGTTGGGCCGCACTGCGGTCGAAAGAGAGGTGGATGTCGGGCGGAACGCCGTTTTCGTAGTTTTGCCCGTCGAGCGAAAGGGTGCGGGTTACTGACAGGCGGTAACGCCAGGCGTTGGGCAGAAAGCCCATGGAGGGAAGTGCCAGCCCCCCGCCAGTGGTGTCGCCCATGAGGAGGACATTGTCGTAAGCTTTTGTGCAGAGTGCGAAGAGGCTTGCTGCGCTGAAACAGGCTCGGTCGGTAAGCACTACAACAGGTTTGTCAAACGCGTCGGCGGCATCCACTTGTGGCGCATAGGTAGTGGCTGGTGGGGTGAAGTCGTTGTGTTGCGGGCCCGACTTTATTTGACTGGTATAGAGTGGCTGCCCGTCAGAGGGGAGGATGCTGAGCAGCTGGAAAACATTTTTCAGCGAGCCGCCCCCATTGCCGCGGATGTCGAGTACCAACCCTTGCGCATCAGGGTAGGAACGGAGTGCTTGACGCAGAAGAGGAATGGAGAGCGTGGTGCTGAACGAGCCATAGTAGAAGTATATCACACGGCCGCCATAAAGCCCTTGATGGGCTACGCCACCCGCACTGCGGTAGTGAGGCCCCAGATAGTACAGCATGACGGTGTTGAAGTCAATACCCGAATGGGCATAAAAGTCATAGTAGAGCGAGTCGCAGCGCCCTACATCGAATCCTGCATAGAGATTGACATGCCCGTCATGCAGCGTACCCAGCATGGCGGCACAAATACGGAAGAGGCTATCGGCGGTCATCCCATCATACACTTGAGGACTGAGACTGTCGTAGACGGCCTGCCAGTCGACCTGTTTGACATCAAAAAGCGAATATTGTTTATCCACCTGCTGCCATAAATAGCCGAAAGTGTGAGTGGCGGTGGCGGGAATGTCGTCTGTCATCAGCAACCGCTCACACGAAGAGCATAGCAGTGCGGCAATCAGTAATAGGGTCAGGGGGCGGTATTGCGTCATATTCATAGAGAGTTAAAAGCTGTTGTGGCAGCCAGATTATTATCAGTTGATTAGTTCACCGTAGTCTGATTCCAAGGGTGAGCATGAGAGCATGACTTGCATAGTCGAAACGATGGGGTGCGCTGACTCGGTCGGGCGATACGCGCGAGGTCAGATACGCCCAATGATAGGAAAACCCCACGGTGTTGCCGCTGCGCAGCATGAGCGTGGCACCCAAACTGGTTTCTGCCCCCGGAGCCCAAACTCCATAGCCAACATATTGGTCGAACGTATTAGCCACTGGGTCGCTGAGATCTTGGTCAAAGTTGTCCATATAGGCGAAACCAGGTCGGTAGGCCACCGCCAAGGGCGTGAAGGCGATAGCCGCGTGAAAACACCATCGCTGAAGACTGTATATCATTGCAGATTCCACATTCAGCCTCAAAAAGTTGCCATAACCCATGTTGGCATTGCCCAAGGTACTGTTGTAGCGGATGTCGAAGAGGTCGTCGACTGAGCCTCCGACCCACAACTGCCAAGGTGTGGAGGATGGGACGCGGAAACATGCGCGGAAACCCACCACCGGATGGCCGCCATAGGCATGAAAATAGGACCACCGTGCTTTGAGCCCGTAGCCACCGCCCGCTGCCGAAAGATAGGCTTCATAACAGCGGCTGGGCTTCTCAACCCTCACCGAAAAGCCAGGGTACAGCTCCATCCCTTTATAGGTGAAGGGCGAAGCCCCCAATTCGCGATAAAGACCGTAACCACCACCCCCATGAAGGGTTAGTACCACATGCGAAAGACTGTCGCTCATGGCGTGTGTGACAGGGGGTGCGAGCAGCACCAAGAGGAGGATGAACAGGTGGCGTTTCATTTTTTTTCGACAAAAAAGTTTCTATTCAAAAAAAAAGATTTATCTTTGCATTTCGATTACAAAAGTACTAATTTTTTTTTAATTGAATAAGAATAAATACATAAATACAATGAAGACAGTAAGAAAGAATTCATTTTTCACCCTTGTGGCACTTACATTTTTGACTGTAGGCTGCCTGATTTCTTGCAAACAGAACTCCCAAAATGGGCCTACGGTCCACGAAATGCAGGTCCGCCTGGACGAAATCATGAAGGAGTACCAGGTCATGCAGCAGAGCTGCGACGAGTACACCCAGCAGCTGGCACAACGCGACAGCTCCATCCAGGCCCAAGCCGCCGAAATCCAGAACCTGATTGACCAGCTGAACAACGCTGGCAGCAAAGGCTCCTACACCAAGTCAGGTCGCAACGGCCGCTCCAGCGGATCTGTCAGCAGCTCCAAGCTGCGGAAGCTCAACGCACAGCTGGAGGCCAAGAAGGCCGAAATCGCCTACCTCCAGCAGCGTCTCGACCAGCAGACCGCCGAGCTCAACGACCTCAGAAACACTGAGGGCTTCGGCGACCGCGAGACCATCGCCCGTCTGCAACGCCTCGTGAAGGAGCAGGATGCCCGCATCGTGGCCCTCTCCAACGACAAGGTGGTCCTCACCAACATCAACGACTCCCTCACCGCCCGCATGGCCTACCTCCTGGGTCAGCGTCCTAGCAACGACGCCGTGAGTGCCGAGGCCGCCGCCCAAATCGCCCTGCTCCAAGGCCAGGTGGCTACCCAGCAATCTCAAATCGCACAACTGCAGGAAGACCTCGCCCGTCAGGTGGCCCTCGTAAATGAAGCCAACGAGGCCGCCAACAACGCCAAGGCCGAAGCCGCCAAGGCTGCCGCCAGCACCAAGTCCGACGTGGCCAAGACCAAGGGCAACATCAACAAGAAACTCGCCCAGCTGCAGGCCCAGTGCGACGAATACTATGAGGAAATCGAGCGCCTCCGCGCCGAGAACATCATCCTCCGCAACGAGAACGACAGCCTCCGCAATGAGGTGGTGGCCATCCGTCGCAATGCCGAGAACGTGGCCGTGGAGAACGCCAAGATGGCCGCACGTGTAAGCCGTGCCTCGGTCCTCTCCACTTCCGACGTCACCGTCACCCCCCTGAAACTCCTCTCCAACGGCACTGGCCGTCCCTCTAACCGCGCCTCCGCAGTCAAAGCCTTCCGCATCGAGGGCTACCTGCTGGCTAACAACGTCATCGAACCCGGCACCATCACCATCTACGCCGTCATCACCTCGCCTTCCAACGTGGTTCTGCACAACGGCACCGTGGAGCAGAAGTTCGACGCCAACGGAGTCCGCACCACCTACACCACAGTCCGCGCCTTCGAATTCACCGGCGACTCCCGCCAGTTCGACATGAGCTGGAGCATGGACAGCGATTCCGAACTTGAAGCCGGTATCTACCGCGTGAGCCTCTTCGCCAACGGCAACCTCATCGGCGTGACCGAATTCAAGTTGAAATAAACGAATTAACAAACTCGTGAATGTTGGTTTCTTCGCAACCGTCGTTTTCTCGCCTCGGCATAGTGCAAACACAGCGTGATTTGCCCTCTGCACTCGGTTTATCGAAAACGTTGTCTAACCAGACAAAATACAATACCCTCCGCCAGACATTCTCCGAGTTTGTCTATGAAAGTTATCAGTACGATGTGCAGTCCGACGGACTGCACATCGTTTTTACTTTCCGTCTGGGAAACGATATCCTTTTCCAACCCTCCGCCTTCATCCCATCCCGTCCGTTCCTCCGGTTCGACCAACCAGCCGATGCCATGAACACCTTGGTTTTCAACATCGGACTGATTGAGTTGGTGAGCTACTGGAAATGTGCCTGTCCCCCCAAAGTACGAATCCTTTGTGGAACCTTGGACCCCCGTCAGGCCGCCTTCTGGAAGAAAATCTACTTCAACGGGTTGGGCGAATTCTTCTACACCAACGGCATCAATGCCACCATCGACGACTTCATGGAGGTGGACTGCTTGAGTGCTGACGCGTCAAAACAATCAAGCAATCAAGCAATCAAGCAATCAAGCAATCAAGCAGACTACCTAGTGCCTATCGGAGGTGGCAAAGATTCGGTGGTAACCCTCGAATTGCTCTCAGCACATAGCAAACAGCCCGTCGTACCCCTCATCATGAATCCACGCGGGGCCACGGTGGGATGTATCGAGGCTGCAGGCTACTCTATCGACGATGTGCTGGTGATAAATCGAACCATCCACCCCAGTCTCTTGGAGCTTAACGCCCAAGGTTACTTCAACGGGCACACCCCCTTCAGCGCCATGCTGGCGTTCTACACCCTCTTGGCAGCGCAGCTGAGCGGCGTCCCCAACATAGCCCTCTCCAACGAGAATAGCGCCAACGAATCGACAGTGGTGGGCACAAACGTCAACCACCAGTATTCCAAGAGCCTTGAATTCGAAGACGACTTCCGACAGTATGTGGCACAATACATCTCACCCTCGTTCAACTATTTCAGCTTCCTGCGGCCCCTCTCCGAGCTGCAGATAGCCATGCTCTTCAGCCAGAACGAGAAATACTTCGACGTGTTCCGCAGCTGCAATGCCGGAAGCAAACAGGACGTATGGTGCGGACGCTGTGCTAAATGCCTCTTCGCCTACATCATCCTCTCCCCCTTCATCCCACCCCAGCGGCTCAACGCCATCTTCGGCAAAGCCATGCTCGACGACATCGAGCTTCGCCCCTTCTTCGAACAACTTACCGGCCTTGCCGAAACCAAGCCCTTCGAATGCGTGGGAACCATCAGCGAAGTGCACTCCGCCCTCGCCATGACCATCCGGCGATGGTACCCCACCCAACGGCCAGCCCTCTTGACCGACTACGTACCGCAGCCACCCTCTACACCGCTCAACATCCTTTTCCCTCATCACAATCTAAACAACCACGAGCTAGCACTGCTCACTCAATATGTTCAGGCAGCAGCAACTATATAACCTCTTGTGCGACCGCCGCATCCTGCTGGCAGGCTACGGCCGCGAAGGAAAGAGCACCCATGAGGTGCTCCGGCATCTGCTGCCCAACTATGAACCCGACATCGCCCAAAACGACGACGAACTCTTCGCCGCCCTCGACCGCGCCCAAGCCGACAACAACCCCTACGACCTCATCATCAAGTCGCCCGGCATCCCCATGATGAAATTCGAGGGACGCTGCAACCTAGACACTATCACCTCTCAAACCGACCTCTTCATGCAGGTCTTCGGCGACCTCTCCATCGGCATCACCGGCACCAAGGGCAAGAGCACCACCACCTCGCTCATCTGCCATGTGCTGACCCACAGCCTAGGGCAACAGCGCAACATAGTGTTGGCTGGAAATATCGGCATACCCCTATTCGACATCATCAGCCAGCTCGACCCGCACAGCCTCGTAGTAGCGGAGCTGTCGTGCCACCAGCTGGAAAACATACATCAAGCGCCCCACATCGGCGTCATCCTCAACCTCTTCCAAGAGCATCTCGACCATTACCACAACTATCGTGACTATCAGATGGCGAAAATGCAGATGATGCTGAAGCAGAAGGCTGGGGACCACTGCTTCTACTGCACCGACAGCGACGACCTAGCCCGCATAGTCGGGGAACTGCAGCCGTCGGTCTCCTCCACCCTCCACCCCTATTCGCTACATGAGGCCCGCCGGTCATCCATAGCCGACATGCCCACCCCGCTGCAAGGCGACCACAACCTGTGCAACACCTACGTTGCCTATCAGGTGTCCGCCCTCATGGGAGTCGACGACCATCAGTTTGCCGACGCCCTTGCCTCGTTCCACGGCCTTCAACACCGGCTGGAGAAGGTAGGCACCTACCACAACATCACTTTCTACAACGACTCCATCAGCACCATACCCGAAGCCACCATCGCCGCCGTCAACACCCTTCAACAGGTCGACACCCTCATCTTGGGCGGCTACGACCGTGGCATCGACTACAGCACACTATACACCTACCTGCTCTCCCCTGCTGGGACCAGCATCCGCAACATCGTCTTTGTGGGCGATGCCGGAAAACGCATGCACCACGAAATGTCGCTCCTCCACCCCAACCCGCTGGACGGCAAGCTGACGTTACTGCAGAACGACTACGCCGTCATTGTCGACTGGTGCTTCGCCCACACACGGCCAGGAACGATATGCCTCCTCTCCCCCGCTGCTGCCAGCTACGACAGTTTCAAGAACTTCGAAGAACGGGGCAACACATTCAAAGCATTAGTCCGCAACGCCTAACAATAACCACCCATGAACTACACCGACATACGACACGACCTCCACTCCCACCCCGGCCTGTCCGGACATGAACACTATGCTCACGACCTCATCGTGCGCCAACTGGAATCATTCCACCCCGACAAAGTATACACCCATGTGGGCGGCTTTGGAGTCATCGCCGTATGGGGCACCCGCCCGTCGCTCCCCACCATAGCCATCAGGGCCGACATCGACGCCCTGCCCATCGGCCACCGTTGCGGCCACGACGGCCACACCACCATCCTCCTTCAGCTGGCCGAACTCATCAGTCTTCGCGGCATCCCCGAAGGGCGCAACGCGCTGCTCATCTTCCAGCCCGAAGAGGAGACCGGCCTCGGCGCTCAGAAGATTATCGACGCTCAGATATTACAGCAATACAACATCCGCGCCATCTTTGCCCTGCACAACCTGCCCGGCTTCCCGCTTGGCACCGTGGTGCTCAACCGCCACACCTTCGCCGCCGCCTCCACAGGCATCATCTACCGCCTCACCGGCCGCGAAACCCATGCCTCCACCCCTGAGAAAGGCATCAACCCCGGCCTTGCTGTCGCCGAAATCATACAACAGCTGAGCCGACTGAACAGCTCACCCATCACCCCCGACGAAGAATTCCGCCAGGCAACCCTCATCTGTGTCCGCCTGGGAGAGGAGGCCTTCGGCACCTCCGCCGGTTCAGCTGACGTCATGTTCACCCTACGGGCATTCACCAACAACACCATGGAGCAATTCATTGCCGAAGCCAACGACTCCGTCGCCCAAATCGCCTCACGCTACCATCTGGCGCTCCGGCATTCTCTGGTCGAACCATTCCGTGCCACCGAGAACGACTCGCTCATGGTGGAGCAGGTCGAAGAGGTGTGCGGCTGCCGCAACCAGTATCTCCTCACCCCCTTCCGCTGGTCCGAAGACTTCTCCAATTACCTCCTGCACTACCCCGGCGCACTCTTCGGCATCGGCGCAGGCGAGAAACAGCCCGAACTGCACCACCCCGACTACAACTTCCCCGACGCCCTTATCCCCCTGGCTGCTCAAGTCTTCTATAATATAATTGAACGCGTGAACCTGTAATTAATACGAAATAACGAAATCTATAATACAACACACCATGAAGAAAGTCTTACTATCATTAGCCCTGTTGGCTTTCGTTCTCACCTCGGTGGGACAGGAACTCAGCCAACCCGAATTTGAAGGTCAAAGTTGCACCAGCATCATGGTAGGCAAAAGAGCCTCCAAGGATGGAAGCGTTATCACTTCCCACACCTGCGACGGCCGTTATCGCACCTGGATGTATATGGAACCCGCTGCCGACCACGCTCCCGGCGATGTGCACCTGGTATACAAAGGCACCATGCACACCACCTTCCGTGGCGACACCACCGGCGTGCGTCTGGCCGGTGCCATACCCGAAGTGGCTCACACCTATGCCTACCTCAACACCGCCTACCCCTGCCTCAACGAGCACCAGCTTGCCATCGGCGAAAGCACCTTCAGCGGTCCCGACACCCTGGTCAACCCCGCTGGCATGTTCAACATTGAAGAACTCGAACGCGTAGCCCTTCAGCGTTGCACCACCGCCCGCGACGCCATCCGCCTCATCGCCGACCTCATCAAGGTATACGGCTATGGCGACGGTGGCGAGTGCATCACCATCGCCGACACCAAAGAGGTGTGGCAGATGGAAATCCTCGGCGAAGGCAAAGGCAATATCGGAGGTGTGTGGGCCGCACAACGCATCCCTGACGACCATGTGGGCGTAAGCTGCAACATACCCCGTATCGGACGCCTCCAACGCGGCAACACCGAATACTTCATGTGTTCCGACAACATCGAGTCCGTTGCCCGCCGCTACGGCCTTTGGGATGGCAAAGGCGAGTTCATCTTCTGGAAAGCCTTCAACAGCAGCTATGCCAACGGCAAGAACTACCGCGAACGCGAATACTTCATCCTCAACCAACTGGCCCCATCCCTCGGCCTCACCATGGACATGCCCGAACTGCCCTTCTCCGTGCGCCCCGACAAGGATGTGGATGTGCGTGAAGTGATGGAGCTCCTCCGCAGCACCTACGAAGGCACCGACCTCGACATGTGCCAGAACATCAAGATGCCCGTGAGCCGCAAGGACAAGAATGGCAAGACCTACAACGACACCATCATCAGCCCTGTCGCCAACCCCTGGCTCAGCACCTCTATGCAGAAGACACTCAACCTCATCGCCCCCGGCACCGTCACCTTCCGCCGCACCGTGAGCGTCGCTTGGTGCTCCTACTCTTTCGTCACCCAGCTCCGCGACTGGCTGCCCGACTGTGTGGGCGGCGTCTGCTGGATGTCGGTCGACAACCCCGGCCAGTCCCCCCGCGTGCCCATCTTCTGCGGCACCACCGAACTGCCCCAGCCCTATAGCATCTGCGGCCATAAGGAGTACAACCCCGATGCCGTGCTGTGGAAATACCGCAAGGCCAACAAACTGGCCACCGTCGCATGGCAGCGCACCAAAGACTCCATGAAGAGCGAACTAAAGAAGTTGGAAGACCAAGCCTTCGCCGGACTCGAAGCCCTCGAACGCGAAGCCACCCGTTACGACCGCCTCAGCCGTACCGCCGACGCGCACGCCTCACTCAACAACTTCACCCGTCAGCAATACGAAAACACCTCCTTTGCCTGGAGCCAGCTCGAAGCCAAATACTGGGCTCTCTTCGGCATGGGGTTCTAATACCTAAAGTAAGAAGTAAGAGTTAAGAACTAAGAGTCTGATGCCAACCTCTAAATTCTTAGCTCTTAGTTCTTACCTCATTGCGCGACCTAAAGTAAGAAGTAAGAGCTAAGGACTAAGAGGATGGACGTGGCTACCAACCTCTTAGTCCTTAGCTCTTACCTCATACTTTTATAAGGTACGGATGCCGCCGCCCACTGTCTTCCCAGAGCCAGTGGGGCCGTTGTTGCCACCGTTACCATTATTGCCGGTAGTACCAGTTGTATTGGTAGTGGTGCCGGCTGTGGTGGGCTTCAGAATCTGTATGTAAGAAGGCGACTTGAAAGTCTGACCTGCCACTGACACCGAGGGACGGATGCGCAGACCTAACTGTGACGATGTGCCTTGACTGGTAAAGCTGCTGGCAAAGGTCTTCAACGACTCCAACCCATCCTTCGAGAACAACGAGTACAAATCAGTGCTCACTCCCAGCGGCACGGTAGTGGTTTTGCTGGCCACGATGTTATAGTTCTGGTTGGTGGTACCTGTGGCGAACTCCTTGGTTGCCACATCAAGAGCCCAATCCATCAGGGTGAGCAGGGCGTTCTTGTCGGTGGGGTTCTTCACGTTGATGTTGACATTCAGAGCCAACGGGACACTCTTGGTGGTAATGGCCGACACCAGCTTCACCACATCGGTGGCAGAGATATTGCCGCTAGTCACATTCTTCACATTCACCCCGGCAACAGACACGTTGGTGACATCCTTCAGCGTATACTCGCAATTGACCAAATTGGCGATACTGGAGAGGTTGTTGGCCAAATTGTCCAAAAAAGTGCACGACCCACATAACAGGCTACCTGCTACAATTACAGCGATTAATGATTTCTTCATAAGTCATAGTATTAAAAGTTAAACCACTGCAAATATACACAAAAAAAACGAACATGCGAAAAAAAAAGGAGAATTTTGGGAGTAGAGAGGTTCGGGTTAGTGGTCATCTGGGTGTGGCAGCAACTTTTATCACTCAAGTAACACTTTTTTGCCCCAGAAAAATAATAAATGGGAGACGGCGGCGTTATAGGGGAAAAATGCAATGTTTATGAGACGAATTTGTACTCTAATCATTATTTCCACATTGCTGGCGGCTGCTTGCTCGACAGAGAACGGCCCCGAGCAAGTGTTGAAACAGTTCTACAGCCAGTATCTGGAGGTGAGCTGCCCACCTTTTGGCGAATACTCCGACCTTGACAAAGAGCAGCAGTTACTTCAACAGTACATGACCCCACAGCTTTATAACAGTTGGATGAAGAGCTATGACTCCGAAAGCGTCAGCTGGATTGACTACGACATTTTTATCCAAGGACAGGACTGCTGGCCCGGCATTCGTGCCGAGAGCATCAGCCGCATCGGGAAGAGTCAATGGTATGAGGTGGTGGTGGTTCAGCCCGCCCCCGACAGCCCCGACAACATAGTGAATCGCAGCAGCGTATTCTTCCATCTGACCCGCATGGACGAGGCGTGGCATATTGATGCTGTCGATGACGGATTCAACCGTCTGGGCGTTGCAAACACGGGTGAAGAATTTACGCTGCTCGACAGCCCCGAATATCAAGAAAACAAAGTTTTAACTAATTTAATAGGAGAATGAAAAGAATTATCAAAAACGCAATCCTTGTTATGCTGCTTGCCGTGACTGGCAGCCTCTCTGCTCAGACCATGATTAACGGAGGCTACAAGGTGAACCTGTTGAATCATGAAGGCGACGAGTCGCTCGAAATCTTCGGCGGTTATTATGTCGGGCTCACGCAGAACGTGGCCCTCTCCGCCCATACTGGCTGGGCCCCAGGTATTTACTTTACCCGTTTTTCGGGCGAGTACACTAACACAAAGGAAGGTGTCGAAAGCCACCATTCGCAAACCGAGACGGCCATTGCAGTGCCTGCTCCGCTTAATGCTCACCTCAACTTCACCGAGAAGTCCTGCCTCTACCTCTTTGCCGGACCTGAATTCAACATCGGCATTGGCTCGAAGGGTAGCACATGGCTTGGGGAGGGCTCTACCAAGGTATCATACGACAGCTATGAAGAGGGCAGCATTTACGAGCGCAACCGTTTCAACATCAGCTGGATTGGCGGTGTAGGGCTGAAGCTCGACTTCGCCACCTTCTCTATGGGTGCCACCGGAAACTTCTTCAACCGTATGGTTTCGGACAACCTGGCTCCTGAAAAGGCCTACAGCCTCTTCTTTGGCTTAGGCTTGGCGTTCTAAAGACAGCCGTCCGACAGTATTCACTAAGTATTAACATTTTAACACCTTATATCTATGAAAAAAGCAGCTTTATTTTTAGCAGCAGCCGCTTTCCTTTTTGCAGGAAACGCACAAGCCCAGTTGGGCGTAAATATTGGCTACGCCCCCGTAACCATCACCAATGCCACTACTCTTGGCAACAACACCACTACCACCACTTCCGAGATGGACGGATTCTTCGCTGGAGTGACATACAATTACGGCTTTAGCAAAGACCTTGGTGTCGCATTCGGTATTCAAGGCCGTTTAAACACCAAAACATCAACTGGCAGTGCAAACTACATCGTAATCAGTGGCAACGACAAGAGCACCACCACACAGTTCTTGCTTGATGTGCCAGTACTGCTCAACTTCAGTTTTTCGCTCGGCAGCAATGCCAAATTGACTGCTTTTGCGGGACCTACCTTTAGCTACGCTCTCTACGGCAACACCCACGTTACAACCACCACAAACATTCTTGGCACCATCAGCACTTCTGAGGACAACTACCCTATGTATGGTGACAACAGCAGCCTCAAACGCCTGGACATTTCCGCAGCCCTCGGTCTCCAGTTCCAGTACAATGCCTTCCGCCTCTTCGGTGGCTACCGGCTTGGTTTGACCGACCTCAACTCTAGTGACAATGTCAAGACCACCACTTCCGGTATCTTCGCCGGCATCGGCTATCTACTCTAATCCGCTTACATTCAAATTTCTATATCCAAGAGATGCCTCATTTGATGGGGCATCTCTTATTTTATGCCAAAAAATATTATGACCATACATTTTTTTTTTGTACTTTTGTAATTTGAACTTTTTTGCAGCATATAGTACAACAGCATTATAATGAATACCTTATAAAGATGGAAGAAAATCTGTCTCTGAATTTTTTGGAAGAAATCATCGAACAGGGTCTCCGCGAAGGTACCTACAAATCCATCCTGACGCGCTTCCCGCCAGAACCTAACGGCTATCTGCACATCGGCCATGCCAAGTCCATCTGCCTCAATTTCGGCCTCGCCAAGAAATATGGCGGCAAGACCAACCTCCGCTTCGACGACACCAACCCCGTGAAGGAGGACACCGAGTATGTGGACTCCATCCAGCAGGACATCCGCTGGCTGGGCTTCGAGTGGGCCGGCGTACACTACGCCAGCGACTACTTCGACCAACTCTACGAGTGGGCCGGCGTGCTTATCAAGAAAGGGCTGGCCTATGTCGACGACCAGACCCAGGAGGAGATACGCCTCGGGCGCGGCACCGTCACCGAACCGGGCAAGAACAGCCCCTACCGCGACCGCACAGTGGAAGAGAACCTCGACCTCTTCGAGCGGATGAAAAACGGCGAGTTCGAAGACGGCTCCAAGGTGTTGCGTGCCAAGATTGACATGGCGCACCCCAACATGCAGTTCCGCGACCCCATCATGTACCGCATCCTGCACGCCGACCACCACCGCACAGGCAGCAAGTGGTGCATCTACCCCATGTACGACTACGCCCACGGGCAGAGCGACTCCATCGAACACATCACCCACAGCATCTGCACCCTGGAGTTCGACATCCACCGCCCGCTGTACGACTGGTTCATCCAACAATTAGGCATCTTCCCCAGCCACCAGTACGAGTTTGCCCGCCTCAACATCAACTACACCGTGATGAGCAAGCGCAAGCTGCTGCAGCTGGTGAAAGAGCACTATGTCAGCGGCTGGGACGACCCCCGCATGCCCACCATCTGCGGCTTCCGCCGTCGTGGCTACACCCCCGAGAGCATACGCAACTTCTGCGAGGACATCGGAGTGGCCAAGCGCGACAACATCATCGACTATGTGCGCCTCGAGAACAGCCTGCGCGACCATCTGAACAAAGTGGCCCCGCGCCGCATGGCCGTCCTCAACCCCGTGAAACTGGTCATCGACAACTACCCCGAGGGGCAGACCGAGATGCTCTCCGCTATCAACAACCCCGAAAACGAGGCCGACGGCACCCGCCAGGTACCCTTCAGCCGTGAGCTGTACATCGAGCGTGAGGACTTCATGGAGGAGGCTCCAAAGAAATACTTCCGCCTTAGCCTGGGACGTGAGGTGCGCCTACGCTACGCCTACTTCGTCACCGCCCAGAGCGTCGAGAAAGACACCAACGGCAACATCACCTGCATTCACTGCACCTACGACCCCGCCACCCGCGGCGGCGACGCCCCCGACGGCCGCAAGGTGAAAGGCACCCTCCACTGGGTGAGCGCACCCCACGCCGTCGATGCCGAAGTGCGCATGTTCGACCGCCTCTTCGCCACCGAGGCCCCCGACGAGGCCCCCGAAGGCAAGACCTTCCTCGACAACCTCAACCCCAACAGCCTCCAAGTGCTACAGCACTGCAAGCTCGAACCCGCCTTGGCCGAGGCGCACATGACCACCAACGACAAAGGCATCGAGGAGCCGATGCGCTTCCAGTTCGAACGCATGGGCTACTTCTGCACCGACCGCGACAGCACGCCCGACCACCTGGTCTTCAACCGCACCTGCACCCTCAAGGACAGCTGGGCCAAAGTGAAAGTGGAGGGCCCGACCACGGCACAGTAAGCCGCCATACCAACGTTTAACACATCAACAACAATCATAATATGAACATCTCGTTTTCTTGGCTTAAAGAATATGTGGAACTGGGCGACATGACCCCCGAACAACTGGACGACCTGCTGACCTTCAGTGGTCTTGAAATCGAAGGCGTGGAGAAAGTGGAAAGCATCAAAGGCGGACTCGAACATGTGGTCATCGCCCAGGTGCTCACCTGCGAACCCCACCCCGACAGCGACCACCTGCACCTCACCACGGTGGACGTTGGCACCGGCACCCCGCTGCACATTGTGTGCGGCGCACCCAACGTGGCCGCCGGTCAGAAGGTGGTATGCGCCCAGATTGGCACCAAGATATACACCTCCGACACCGAATTTTACGAAATCAAGAAAGGCAAGCTGCGCGGTGCTGTGAGCGAAGGCATGCTCTGCGCTGCCGATGAACTGCAGCTGGGCTCCGACCATGCAGGCATCATGGTGCTGCCCGACGACGCCCCCGTCGGAATGCCCGCCAAGAATTACTTCCATCTTGAAGAAGACTACGCCCTCGAAGTGGCCATCACCGCCAACCGCAGCGATGCCACCAGCCACATAGGCGTGGCCCGCGACGTGGTGGCTGTGCTGAACACCCGCAACGGCGAACACAAGAAAATACTCTGGCCCGAAGTGGCAGACCTCAGCCAGCCCCACACCACCAGCCGACCCGTCAGCGTCACAGTGGAAGAGCCCGAACTCTGCCCCCGCTACACCGGCATCACGCTCGAGAACGTGCATGTGGAGGATTCGCCCGAATGGCTGCAGAACAAGCTGCGCACCGTAGGCATCCGCCCCATCAACAACGTGGTAGACGTGACCAACTTCGTGCTCATGGAAGTGGGACAGCCCATGCACGCCTTCGACGCCGACATGATTAAAGGCGACCATGTGGTGGTGCGCCGCCTGCCGCAGGACACCCCCTTCGTCACCCTCGACGGGGTAGAACGCAAACTCGACCAGCGCGACCTGATGATATGCAACGAGGAAGAAGGTATGTGCATCGCCGGCGTGTTCGGCGGCGAAAAGAGCGGCGTGACGCACAACACCACCCGTGTGTTTCTCGAAAGCGCCTACTTCAACCCCATGTCCATCCGCAAGACCTCCAAACGTCACGGACTGAAAACCGACGCCTCGTTCCGCTACGAGCGCGGCTGCGACCCCAACATCACCCTGTGGGCCCTCCAGCGCGCGGTGAAGCTGCTGCAACAGCTCGCCGGTGCCACCATCGCCTCCGACGTGGTAGACGTCTACCCCACCCCCATCCTGCGCCCCACGGTAGACATCAGCTTCCGCCGCGTGTTCGACCTTGTGGGACAAGAGCTGCCCATCGACTCCATCCGCACCGCCCTCACCTCCCTCGACATCGAAATAGTGTCAGAGACTGCCGAAGGCATGACCCTCAGTGTACCCACCTGCAAGGTCGACGTCACCCGCGAATGCGACATCGTGGAAGAAATCATGCGCATCTACGGCTACAACAACATCCACGTGGACGAGCGCATCTCCAGCTGCCTCTCCTTCTCGGCCAAACCCAACCCCCGCCAGCTGCAGAACATCGTCAGCGACCTGCTCACCAACAACGGATTCAGCGAGATAATGAACAACTCGCTCACCAAGTCGGAATACTTCGAGAACAACCCCGACTTCGACGCCGCCAAGAGCATCCACATCCTCAACCCCCTAAGCAAAGAACTCAACGTGATGCGCCAAACCCTCCTCTATGGCGGCATGGAGTGCATCGTACGCAATATCAACTACAAGATTCACGACCAGAAGCTCTACGAATTTGGCCGTTCCTACGTGAAGACCGGCAACGACGGAGAGAAGGTGACCGACAAATACGACGAGACCCAGCACCTCGCCATCTTCATGACCGGCAACCTCATGCCCGAAAACTGGAAGATGCCCGCCACCCCCGTTGACTTCTATCACCTCAAGTCCCACGTGATGAACATCATGCACCGTATGCGCATGAACATGAGCCGCATACAGATAGTGCCCGCCACCGAGCACTACTATGCCGAAGGCCTCGCCCTCGTCTTCCGCGACAGCCACAAGCAGCTCTGCTCCTTGGGCCGCCTGTCCAAAGAAACACTAAAGCAGATGGACTGCAAGCAGGAGGTCTTCTACGCCGACATCAACTGGACCCTCCTCCTCAAGAGCTATCCCACCAAGGAGACCCTCTATACCGAGGTGCCCAAATTCCCCGAAGTGCGCCGCGACCTCGCCCTGGTAATGGACAAGAAAGTCACCTTCGCCGAAATCGAGCAGGTGGCATTCAACACCGAGAAGAAACTGCTCAAGCGCATCAGCCTCTTCGACGTCTACGAAGGCAAAGGCATCACCGAAGGCATGAAGTCCTACGCCGTCAGCTTCATCCTACAGGACAAGGACAAGACCCTCACCGACAAACAAATCGAGGCCGTCATGGCCAAGATGCAGAAAAACTTGGAGACCCAGCTGGGTGCCAAGATACGTTCCTAACCCTCAACAACAACCCACTTGGACAAAGGCTTGTTGAAATATGATGTGCGGGTGCTGCTGGCCCTCCAGCAGGCCATCGGAGGAAGCAAAGAATTCTTCGAGTGGCTGGTCGCCGCCCATTATCCCGAACTGGCAGCCTTCAGCAACTTCCTGCAGGACGATGTGGAAGCCGAGCAATGGCTGGTGCAAAACAACCACCACTGGCTGGGACTCCTCAGCCACGCCATCGACGGCGACGAGCGGTCGCGCCTGTGGGTGCGGAAAAACCTCCACGAAGCCAACCTGATGTTCGCCTTGGCCTGCCGCAACGACGAAAAAGCCATCTCGTGGCTGAAATTCATGAAACTGGACATCCTGCTGCGCCTAGCCGAAGAGGTGTCCGCCCTTAGAAAAAAACAAGAACTAGACACCAGTTTTCCATACAAAATGCGTTTCTAACATGGATAGAGAGAATAAGAAAACGGAATATACAAATGGCACCCCTAAGGGGAGACGTCCGCGTATCCACAAGCAACCCTCACCCGTCGTGCGCAGCAACGACGGCTCCGAGGCCTTCGACGCACCCCGCACGCCCTCGCGGAAAAAGGTCATTGCCCGCCCTGAAAAGGCCGACGACACCTCCTCCGCCAACCGTCCCTCGCGTGGCAGCAACCGGCGCGGAAGCCATACCAAGGATAAGAACCGACCCAAGAAGCACCCCGTGCCCAAAATCAAGACCCCGCCGCCAGTGCCCAAAATATACGACGGCACCACCCGTCTCAACAAATACCTGGCCAATGCCGGCATCTGCTCGCGCCGTGAGGCCGACAAAATCATCGCAGCAGGCGGTGTCAGCGTCAACGGCAACATCATCACCGAGATGGGTTACCAGGTGCATGAAGGCGACGTGGTGAAATATGGTGGCGAAACACTCCAATCCGAGCGCAAACGCTACTTCCTGCTCAACAAACCCAAAGGATTCATCACCACCGTCGACGACCCCCAGGAGCGTGAGACCGTCATGATGCTTGTGGACGGAGCCTGCAAGGAGCGCATCTACCCTGTCGGCCGCCTCGACCGCAACACCACCGGCCTGCTCCTCTTCACCAACGACGGCGACCTGGCCCGACGCCTCACCCACCCCTCCACCAAGGTGTACAAGATTTACCAAGTGGAAGTGGACAAGCCCGTCACCCATGAAGACATGAAAAAGATGCTTGAAGGCATCGAACTTGAAGACGGCCCCATCCACGTCGACGACATCCAGTATGTGCAGGGGCTCAACGACAAGCGCATCGTGGGCGTGGAACTCCACAGCGGCAAGAACCGCATCGTGCGCCGCATCTTCGAGCACCTGGGCTACGACGTCCACAAGCTCGACCGCGTCGTCTTTGCCGGCCTCACCAAGAAAGACCTTCCCCGCGGCCGCTACCGCGAACTCACCCCTCAGGAAATCGGATACCTCAAGATGATATAATGGGCAAGTTAATCCTCTTTCCTGTCCCCATCGGGGCTGAAGACCCCGACAACTCGCTGCCTCCCTACAACCGCGAGCTGCTCAACACTTGCCATACCTTTATCGTAGAAGACACCCGCACAGCCCGCCGCAACCTCAAGCGCATGGGCTATATTCACCCCATCGACTCGGTCACCTTTTTCGAACTCAACGAACACACCCAGCCCGTCGATATCACCAACTACCTCGAAGCCATCGACGACGACCAGAACATAGGCCTCATGTCCGAAGCCGGGCTCCCCTGCATAGCCGACCCCGGCAACCTTATCACCTCCATGGCTCAGCAACGGGGCATCGACATCCTCCCGCTCGTAGGGCCCAGCAGCATATTCTTGGCCCTCATGGCGTCGGGTTTCAACGGACAGAACTTTGCCTTCAACGGCTACCCTCCCATCAACAACGAGAGCCGAATGGCCCTCCTCCGCACCATCGAGCAGCGCATCCACCGCGACAACCAGACCCAGATATTCATCGAAGCCCCCTACCGCAACGACAAACTGCTCCACTTCCTCGCCTCCAACCTCAAGCCCTTCACCCGCATCTGCGTAGCCTGCGACATCACCCTGCCCACCCAGTACATCAAAACCAAGCTGGCCCGCCAATGGCTCAACGACCCACCACCCCTCCACAAACGCCCAACAATTTTCCTCCTCTACAAATAACTAGAAACACTAGTAATACTAGCAGCACTAGAAATACTAGAAACCCAAGAAACAATTAATTCAACAACCCAATATAATACAATAACAATATGAAAAAATTCGATCCCGCAACAGCCATCCAGCGCCATGACGGCCGCGATGCTAACCGTGGCGTAAACCCCGCCATCTGCGATTCCGCAACCTTCACCTTCCCTGAGGCACACCTCATGACCGAGACCTTCCACGGCGAAACCGAAGGCTACTTCCTCTACAGCCGTCACTGGAACCCCTCCAACCTCGCCCTCTGCCAGAACCTCGCAGCCATGGAAGGCACAGAGGCAGCCTGGGTCACCGGCTCCGGCCTCGCAGCCATCACCAGCGCCCTCATCCACGAAGTAAAGGCTGGCGACCACATCATCAGCTCCATGACCACCTACGGCGGCACCTTCGCCTTCCTGGCCAACTATCTGCCCAAGTTCGGCGTGGAGACCACCTTCGTCAACATGCAGGACCTCAAAGCCGTCGAAAAAGCCCTCAACGAGCACCCCAACACCAAGGTCGTCTACACCGAGACCATGAACAACCCCCTGCTCCGCATCGCCAACGTGCCCGAACTGAGCAAAATGGCCCACGCCCACGGTGCCAAGCTCATCGTCGACAACACCTTCACCCCCATGATTTTCAGCCCCTGCCAGCTGGGAGCCGACATCACCGTCTACTCCATGACCAAGTATGTCAACGGCACCAACGACTGCGTCGCCGGCGCCATCTGCGGCAGTGCTGAATACATCGGCAGCCTCATCGACGTCAACAACGGCACCTGCATGCTCCTCGGCCCCGTGCTCGACCCCATGCGCAGCGCCTCCATCAACAAGAACCTCCACACCCTCCACATCCGCATGAAGAAACATGGTGAAAACGCCATGTACCTCGCCAAACGTTTCAAAGAGGTGGGATTCAAATACAACTACCCCGGCCTGCCCGAACACCCCGACTACGAGCTGTTCAACAGCATGTGCAACGAAGGCTACGGCTACGGCGGTATGATTTCCATCGACATGGGCACCGCTGAAAAAGCCAGCCGCATCATGGAAATCATGCAGCAGAAAGGCGTCGGCTACCTCGCCGTCAGCCTTGGCTACTTCAAGACCCTCTTCTCCAACAGCGGCAAGAGCACCAGCTCCGAAGTCCCCGAAGAAATCCAGAAAGAGATGGGTATGAGCGAAGGCCTCATCCGTTTCAGCATGGGTCTCGACAACGACATCGAAGCCACCTTCCAGCTCATCAAAGAGTCCGTCGAAGAGAGCAACCGATAATCTACCCCATCCCGTTGCCACCCGCAACGGCACAACCCTCGAAAGGATGCCCCCTCGGCATCCTTTCTTCTTTTTATTTGGCTTTTGTTTTTATTTGATTATGACATCGTTTGGCCTTTGTTTGTCAACGGCAGACGAAGTAGAGACAAAAAGCCAAACCATCAACAAGCAAACTCGTGGACAAAAGGCGGATGCGGGGCGGCATCGGGGCTGGGCTGTGACGGTGCCGCTTCCTCGCCGCTGGGCTGTGTCCCTTACTTTTTTGTAAAGAAAAACCGAATGAGTCAGTTTTTTTTCGTAAATTTGCAGAGCAAAAAACAACTAACAGACAAGTAATAAGAATGAAGAAGCATCTGATTTTATGCCTGATAGGACTTATTGTCGGGCTATATGCCGCCGCAGCTCCTGTGGGGCGCGAACAGGCACGCCTTGTGGCAACACACTTTGTCCAGTCCAACCACCTGAAAATAAATATCGAATCAGGAAAAGGATTGACCGATGCCACGCTGTCGGAGGAACACCCCTATTTCTACGTTTTCACCGGCACCGACGGGAAAGGGTTTGTGATAGTCAGTGCCGATGACCGCATGCCCCCCATTCTGGGTTATTCGGACGAGAATCCCTTCTCGTTCAACGACATGCCAGAGAATATAAAGTCGTGGCTGCAGGGGTATGAGGAGGAGATACTATATTGCCGCAGCCATAACATCGCAGGCAACAGCCCCAATTCTGCAGCATGGAAGGAGCTCACAAGCGCCACCACGTCAACACCGAAAGGGTTATCCAAAAGCGGCAATGTCCAAACCGTCGGACCTCTGATTTCGACCCGGTGGAACCAGAGCCCCTACTACAACAAATACTGCCCATGGCATATTGCTCGCCAAAATAGTTCGTTAACAGACGAGTCCACCCCAACACAGCTCCACACCGTCACCGGCTGCGTGGCAACTGCCACCGCGCAAGTGATGAAGTATTGGAACTGGCCACCCCGCGGACGTGGTTCAAACACGTACACCTACACTTATAACGAAGCCCTCATTCAAGGCAACACGATAACAGAAACCACCACTCAACATCAGGTAACCCTCTCATCCCATTTTGCCGACACGGCCTTTGACTGGAGCAGCATGCCCGATTCGCTCACCAGTTCGAGCGGGGATAGTATCAACGCCGTAGCTTCGCTGATGTATAATGTGGGCATAGCACTTAATATGGACTATGATGTGTCCGATTTTGGCGGAAGTGGTGCTACCACCATCAGCTATTCACCGGAGGTGCCTTGCGTAGAATCGGTGCTGCGCGAACACTTCTATTATGCCTACACTATTACCTCGGTTTTGCAGGAGGACTTTACCACCGAGGAGTGGAAAGCACTGCTACGGCATGAACTGGACGCAGCACGACCCATCATCTACAAGGGTCGCAGCGCCACCAGCGGACACTGTTTTATTTGTGACGGTTACGACGCGAACGACATGTTCCATTTCAACTGGGGATGGGGCGGTTTATGCGACGGCTACTATGCAATCGGAGGCCTCAACCCAAGTAGCGGAGGTGACGGCGCTAACGTTGAAAGAGACTACAACCTCCAGTGCGGGGCCATCATAGGCATCCAGCCCACTACCATTGAATCCGATACAGGCAATACTTCCATCCTCGCCATTGCCAACGACGACACCTACGGCACCGTGACCGGCAGCGGCACTTACAACAACTGGGCCGCCCCCATCACCCTGACAGCCACGCCAAGTACGGGTTATGGTTTCAAGCAATGGTCTGACGGGTTCCGAAACCAGAGCAGAAACGTAATCCCATCAGGAGGTTTGCAGACCTACACCGCCATCTTCAATCCCCTTAACGATTACAACATCTCCTATTGCGAGCCTAACCCTAACAGCAATTACTATTACAACCACTTTTCTGATGAGTGGGGCATTCTATTACCCTACGAGCTCCTTAGCCGCGGCCACATATTGGATGCAGTGTCGTTCAAAATAAATCAAGGCACCTACCGTGTACGCGTCTATCGCGGAGGAAGTAAACCTTTGGCCACCAACATGGTATACAACAGCAATCCTATTGAAATAACGAGCAACTCACAATATGTAACGACAGCCCTCCCGAACCCGATAACCGTCAACGAAGGAGACAGCTTGTGGATTACCCTTTACAGCACAAACGGCATTCCCTGCGGGTCATCATCACTCAATTACATAACCAATGGTTTTTGGTATCTTAGTAATGGTGTATGGAATGTGTCTAACAACGGTCCATTCCTTATCTATGGACACTTCTACAATCCCGTGACCGTGCCTGTAAACGACCTTGCAGTCACCAACATTTCCAGTTCGGGAGTCACCGTCAGCTGGACGATGCCTGCCGATGCCTCGCCCACTGGCTATACTCTGGCCTATGGGGTGGGATACGTACCTGAACAGATGCGTAAGCTCACGGTATCATCTACCACCGTCTCTCTTACTGGGCTGGCCAACAACACCGACTACCACATATTCGTCCGTGCCGACTATGGAAACTCGCACAGCGACTGGGTGAGGACCGACTTCACCACAACCAACGCTACCAACCCCGTCCGCATCACCGCCTCTGCCAACGACGAGACAATGGGCTTCGTGGAGGGCAGCGGCATATATGAGCAGGGGGCTTCCGTCACACTCCAGGCCGTCCCCATGGTAGGCCACATATTCCTTTACTGGGCTGACAACAACAGTTCCACCGCCACCCGCACCGTCACGGCTGATGTCGATGCAACGTACCAAGCCGTCTTCGAACGTCAGGGCTACACCTTTATGGCCAACAGCAATGATGCGTCGCTGGGCACCGTTTCTATCGAGGGAGAGCAGAGCTATATACAGAACGGCCACACCTATTACCCCTTCCTCTCCACCGTGGCCCTCACCGCCGAACCCGCGGCTGGCGCAACTTTCGTGGAATGGAGCGACGGCAACACCACCAACCCCCGCTACTGCACCGTGCTGGAGAGCAACCCCACCTACACGGCCTGCTTCGCAGCCACGGCCAAGGGCCGCATCGGCCTCAACAGCCAAGGCAGCCAGCTGGAGATTACTGCCACCGAGGCCGCACCCATCAGCATCTATGACATGCTCGGCCGCCTGGTTTACTCCAACAGACAGCCTGAACAGCAGTCCGTCCGCATCACTCTCCCCTACGCCGGTGTGTACCTCGTGAGGGTGGGCAGCAGCTATTGCGAGAAGATAATCATCCGTTAGACCCTTTTATATGAGAAATACTTATGAAAAGTAAACAATATATTCAGCCCTGCGTCACGGTTGTGGCGTTCACTGTAGAAGAGGGGTTCCAGGCCTCAGTCACTCGGACTGCCGTCGACAACTCGGTGCTCTTCGAGTTCCACAACAGCAATGAGTCGCCATCGAGCTTCCGCAACGACCGCTTCTCCACCTTCGGAGGCAACAACAACGATAACTATAATTTCTTTGGAGACTAGACTATGAACAGAACAATATTATCCATCAAGCATTTCCTCCCCATCGCTGCCCTGCTGACCCTGATGGCGGTGTCCTGCACCAAAGAGAACGACACTACCTCCCTGCTTATCACCGTCGAACGGTATCAGAGCAATTGGAAAAACTATATCGATGAAGAGCAGTATGCCTGCTGGTCAGATGGCGACCAAGTGAACATCAACGGCTCTACCAAGAGTGTCGTAATCCTGAACAACGAGTGCCACATTTATGATGTTACGCTCAGCACAAACGGCTACACAGTCTGTTTCCCAGCTGGTATCACCAACAGCGGCACTGTGATGGGCAGCAGCACTATCACCGGGGTTCATATTCCCTCCACCCAGCCCTATAGCACCGACGACCAGGGCCGCCAGATGGTGCAGACGGTGATGGTCGCCCACCTGCCCACCGCCACGGGTACGGTGAACTTCTACAATGCCTGTATTGCGCTGAAGATAAATATCACCAACAACTACAGCCGCATACTGCGCCTTTCGTCCGTCACCGTGAGCGACAATGCCGCCCCCCTCAGTGGCACGTTCGACATCGTCGGTGTCAACACGGCCTCCCCCGCCCTGAGCTATGCCGGCTCATCGGTTAGCGATGCCGACCGCAGCGTCACCTTGGCGTTGGGCGACGGCATCACCCTCGCCACTGGCAATAGTACAGTCCTCTACATCATCCTGCCTCCTACCAATGATTACAGCCAGAACCGTTTCACCATCCATATCAATGCGCATGACGAGGAAGACCTCCAAAGCACCCAGTCCGTCACCATCTATGAGTTTGACCACACCCAGGCTGAGCAGGAGGGCATCGGTGCCTTCCCCAGAAACACTATGGTGCCCATCAACATACGCCTGGACGAGCCACACACCTTGGTGCTCAAAGGCATCGGAACCACTAGCAACCCTTACAAGATTTACTCGGCCAATGACCTGAAGAGCATGCAGCACCTGGTCAACACCGGACGCATACCCGTCGGCAACGGCCAGCCCTTTGCCAGTGCCTACTACGAACTGATGAACAACATTGACCTCACAGGCCAGGAGCTGTTACCGATAGGCACTGCCAGCTGCAACTTCACCGGTCATTTCAACGGCGGGGGGCATACACTCTCCAATTTACAGGTGGCGGGTGGCCTGTTCGGCTTCATTGGTCAGGGCTCCACCATTACCGACCTGGTCGTTGAGAATGCCATCATCGATATGTCCGGCACACCTGTCGGTGGGGTCATCTGTGCCCATGCCGACCATTCCACCATCAACCACTGCCGCTTAATGGGAACAGTCGAGTTCGACAACCTGCCCAACAGTGTCGCATACATGGGCGGCATCGTCGGTGAGGCTTCTGCCCTAAGCAAGGAGAGCAGCCACATTCGGAACTGTCATTGTGCCGCCAGCATCACCCTTACTGGGTCCTCCGTGGCCCACCGTTTGGGCGGCATAGCCGGACACCTGCACAACAGCTTGGTCACAAACAGCCACACACAGGTGTTCGGTTCATCGGCCTCCAACGCCTCTATGACCATTGGCAGTGCCTATGCGGGCGGCATCGCAGGACGCTGCGACGGCTTGTCCGATATTACCAACTGCTATTACGGCATTTACGACAACGTCAGCTGCGCCGAAGGCCACTTTGGCGACATCTGTGGCGAGGTGGGGGGAAGCACTCATATCACCTACGCCTACTACCGCCATACCATCGCAGTCCTTGACAATTCCACTGAAGGTTTTATACAAAGCGTGTATCCCTACGACCTGAGCGAAGGGTTACCAGTTTACACTATCAATGGCCAAAGCCTAGGCGAACGTCTCAACAGCGTCTCCACCACCTTGGGAACACTCCCCTGGAGCAACCCCAGCGACATCACGCAGGCCCCACAACTAATCAATAGGACGACGGAACAACATGACAACAAACAACCGAACAAACAGATGTAGCCATATGAGGCTATGGCTTGGAGCCGTGCTACTGTGCATGTGTCTTTGGGGCTGTAGCAAGGATGACGACAGGCTGGACTGCAAGATATACTGGCAGCTGTACAACAGCCCGAAGTATTTAGAGGCGACCGAGATAGAAGAAGCCTTCCGCGAGACATTCTTCGGGTACTACACACGTGTGAACGACAACACTGTGCTGGCCCCAAATACGACGGTCCACGATGTGCAGTCGATTACCCGCAAACTGGCGAGCATGGCCGACGAGAAACTGGAGGGTACGACAGACCCGCAGTTGGACTACCGCTTGGAGGTGCGCGTGTTTATCGACTATGCTGGCAAGTATGTGGAGGAAGTATGGAGCAAGACCTACTAGACCTCCGTGACACCTTACTAACCGACAATAAGAAACCAAAATAGTATCAATATGAAAAAGATTCTCTTTATTGCCCTATCGGTATTGCTGGCCATGCCGATGTACGCACAACAAAAGAAGGCCACGCCCAAAAACAACACCAAACAGACAGCAACCAAGACCGAGGCCAAGGCGGACGAGAAGACGGCGAAAATATACGACGAAGATATCGACCCGATGGCGCAGATTGACGAGGCACTGGAACTGGCCCGCAGCACCGGGCGGCTGGTTATGTGCCAGGTGGGCGGCAACTGGTGCCCCTGGTGCATCCGATTCGCCAAATTCATCACTTCGGACAGTGAGATAAAGGAATTGGTAGAAAAGAACTTCGTGTACATCCATGTCAACACATCCAAGGAACATAAAAACATGGAGGTATTGAAGCGGCTGGGCAACCCCGGACGATTCGGCTACCCTGTGTTTGTGCTGCTCGACCCCGAAGGACAGGTGCTGCACATACAGAACAGCTCCTATCTGGAACAGGAGAAGAGTTATGACCGCAAGAAGGTAATCGATTTCTTCCAGAACTGGACCATAGAAGCCATCTACGGAGAAATCAGATAAGGAATAGTGCAACGTTTAAATACTTTCAATCATGAGAAAGCTATTCCCCTTATTGGTGGTGGTTCTGCTGCTGTGCAGTTGTGGTAAAGAGAGCCTCACCATCATGTCGTTCAACATCCGCTACAACGGTGCGTGGGTAGACGACGGCGAAAACGCCTGGGCGAACCGCCGCGATGCCGTGGCCGCCATGATATTGCAAGAGAAGCCCGACGTCATCGGCATGCAGGAGGTGCTGCCCGACCAGATGGCTTTTCTGGACAGCGTGCTGGGCAAATACTACAACCGCATAGGGGTGGGCCGCGACGATGGCGACACCGTGGGCGAGAGTATGTGCATCTACTACAACACCCACCGTCTTCAGCTGGTGGGCTGGAACACACGCTGGCTGAGCGAGACACCCGACAGTGTGAGTTACGGTTGGGATGCCGCCTGTCGCAGGACGGTGACCACCGCCGTGTTCGAAGACATCCTCACAGGCAAGAGCTTCACCTATCTGAACACCCATCTGGACCATGTGGGGCAAGAGGCACGCAGGAATTCAGTGCTGCTGCTGTGCAACTGGGCAGAGGCATGCGACGGACCCGTCATGATTGGCGGCGACATGAATTCCACCATCGAGGACAGCATCTTCCTGCCGCTGGCCAAGCACCGCTTGTATTCGGCCCGAAAGCTGGCACCCGTCACAGACACAATGCCCACATTCAACGGATACGGCAAATGCGAGCCTACCCTTATCGACCATATCTTTGTGCGGGGCTTCAAAGTGAAAGAGTTCCATACGCTAAACGGCGACTATGGAGTGCCTTATATTTCCGACCACTATCCCATAAAGATTATCGTGGAAAGTTGAAATTTAAAGGTCAGGGGGTTAAAAGTGTACGCACTCTTAACCCCCTGACCTTTACTTTCACGCGCCGCGAACCCTTATTTTCCTGCGTAGTGCATAATGCCGCCGAAGATGCCGCGGGTGTTGCCGATTTCGAGCAGGCCGAAGCCAGGAGAGGGGTTGCCCTCGATGAGCAACGGGCCTTGGGCAGTGATGGCCACGTCCCAGCCCACATAGCGCAGCTGCGGCACACGGGTGGCAGCCTCATTTACCATGTCGATGGTCTCCTTCCAGAAAGGCATTTTGCGGCCAAGCATGACGATGTCGGTATTGGGATGGATGTAAATGGGGTGATGACGGCGGGTAACCTGTATGCCGTAGGTCTCGATAATGCCGAGGTCGGTGTTGACAGGGTAGCCTACGCCACCGGCACTGAAGTTATCCACCACCGACCCGCCTACGCCACAGCGGAGGGCCGCGGAGAGGACATGAGGCCGACCTTGTGAGTCCAGCATTGTGGCTATGCGGATGGTGTTGACCGATTTGCCTCCGAAACAGAGGTCGGGATGCTGCACCACACACTCCTCAACGATGACATCTTCACCCGCCACCTTAGCGAGATCCTCAGGCGAAGCTTCGGAGGCTTTCAGGATGAAGATGCCCTCACCGGCTTCGCTGGCATTGGGTTTCACAATCACACGCCCATGCTTTTCAACGAAGGCTTTGACAGCCTCGGTGCTAGCCTCCTTCCCATAGAGCCACTCGCGATGGATGTACTGGGCGAAATACTCGTTGAACTCGTTCTTGCGCTCGGTAAGGTGCAGGTACTGCGGGTCGTTGTACTTCGAGGCAATCTTGAGATGCCCAGAGGTCAATGTCTTGGCACGGTCAAAGGAACGCAGCTTGTAGAAATCCATGTCGCTGTACTGGTAGCAGCGGCAGCCATACTTCCAGTTGCAATAGAAGCAGTCCAGAAAGTGATAGATAAAAGACTTGTGTGTAATGGCAGACACGGCACGGGCCGCATCAACGCGGGGTTTCAGGAATTTGCTTATCGTTTTCATAAGGAGGATTGTATCAGTATTTAACTACATTGCCAGATGGTCGATAAGGGTGTAGGTGCCCAAAGCTATCAATACCAAGCCTGCCAAGATGGTGGCCACCTTGTCGGGCACTGGGATGCTGCGACGTCCTAGCGACACCCCTACAAGAGAAAGGAGGAAGGTAACAAGAAAAATAATCAGTACGGTGAGCAACATTTCGGCAAGGGTGCTGTTTAGTCCGAGCCCTATGCCTACCACGAAGGCATCGATGCTCGTGGCAACGGCAAGCAGGCAGATGGTCGCAAAGCGTGTGACATCGAGCTGCTCGTCATCAGGATTGTTATGGAATGCGTCCCATATCATCTTGCCTCCTACCGTGAGCAGCAGCCCAAAGGCTATCCAATGGTCCACCGCCGATGCCACATTGCGGAAAGCTCCACCCAAGAGGGCTCCCAGCAGGGGGAAAAGAGATTGGAATACACCAAAGACCAAGGCCATTACCAGACCCCGACCCATCGGCATCTTGCTCTTGAAGGCACAGGTGGCGGAGACTACGAAACTGTCCACGCTCAAGGCCAAAGCCAGAATAAAAGACTCAACTAGCGTCACTTTTTATGCAGCGATAGAGCTTAGCAAGTTTTCACCTTCTTCTGTCTGGGGATGAGCAACGAGAAGAGTATGGAACCCACCAGGATGCCCAGGATGATGGCCAGCGAAGTCAGAGTGCTGACCGAGAAGCCGAAGAACTCATGCCCTATCATCTTGACTCCGATAAAGCAGAGCAGGCAACCTAAGCCATACTTGAGCAGCCAGAACATGTCGGTGACATTGCTCAACAGGAAGAACAACGAGCGGAGGCCCATGATGGCGAAGATGTTGGAGAAGAAGACGATATAAGTATCTGTGGTGACGGAGAAGACAGCCGGGATGCTGTCAACAGCAAAGATGATGTCGGAGAACTCAATGACCAAGAGCACGAGAAACAGCGGGGTCATGAAGTTGCGCCCGTCGAGATGGACAAAGAAGCTGTGGTCGCGCACCTCCCGGGTAACAGGGAAGAAACGGCTCGCCAGCTTGACCATAGGATGGTTGGCAGTGTCTATCTTCTCATCCACCTTGTTAAAGAACATCTTGATACCGCTGTATATCAGAATAACACCAAAGATAGCCAACACCCAAGAGAAGCGACTGACCAAAGCTCCTAGGAGGAAGATAAAGAGGAAACGCATGACAATGGCACCCAAGATGCCCCAGAAGAGGACACGGTGGTAATACTTCTTGTCGATACCAAAACTGGCGAATATCATAATCATCACAAAGATATTGTCAATCGAAAGCGACTCTTCCAAGAAATAACCGGCAAGATACTGGGAGAAAATCTCCTTTCTGTAGACATTAAGAGCCTCAGCATAACTCATTGTCGGGAGTATCTTATGAGCCAAGTCGGTCCCTTTGACATATGCATACAGGTCATCGAGGCATCTGATATCATGCACCCACTCAGCCTTGAAGAGCAGAAGCAGGCCGAAGAGCATGGCCAACGTAATCCATATTGCCGTCCAAATGGCGGCTTCCTTAATCTTAATCACATGGTCTTTCTTATGAAAAACACCCAAATCCATGGCCAGCATGAAGAGGATAAAGACCATAAAGGCTCCAAAAAAGAAAAATCTTGACATCTATTTATACTTTTAATGATTCATTATTCCTCCATGAAGGGGCATCAGAAACAAAAACAACCCATAGACGCGGATACACGCACCTATGAGTCTCATCGCTTAGGGGCGATACCAAGTCATTACTGACCAGTGATTTGTTGACATCACCCACGACCTTTGCCGCCAATTACTCCCTCATAAATTCAATTGCAAAAATACACTTTTTTTTTGGATTATTGCCTTTTTTTCATCCTACCGTCAGCGGATTGAAAAGAGAGCCTTCGGCCTCTGGGTGCTGGGCGAGGTATTCGTGAGCCACCCAGCCCATAGTATGGCGCAAATTCAACTCCGAAAGATACCGCCGCCCTTCGGTGTCGAGGATGAAATCGACCCCAAGCGGACCTTGGTAAAAGGGAGACACATGGGCACAGAGCCAGTCTTCCAACCCATGACGCTCGGCACTGGTAATGCCCACACGCTGCCGGATGACATCGTCTGGCAGGAGGCGGTTGCCCTGATACACGCCGTGGGCAGACTCGAAGAGCGAATAGCCAAGAAATCGAAGGCCATCCTCGTCAACACTATATTCCAAAGCGAACTCCGCCACCACCCATCTGCGAGGCTCGACAATGACACAACGCTGCTCCCTCACCACCTTGCTCAACCACATGACATCCTGCTCCCCAAGATGCTCGGTGACCCACCGGATCCCCCTGCCAGCCCCCGACCATGGAGCCTTCATCACCACAGACTGATGCTGGCTTACCATCGAAAGCACCTCCTCTATAGTAGTCGCAGCACAGCTTTGAGGCTGCAACGGCAAAACGGTCGTCCGATGCTGCAGCATCCGCCATCGAGCCAACATCTCGTCCGACGGCATGAGGGAGACTGGGACGCCCTGCTTAATGAGCTCGCATTTGAGAGTCAGATTCCATCCCCAGGGGACTATTCGGTCAAATTGAATGCTGTGAGTTAAGCGTTGCAGATTGTCGTATGCCGAAAGACAACAGGCACCAGGGTAGAGCACCTGCATCAAAGAAGCTCCTCTCCGGGCAAAGTCAACGGCCGACCGAGGGGGAACATAATGAGCACGACCATTGGCGAGGCAAAGGTCGTGCTCAGGGTTAAATATGCAAAGCTGCATTATTTGTTCACTTGGAACTTGGTGCAACCGGTAGCGAAGAAGTCGCTAATCTGGTTGGCGGCGGCAATACCGGCATTGATGTTGGCCTCTTCAGTCTGAGCACCCATCTTTTTGGGTGTTGCAAAATAGCGGCCTTCGAAAGCCTTGAACTCGGCATCAGCATCGGGCATGATGTCGGTGATGTATTTGAGGTCGGTACGCTCGGCCATCAGCTTGAGCAGTTCGGGCTCGTTGATAACTTCCTTACGGGCACTGTTGACGAGGATGCCGCCCTTGTGCATCTTGTTGACAAGAGCGTAGTTGATGCTCTGCTTGGTCTCTGCGGTAGCGGGGATGTGGAGGGACACTACATCGCAGGTCTCAAAGAGGGCTTCCTGATTGGCAACGGCAGTGGCGAGGCCAGAAGCGTTGATTTGGTCAGCGGTGAGGAAAGCATCGAAGGCATAGACATCCATACCGAATCCCTTGGCAATACGGGCCACGTTGCGTCCCACGTTACCGAAGGCGAGGATACCCAGTTTCTTGCCCATGAGCTCAGAGCCAGACTTGCCATTGTAGAAGTTGCGGACGCAGTAAACGAGCATACCCATGACGAGCTCGGCAACAGCATTGCTGTTCTGACCGGGGGTGTTCATGGCGACGATGCCACGGGCGGTGCATGCCTCGAGGTCGAGGTTGTCATAACCGGCACCAGCGCGGACGACAATCTTCAGGTTCTTGGCGTGGTCGATAACCTCCTTGGTCACCTTGTCGGAGCGGACGATAAGAGCGTCAGCATCTTCGACGGCTTTGTAGAAGTCATTCACGTCGGTATATTTTTCAAGAAGAGCCAGAGTGTGGCCGTTCTTCTCAACCACTTCGCGGATGCCGTCGACGGCCACTTTTGCGAAGGGCTTTTCTGTTGCTACTAAAACTTTCATGTTCTTTTGAATTAATAGCCTGACTAGTGCTACTGGTATTAACAGATAGACTAGTCAGACTAGAAAATGATTATAAATTACTTGTTAGCTTTCTCGAAGTCCTGCATGCACTGGACGAGAGCCTCGACGGCCTCGATGGTGCAAGCGTTGTAGAGGCTGGCGCGGAAGCCGCCCACGCTGCGGTGACCCTTGATGCCGACCATGCCGCGCTCTTTGGCAAAGGCCATGAAGGCATCCTGCAGGTTCTCACGGCCTTCGGCCATGACCCAGCAGTGGTTCATGATGGAGCGGTCCTCTTTGCACTCGACGGTGCCGCGGAACATGGTGTTGCGGTCGATTTCCTCATACAGCATGGCACTCTTCTTGAGGTTAATCTTGTTCATCTCGGCTACGCCGCCAATAGTGTTCTTAACCCACTTGAGGGTCTCGTGCATAACGAAGATCGGCAGCACAGGAGGAGTGTTGAACATGGAGATGTTCTTGGCCTCCTCGGCAGCATGGGTACGGTAGTCAACCATGGTGGGCAGGGGGTTCATGTACTGACGGTCGGTAATCTTGCCGAGGATGTCTTTGCGGACGATGACGAAGGTGACACCGGCAGGACCGACGTTCTTCTGAGCACCACCATAGATGAGGCCGTACTTGGTCACGTCGACGGGACGGCTCATGATGTCGGAGCTCATATCAGCGACCAACATCGTGGGGCAGTTCTCTATATCATACTTAATCTCGGTGCCGTAGATGGTGTTGTTCGTGGTGATGTGGAAATAGTCGGCATCAGCGGGAACCTTCTCGATGAAGTTCTTGGGGATATAGCTGTAAGTCTTGTCCTCACTGCTGGCGACGATGACGGTCTCACCAAAGTTCTTAGCCTCTTTGGCAGCCTTCTTGGCCCAGACACCGGTCTGCAGATAGGCAGCCTTCTTGTTGAGCAGGTTGGCGGGGACGGTCATAAACTGGGTGCTGGCACCACCACCAAGGAACAGTACCTCGTACTCGGCGGGGATGTTCAAAAGTTCGCGCCAAAGCTGACGGGTCTCCTCCATGGTGCGCTCCCAACCAGGAGTACGATGGGAGATTTCCATCAGACCGATACCGGTGTTATCGAAGTCGCGAATGGCGTTGATAGTGGACTCAACCGCCTCTTTCGGCAGGACGCAGGGACCTGCGTTGAAATTATAAGCTGTTTTCATTTGATTTGAATTTGAATGATTTATAATGATTTTTCCGAATTTGAGTATCTCCAATTCGACTGCAAAGTTACTCTTTTATTTTAATATAATGATACTTTTAATAAAAAAAATACGCCCTCCACGCATTTCCCACTCACACGCGAGAATAAAAAAAGCCTCCCTTCCCACACATCTCAGACGGAAAACCGCCCAAATTCGTAATGCGGCCACGCCATGCTCCACCAAGGGTCCGCCAATGTACCATCGCCACGACAAGTTCTTTCCACCTTGCTGGAACACAACTCCTACTAGGTGGAAATGTCCCAAAAACACAAAAAAATGAATGGGTATTTAACAAATCAAGCACGTTTTTTACAACCCACCACAGCCCCTTATCGGAAATAATTTTCGAACCAAAAATTGTGGATAAAAAAACATAATTATGATTATTAATCACTTAGAATTAACCCCCTTTTCAGTGGGGACATGATTCTCAATATTTTACACATAATACACTATAATCCAAAGAATTAAAGACAATATTAACAAATATAATTCTATTGGTCAGCGAGTTGAAAAAATAATGAACAGGCGAGGCGAAAGTTTGGAAAAAGGACGAAAAAAAAAGTACAAAAAACGAGAAAAAAGTGTATATTTAAAGGGCAAAAAAAAGAGGAAAAATACAAAGAGTTTATTTTTCAGTTTATTGTCCGAAAAGAAGGTATGAGAAAGTCTCGGTACGCTAGGATGCTTTACGAAAATTTTCCGACATGGACAAAATTATTTTTTCATACACTAGGTGATAAAAATGTTGCAACTTTGCATCTAGAAACGAAAAACGCACAAAACGCGTAATTGATACAAACACAGTAAAAAGACAAACAAACAACATAATCATGGAGCAAGAGTATCAGAGAGTATGGAATGAGTGTCTGGCATTTATCCACGACAACCTCACTGGCAAGGAAGGCGAGAACGCCTTCAAGATATGGTTTGAGCCTATCGTGCCCGTGAATTTGGAAGCCAACACGCTCATCATCCAAGTCCCCAGCCAGTTCTTCTACGAGTGGCTGGAGCAGAATTATGCTGAATTGTTGAAGGACGCCATCCGACTCACCCTGGGTCCCAACGCTTGCCTACAATATAGTATAGTGATAGATTCAAGCATCACCGAATCCCCTATCACCACCAGCATTCCTTCCTCCGGACGCCAATCGACCCTCAACCGCGCCAAAGACGTCCCCGTCAACTTACAAACGGGCGACAGCCACGACTTCCCCAACCCCTTCGTGATACCCGGCATCCAGAAGATACGCATCAACTCACAGCTGAGCTCGGCCTACACTTTAAAGAACTTCGTGGAAGGCGAGTGCAACCGCCTGGCACGCGCAGCCGGATATGCCGTGGCCGAGAACCCCGGCAAGACAGCCTTCAACCCCCTGATGCTTCACGGCGGCGTAGGCCTTGGCAAGACCCATCTGGCCAACGCCATCGGACTACAAACCAAGGAATTCCACCCCGAAAAGACCGTCCTCTACGTCACCTCCGAACAGTTCATGCAGCAATACATGGACGCCGGCCGCAACGGCACCACCTCCGACTTTGTCCACTTCTATGAAATGGTCGACGTGCTCATCGTCGACGACATCCAGTTCTGGGCCAACAAAGCCACCCGCACCCAGGAGGCCTTCTTCCACATCTTCAACACCCTGCATCAGGCCAGCAAGCAAATCATCATCACCAGCGACAAAGCACCCAGCGAGCTCCAAGGACTGGAAACACGCCTCAACTCGCGCCTCAAATGGGGCCTCGCCGCCGAACTGCTGCCCCCCGACGTGGAAACCCGTATGAACATCCTTCGCCAGAAAATGCGCAACGACGGAGTGGAAATGCCCGACGACGTCATCGAATATATCGCCTACAACATCAACACCAACGTCCGCGAACTGGAAGGAGCGCTCATCTCCCTCATGGCCCAGTCGTCGCTCAACCACCGCGACATCACCCTCGACCTGGCCCGCCAGATGGTCGACAAATTCGTCAAAAGCACCAACCGCGAAGTCACCATCGACTACATCCAGAAGGTGGTCTGCGACTACTTCAACATCCCCATCGACAGCATCCAGTCGCGCACCCGCAAACGCGAAATCGTACAAGCCCGACAGCTCACCATGTATTTCGCCAAAAAACTGACCAAATCCTCCCTGGCCATCATCGGCCTGCAGTGCGGCAACAAGGACCACGCCACCGTCCTCCACGCCTGCAAAACCGTCGCCAACCTCGCCGAAACCGACAAGCAGTTCCGCTACTGGATCGACGACCTAGAGAAAAAGTTCAAAGAATAAACCATGAAAATCCCATTCAAACCGGGCACACTCATCTATCCCCTGCCCGCTGTAATGGTCAGTTGCGGCGACCAACCCGACAACTACAATATACTCACTATCGCATGGACGGGCACTATATGCAGTGACCCGCCCATGTGCTATATATCGGTACGCCACGAACGCCACTCCTACGACATCATCCGCCGCACGGGCGAATTCGTCATCAACCTCACCACCGAGGACCTCGCCTACGCCACCGACTGGTGCGGCGTACGCAGCGGACGCGAACACGACAAATTCAAAACCCTCCACCTCACCCCCGAAACCGGGCAAATCGTCAAAGCACCCCTCATCGCCGAAAGCCCACTGAACATCGAATGCCAGGTGACCGACATACGCCCCCTGGGCAGCCACGACATGTTCATTGCCAACGTCGTGGCCGTCAACGCCGAAGAAAAGCTCATCGACAAAGGCACCGGCGCCTTCCAGCTCAACCATGCCCGCCCCCTCGCCTTCTCACATGGCAAATACTACGGCCTCGGCGAGAAAATCGGCGGCTTCGGCTTCAGCGTCAAAAAGAAGAAATAGCGGGCACCCGCCCCCTCACACCTCAAGAACAACAACAAACAGTCAACAACAACAAACCCAATACAGCCATGAACATCGTATGTGTAGAGCCCCTCGGCATCAGCCAAGAACAGTTCGAAACCCTCAGAAAAGACTTCGCCGCCCAAGGCCACAACTTCAGCTACCACATGGACCGCAAGGAGGACACCCCCACCCTCGTGTCCCGCATGAAAGATGCCGAAATAGCAATCATCTCCAACATCAAACTGCCCGCCGAGGCACTACAGCAATGCCCACACCTGCAATACCTCTCCGTCGCCTTCACCGGCCTTGACCACATCGACCTCGCCTACTGCCAGCAGCACGGCATCACCGTCCAAAATGCCGCCGGCTACTCCACCACCGCAGTCAGCGAACTGGCCGTCGGCCTGATGCTCGACCTCCTGCGCCAAATCACCCGCTTCGACGGCACCATCCGCCAGGGCCAAGGCCGCGGCATGTTCCTCGGACGCGAACTGAAGGGCAAGACCATCGGCGTCGTCGGCACCGGCACCATCGGCACCGCCGTCATACGCCTCCTCAACGCCTTCGGATGCCGCGTCCTCGCCTACAACCGCAGCCAACACGACGAGGTGAAAGCCCTCGGCGCCACCTACACCGACCTCGACACCCTCCTGCAACAGAGCGACATTGTCACCCTCCACGTCCCCATGACCGCCGAAACCCACCACCTCATCAGCGCCCAACGCATCGCCATGATGAAGCCCAACGCCATACTCATCAACACCGCCCGCGGCAACGTCGTGGACATCCCCGCCCTGGCCGACGCCCTGAAAAAAGGCACCATAGCCGGTGCCGGCATCGACGTCTACGAGCAGGAACCCCCGCTTCCCGCAGACCATCCCCTGCTCCATGCCCCCAACTGCGTCTGCGTCCCCCACATCGGCTATGCCTCACGCGAAGCCTTCGACATCCGTGCCGACATAGTTTTCGACCATGTGCGCAATTTTTTGCACAACACGTGTACAAAATAGATATATAATAATCAAACAATGAAACATCTTCCAATCCTGCTGACCACCGTCATCATTGCCCTCGCGGCAAATGCTGCACCCGTCGACATCCAAAAAGCCCAAATCGCAGGCACCCACTTCCTTCAAAAGAAATGCACCCTGCAGTCCGACAGCCGCCTGACGCCCTACACCGGGCAGCGGCAATTCGAGGGACTCTACATCTTCAACCTCGGCTCTCGGGGTTTCGTCATCGTTGGTGCCGACGACCGCTGCACCCCCATCCTAGGCTATTCGCTCAACGGCAGCTTCGAAGCCGAGAATGCCCCCACCAACTTCCTCGCATGGTTGGAAGACTGCTCCCAATCCATTCAGGAAGGCATCAAAGCCGACACCCCTCAGGACCCATCCATACTCAAACTATGGAACGAGCTCCTCAACCCGCCGACGCAAGGAGCCGCCGACGCCAAAAGCGACACCTACCTCCTCACCTCCACCTGGGAGCAAGGTAGCGGATATAACAATTACTGCCCCGTCCTCAACGGCAAGCATGTCGTCGTAGGCTGCATCGCCACTGCCATGGCCCAAATCATCCGCTACTACGGCGTCCCCACCCGCGGTTTCGGTCAAAAGTCCTACCGCGACCCCTACTACGGCATACTCGCCGTCGACTTCGACACCACCGAATACGACTACAGCCTGATGCCCGACCACATCTCGCGGCGCAGCACCGCCGCCGAGCGCGACATGGTGTCGCGCCTCTGCTACCACTGCGGCATCGTCACCAACATGACCTACCAGTCGCCCGACCACACCTCCGGCAGCGGCTCCTTCAACAGCCGCGTGCCCGAAGCCCTCACCTATTTCGGCTACACCAACGCCACGCACTACAACCGTCTGAACCTCAACAACGACTCGTTATGGACCGCCCTCATCCGCAACGAAATCGACAACCGTCGCCCCATCGAGTACTCCGGCTACGGCGACGATGGCGGCCACGCCTTCGTCCTCGATGGCTACAACGACGATAACCAGTACCACTTCAACTGGGGCTGGGGCGGCTACGCCGACGGCTTCTACTCCCTCACCACCATGGCCGGCTTCACCCTCAACCACGAGATGACCATCAACATCTACCCCTCCGGCTGGGACGGCCACCTGAACCGATTCCTTGTATCCCCCGACGGCCACGGCAACGGCACCTCATGGGAGCAAGCCAACAGCGACTACACCTCCGCAATACTCCTCAGCAGCATGAACAACAAGGAAATATGGTTCAAGGAAGGAGTCTACACAGGCGACACCACTAACGCCGACTACGCCTTCCTCTTCTCCCATCCCGCCACCATCATGGGCGGATTCGAGGGTACCGAGACCTCCATCAACCAGCACAACCCCAAAGACCACCCCACCATCCTGAGCGGCCAAGGCACACGCGGCGTGCTCTATGCCCGTTGCAACGCCTACAACGCGCAACTGAAGATATACAACCTCATCATCCAAGACGGCCACAGCACCAACAAACACGTGTTAGACCTGACCGGCGATGTACAGGCCAAATACATCACCATACACGACTGCCGCTCCGACAGCGGCCAGCTGGTGGGGCTCTACAACGGCAGCCTCCTGGTGGCCTCCGACATCTACAACAACCAGGCCCCCACCATCTGCTACGCCAACAGCAGCTCCATCCGTCAAAGCCTCATCTACAACAACGACGGCAACGCCCTAACCCTTACCTCCAACGGCAAAGCCATCAACTGCAACATAGTGAGCAACCACGGCACCGGCGTGACCCTCCGTACCTCCAACAACACCTTCATCAACAACATCGTATGGAACAACGACACCAACCTGCACGTCGACTCGCTCCTCAGCCTCAACACTTTCCACCACTGTGCCATTGAAGGCGATGCCGTCTTCGAAGACAGCACCATCGTGTGGCTGAACAGCCAAAACGAGCATCCCCAAGGCCCCCGTTTCAAGCACCCCAGCCTCACCCAAGGCCTTGCGGGCTACGACAGCCAGCTCGACTGGCACCTGATGCGCGGCTCGGCATGCATCAATGCCGGCCTTCGCCAGTTCGACAGCAATCCCGACGGCGACTTCGACGGCGCCCTGCGTACCCGCCAGGGGGTCACCGACATCGGATGCTACGAGACCAACTATCCCGTCGGCATCGACAACCCCCAGACAGCACAGACCCTCAACGTCTTCCCCAACCCTGCCACCACCACCCTCACGCTCACCAACTGCACACCCGGCCCCATACAATTATTCGACATGACAGGCCGCAAAGTCGTCGAAGCTACCGCCAATGCCGACACCCTGACCCTCGACATCAGCCAGCTGCCCAAGGGCGTGTACTTCCTCAAGTCCGGCCCCAACACTATCAAGCTGGTCAAACGCTAGGCCTCAACCCAGAACATAAACTGCCACTCCTGCGCCAGAATCGGACATTCCCGCGCAGGAGTGTTTTTTATCGCCCTTTCAAGCACCCCACCACGTTCCAAGTTCACCTTTTTTTAGCTACAATACGGACCCTTTAAAGACATCTATAGGTTATCCTATCCTATAAACACCTTAAAACAGCCCTACTCTTCACTTACAAAAAGCGAAGCTACAGGGGGGGTGGATGGGTAACGGCGGCTTGAGGGCGTGGGGTGAAAAAAGCGGCCCTGTCATCACGACAGAGCCGCATGTGATAAACACTACTATTACAATTATGAATGGTTATTTCACAGGATGGTCGGCGTGGAATTTCTCCAGGCGCTCTTTCAGGTCGGGGAACTGCTCGCGCAGCACTAGGGCGACACAGGCGCGGATGCCCTGCTTGTGGCTGCCTGTGATGTCGAGGGCGATGGCACTGATGCCATAACGGATGAGTTCGTTGAGAAGGGCTACTCCATCGTATCCGGGGTAGCAGAAGGTGAAGTAGAAGCCGTCACCGATGTCTTCGCCCATATCCTTGTCATAGACGATGAAGAAGCCGTTGTCGGTGAACATCTTCTTCATAATCTTGGCCTTCTCGCCGTATTCTTTGATGTCTTTGACGAAGTTGAAGGTGCCGTCGTTGGCTCCCTTGAGCATGGCGGCCATGGCGTACTGGACTGAGTGGGCGGTGCCGGAGCTGAGGCAGTAGAGGGTGCCGAAGATGAGGGCGCGGCCCAGCTGGGTCTGGCTGTAGTAGCGGGCCAGGTCGGGGCACTCCATGTTGAACAGTTTGGGGCTGCACACCATCATGGCAATACGCTCGCCGGCATAGGAGAAGCTCTTGGAGCCGGAAATCATGATGACGTAGCGGTCGGTGTACTTGGCCACGGTGGGTTGGAAGGGGGGCTGGCCGGGGACGCTGTAGTCCTTGCGGAAGTCCATGAGGAAGTAGGCGGAGTCCTCCATCACCACGACGCCGTATTTGTTGGCCATTTCGCCGATGATTTGCAGTTCGTGCTCGGTGAAGCAGAACCAGGCGGGGTTGTTGGGGCTGGAGTAGATGAGGCATGCCACGTCGCCGTCTTTCAGTTCTTCTTCCAGCTTGTCGCGCAGTTTGTCGCCACGGTATTCGTACACGTCGAAGGCTTTCATGGGGATGCCCAGCACACGGCACTGTTGTTTCTGCACGGGGAAGCCGGGGTCGATGAAGAGGACCTTGGTTTTCTTGGCGTCGTAGCGGGTGAGGGTGAGGAAGCTGGCGAAGCCGGCCTGCATGGAGCCTACGGTGGGTACGCAGCATTCGGGGGTGACGTCGATGTCGAGGAAGTTCTTCACGAACCGTGCGGCCTCGTTTTTGAAGTCGGCGGTGCCGTAGATTTCGGGGTATATGGAGGCCACACCGCTCTTGAGGGCTTCGATTTGGGCGTTGACGCCTACCTGAGGGGCCGGGAGTCCGGGGATGCCCATCTCCATCTTCACGAAGCGGATGCTGGTTTCCTTCTCTACGTCTTGTATCATCTTACGCATCTCGCGGATGGAGGCTTTGCCGGGGTTGGTTATCTTGTTTTGTTGGGCAATCCGGTCGATTACCTCTTTCTGTATGGGTATTTGTGTCATATTGTTGTTGTGTTATACGTTGATATATTGGTTCGATTGTTGTGCTTTATTGGGTTCTTTATTTCTGGGCGAAGTCTTTGAGTTTGGAGACGCTGATGGGGCTTATAGCCTTGATGATGTCGTACACCTGCTTCTGCTCGTCGGCGGGAGCGGGGGAGAAGATGCTCACGAGTTCGGTGATTTTCACATCCACAAACTGCTGGACCGAGAGGCTGTTGGGGCGGGCCTTGTTCACCTGTTGCAGGGCTTCGAGGGCGGCGATGATGTTTTTGCGGGCCTGGGGTTGGTCTTTGGTCATCATGTCGAGGCCCATGCGGTGGTAGAGGTAGTAGGCGCGGTGGAGGGGTGCGTAAGCGGAGTTGGTGTGGTTCTCCATGAACCAGTAGCGTGCTTTGGCGCTGCCCCTGCTGTTCCAACCCTGGCTGGGTTCCTGTCGTTGCTGTGAAGCCGTCTGGCAGATCGTATTCGCCATCTCGAAGAACGGCTCGCCTCCGTTCATCCCATAACTATCGAAATATAAGCCCAACATAATATACAAGTAGTAGGACACCACCGAAGAGAGGTCGCCGTAAAAGGTGTTGGGGTCATAGTCGAGCGGCTGGCTCTCGTTATAGGCAAACGGCAAGTTGCCCGACTCGATATAGTTGAACAAACCCGTTGTATAGTTAGAATTGTACACCGGCCGGCGCAATTGGATGGTAACCTGGCCCTTGAAATCGGTTGGGGAGGTGCGCTCGTTGAGAATGATGCTGAGGGAGCAGTCGAGACGCTCGTTCTGTTCCATCTCCAGATTGGTCCAGCGGCGGGAGTTGATAAAATCCTCCAAGGCCTGTTTCATATTCTCAAAAACCTTCTTGTCGGAGGACTCATAAGACTGGGTGGTGGACATCAGTTTTTGATAGTTGACCGAGACGGCACAACGAAACTCTTGGGCATGCAGCACACCCAAGTTAGTAAGGACCAGCAATATAGCCAATACTCGCTTTATCATTTCTTCTTGCAAATATACAAATAATATTCGATTTAAAAGTTAAAACTTTATCTTTTCACATCCGACAGTGCCCGGCAGACTTCTCTAAGCACGTGTCATTGTGCATGGAAAAAAAATATTTTTCTCCACGAAAATGCCTTATTTAAAAAAAAGTGTATATTTGTATCGTCTAAGGGGATGTCTCATACCACATAGTTCTTTGACAACAAGCATATTAGGCATTATATTAACCCATTAAATAATATCACCTTATGAAGAAAGCACTATTTTTTATCACGCTGTTGGCATTGGGAATGTCCCTCACCCATGCGCAAACAGACGAGTACGCCACTCTTGGGGGGTCTGCAGACCGAGGAATTATCCGCGAGCAGAACATCTCGTATTTTGAAGAATCTAGTCAAGGTTATTTTGTACACCTGTCCACTTTGAGTGGCACTATAAATAAAGTCAAAACGCCACAATATTGGTCCATCAGAGACTTCCATGTGCTGGGCAACACGGCCTATTTTTGCGGGACTGTTACAAACACTAAAACTGCATTGCTGGGACATTTCGACATTACCAACCTACAGACTGGTTCGGGCAATATTACCTTCTATTACGACAACAACATTGCATCCAAATTGTCAATATTCAACCGTATTGCCGTCAGTGATTCCAAAGGTCGTGTATCCATCATGTCTATAGGAAGAGAAAGTCCTGGGAGCGATCCTGATAAGAATGGGGCAGACAGGGTTTTTTATTCGGCAGACTATGCTTCATCTCAAGGTTGCATTTTTTATCCCGACAATGACAGCTCACTATTCTGGGACGTGGTGGCGACCGACAACTATTTTGCCACGTCAGGGACAATGGGGCTTAACACAAAGGATATGGTAATGCGCAGTGTGCCGATAGGTACAGCCCTGCCTTTATTCCAAAGCTATTTTTCGAACGGACATATATACACCAACACGAATAAATTTGCCAGTGGAATTCGTGCGTCCAGACTGGGGTTGGACACTATAGCCTTTGCCACATACATCGATAGCTCCTACATATCTTGGATGCAAGTCTTTACCATCAATGTACCGACCGCGCAGATGCACTACAACCAATACAGTGGGATGCAATATGGTATTCCATCGCATCGTAGGCCAGCCCCACGAGACATGGTATACGTACCCGATTCCACAGCACTGATGGTGATTGACACAGAATACAACTTTTCCTTCAACCATGAAAGCATATTAAAATTACACCCATACCCAATTACGGCGTATTTCCCAAAATTCTATATTTCCAGAAACATTTATACACCCTTTCATTCGTTAGTACCACTATCAACCGTAAGTTGCATGGTAGCATCAGGCGACAGCTGGCAGATACTTGACTTAGGTTCACTACCCCCACCCACTGAAATGGACAACTGCATTGTTGCTTTTATTAATGACTATTTTATTCGTAGTAACATTTCAGACTCACTATTCATTACAGGATTTAGTAAACCACACAATTTGTCCATGCAATATAAGAAAAACATTGTGGAACCTACTAGAATTAACTCACCATGCCAACATAGCGACCCTGTCCCATATCCTTATCCCACTAAAGATATAGAAAAAGAATAACTACTCATTTTAACAATACAGCACAATGAAGAACAATAGATTATACTTCACGGTATTAACCTCATTAATGGGATTGCTGCCTACAAATGCCATGACACAACCAGAGATTCATTACCCAAATCCGGGATATTGGTATTGGGAATCACCCTGTGATGATCATTTTTGTCTTAGCGGTGAAGAACACGCCTATATTTCACCTATAGAATATTATCCAAATGACGACTCTCCTACTTGTATTGTGAACCCCTTTAATGCCACTGACCAAAATAGGACCATCTATGGTGCAGCCCTTTGTCTATTCCCAGTTGACCCCGACTGGTGGGCAGAACGAATGACACCTGTGGATAGAAGGGTAACATTGGATATCATAGTATACACTTTTACACCAGGAGACTCCGTCGTACATCCGATAATAAGCCAGACCTTTATTGTGGAACAAGGACAGCCCCACGATTTAGTGATGTCATATCCTGGTGGTGACTTACACCCAATGTACGAGTTCTATTTTGACACACCAATTGAGGTGGACGGCCCTATCTACATGGGAGTTCGAACGACAGATACAATTCTTATTGAATACGCAGCTCTATATAACATTGGTCGCCAAGTATTGTGGCAAAATGACGGTGCATGCTGTCTTTGGGGATATGACGGGTATGTGGATATAAAGAGGCAAGTGCTGCTTTCATACTATACAACGCCGATTTGTCCAGATGAGAGAGTGGCTGTATTTGATAGGGATTACCTATTTAGGGCGGTAGTGGCCCCTTCAACGGACACTCTACACACATTCCATACTCAGTATATCATGCCTATCATTAAGCCTAAGGGATACCTTACGGCTGCACGCTTGAGGGATGCGGGTGATGTGCAGCTGAAGCCCAACCCGGCAAGGACGCGGGTGACGGTGGAGGCCGACCAAGCCATCCGATACGTGGAACTGACGGACATGGCCGGCCGCACAATGATAGTCCAGAAGTATGACGGAGGCACGCTGTCAGCAACACTGGACATCAACGCCCTCCCCCATGGCCTCTATATGGTGAAGGTGAGGACCGAGAAGGCGGTAACGACGAAAAAACTGCTAATCGAATAGAAGTTCCCTAATCCGAAAGTCTGAAAAGGACATAGGCAGAAGCCCTGGCCCCTGCCTATGTCTTTTTTGTCCCCTTTTGGGACATACAAGGCTCCCTCGGGATAGTTTTTTCATGCGTCTGAGATTTTATGTGTATCTTTGCACATTGTTCAACCAATAGATAGGCACAGACATGTCGAAGCATACCATACTACTACTGAGCCTGTTGTTTTGTCTGCCGACCATGGCACAGACTCCGTGGCGTACAGTCGATTCACTTGTGAAGGCCAAAGCCTACGCCGACACATACACCCTGTTGGAGCAGAACTATACCTATGCTCTGCAAAACGGGCAGTCGTACGACCTGCTGCGAGCCGCCTACAGCATGGCCGTCGTGGGGGACAACCTACCGAAAAAGATAAACAGCCTGACCATTCTACAGCGCACGCTGCCCCTCCTCGACCCTGCGGAGAAAGCTTTGTGCCACACCTTGATTGCCAGCATCTATGCTCAGGAGCTACGCAACCGCAGCGAGGAGTACCGCTACCGATACGATACAGAAGCCCCATGCCACAGCGACCCTGCCGACACTGTGTATAAAAACTGGTGCCGTGAGCGGCTTGCCGACAGCATTATGAGCCATAGCAGTGCCGCGCTGAGAACAGCGGACACGCTGCTGCTGCAAAGCAAGAGAGTTGCCGACTACCACTATCTCACCCTCCACGACACAGTGAACGACTACTCTGCCCTCACGCTGTACGAGGCTGTGCACTATGCCGCCGTTCACAATATCGAAGGCACCAGCCTCCTTTTTACCGATGCTGGATTCGTCTACAGCGACAGCCTGTACCATGCCCTGTGCAACCCCTTTGCCCTGGCCCGTATGCCTTTGCCCCAGGGGGGTACCACGATGTACAAACTCATGATACTGAAAAATACGGCAAGGTTTCTTATTCGCACCTTGCAGTCGCGCGCGGAGGATTACCAGCTTCTTTCTCACGGGCGAGCCGCCCGTGTCCCTTACCGCACTGGCACCGACACCTCCTCGGTGCAATGGCAGACGCTCTGCCGCGAATTAAACAGATTTGTCGACCACTACACAGGCGGATACCAAAAGGAGGAGTTCAAAATATTACGCCCAAAACCGTTGGCGAGTGTGGGGATAGGCCCTGTAGTAGCCCCCGACAGCGGTTGTTTCTTCACCTACAATGGTGATAGCTGTGCCACACTATATATGCGCATACTGCCTGACATCCGCAGCACGGTCGACACGATGAAACAGCAGCAGAGGCTACGCTATGCCTTGTCGCAGCTCGCACTGCACGATTTCGTCGTGTCTGTACAACCTACTACCGAAGACCAATGGAGGAACACAAAACACTACCACTTTCCACCCCTGCCCGTGGGGGACTATTCCATGCTTGTCGCCGAGAAGCCTTTCCCTGTCCGCACCGACATGGCTGACAGCTGTCTGCCAGCTGCCTTTCTTTACTCGTTTTCGTGCCAGTCGGCTGCCATCGAGCCCATTATCTATTCAGACGGACAAGGCCTCGTGCTCAACACCATAACGGGAGAGCCGCTCGTCGGCATCCCTGTCACTCTTCGAGGAGAGCTGCAGAGTTGGGTTGGCGAGGAGCATGACAGCATCACCCTCACCGCATACACTGATACGCTGGGGCGTTTCGACTTTGGTCCGCTGATGCCTGAAGGGAAATACACCCACCCAATCTACAGTATCACCCATCAGGGCCACACCTGCACCAGAAAACAGGAGCAACTGATTGCCAACTATAGAAATCCCCTTATGGAAGAAGAAGAGGAAGCCGACACGATAGTCTCTTTCTTCCTCAACGCCCCCATCTACCGTCCGTCCGACACCGTCCGGTTCACCGCCATGGTGCAGCAGCGGTCAAAAAGCACAGGTGCCAATCTACAACCCGTCCCACACTTCTCCTTCTGCGTGAAGATGGCTGACGGCTACGACCGTTCAGACAGCATCACCTCCCTGAATCTCACCACCGACGACATGGGCTGGGCCGAGGGCAGCATCATCTTGTCGCAGATGCTTTCCCCTAATAAGAGCTATGACCATCTGTACCTCATAGGGTACGACCACGATGCCAGCGATATAGGCTATGCAGTGATTCCTGTCGAGAACTACACGCTTCCCACACTCTCACTGTCGCTGCAAAGCACAAGCGACACCCACCGCTACGGGCAACCCGTTTATATCGAAGGCATGCTTACGTCCCGCAGCGGTGCTTCGATTTCGTCTGCCACGGTTTCCTATACTCTGACACAGTCGTTCGGTCATTCCCCTTGGTCGAACTGCTTGGGCAACGAGCATAGGGGCTGTTGGTTTGTCAACAGCTCGGGAGAGCTGCCCATCCAACCCGATGGGAGTTTCAGCTTCCACTTTACCCCTATAAAGTATGAATACCTCCCATACCTTGACGGAGAGTTTGCCCAATACCGATTAGAAGTAACTGCCACCGACCCCACTGGCGAGACGGTGAAAGAAGACATTTATATTGCCGTGGGTGACTACACAGGTTTTTTCTCCTTATCCCCGTACTCTCCGCCTTCCTATGACATCACTGGTGGCGGGTTCCCGGAATATATCGACGGACTCGGCGACATCCATGTTCATTGCAGTAGCCTTAACAACAGGCTTCTGGCAGTTGCCGCCCATCTTACCATCGAAACCGACGCACCTACCCCCACCCTTGTGTGGCAGGGCGACTTGTCTGTTCCCAACAAATGGGGACCCCTTAGCAACCTGATTCCTAACATTGTGCTGCCCGACGGACACCTCCGTTTCATTATGAGCAGCGACAACCCACATATCCACCCAGACACCCTACGAGTCTCACACCTCGGCTTCGATGCCCCGATGCCCCTTGACACCCTTCCATTCTTTGCCTCGGTCGAGAAAGACAAATACCTTGTCGGCGACACCTTGCGGGTACGTGTGGGCAGCGCAGAGAATATTTCCGCCATGCTTCTCCTGTCGCAAGGCTCCAGAATCATCCAAATCTATCACCTACGCCTTGACCATGGTTTTACCCGTATTGCCCTGCCCTTAGAGGAAAAATGGTGCGGAGACATTGGTATTTCAGTCATTGCCTATCATCATGGAGAACGATTCAAAGGGTCAACCAACATCAATGTCGCCCGCCCGCTCCCGCGACTACAGATGCACTGGATAGAGCCCGATGGGCTAAACGTGACGCCATTTAAGCCTGATTTCCACATTCAAAGACTCTTTGCCGGAGCACCCGTCCACTGGCGGCTACGCATCACCGACACACTCGGCAAACCAGTGCAAACCACCCTGACACTCACATCCTACGACGACGCCCTCCACTCAATAGAAAACCATTATGGTCAAACCTTTTACTCAAATGTAGACTACCTCTCTTATCATACCGGCTACTGCTCATTCGGCGACCCCATATACGACCACAACCGCCTATTGCTGAACACCGTTCGATATAACGAACCAAAGCAGAGACCCTTCTTTGAACTTCGTCCACCCTACAGCTCCCACGACCAGTCCACCCGGGCATATTATATTGACCAACCGAAAATAGATGCCCTCCTGTCGGTGGGCACATACGGGTACTATGGTGTTCATTGCGCGTCGGCTTCTGTGGGAACATACGAAGACTGGAACATAGATAACCTGCCCCAACCGAAAGGCATACTCCGCACCGACTTGTCGCCCTACGGCCCGTGGTTCGGCAACCTGCACAGCGACAACGACGGTATCATCGACCTCCGTTTCACTGCCCCGCAACGACTCGCCCGATGGTTTCTCAGAGGTGTTGCCATGGACAGAGAAGGCTCTTTGGCATATATAGACAACAGCTACCTCACCTACCGCGACGCGATGATTACGCCCAACGTGCCGCCGTTCCTCTACACGGGCGACAGCACCTCGATGGTCGTCCGAATCGACCGGATGGACGGTGACACCTTGGGCGGCATTGCCGTCCGCCTGTACAGTGGCACTAAAGCCAAAGGGGAGCGGTACACCGAGGCCTTGCCCGAAGGAGGTTCACTAGTGCAATTCCCCCTTGTGGCACCCCATAAGCTACTCCCGCTGGCGTCACGACATCGGGACTACTCTTTCACCGTCTCAGATGCCCTGCACGACGAGATTGTTCTCGACGCCCAGTCAGCCACGGTCAACCTGCTGCGCCATCCCCGACTGAATGGCAACGCATATCCCCTCACCCAGTCGGATTACCGCACCTTGCAGTCGCGCGTGGAGGATTACTTCTATTGGAAAGAGCGTGACAGCTATAGCATCTGTCCTATTTTCCACTCACTCTATTGTGCCGCTGTATACCACGACAGCCATGCTGTGGACTCCTTGCTTAAGGTTCTTGACGAGGCACAGCTGCCCAGCGGCGGTTGGCCTTCATTCAAAGGGAGCACCCGTATTTATGACAAAAGAGATATCCGTGAAAACCTGAAAGACATCATGCGAATACAGAAGGAGTGTCCGCATGTGCGCATACCCCAGTCATTCAAGATTCGACGTACCCTACAGTTGTACGACAGCCTGATGTATAAGGATTGGAAACGGAGCCCTGGTTCAAGGAACGACGCATCATCGTGGCTCATAATACACGACCACTTTGCCCAGTATCCTCTCGACTCCATCTACCTGCCCATGCGCGACAGCCTCTACGCTAACATTCGGTCGAACAATCCTGACCAATGGGACATCCTGCTTCTCAACCGACACGGCGACACTGCCTTGGCACGCAAGATGGCAAGGGCCATCGTGCAGTCGTCGAGCTATGACTCCAACCACCCCGAACAAGGTCGGCGATGGAATGCTACCGACAATAGTGCCTCGGCACTGTTGAATTACATCGACATTTTTGAGGAGGTATTGCACGACACCATTCTCGCCGACCAAGTGAGGCAGCGTGTCCGCTACCTTTTGCCAACAACGGTTTGGAATGGCGACAACAGGGCACGACTGACAAGCCGCGGACTAATCCGAGACCCTCAATGGTATAAAAAACAAGACCCTGGAAATGTCACCCTCACCCGCGAGGTTATACCCCACAAAAACCTCACTACCTCGAATACCCCATACGGACAATATACAATACGGCTGACAGTCAATAATGAGCGTCCCCTGTATAACCTGTATATCCGCTCACCCTACGCTGCCTGCTTCTCGTCGCACGGAGATGTCAACGTCGTGTATTCTTCATCAGAGAGGACCTACGCCATAAGCACCAAAACGGTCGACTCCCGCCTAGGCTCCATAGCCACACAGTTTGTCGGCGCACCCGACTGTCTAGACATCTTCATCTACAACCTTCCAGCCGGCATCCACACGCTGGAATACACCGTCACCGCCGACCGCACAGGACGCTTTCACCTGCCGCCCGCCACCATACAATGCCTTGCCCTTCCCTGGCACGAGGCAAAGAAAGGACTGCTGCAAGCCGCCACACCCGCCGAGACAATATTGCGGTAGGGGCATACTCCCGTGTACGCCCATATCCGGGCAGAAGTACGCCCATACCCGGGCAGACACGGGAGTCTGCCCCTACCGATAAGACTCTATATAACAGCACAATCATTCGGCCGACACCATGGGCGGGCCGCCCGTACCTTCAGTTACTGACATACGAGGTGGAAAAAAGGGGGTCTTTTTTCACAAATTAGGTGCTGATATGTCGAAAAAAATTCGTATCTTTGCAAATTCTTAATGACTAATTATTCAGTACCTAAATATGAGCGATACAACACAAAAGAACGAATACAGCGCGAGTAATATTACCGTATTGGAAGGCCTTGAGGCGGTGCGTGTGCGCCCTGCCATGTATATTGGCGACGTGAACTTCCGCGGCCTGCACCATCTGGTGTACGAGGTGGTGGACAACTCCATCGATGAGGCCTTGGCCGGATATTGCACCAAGATTTACGTAAGCATCAACGAGGACAACAGCATCACTGTGGAGGACAACGGCCGTGGCATCCCCGTGGACATGCACGAAAAGGAGCACCGTTCGGCCCTCGAAGTGGTGATGACTGTGCTGCATGCCGGCGGCAAATTCGACAAGGGCAGCTACAAGGTGTCGGGCGGCCTGCACGGCGTGGGTGTTTCATGCGTCAACGCCCTCAGCGACCATATGATTGTCAACGTCTACCGTGGAGGGAAGACCTACCAGCAGGAATACAGCAAGGGCAAACCCCTCTACCCTGTCAAAGAGGTAGGTTCCGCCGACAAGACCGGCACCCGCATCACCTTCCACCCCGACGGCACCATCTTCACCACCACCGAATACGACTACAACACGCTGCTGGAGCGTATGCGCGAGCTGGCATACCTCAACAAGGGCATCGACATCACCATCGAGGACAAGCGTCCCTTGGCCGACGGCACCCATCAAAGCCAGCATTTCTACAGCGAGAACGGACTGAGAGACTTCATCGCCTATCTGGACGAGAACCGCGAGCAACTCATGCCCGAAGCCATCTACATCGAGGGCGAGCGCAACGGCATCCCCATCGAGATTGCCATGCAGTACAACAACACCTACAACGAGAACATCCACAGCTACGTCAACAATATCAACACCCACGAGGGCGGCACCCATCTGGCGGGCTTCCGCAACGGCCTGACCCGCACCCTGAAGTCCTATGCCGACAAAAGCGGCATGCTGGCCAAAGCCAAGGTGGACATCGCGGGCGACGACTTCCGCGAAGGCCTCACCGCCATCATCAGCGTCAAGGTGGCCGAACCCCAGTTCGAGGGGCAGACCAAGACCAAGCTGGGCAACAACGAGGTGCGCGGAGCCGTGGACAGCGCGGTGAGCGAGATGCTGGAGAACTATCTGGAAGAGCACCCCAACGAGGCCAAGACCATCGTGGAAAAGGTCATCCTTGCCGCCCGCGCCCGACAGGCAGCCCGCAAGGCCCGCGAAATGGTGCAGCGCGGCAACGTGTTCAGCAGCGCGGGACTGCCCGGCAAACTGGCCGACTGCCAAGACGGCGACCCCAGCCAGTGCGAGATTTACTTTGTCGAGGGTGACTCGGCAGGCGGAAGTGCCAAGCAGGGCCGCGACCGCCGCTATCAAGCCATCCTCCCCCTGAGGGGCAAAATCCTCAATGTGGAGAAAGCCATGCGCCACCGCGCCTTCGAGAGCGAGGAAATCCGCAACATCTACACCGCCCTCGGCGTCACCGTGGGCACCCCCGAGGACAGCCAGGCCCTCAACCTCAGCAAGCTGCGCTACCACAAGGTCATCATCATGACCGATGCCGATGTCGACGGCGCACATATCGACACCCTGATGCTCACCTTCTTCTTCCGCTATATGCCAGAGCTGATTGAGAACGGCTACGTCTACCTCGCCACTCCCCCGCTCTACCTAGTCAAGAAAGGCAACAAAAGCTTCTATTGCTGGACCGAAGAGGAGCGCGAGCGTGCCATGGAAGCCGTAGGCGACAAGGGCGTGCACGTCCAGCGCTACAAAGGTCTCGGTGAGATGAACCCCGAGCAGCTGTGGGAAACCACCATGGATCCCGAGAACCGCCAGCTGCGCCAGGTGACCATCGAGAATGCCGCCTCGGCCGACCGCGTCTTCTCCATGCTCATGGGCGACGACGTGCCCCCCCGCCGCGAATTCATCGAGCGCAACGCCACCTACGCAACAATTGATGCTTAACCCCTCTAGCCTTACTAGCAGAACTAGTATTACTAGTAAGACTAGACAAATAATATCATTATGGACAAAAGAAACCTCTTACTTATCAGCAACAGCACCATGCGTGGCGAGGCTTACCTCGGCTGGTGCAAGGACATGATTGCCGACTTCTGCCGTCGGCACAACGTTAAGAAAGTGCTCTTCGTGCCTTATGCCGGCGTATCGCTCGCCGAAGGAGGCCTGACCAAGAGCTATGATGCCTATGAGGCCAAAGTGGCAAAGGTCTATGCCGAGTTTGGCGTAAAGCTGACCAGCGTGCACCACAAAACCCTGCCCATCAACGCCGTGTACGACACTGACTGTGTGGCCGTGGGCGGTGGCAACACCTTCCACCTTGTGCGCCAGCTGCAACGCACAGGCCTCATGCAGGCCATCCGCCAGCGCGCCTTCGACGGCATGCCCTATATGGGTTGGAGCGCGGGCAGCAACGTGGCAGGCCCCACCCTCTGCACCACCAACGACATGCCCATTGTCATGCCCGACTCGTTCGACTGCATGGGCCTCGTCCCCTTCCAAATCAACCCCCACTACACCGACTTCTTCGACCCCAAACACGGTGGCGAAACACGCGACGACCGCCTAAAGGAGTACATCATGGTCAATCCCAAGGCCACCGTCGCCGCCATCCGCGAAGCCACCGCCCTGCTGCTTGAGAACGGCAACCTCTCACTGATTGGCAAACCCAACAAGATGAAAGTCTTCAAGACCAACATCGCCAACACCCAAGAACTCCCCCACGATGCCGACATCAATTTCCTTCTAAAAGCATAGCACTATGAAATGGTATTTTAAATGCTTAAAGCAGTACGCCGACTTTAGCGGTCGCGCCCGTAGGAAAGAGTACTGGTGGTTCACGCTCGTCAACTTCATCATTGCCTTTGCCCTGATGATTGGCTTGATTATACCCATAGCCAAGATGGGCTTTAACGCAGCAGCCTCTGGAACTGAAGACATTGACGAGATGGAGATGATGCTCACCATCATGAAGAACCCTTTCATGTACATTTACATCATCTACTACCTTGCAATCCTCATCCCCAGCATAGCAGTAACCGTGCGCCGTCTGCACGACATTGGCAAATCGGGCTACTGGGCAATCTTCATCTACGGTAGCGCATTGCTCAGCTACATCGCACAGATGTTCCAAATCACCAGCAGCGTAGCCTTCATCCTCTTCGGACTGGCCAGCTTTGTCATCGTCATCATCAGCCTCGTGTGGATGTTCACCAACTCCGACTACGGCCCCAACCAGTACGGCCCCAACCCCAAAGGCGAAGGCAACCCCACCGAGGAAGTCTCTAGTGTACAATAAAACGTTACTCCGTGACGTTTTCTCGCCTCGGCATAGTGCAAACACTGCGTGATTTGCCCTCTGCGCTCGGCTTATCGAAAACGTCCCTCTGAGAAAAAGAACACCACACACTTATATCAACGGAATGGAGTGTAAATGAACAGTTTTACACTCCTTTCTCTTTTATCACCTTCCTAAACACAAACATCTCATCGTCTTCGTGCCAATTGTTGACCTCTTCAGGAGGAATGGAGGGGCCATTGTGGTACTTATTCCAAAACTCGACAATGTGGAAGCCACAGCGGTTGACATAGAAGTGGATGTTGCGCTTCTCGAAGTAGGGGGTCGTCGTCTCCCACACGGACACCTCGGGGTACAGCTCCTCGACGAGACACCATGCGGCATAGCCGATGCCTTTGCTGTGGACTTCGGGGTTGACAAACAGCAGTTCCAGTTCGCCGTGATTGCCATTAACACTGATAACTGCGCCACCTACTATCTCGCCGTCGAGCAGGATGCGGTAGGTTTCGGCATTGGCTCCGTCGATGGAAGCCTCGATGGTAGCACGCGAGATGATATCGCCGTCCTCTTCAAAATGGCTGTCGCGTAGTCCGAATTCTTCGGTGGCTCCGTATTTGAACGCCCGCTGGTTGTCAAGGATAAATTGCTCGCGGTCGGCGGGTTGCAGGGGGGCTAATGTGATGTTCGGTTTCATCGGTAGAGGGCTTTATAGAGGTTGATTTTTCCTTGCTGGAGCTCGAGCCAGTCGGCTGTCTGCTGCAGCTGGGTGGTGAGCCATGACGACTGGGCGGTGAGCACCTCGAGGTAGGTGACGGAGGAGGAGTGCTGCACCAGCTCGCGGCTGTTCTCCGCGGCTTTGCGGCTGGCCTCCACCTGTGCCTCGCGGACCTGCAGCTTCTGCTGGGCGGTGCGGCATTCCGACATCGCGTCGGCTACCTCGCTGCCCGCCTGCAGGAGTGCCTGATGGAAGGCTATCTGCGCCTGTTCCTGCTGCGCTTTGGCCACCTCGAAGCCTGCCTTGATCTGCCCGTTAAGGAACAGCGGCTGCGTGAGGCCGCCGATGAGGTTGAGCAGCAGCTGCGCGGGGTTCACTATCTCGCCGACGTTGTTCGTCCACGAGCCGCTGGCGGTGAGTTTCAGCGAGGGGTAGAACTGCGAGCGCGCCACCTTGGTGTTGCTGAACGAGGCCCGCAGCTGATACTCGGCGCTGCGCACATCGGGACGCGAAGCCAGTGCCTCGAGGCTGACGGGCGTGGTTGCGTCCATCTTGATGTCCTTTGCATCTGCGTAGGCGGAACGCTGCACATCGCGTGTCGTGCGACCCAACAGCAGGTTGAGTGCCCGCCGAGTCTTGTCGCGTTGCAGACGAAGGTCACTCACCGAGGCGACGGTGGCTTGCAGCTCGGTTTCGGCTTGGTTGACCGCCAGCTCGTTCATCATACCTACATCCTTCATCGTGCGGATGGTCTCCAGCGTCTCGCGCTGCAGCTGCACGCTCTGCTCCGCGATACGCAGCTGCTCGTCGAGCATCACGAGGGTGTAGTAGGCGTTGGCGACGGAGGAGATGAGCTGCAGCCGCGTGTAGCCGAGCTGCTCCTGCGTGTTCATCCACTGGTACAGGGTCGCCTCCTTCTGCGCCTCCACCCCTCCGCCGAGGTTCAGTTCCCAGCTCATCGTCAGCGGCAGCTCGTAGCTGTAGGTGACGGCGCTATTTTGCGCTTTGGAGGCTGTGGCTGACGGCGACAGCGCGAATGTCGGCAGATAGGAGAGTTTTGCCACCCGCATCTGCTGGGCGGCTTGCTCCACATTGAGCCGCATAGTGCGCACATCGGCGTTGCTGTCGAGCGCCTCGGAAATCAACGCCCGCAGAGGTTCATCCACGAAGACCTCCTGCCACGGGCGCGACGGCAGACTGTCCACCAGCGCGATGCCCTGTTCGAGGAGGGAAGGGGTGACGGCTTCTTCGACCACCGGCTTCTGCACGGCGCAGCCGACCATCAATGCCGCTACCAAAAGAATCGGGAGTCTCTTCATTGTCTGTCTGGGTTGATTATTTCTGTCCATTTTTCCCTTCATGCAAAGACGGCGGCCTCGACGATTTCATTGTTGCGCGGCAGCGACGCCCCGCAGAAGACTGCTATGTGCATTGTGTTGTTTCTTTTTTCATTGCCGTCCGCAAGGATGGCAGCCGTTGTGATTGTATTAGTAATTGGCAGGTGGCGTGATATTGTATTTCTTACAAAAAACCCGAACTGACGGGAGTCCAATCTCGGCACGTCGCTTATCAACGTTACTCACATCCTCTATCTCGACGCAGAAATGCTTCCCTGTTTCCGGGTCAAAGGACAATTGCCTTCCATAGTATGATTTATTGTTGTTAAACCAATAAACTATGTCATAGACACTGGCATATACATCGGGATGTAAATTACCTTTAAGCACCTCTTTCTTCAACAAATCCATCATATCGGTGTATATCGTATCTCTCCCATATTCGTTCAACCCTAATGCTTTCGCGCAATGAACCAAGGCAATCTGTAGTAATTGGTTACTCCACACGTCAACATTTCTCCTGTTCAATTTCTTGTTCTTAAGCAAGGGACAAAGGTCTAATGCATTCTGTGCAAATACCGCATTTAGCCATTCGTCTTCGCCAAATCTCCCATCCCTTATTTCCTGACAGAAGATTTCGTTCTGGACAATCCGTTCAAGATAGGCATTTTCGGTGGGGTCGATTTGTCGCAAATAGTTTTGGCGTAATGTTGGGTAAATACTGGTTATATAGACAATTCGTACTGAGTCGAATGCTCCAATTCTGTTTTCCAATGAGCGAAAGCCTATCACTGGATAAGTTTCATACAATTGCCATCCGCACGCAACCATACGCTTGACACAATTAACTGCATCGGCAGTATCTTCTAACGCTAAATAGCAGTCGCGCAGATTGGCAAGGTCCTCGGGGAAAGGATAGTAATTGGAAAACGCCTCCTCATAGCATTCAACGGCCTGAACATAATTGTTTTCTGCCATTTTAGTAAAGGCATCAATGGTCTTTGTGTAGTATGGAACATACGAAGTCTGTGCCTCCACATATCCGAATGCCATAATCATCAAGTATGCCGGCAATAGCCTCTTCATTGTTTTTTATGAGTTAAGTGTTTTCAATCCGTTGTTTCATTTCTGCATTTTCACCGCGCACATGTGCGACACCCCGCAGAAGACTGAGATGTTCATTATGTCTGTGTTTTTGTGTTGTTGTCAGAATACGCGGTCGCCGTTCTTCACCAGGTGGGTGGGGCGCAGGAGGACGACACCCTGGGCGGAGTCGGTGCCGAGGATGCGCACCTCGCTCTTGACGGAGCCGATGTGCATCGGCTGCAGGTTGACGCAGCACACCACCTGCGTGCCTACGAGGTCGTCGGGAGTGTAGAGGGCGGTGATTTGCGCCGACGATTTCTTCAGCCCGATTTCGGAGCCGAAGTCGATGGTGACCGCATAGGCGGGATGGCGTGCTTTCTTGTTTTCGGCGACGGCCACCACGGTGCCCACCCGCACTTCCACTTTGTCAAAGTCTGTTACTTCTATCATATTGTTTCTTTTAAATCTGTTGTTTCATTTCTGCAATTTCACCGCGCACAGGTGCGGGGTGGAGGCTATATGCGGGAGCAATGCCCATCAGTCCCAGATTGCTGCCGCCGTAGAGCAGCGTGTGGCCGCCGCGGGCGATGGCGCGGCCGAGCTGCCGCGCGGCCTCTGTGATTTGTTCGCTGTGCGGGAGCGACGCCCCGCAGAAGACTGAGATGTGCATTGTCAACTATTGTTTGTTTCTATACAATCCGTCCATATCTATTGCACCGAATTCCATATACCACAGACGTTTGTCGCTCGGTGTGAACACTGGACGGATGACGTTGCTGTATCTTTTGTCGATGGTGTCGCACGGGAATCCCAGCGCATAATAGATTCCATCTGTCATATAGTGTACATCGTACGCCATTCGCTCCTCGTCGGGCAAAGTACTGCTGTTTCCGTCGGCAAAGACAAACTTGTCCATATAGGCATAGAAGTCGTCGCATACGGTGTTGCTGTCAATGGCCAGTGGCTTTTCATTGCCGATTCTAAGGGAAAGCTTGGCTCCAGATATTCGGAAATCGACAAAAAAGAGCTGGACGCTGTCGCTTTTACGTATATAACTGATGCCGGGGTATTGCATCAACGGAATATATACGCTGGTGCCGTTGCCCTTTGCGACGCATCCACTGTCGGAATAATGTTCAGGTTCCCCCATCTTGGCAATCAGTTCGTCGTAGGTTCCCATTACAATTAGTTCATCCGACGAAAAGTCGGAAACGGAGAGGTATTCTTTGGGAACATTCCCTTCCTGCTGGCCGCTCTTGCAGGCGGTCATCATTCCGAGGGCGCACACCATAGCGCCGAGCAAAAATATCTTCTTCATTGTCTAAATGTGTTTATTGTTTTACTTCATTTTATTGTTTCATCCGGTCAGTTTCACCACGCTCATGAGCGGGATGCACTTTTCGGGCGAAAGTCGGCCGCGCTCGTGAGCGGAGGGCACTTTCCGGCGAAAAATCGGCCGCGCTCATGAGCGGAGGGCACTTTCGGGCTGAAAATCGACCGCGCTCATGAGCGGGGTGCGTTTTCCGGCCTCGTCCGTGGTTGCGCTCATGAGCGCGATGTGTTTTCACGCCTCCGTCGGCTCTTCGCCCGGTGTCGCGGGGGTGTCGTCGGGCTCGGGCGTCTTCTTGTCGCGGTGCGAGGGCGCCATGGCGTGCTTGCGGAAGTATTCGAGGTCCTCGCTGACGAGAGCGACGAGTTTCTGCGCGCTCTCGACGTCGGGGTTGAGGAGGGCGTAGGCGTTGGTGAGGCGCACGAGGGTGAGGTAGGCGCGGTCGGTGGCCTCGCGGGCTGCCTTGAGCTCGCCCATGATTTGCGCCGAGCGCTCGTCGTTGCGTTCGGTGAGGAGCTGGCGCACGCGGTCGTTGGCGGCCTTGAGGCGGTCGGCGAGGATTTCGAGGCCGAGGCGGCGCAGCTGGGTGCGGTACTGGAAGAGGTCCTGCAGCATGTTGTCGATGAGGCCGCTTTCCTTCATGTAGTTCTCCGTGGTCTTGATTTTGTAGTTCTTGATGACGCGCAGGAGGGGCTCGGCGTGCTGGGCGGTCTCGGCGATGGGGAACTTGGCGTAGGCCTTGACGGTGTCGCGCAGCGAGGCGTAGAGCTTGTCGCGCTCCTCGTCGGCGGCCTTCAGCGGGTCGGTGAGCTCGCTATCGCGGTAGCGCTTGAAGGCTTCGTCCTCGGCCCTGAAGGCGGTGTCGAACTCGTCCTTGCCCTTGCGCCAGAGCTCGTGGTCGACGGGCAGCTCGGCGGTGCGCTTGCCGAAGGTGGTCATGTACTCGTAATGGGGCGCGTTGGCCGCGCGCGCGATGCTGATGGCTTCGATTTGCTGTGGTATGTTCATAGGTGTGATATTTTTATTGGGTTAATATTCGTTTTGGATTGCTTGGAGTTTGCGCGCCCCGCGAAAGCCGTTTTCAAAACCGATTGGCACTTTCGCGCGTTGCGACGGACGTTTTCAAAATCATTTGGCGCGGACGGCACGAACCGTGAACCCACAGCAGCGGAAGAAGTTGTCGTTAATCTCTTTGCCGTTCTCTGCGAAGGCGAA
>JAFWOP010000059.1 GCA_017545365.1 Bacteroidales bacterium
CCGTGCGTGTAATAGTAGCTCAGAACTTCCAACTTGAACTCCGGGGTGTACATCCTCCGCGTCCATTTCTTTTTTGTGTTTTCCATTTCTTTTTTGCTTTTTTGCGCAAAAAAGTGTCAAGTTAATTCCGTTCAAGACAGGGATAACGACATTTCACAGCCGTTACTGTGTTCCTTGTGTGGGGTTTCCTCGAGATGTTGCAATATCTCGGCAAAGCAAGCGAGGTTGCGCTGCTCTCAACTTCGGCAACGTTATTGAGATTCAGCCTTCGAGGCAGTTGAAAAAGCAGTCAAATATAGCAGAAGAGCCAAAAATAAAAAATGGTTATTTCTGCAAGACAAAATGTAATGCAGTTTCAACCGCCATTTTGTTGATCCTCGAAGGGGTATAGTGGTCAATCTGTGGGTGGTATATGAAAAGGAATTCTTAAAAATGTATCAATAACTTTCATAAGTTGGATTAAAATCGTATCTTTGCATTTCTAAAATAACCGTCAGTGGGTATTTGTTTTAGAATAGATGTTTGAATATCAGAATAATTAATAAATTGTACCTATTATGAGAAAAACACTTTCACTTTTGTTGATGGGCGCGGTCCTTCTGATGGGCTACGAGGCCACAGCGTGCACCAATTTCCTTTTCACCAAGGGTGCCACCAAGGACGGAAGCACCATGATTACTTATGCGGCTGATAGCCATGTGCTTTATGGAGAACTCTATTACCGTAAGGCTGCCGACTATCCGGCTGGGACCATGTTTATGCTTGTTGACTGGGACAGCGGCAAGAAACTCTTCGAAATTCCACAAGTGGCGCACACCTATAGTGTGGTAGGCAACATGAACGAGCACCAGCTGGCTATCGGCGAGACCACGTATGGCGGCCGTGAGGAGTGCTGGAAGGACGAGGTGAAGGGCATCGACTATGGCTCTCTCATCTACGTCACCTTGCAGCGTGCCAAGAACGCCCGCGAGGCTATTTATTGGATGACCAAGATGGTGGCCGACTACGGCTATTGCAGCGAGGGCGAGAGCTTCTCCATCTGCGACCCCAACGAGGTGTGGATTCTGGAACTGATTGGCAAACGCGGGGCTCCTGTGAAGGCCGACCTTGCCAAGAAGCTGAAATACAAGTATACTGATGGTGCTGTGTGGGTGGCCCGCCGTATCCCCGACGGCTATGTGAGCGGTCATGCCAATCAGGCCCGCATCACCCAGTTCCCCCAGGAAGGCACAAAATGGAATAAGGCCAAAGGCAAAGGTCTGCATCAGGTAATCAGCAGCAACCATATGGACTATCTGTATGAGCCCGAAGTGGAATGCGTCTATGCGGCCGATGTGGTGACATACGCCCGCGCCTGCGGCTGGTTTGACGGCAAAAACGAGGAGTTCAGTTTTGCCGACACCTACGCACCCCTTACTTTCAGCGGCATCCGTGGCTGCGACGCCCGTGTGTATGCGATGTTCAACCGTGTGAACCGCGAGATGCGCAAATATGAGAAATATGCTATGGGCGACCCCAATGCGGAGCGTATGCCCCTGTGGATTAAGCCAGACCATAAGGTGGATGTCCATGAAGTGATGAACCTGATGCGCGACCATTATGAGGGGACCTCGATGGATATGTCCAAGGATATGGGAGCCGGTCCTTTTGCCTGCCCCTACCGCTGGCGTCCTATGGGTTTCGAGGTGAACGGCAAGCAGTATGTCCACGAGCGTGCCACCTCGACCCAGCAGACTGGCTTCAGTTTCGTGGCTCAGTGCCGCAGCTGGCTGCCTGCCAAGGTGGGCGGCATCCTGTGGTTTGGTGTTGATGACACTTACAGCACGGTCTACTGCCCCATGTATTGCGGCATTACCCGCATTCCTGAATGCTTCAGACAGGGCAACGGCGATATGCTGACCTATAGTGAGACCGCTGCCTTCTGGCTGTTTAACCGCGTGACCAACTTCGTCTACAGCCGCTATAGCGATATGATTGTGGACCTACAGAAGGTGCAAGATATGCTGGAAACTGGCTTTATCAAGGAGGTGGCTCGCTTTGACGACCGCGCCAAGAAGTCGGCCGACAACGATGCCGCCCTGGTGGAGCTGCTGAACGACTTTTCCAACCGTCAGGCCCAGCGCATGATGCGTCAGTGGAACGAACTCGACCATTACCTGCTGGTCAAATACATCGACGGCAACATCAAGAAGGAGAAGGACGGCAAGTTTGAGCGTACCGAGACGGGCAATCCTGCTTTCCCGATGCAGCCCTCTTATCCCCAGTGGTTCTACAAGATGATTGTTGATGACCATGGCGAGGTCATCCGTCAGACTTTTTGAATGTGTGAATGCTTGAATGTGTGAATCGATTAACGAATTAACACATTAGCGAATTAACGTATTTTTGAAGCTATGTCCTTCGAACAATATCTCATACCGACCAATCCTACAGACTGGGGTTTCGAACTCGGTTTCAGGGATTTGACAATCGGAAAAAATACTATGATGTATGTCCCCGGACAACCAGTTCCCCCACTGCCTGAGGGGGGACTGGTCGTTTTGGGAGTGGGCGAGGATAGGGGTGCCGAGGCCAATGCCGGCTGCTCTGCGGCACCCGACGAGATACGACGCTATCTCTATCGGTTGGCCCTCCCAGCCCTTGATATGGAGCTGGTGGATCTGGGTAATATCTCTGTCGGTCAGATGGTGGAAGACACCTACTATGCAGTTGCACAGGTGGTGGCCGCCGTGGTGGCCAAGGGGAGCACGCTCATACTTTTGGGCGGCAGCCAGGACCTTACCTTTGCGGCTTACAAAGGCTATGAGATGCTAAACCGTATCATCAACATCTCCTCGGTTGATTCAAGTTTTGATTTGGAGGAAGATGATGCCGTCACCTCACGCACCTGGCTACAGAAGATTGTTATGCAGACGCCTAACTACCTCTTTTTTCATGCCAATGTGGGCTATCAGACCTATTTTGTAGGTCGGCCTTACATTACGCTCATGGATGACCTGAAGTTTGATGCCTACCGACTGGGCGAGGTGCAGGGTGATATGGCTCGTGCTGAGGCTTTGATACGCAATGCCGACCTTGTCAGCATAGACATCGGGGCCGTGCGCCAAAGCGACGCTCCTGCCAACGGCTCACCGTCGCCCCACGGTTTCTATGGTGAGGAGTTCTGTCAGATGATGCGTTATGCCGGTTCGAGCGACAAGACCAGCTGTTTGGGCATCTTCGAGGTGAACCCCCTCTTCGACAATCATGGGCAGACCGCCCACATGGTGGCACAGGGCATCTGGTATTTTATTGAAGGCTTCATAGGACGCAAACGCGATAACCCCCTGAGAAACCCTGAGAATTGCAAGCACTATATGGTAGGACTCGAAGACCAGGGGTTGGAGATTGACTTTTACAAGAGCAAGCTTAGCGACCGCTGGTGGATGCGGGTCCCATGCAACAAGGAAGATTTGCGTGAGATGTATTCGAGCCATCTGATGCTCCCCTGCACCTATGCCGACTACCAGCAGTGTATGCAAGGCGACATCCCCGCTCTGTGGTGGCGTTACTACCAAAGGCTCAACAGTTAGATTCGTCAGTCGCTATTCACTAATAGCTATATTGATAAGCAAAAAGCCTGTCCATCGGACAGGCTTTTTTTTGAACTAGTTGAGATAAACTTTAATGTTTACGTCTCCGATGCGGATGTTTTGATAGCATCTTGCATACTGGAGGATTTTTTGTACGACCTGTGCCGATGGCATCAGGCAGGTCGCGACGGGCTGGGAGTTGCCTCCCTTTGTGCTTGCAGTTTCAAAAGATGTCGTGCTACTGTTAGAAAACGTGTAGTCCTGCATCATACGCGACTAATTAAGTTGAACATTAGGTTTGTAAATCCTTCCTAAGTAAGAATTCACCCCTATAAACTCAATTCAGCAAGTTTTATTGCATGGAGAAATGTTAATTAACAATTATTTTGTCGGGGAAAACAAAAAGGTGGCTGCAACCATATCGATTACAGCCACCTTTGGAAGTTATTTGTCTTTATTAAAGTTCGCTATACATGTTGTGTTCCTCGGCCAGACGTCGGAGGTTAATGATGGCGTAGCGCATACGGCCTAGGGCGGTGTTGATGCTCACGCCTGTGCGGGCGGCAATGTCTTTGAAGTCGCACTTGCCATAGTGGCGCAGGATGACCACACGGCGTTGCTCGGGGGGCAGCATCTTCACCAGTTTGCGCACATTGCGGCTGGTTTGTTGGCGCATGATGCTCTGCTCCACATTGTCGTCGTGCAGCTTGAGGGTGTCGACCACGTCGCAGTCGGGGCGGTTGGGCACAATGGGCATTTTGTTGTTGCGGCGGAAATAGTCGACAATGAGATTGTGAGCAATTCGCATCACCCAATGGATAAACTTGTTCTCATCTTTGTAGTCTCCGTTATTCAAGGTGGCGACTACTTTAAAGAAGGTGTCTTGGAAAATGTCGTCAGCCACATCTTTGTCTTTGACTACAGAGAAAATGTAACCATAAACCTTGGCCTGATAACGGGAAAGGAGTACGTCAAAACATTTCGGGTTACCATTCATGTACCCTTGTATCAGCTCGTTGTCGCTGAGCGTGCTAACTAATTCGTCAGTCATCTTTTTCGCTATTAAGTTGTTGAACTGATAGTATTTTCCCGATAGAATCTATATTAGTTTAACTTCAATTTCAGAGTGCAAAAATACACATTTTTTTACAAATAACAAACTTTTCTACGTAATTTTTTTATTTTTAGTATGCGGGTACGAAAAAAAATTGCATCTTGTACGTTTTTTTGAACCTGAAGTGGTAGGGTTAGGGGTGTACCTTGTTGGTCTTACATGGGGAGTACTCACTACTGTGCCTGTCCGGCCAGAAGACCACAGGCGGCCATGATGTCCTCGCCACGGGAGGCACGAAGGGTGCAGGTGATGCCGTGGGCGTTGAGGTAGTTCTGGAAGGCAGTGATGGCCTGCGGTGTTGAGGTGCGGTAGGGGGTGTCGGGTGAGGAGTGGAACCGGATAAGATTGACCCGGCAGTAAAGCCCTTTCAATAGACGAACCAGCTCGGCAGCATGGCGGAGGTCGTCGTTGATGCCACGGAGCATGGTGTATTCGAACGATATGCGCCGCTGTCCGCTCCAGTCATATTTCTGGAGCAGCGCGATTATGTCGGCAATGGGGTAGGCTTTCTGCATGGGCATGACGGCCAGCCGCTCTGTGGCAAAGGGGTTGTGGAGGCTGATGGCCAGGTGGCATTGGCTTTCGTTGAGGAAACGCCTAAGGCCTGGAATGATTCCGACGCTTGACACAGTGATGCGTTTGGGGCTCCATCCCAGCCCCCAGTCGGAGGTGAGCACCTCGGTGCTGCGCAGCACGTTGTCGAGGTTGTCCATCGGTTCGCCCATGCCCATGTACACGACATTGGTGAGGGACGGGAATTCGGGGATGGAGAATATTTGGTTGAGTATGTCGCCGGAGGTGAGGTCCCCATGGAAGCCCTGCTGGCCGGTGACGCAGAAGCGGCAGCCCATCTTGCAGCCCACCTGGCAGGAGATGCAGAGGGTGGCGCGCAGAGAACCTCCGCTGGTACTCAATTCGGGGATGTATACTGCCTCGACATATCTTTTTAATTGAGAATTGAGAATCGAGAATTGAGAATTATCCGGGTGCGGCTGATTAGTTGTTGTTGGCGACTCTCCATTCTCTATTTCGAAGAGGTATTTCTTTGTGCCGTCTTTAGACACTTGGCAATTGACAGGGGTGCTGCGGCCGATAAATGCTATTTCGTTTAGACGGCTACGGGCCTTGAGCGACAGGTTGGTCATGCCGTCAATGGTGTCGACCCGTTTGTTGTAGAGCCAGTCGCATATCTGCTTGGCGGCAAACTTGGGCATTGATTCCGACAGGCAGAGCTCTTGCAGCTCCGCCAAGGACATGCCGAGAAGGTCTCTTTTGAATGTGTTATTGTGTAAATGTGTTAATTCGTTAGTCTGATTCCCACATTCATACATTCCCACATTCACGCATTCATTAGAAGTCATAGTAGGGATCCTCTTCTTGTATTTCCTGTTGGAAGCGAGAGCAGTCGAGCTCCACATCCAGCGGGACGTTAGGACGGTCGAAGTCGCCACGCGGGAACTTGAGGGACTTGTCGGTGTAGATGCTGCGCATAAAGTGGCCGAAGATAGGCAGGGCTTGTGCGGCGCCTTGTCCGAAAGTCATGTTGCGGAAATGGATGCTGCGCACCTCGCCGCCTGTCCAGATGGCGGTGGCCAGCTTGGGTGTGATGCCTACGAACCAGCAGTCAGAGTTGTTCTGTGTGGTGCCGGTTTTGCCAGCGATGGCGCTGCTGAACTCGTTCAACTTGTATTTGTAGTTGAGCCGTACACCAGTACCGCTCTGCACCACGCCTTTCATCAGTTCAATCATCATGTAGGCAGTCCGTTCGCTGATGGCTTCGTGGCGTTCGGGGGTGAAGCGGTCAAGAACGGTACCTTTGCTGTCTTCGATGCGGGTGATGAAGATGGGCTCTACGTATTCGCCTTTATTAGCGAAGGTGGCCATAGCACCAGCCATTTCGTAGACGGTGATTTCGGGGGTGCCCACACAGATGGCAGGGACGGCGTCGATGTCGCTGTTCACGCCCATCTTGCGTGCTATGCTGATGACCTGTTCGGGCGAGCCTTGCTTCATGAGGTAGGCGGAGACCCAGTTGACGGAGTGGGCAAGGGCCCATTTAAGGGTTACCATCTGATTCTCGCGTTCATTGGTGGAGTTCTTGGGACACCAGTCGGGTTGGCCCCACACTTCGAAACATACCTGTGTGTTCGGCACTTCAGTGCATGGGTACATGCCCAAATCCTGCAAGGCCATCGTGTAGACGAAGGGTTTGAACGTGGAGCCTACCTGGCGATGGCTCATCACGTTGTCGTATTTGAAGTAGCGGTAGTTGATGCCGCCTACGTAAGCCTTCACATACCCCGTGCCGGGCTCGACCGACATCATGCCCACATTGAGGAACTTCTTGTAGTAGAGCAGCGAGTCCCACGGCGACATGGTAGTGTCGATATTCCCTTTCCACGAAAACACCCGCATGGGTACCTTTTCTTTGAACACTTTACGGATTTCTTTATCGCTCATGCCTTGGTTGTGGTGGAGTTGGTAGTAGCGGTCGGAGTTCTTCATGGCCTGCACAAGGATTTTCTCCTGTTGCTCGGCGGAAATGTCGTTGAAAGGGTTGCCTCCACGGGTCTTCAGCTCTCGGTTGAATTGGGGCTGTACCTCTTTGCTCATGTGTTCGCGCACGGCGGCCTCGGCGTAACGCTGCATCCGCGAGTCGATGGTCGTATAGATTCGCAGGCCATCCTTATGCACATCGTAGTGCTCGCCGTCGTTATTGCGGTGGTGCTTGCACCAGTCTTTCATATAGTTGCGGATATACTCGCGCAGATAGGTTGCCAGACCGTCGTTGTGGCTTTGGGGCGAATAGTGCGACACATCGATGGGTTCTTCCTTGTATTGTTCAAACTCTTCTTCGCTCAGATAGTCGTAGCGCTTCATCTGCGACAGCACCGTGTTGCGGCGGTTCATCGCATTTTCGGGGTGCAGGATGGGGCTGTAGGCCGTGGGGGCTTTGAGCAGTCCCACCAAGGTGGCCGCCTCGGTGACGCTCAGTTCGGCAGGGGTCTTGTCGAAGAAGGTCTTGGCGGCGGTCTTGATGCCGAAGGAGTTGCTCCCAAAGTCCACCGTGTTGAAGTACATGGCTATGATTTCCTGCTTGGAATAGTTGTGTTCCAGTTTGACGGCCACCACCCATTCCTTGAATTTCGAAAAGACGGTGCCGATTTTCCCCTTATGTTCGCGTGGGAAGAGGTTCTTGGCCAGCTGTTGGGTGATGGTGCTGCCGCCACCGCTGCTGCTATGACGACCGAGGAGGGTCTTGAAGAATACGCGGAAAAGGCTGCGGGAGTCGATGCCGGAGTGTTTGTAGAAGCGTACATCCTCGGTGGCGATAAGGGCGTTGATGAGGTTGGGCGAGAGTTCGTCGTAGGTTACATTGGAACGGTTCTCGATGCCGATGAAACCAAGGATTTCGCCATCGGCGGAGATGACCTCAGTGGCCTGGTTGCTTTGGGGGTTTTCCAGCTCCTCGAACGAGGGCATGAAGCCAAGCCAGCCCAAAGAGAGCAAGGTGAAGAAGAGGAAGATGAAAATCCATAGGCCAGCAAAGACTTTCCAGGCTGTGGTGATGGTGTTGGAACTCTTCTTACTTTGTTTTTGTGCCATAGTTATTGTGAGTTTATGGTTTGTTGTTCTGCTTGTTAGGTGTTAAGTATGCCGTGGTTGGGTGTGGGGGTGTCAGTTTCCGAAGTATTCGATATGGAGGCCGACGCTTTTCAAACCCACCAGGTTGGTGTCGCGCATGGCGTGGTAAAGCTGGAAGTGGTAGCGGCCGGCACGGGGGATGATGACATGGCGTTGGAAGACGAAGCGGCTGTCGACATAACGGCCGGTGCGGTGGCCGTACCAATGACCCTCCACATCAGCCAGCGGGCATTCCAGAGTGTCGTATGCCACACTGCCGTCAGGGAAGGTGGTGTGGATGAAGAAAAAGGTGTTGGCCTTGTTGTAGTGTACGCTGTTGCGCACGTCGATGAAGAAGTCGTAGACCTGCAGTGTGTCCTCGAAGTCCACCTCAAAGTCTACAGGGTCGTTCATGTTCCATCCCGTCTCGTCTACGTCTTTCTCTACGGCGTAGTATACATTCTTGTCGCAGCCCTGCAGGCCGAAGGCTGCCATCATTATCGTTATACCTAATAGACACTTACGCATATCATTCATAACTTATTGGTTGTTGCGTTTTTCCTTGTCGCTGCTGCGGCGGGGATTGTTGCGGGCGTTGCTGTGGCGGTTGCTGTTGTTGCTGCGCATCCGGCTGTCCTCGCGGCGTTGTTCTTCGCGTATGCGGTCTTCGCGGGCGCGTTGTTCGTTGCGTTGCTGACGGCGGTCGCCGCCACGCTGGCGGTCGTCGCGCTGCTTGTTGCCCCCTTTGCGGTCGTTGCGCTGTTCGTTGGTGCGCTGCTCGCCTTCGCTCATGTCGTCGGCCATGCGGCGCAGCTCTTTCTCGAACTCGCTATTGCTGGTCTCCTGCACCAGTGCCGAGGTGGACATCAGCTCTACCTGGTAGTCTTCCAGCTTCTCGGGGTACTTCTGGTTGCGGTTTATCTCGATGATTTCTTTCACACTCTCGGCCGGGATGGCGTAGAGTTCGCTGTCGCCTTCATAGCAGTACCACATGATGCCGCGGAACACGTCGGTCTTTTTGTGGAGTGCCAGTCCTTTCTGGAATCGGATGGGGGTGTTGGCAGGGGGGAATTTCTTGAGGGCGTCGGCATAGACTTCGCACTCGAAGTTGAGGCAGCATTTCAGTTTGCCGCATTGTCCGGCCAATTTTTGAGGGTTGGGCAGTATCTGCTGGATTTTGGCAGTGCTGGTAGTCACCGACTTGAAATTGGTGAGCCAGGTGCTACAGCAGATTTCGCGGCCGCAGGTACCCAGGCCACCCACCTTCCCGGCTTCCTGTCGGACGCCGATTTGCTTCATCTCAATGCGCACATGGAATTCTTCGGCCAACACCTTGATGAGGGTGCGGAAGTCGACGCGGTCGTCGGCGGTATAGTAGAATATGGCCTTGGCGTTGTCGCCTTGATATTCCACATCGTTGACCTTCATCTCGAGGTTGAGGTCGTTGGCGATGCGTCGTGTTTTGAGGAGGGCGTTGTGCTCGTTCTTGAGGCTTTCCACCCATCGTTCGATATCGTTGCTCTTGGCGCGGCGGAAGAGCTTGCGTACATTCTCGCTGGCGGGGTCCACATGGCGTTTCTTCATCTGGATGCGGCATACCTCGCCGGTAAGGCTCACGATGCCAATGTCGTGGCCGGGAACACCTTCCACCGCCACCACGTCGCCTTCGGTCACCTCCAAGCCGTCGGGCAGACGGAAGAAGTCCTTGCGGTTGTTCTTAAAACGTACCTCCACGCAGTCGAAGCCAGAACCGCCGGGCTGCCGGATGCCGCGCATCCAGTTGCACGAGGTGACCTTGCTACAGCTGCGGGTCTCCGTCTCGCTCACGGGGACATATGACTCGGGGCATCGCTTGCAGCCTCTGCTCAAGAATATGTTCTCTTCGTATTTCACCCACGGCAGGGTGGGGTCTGGCTCGATATAAGGGTCAATGGAGTTCTCCGGTGCCGAGTACTCGCCGAAGACATCGGTCTTCTCCTCCTCATCGTCCATCCGTTTCTCCTTCTCCTTGGCACGTCGGTCGCGGATAAATGCCTCCATGTCTTCAGCTGTGGCCACATTGTCATCGTCTTCAGGCTCTGCGGGTTGTGCTTTAGGCATGGGGTTGGGGGTATGCTGGTTCTTTGTCGCCTCTCCTGGGTGCTTCTTCTCAATATCTTTGTCTTTGATGTCTTCCATAGTTGGATAAGAATGATTGTATATATGTTGGTTATTATTATCTGTTCTTTATCAGTTTGCTCATCGTGAACGATAGCTGCATGAAGCTGATTTTGGCGTTCGCATTGCGCTCGATGGCGTAGAGGGTGTCGTTGATGGCTTGGTTCATCTTCTCGATGTTGCGCGTGGTAATCATCGAGGGGAAGAAGGTGTCGAACTTCTCATCGCCGAATTGGAGCTCGTTATTCAATTCTATGCCGGCGGCCGTCTTGAGGAAACAGGCGCGGACCGACTCTTGTGCATACTGGAGAAACTGTTTCTGTGGCTCGCGTCCCATGCCCGCCACCTGGTCCACCCAGTCGGAGAGCGTTTTCATGTTCAACTTGAACAGCAGCCGCATCCATGATACAAACAGGCTTGCAAAGCTGGCTCTCAGCTCTGGCGGCAGCCCTTTCCCCAGGTCGGGCACCACCACTTGCTGCACACGTGAGATGATGGTGGAGAGCATACGGTCGCGGCTTTCAGCCACCAGCAGTATCAGGGTCTTCTCTGAAGGCTCCTCCAAGGTTTTCAGCAGCTTGTTGGCGGCTTCGAGGTTCATCCTTTCCGCCATCCAAATCACCACCACCTTGTAACCTCCTTCATACGACTTGAGCGAGAGGGTCTGCACAATGTTGTCGGCATCCCGTTCGCGTATCATCCCCTGCTTGTTCTCTATGTTCAGCTTGGCATACCACTCTTCGGCGGTGCCCACTTGGTGGTGCTCGTTCAGAAACTCGCGGAACTCCTCCTGAAAATCATCTGAGCAAGGCTTGCTCACCACGGTCGGTGTGGTAGCGGAAGGGAAGATGAAGTGGAGGTCGGTATGCATCAGTTGCTGATATTTGCGGCAGTTGGGGCACTCGCCACACGAGTCGGCCCTCAGCTCAGCCCCCTCGCCATAGTGCTGCCTGTTCTCACAGCAGAGATACTGGCCATAGGCTATCGCCAACGCCAGGCTTCCGCTGGTGGTGGGGCCAAGGAACAATTGGGCATGGCTGATGCGTCCCGAATCAATTATTTCAGTCAGATGGTTTATAAGAACCCGCTGACCCTCAATATCTTTAAACTGCATTTTACTCGCAAATTAATCTACAAATATATAAATATTTATTGATATAATGACTTTTTGACAAAAAATAGTTGTCGATTAACCGTTGATACCTTCGACAAGAGTGGAATCAAGGTAGGTTCTAATAATACAAAAACTCAGATTAAGGAAGTACAGTGGACTTATGTTGAAATGGACAATACATTTGTCGACAAATGTATTGTTCTCACACAATCAAGCAATCACCGTAATAGCCCTGGCTCCACGTATCACAAGTAAAAAAACTCGAGATACACGGAGCTAATTCTCGTTTTTCAATTCGCTTAGCCTTATCGGGATAGACCATCCGCGTTGGGAAACGCAGTATTTTCCGTTGATGTATAGCACCTTCCACGGACGGATGCTCATCAGATAGCGCTTAAACTCCAGTGCTAGTTGCTGCTCTAGCTTGTCATCCAATTGTGCATGGCAGCTGACTTTGGCTATGTCAACCAGGTTGCCTTGAGGGTCGACTGTGAAATCAGAAACCATGAAGAATATACGCTCTTTGCCCTGTAGCTGGGGATATTTCTTGAGTATTGGATGGAACTCCTGCTGTAAACTGTCCCAGTCCTGCATGGAAAGGCTCTCGAAGTCGAAGCCTTCGCAGACTATCCTGTTGTGGTACTCAATGCTGTCGACAACACTCCCGTTGCGGATAGTCAATTCCATTTCGGTCTCGTAGTTGCGATTCCAACCGGCATGTTCATAACGGAGCCTCTTCCCGCTTGCTAACCGTAGGGTACCTGAGTACCAGCGTGCCATGACAACCCCTTTGTCTTCATAGGCTTTGAATACCCGCTTGATGAAGGAGTTGGGCAGTGTGGTATCCACACATTCGCCATCCTGTACCAGCTCCACCCTAATACTGTCAAGCACAAGTATGTCTCCGCGAACGCTCCAATAGCCGACATATCCACCCCAATTGGCTGTCGACTCGCACCTGTCGCTGGGTAGGTTATTATATAGTGCGGCAGACAATGACGAATCGGCATCGGCCGGCCTGGCCAAGAGCCACCACTGTTGACCGCGATAATATATTACATCGCTATCCTGCCCTGTGGCATAGGCCGACAAGCAGGCTAGGCATAATGCTACAAAAAACGATATGCGCTTCATGACTAATGACGAGGGCTGAGGTGGATGTTGTCGCCCGTGAGGGTGGCGTTAACGCCGAAGACTGTGGCGATGTTGTCGGGCGTGAGGCCTTCGCGAGTGGAGCCTTGGTACTGTATGCCGCATTGATGGAGGAGGAGCAGGCGGTCGCAGTACTGCCACGCCATGTTGAGGTCGTGGATGACCAGGAGGATGGTCTTGTGCTGCTCGCGGTTGATGCGGCGCAGGAGGTCGAGTATCTCGAACTGGTGGGCGATGTCGAGGTTGGAGACAGGCTCGTCGAGGAGCAGGATGGGGGTCTGCTGTGCCAGCGCACGTGCTATCATCACACGTTGCAGCTCGCCGCCACTCATCTCGTTAGGCTTGGCAAAGCGCAGGTGCCATGTGTTGGTCTGACGAAGGCATTGCTCCACTATCTGCCAGTCGGCTTCCGACTCGTTCTGCAGACGACGCTGGTAGGGGTTGCGACCCATCAGCACAGTCTCGAAGGCTGAGAATTCGAAATCGGTGTGGGGATGCTGGCGGACGAAAGCCATACGCTGTGCCAACTGGCGGGCAGAATAGTGGCGGACGTTGGTGCCGTCGAGCATCACCGCACCCTCTTGTGGTGCTAGTAGTCCCGCCACCAGCCGCAGCAGCGTGGTCTTCCCGCAGCCGTTGGCACCCATGATGGCGTAAAAACCGCCGTCTTCGAAACAGGTGTCGAGGTGGGCGATTACGGCTTTCTCGCCATAGCTGTATGACAGATTGCTGAGGGTTATCATTTCAATAGCCTTTCTTGTTTTTGTAGAGAAGGTATATGAAGAGGGGGGCTCCCACCAATGCGGTGAGGCTGCCCACGGGCAGTTCGGCCGGCATAAGCACTGTGCGGGCGAGGGTGTCGCACAACAGCAAGAACATGCCGCCCACCAGGATGGCGCAAGGGATGATGTTGCGGTTGTCAGGACCGACGACCAGCCGGATGCAGTGCGGTACTACAAGGCCGACAAAGCCTATCACCCCGCATGTCGACACGCAGAATGCCACCATGAGGGTGGTGACGAAGAGCAGCACCTTCTTCACCTTCTCCACCTCTACACCCAGGCTTTGGGCGGTTTCGCTTCCGGCGAGCAGCAGGTTGAGGTCGCGGCTGTAATAAAGCACGATGCCGATTCCGAGGGCGGTGATAGGGGCCACGATGGCGATGTCGGCCCAGGTGGCCGAGGCCATGCTTCCCATGGTCCAGAAGATGATGCTGTCCATCTTGTCCTGGTTCAGCACCATCAGGAATGAGATGATGGCCGAGATAAGGAAGGTGAGGCATACGCCAGTCAGCAGCAGTGTGGTAGTGTGCAGCCGGTTGCCGATGGAGGCGATGCGGTAGATGACGACGATGGTGAGCAGCCCGGTGATGAGTGCGCAGGTGCCTATGCCTAGCAGGTGGGCTTGCAGTCCCAGCAGTATGGCGACGGCGGCACCCAAGGAGGCACCCGACGAGATGCCGAGGACATAGGGGTCGGTCAGGGGATTGCGGAAGATAGACTGGTAGGCCGCCCCGCATACCGAAAGCGACGCGCCCACCAGCACGGCGAGAATGATTCTTGGCAGGCGGAGGTTCAAGAAAATCGGCGACTGCCACATCTCATGCCATTCAAACCGTACTGCCCCCAACATGCTGCATCCCAGCATGACACCCACCAACAGCAGGGTGGAGAGCAGATAGGTATGGCAATGTGGCTTTCGCTTCATCTCGTTTTTTCAGGCGTTCTCGACCATCCTCCTCCTTTGCCTTTACTTCAGAAGGTCGGTCATCGTGTAGTAGCCTTTCTTTCCTTCCATATATTCGGCGGCCAGGATGGCACCCATGGCCAGCCCTTTGCGGCTTTTGGCCGAATGGCGCAGGGTGATGGTGTCGATGTCGCTGTCGTACACCACCTCGTGGATGCCCGGCACCTCGCCCTCACGTATAGAGGTGATGGGGAGGGTGTCCTTCTTGATGCGGCGGTGTTTTTGGGTGACCGACTGCTCGGTGACAGTCTTCCAGAGCATCCATTCGTCCTTGCGGTCCAACTCCTCGATGATGTCGTTGGCCAGCGTGATGGCGGTGCCGCTGGGGGCGTCGAGCTTATGGATGTGGTGGGTCTCGGAGATGGTCACGTCGTAGTCTTCGTGGCTGTTCATCAGCTGTGCCAGTCGGCGGTTGAGTTCGAACATGATATTCATGCCGATGCTGAAGTTCGAGGCCACGAAAAGGGCCTTGCCGCGTTGCTGGCAGTCGTGCACCACGCTCTCCAGCTGGTCGTACCACCCGGTAGTACCCACTACGACGGGGAGGTCCAAGTCGAAGCAGCGCATGATGTTGCCCACAACGGTGGCGGGTGTTGAGAAATCGATGGCCATGTCGCAGTCGCGCAGCTCGTCCAGCTTGTCCATCCAGTCGTCCTCGTCATCGATGGTAACAGTTATGTCGTGGCCTCGTTCTGTGGCCAGCTGCTCGATGGCTTTGCCCATCTTGCCATATCCTAATAATGCTATCTTCATAAATTTGAAATTGAGAATTGAGAATTGAGAATTGCTGCCGCACCCGGACAAATCTCAATTCTCAATTCTCAATTTTATTTCAGTGGAGTATACGGGAGTCGAACCCGTTACCTTTTGATTGCGAACCAAATGCTCTACCAAATGAGCTAATACCCCATCTCGTTATAAAAAAGGGTCGTTGCAGCGGCCCTCTCAGTGGAGTATATCGGAATAAGGTCTGCCGACCTTACTTGCTTTGTATCTGACTTTTAGCCGAGATGTCAGATGTATCTGTGGCAAATATGTGGCAGAAATACTGCGCGCCATACTTCCCTTGGCAGACTTTATTTCAACGTACTCTTCAATTTTTCTCTTCAAATTTGGGTTGCAAAGATACGGTTTTATTCCGACATGGTATCGGACGGATTTCTTAAATATTTTTAATGTTATTTTTATTAACTGAGAATTAGCACTATACAAGAGAGCCAATTGAATTATATTTTGTATTTTACGCTTTTCTGTTTTGCCAGAAACGTTACAAAATAGTAGTATGTAAAATCATTTGAGACCATATCCGCTCTTTTCGTTAGCCGAACAAAACAGATTACCCTTTTGCAGTTTTTGACTTTTTTAGTTGTTTTATTATCAATGGAGTTATATGTCAATTTACATCATATTTTTGTCGCAAGATTACACAATTATTTCGCCAAAGAAAGAACTATAGAAAAGAGGGGTCAGTATAATTCAATCTATGGGAGTCAATACCATAGCTCACTTTAACACCATATTTTTACCGTCTCAAAAACGCCCCAACACCTTATAATTGAATGAAATAAAAATGTAATAATCACAGGCAAGCCATATCAGGGTTTGCTGCGAAGAGCAGAGCGAACTATTGCTGGTTGGCGACTTTAGCCGTGTATAAGACCCTCAAGAATATTGGTCGAAAGCACACTATCGTCAGTCTGTGGGTAAGAAATAATGCCACCCGGAACCGGGTGGCTATTTTTTTTTAGTCTTTCAAACATCCTATCGGCACAACCATCACACCGTCGACTCTGCGGTAGGCATACCTTCCCACACCCACCAGGACCATCTTGAATGAGGGAGCTTTCATTTTTTCAACATCAATCTTCTTCTCCAACATTGTCAACGTACCAACGCCCTCCTCAATCAGTTTGTCTCCTCCAAGTTTTATCTCCACCAACCCATATTCGCCGTTCCGTAGATGTATCACGGCGTCGCATTCCAAGCCATTCTTGTCCCGGTAATGATACACGTGGCCGTCAAGGGCATCGGCATATACACGCAAATCCCTGACCGCCATAGTTTCAAACAGAAGTCCCATTGTCTTCAAGTCCGACAGCAGGTCGTCTGGTCCCAGACCAAGGGCGGCAGTCGCTATAGATGGGTCTGTAAAATAGCGTGTGTCGGAAGTCCTTATTGCGGTCTTGCTCCTCAGATTGGGGTTCCAAGCGGACATATCCTCGATAACAAAAATCATTCGCAAAGCCTGCAAGTAGGAATTTATGGTGCTGACACTCACATCGCCTTCATTTGCCACCATATCCTCGTTAAGGGCTTTGACAGAAACCTGCCCACCTTGATGTCTGGCGTAGCTGCGAAGAATCCGCATGACGTATTCCCTGTCTCTAGAAACTCCATCCACACGGGACATATCGCTTTCTGCGACTGCATCGACATAGTTGAACGCCAGTCTTAGAGCAGTAGTCTCGTTCATCTCCAATGCGCCAGGCCATCCTCCACGGCAAATCAGATAGGCAATCCTCTCTATCTCCATCTTCTTTTCACCGCCATCAGGCTCGCCGCCATCGAAGAGATTCCTTAAAGAGACCTCGCCTGTGGAGTCGCCAGACTCCCATAAAGACATGGTATGCATTGTCAACCACGAGAAACGCCCTGTGCCGGAATGTTTCATGGCACTCTTGTCGGGAGGAACAGCAGAACCTGTCAATATAAACTGACCGAAATGTTCTTCACGATGGTCTACCTCAAATCTGATGGCATCCCACAACTGTGGAGCAAGTTGCCACTCGTCAATCAGTCTTGGAACTCCACCGACTAAAAGCCTACGAGTTGCCATTGATGCCATACGCAAATTCTCCATCTGTTCGTCAGGGTCGTTCATATAGAGCCGACTTGCGGCAATCTGTTCTGCCGTGGTAGTTTTGCCACACCATTTTGGTCCCTGTATTAGTACAGCTCCCGATGATTCCAATTTCTGTTGCAGCATCAAGTCCGCAATCCTGCTTTTATATTCTTTCATTTTCAAATACTTTGACCATAATAACGACTGGCTCATGCTTTTATTGTGCAATTTGGCTGCTTTTCGACAATAAATTTGGCTGCTTTTCGACAATAAATTTGGCCACATATAACAAAGCGTCAAAAACGGACTCTGCATCATGACCGACTGAAGCTGTAGCCAAACCCTTAATAACCCCGCACATAGTGTGGGGATAGACGGCAATATTGAAATAGCGTCCCAGAGGGTGAAGGAGAGGTCCAGTAGAGATAGGTTTGTCAAAATAGGCTTAGGTTCGTCTTTTGAGAACGTTGATGACCCAGGGCAAACGCATCAAATATAACGATTCTTGGGGTTCTAGAAGGACGTTGCAATTAATCAAGCTCAGTGGTTTGATGTCGCAGTGAGCCTGAAAGGCACAGACAGATATAGCGTATGGCACCGCCATACGGGGGCAACGACGGCAGCGACCAGCAGCCTGCAGGGCTGCAACTGCGAATTTTGGCACGGGCGTAATGTTGCAGCCCTGTAGGCTGCATCTGTCGGCATGTGGACTGATTCCTAGGGCGTTGCCTTAGGCTATATCTGTTCCAGCCCTTTGGGCTGGGGCCAGAGTCGCATTGCCGCACATCGTATATGTACTTTCGGCATACCTGACAACTGATTTTGATGCGTTTGCCCTGGTTGATGACCCCATCCTTTATATATCACCCACACAATTTTGTAAAGACCCTTAATGTGGCAAAAATACACTACAAGGACCCACAAGGGGTCTAACCGCATCGCTAACAGGATTTTTTGTGGCAGAAATGTGGCAGAAATAGGGAAAACAAGGGCAAAAAAGCACAAACAAGCGCAATTTGCTTGCCACATAACAGCGCGCGTCAATCGCTGTAACTCTCAAAAGCCAAAGGATTTAGACTAAAAATGAGGTCGTCTAGACCTCATTCCTTGTGGAGTATATCGGAGTCGAACCGATGACCTTTTGACTGCCAGTCAAACGCTCTAGCCACCTGAGCTAATACCCCTTTCTTTCTTTCGAAAGCGGGTGCAAAAGTACAACCTTTTTTTGGATTGGCAAAATTTTTTTTGCTTTTTTGTCGCTCTTATTTGATTATCAGGCCTATTTTCTTGTGCAAAAAGCAAGCGTGGATACCCACAAATGACTATTTGAGCACTCGTTTTTCTTATTTTTGGGGGTGTGGTTGTGCACTATTTTCTGCACCTGTGGGCTGCGGGTCACGGGCCCGGCTGCGGTTCACGATGGCAACTCCGACGAAGATGCTGATGGCGGCCAAGAGCTTCATCCAGGTCAGGCGGTCCATGCCTATAGCGATACCTACCGCCGACGCGATGATAGGCTGCAGGTAGCCGTACATGCTCACCAGCGTGGGACGGATGCGCTGCTGTCCCAGCGGGATGAGGAAATAGGCGATGAAGGTGGCAAAAAGTATGAGGTACCCCACCTCCCACCACACCTTGGCTGGCACGGCACCATAATCGAGGGTGGCCATCTGTTTTGCTGAGAAGGGCAGCGAGACTACGAATGCGAACAAGAACATCCATTTCATCAGTGTCACCACGCTATAACGTTGTATGACTGGTCGGCAGATGCCCAAGTACAGGGCGAAGCAGAGGGCGTTGGTGATGGTGAGGACGATGCCCAGCGGGCGCGTCTGCACAGGCCCGGCGGCATGGGTGGACTGGAAGATGAGCCACAGCACCCCCGCAAAGCTGAGTGCCACACCGCCGGCCTTCTTCCATGTGATGGGCTCTTTGAGGAAGATGGCTGCGACAAACATGGTCATCACCGGGGTCATCGACTGCACTACCGACAGGTCGATGGGTGCCGTCATGGTGATGGCGGTGAGGAAGGTCATCTGGGGGATGACGAGCCCCAGCAACGCCGCTCCCGCCATCCGCAGCAGGTCTGCTGCTGGCACTTTCTCATGCCGGGTGAAGAACCCTAGAATCCAGAATAAGGCCCCCGCGCAGAGGGCTCTAAGGGTGAAGAGGAATATGGGCGACAGTTCGCCCTCGTTGGCTATATCCTTGCAGAAGACGATGTTGAGCCCAAAGATGGCGTAGGCTCCGAAACTGGCCAGATGGCCTATGAGTTGACGGTTCATTTAATTGCGGAATAGGTTATCCTGGTATAGTGCGATTCGGTTGATGACGGGACAGGCTAAGCAGTGGGTGAAGCGGAAGCGTACCGCCGTGGCGGTAGTCGTCTCGGTAAGGAGGATGCGCTTGTACCCTATGGTGGTGGCGTGGCATAGCGGTTGCCACACCCCCTCTTGCAGCACCTCCACCTCGAACTGTGCCACCCTTTGTCCGAGCGGGATATATTCCTGTAGCATGATGCGGTTGAAGGTGGTGGGTTTTGCGAAAGTCAGCGTGACGGCAGGCGAGAGGCAGGTGTCGTCCGCCGACCAGTAACTATGGTAGTTAGTATCTGTCACATTGGAGGCACGGTATCTGCGCCCACGATTGTTGGAGGCGCTGACGCGGGCGTCGGCGGCCAGGTCGTGGGCAAAGATACTGTCGAGGGCCGCACGCAATTCGACCAGCCGGAGCGAGTCGGCGGCGGCAATCCTGCCACGCGTGTCGGGCGGGACATTTAGCAGCAGCAGCGAGTTGCGGCCCACGCTGGTATAGTATATGTTCAGCAACTCCTGCAGGCCCTTCGGCTGCTCCTCATCATGGTAGAACCACCCTGGCCGCAGCGACACGTCCGTCTCGGCGGGCACCCAGGCCGCGCCTTCGGGGTCGCCGTGGTTAAGCACCTCGATGCCGGGCGCCTTGCTGCCTGGCTCGAAGCCTTCAATCGTGATGCGCGACCAGCAGGTCTCGCCGCAGCGTCCCTCTTCGTTGCCCACCCAGCGGCAGCCAGGGCCTACGTCGCTGAAGATGACTGCCTGCGGCTGCAGCCGTGCCACCGTGCCGTTGAACAGCGGCCAGTCATACACCTGCCTTCGTCCGTTGGGGCCTTCGCCGTTGGCCCCGTCGAACCATTGCTCGAATATCTCGCCATACTGCGTCAGGGCGTTCTCCAGCGTCTGGCGGAAGGTCTCGTTATATTCGGGGGTGCCGTAGGTGGGGGCGTTGCGGTCCCAGGGGGAGACATACACGCCGAACTTCAGCCCGGCCCGTCCACAGGCGTCCGACAGCTCGCGCAGCACGTCGCCCTTGCCACCGCGCCAGCTGCTCTCCCGCACCGTGTGGTTGCTCGCCGGGTTGGGCCAGAGGCAGAAGCCGTCGTGATGCTTGGCGGTGATGATGATGCCCTTCATCCCGGCTGCCGTGGCCACCGCTGCCCATTGGTCGCAGTCCAGTGCCGTGGGGTTGAACATATCCTCTGCCTCTGTGCCCTCGCCCCACTCGAGGCCCGTGAAGGTGTTGGGGCCGAAGTGGCAGAACATGTTCATCTCCATCTGCTGCCAGCGCACCTGTGCCTCGCTGGGGCAAGGGCCGTAGGGTGCGGGTGGCGGTGTGGAACAGCCGCAGAGCAGTAATGATAGCAGTAAAAAGACTAGAACTCTGTACATCTCTATTCGTTGTCAAATGGTTCGGGATAGTCCACCAGCACCACCCTCACCGAGGGGTGCTGGGCAATGAGGCGGCTGTGCGCCACGTTGCTGTCGTTATATTCGCGCGGAGTGTCCCAGATATGGATATTCTCAGTAGGGAAGGAGTCGGCCAACAGGGGAAACATGTGGTAGTCGCCGCTCAGGGCATCGGGGTGCAACGAGTCGATTTGCTGACGTAGCTTGTTGGCCCAATGCTTGTTTGAACTGCCCGTCCACCAGTTGTTCTCCACCCAAAAGATGACCCTCAGCCCCGAATCTTTCACAATCTGCAAGGCCCTGAGGTCCTCGCTCTCCACCATAACGTGCTGCTTGATATTGTGCCGTCGGGCGGCAAGGAGTATGTGATGGCTTATCCGTGAGGCATTCTCTGGTGTGAGGTTCTTCATATCAAGCCAATAGTAGTTGCTGTCGGGGTGGTATAGCGAGTCGAGCCATGCCTCGAAGGTCAGCCCCCTGATGGTGTCGTACAGTTCATGACCCATAAAGAGTTGGTCTTGGTATTCAGAGTAGTTGAGGTCCACCTCCATCCCTTCGAAATGGGCTTCTGCCTCGCGCCCCGACCATACCCAGGAAACCCCATGTGCCCATATCTTCGAGTCGGGGTACTCACCGATAGGGCGGTAGAAATTGGTTCGTTTTGTACACCCGCTAATGGACAAGACGACGAGGCCGAGGGCCAGCGAAAGGTACAATATGCGACTATTTGCCATATTTTACAGATATTTGGATATTCGAGAGGGCGATGCGGCTGCCGGGCAGCCAGTTGTCCTTCAGGTAGGGTGTCCGCAACTCTATACTCAGCTCGTTGAAGCCTTCTTCGCATATAGAGAATTCCTTTGCCACACGCACATGGCCCTCATCAGAAATCAGCGTGTACAGAGGTTCGCCATAATGCTGTTTGGTGTCGCCGGTGAAGTAGATGAAGAGGTCGGGACACAGTTCTGGCGACAGCCCTTTCGGCATGGTGGCGTCAGCCTCCAGCGTGATACAGACAAGCCTATGCCCCGTTCTGCTTCGTAACCGTTTGGCAGGTAGTATAGTATATGAATAGCATGGCTCTGGGTAAGAAGTGTCAGGGGTGACAAATACGGCATCAGGTGCAATGATGATTTCCGAAGCCGTGTACTGGCGTTTGTTGGTCGGGTGGGCGGTCAGGTGGTTGGTCAGGTAGGTGTATGAATAAAGGTAGCGCATCAGCTCCAGCTGCCTCCTGCAGGAGTCCAGCATGGCGGTGTCTGAGCAAGGGTGCAGCACCAGGTCGCTGCCGAAGGAGTAGAGTTTCTCTTGCGAGAAGTAGTCGGCCGACTGATAGTAGTGGCTATGGTAGATGATGTCCTGTATCTTATGGTAGTAGTTGACCACCAGAAGGGTCTTGGGCGTGGGGCCGAGGCCGTCGCCCAGCCAGTGTACCGTCGGGTGGGCCGCCAGGCCGTACTTGGTGGTGAGGAGGCTGTAGAGCGCCGGGGCCACATCGTTGTGGGTGACGGTGTGTGTGAAGGTGGCATGCCGCCGTATCAGCGGCGACCAAAGGATGAGGGGCACATGGTGGTAGGAGAGCTTGTCACCCATCTGGCGGCCCGTGGCGTGGTCGCCGGTGATGACGAAGAGGGTGTTCTCGTAGCCGGGCAGCTGGCTGTAGCCGTGCATGAAGCTCCGCAACCAGTCGTCGGTGAACAGGCATGCGGGGAAAAGCGATGCCAGCTTGTCGCCCGACGCCGGTCGGCGCAGACGGCTGGCGCGCCGCTCATACTCGTGCAGCCTCTCTTTGTCGGCCAGCTTCAACTCTTCGTGCATCGAGAGGGTGGTGACGAGCGAGATATGGGGGTCGGCGGGCGTCTTACGCGAATAGTCGCCCAAATCCTTCAGTGTGCGGACAAACAGCGTGTCGTCGTCATAGCCCCAGCTGTTGGCAGCCATGCGTGAGGGCGATGCGGCATACTCCTTGAACAGGGGCGAGAGGTAGTCGGTCTGCTGCGCGTTCAGGTATTCGTAGATACAGTCGAAGTTAAAGTCGCCCGCGTAATAGGCGCGGGTGCTGTACCCTTCCTTCCTCAGTAGCGCGAAGAGGCTGTTGTGGTCGGGCATCACCCCAAACTGGAAACACTTGGGCCCGCCCACAGAACCCGTGATTGCGGGGACGGCCCCATAGCTGCGCGTAGTGGTGGAGAGGCAGTTGCGCCAATACAGCCCTGTGGCTGCCAGCGAGTCGACGAAAGGCATCGCCCCCGACCCCATAATCTCTGCCCCCAGCGATTCCACCAGGATGATGACGATATTGGGCGTCGGGCTGTCCGTCCCGTTGCTCTCGAAATAGGGGGAGAGGAAGGTGTCTTCGGGTGTGGCACGTTCCAAAGGGTAGTGCGGGTCGAGGGGTGTGCCCCATTCGGGGTGGGTGGCTGTGAGGTCAGCCACCAGCACTTCCTTGTACCCGACCAGACTTTCTTTCCGCTCTCTTTTGGGGTGTGACTGCCTGATATATTCGCGGCAGTCGGCCGCCAGGTAGAGGGTCTTGTTCAGAATATAGTGGTCATAGCCCTCCACCATCAGATGCGACATCTTGAAGATGAGCGACAGCGGCAGCATCAGCCCCATCACCGCTGCCACAGCCCATGCGGCGCGTGTGGGATGCTTGGCGCGCCACAGTGCGATGGCCGCAAAGCCTCCCGTCAGCAGCAATACCAGCACCACAGGCTTCACAATGCCCATGGCCCCTTTCACGGCCATGAGGGTCTCGCCCAGGGGGCGTGCCAGCAGCTCGCAGCCCAGCAGGTAGCCGTTGTGCGACACATAGAGCGTCAGCCCCACCTCTGCCAGCAGCAGCACCGCCAGCAGCACCGCCGCCGCCACCCGCGCAACCTTCTGCGACCACAGCTGTATCAGCCAATACAGTACCCCTATGCCCAGTGCCGTCCACGACGCCACCACCAGGTTGTACACCATGGCGTTGACCCATAGCGGCCTGCCGTTGGGGACCACGGTTCCCAAGACCAGCAGCTCCACCAACTTCAGCACCACCAGCCCGACCATATACACCCCCGCTATCGCCAGATAGGGGAGGAGCGATGGCTGCCGCCCGCCATTGCTCGACCGTGCCCTATTTCTTTTTGGCATCAATCTTGGCTTGGAACTTGGCCGTGTCGATGATGAAACGTTCGTGGCGTCCCTCGCCGATGGGGCCGCACTCGTCAAAGGCCTTGACGGTGAACACCAGCCGCCGCCGGTCCACCTCCACCAGTTCGCTCTCGCACCATACCTTCATACCCACCGGCGTGGCGGCGGAGTGCGAGATGTCGATGTGGGTGCCCACGGTGCCCTGTCCTGCCTCCAGCAGTGGGGTGACGCTCTCGTTGCAGGTCTGTTCCATCAACGCCACCAGCATGGGGGTGGCAAAAACCTGTACCAACCCGCTGCCGATGCGGTCGGCGGTGAGGTCGGGGGTGACCATCTGTTCCCGATGGCCAAGTATACCTTTTTCTATCATAATCTATCTTTCCTATCTATTCTCTCTATCCTATCTATTCTCCTCAACCAACGACTGCATATCCAGCGGCAAGTCGGTGGTGAGCAGGTCCACCTGCAGCCCCCTCAGCTTCCTTGCAACCTCCTGGTCGTTGACGGTCCAGGCGTTGACGGTCATGCCCAGCTTATGGGCCTCTTCAATCCATTGGGGGTTCTTGAGCAGCTGCTCATAGTGGTAGTCAATGCCGCGGATGCCCCGGGCGTGAAGGTGGCGGGGCATCATGTCGCTTCCCAGGTATGCCACCGACAGGGTGCGGTCGGCCCTCACCAGCGACATGCAGACATCCATGTCGAAGGAGATAAAGTCGACAGCGTCCCGCAGGTTGTATTTGTCGACGGCCTTCAGCACCTCGGCAGCCACGTAGTCGACCATCGCGCGGTTGTCCACGGGCTTGATTTCGAAGATTAGGCGTGTGTGTTTGTTGCGTACCTTCTGCTTTTCGATGGCGTCGGCGTAGGCCTGTAGGAACTGGTCCAGGGTCGGCAGCTTCTCGCCATTGCTGAGCACGTAGCCCGATAGCTCCTTATAGGGAGTCTTCGCTATGGGCATCTCTTTGATAGAAGGGTCGTGGAAGACGATGGCCACGCTGTCGAGGGTGAACTGCACGTCGAACTCGGTGCCGTAGAAGTCGTGGTCCACGGCTATCTGCATAGCGGCGATGCTGTTCTCTGCGGCATCGGCGTATTTGTGGAAACCGCGGTGCGCCACCACTCCGGCAGTGCCCTTCTCCCATTCGGAAGGCTGCTGGGCTTGCCCGGCCAAAGGTGCCAACAAAGTGGCAAGGAGCAGCAAAATGACTTTATTCATATTAGTAATAACTTAATTGGGAGTAATCTCAATTCTCAAATCTCAAATCTC
>JAFWOP010000131.1 GCA_017545365.1 Bacteroidales bacterium
GAACGGCTAAAGAAGTAAACCGATGAAACATATTGGAATAATGGTACTCCTGCTGTTGATGGCAGCGGGAGCAGGGCAATCGAATGCTGTCTCAGTCTGACGGTACGAATCCTGGCTCCATCCATTATGCCGACATCAATGCGAGCTACGACATCGACTCGCTGAACCTGCTGTCAGCCTCATTTGGGGGATACTTCTACAAGCTTAACGTGCAGGGTGATAGCCGGACGTCGCTGAGCAACTCGTCAAACGATATTCTCTATCGATTTAATAACCACTACTGGATGCCCGGCTACAGTCATCACTCCTGGAACGGAAGGCTCGATTACGAGCACAAGACGCGTCGGAAGGGCGAGCGGCTCACTCTCTCGTACATGCTCGCCCTGACGCGTCAACATTCGGACCAGGAGAATACGTACACAGAAATAGTCAATGCTCCTTTCAAATATACAGGCAGTCTCCAGACAGAACGTGAGCGATTTACAGAACACACGTTCCAAGCAGACTGGCTGCGTCCATTGGGCAAGGGTCACCAGCTTGAGATTGGTACGAAATATATCGATCGCAACAACAACAGCCACAATACGCAGGACTTCTATGGTATCGACCTTCTCACCAACGACGAGTTCAGACATACCACCCGTGTACTCGCTGCATACGCCGACTACATCTACAATCACGAAAAGTGGTCGGCACGGGCCGGACTGCGCTATGAACACAGCTATATGCAGGGTGAATATCCTGATGGGAAAGGCAACACCTACGACAAACATCTGAACGACTGGGTGCCACAGGCCTCGCTGAAGTACCAGATGACGGATGCACAATCCTTGAAGTTGAGCTATACTACAAGCATCAACCGTCCAGGCATATCCTACCTGAATCCTGCTGTCGTTACATCGCCAATGGTTGTCCAACAGGGCAATCCTAACCTGGTGAGTTCACGAACGCAGCGTATCAGTCTTATCTATTCGTATATCCTACCTCATCTGACACTACAGATTGCCCCTGCCTATAACTTCAGTTCAGGTGGCATCAGCTCCATTCAGACCGCTAAAAACGACATCCGATATAACACATACGATAACATCCTTCGCTATCGTCGATTCTCGATAGAGCAATACGTACAGTGGAAGCCATTCGATGGTACGACGATTGTCATCAACAATAATCTGCGCTACGAGCACAACGAGAACCCCAACCTTGGCTATCGCACCTTTGGGTGGTCTGACAACTTCTATGCGAACCTCTCTCAAAAGCTACCTTGGAAGTTGCTTTTCTATGCAGTCACATACGGCAAGGTTGGCCATAGTCCCTCAGGCATCTACTACATACAACATTCCTATTATGGTTACTATTTCTCCCTGCAACGCTCGTTCCTCAAAGATGACCGCCTGACGGTGCGCCTTGGTGCTAACGCCCCATTCAACAAATACTGGACATCAGAGGCCGAGACCGTCAATGGCGACTATCGCGATTATCAGAAGTCGTGGAATCGTGCCCGTTCGTTCAGTCTCTCCGTCACTTGGCACTTCGGGTCTCTTAAAGCCAACGTCAAGAAAACCGAGCATAGCATCGAAAATGATGATGTCGTTGGTGGAATTACTAAGAAATAAAGGTAATTTAGTAAAAAAATATAGGGAGCCTCCGCGTATTTTTCCCAAGCCGTGGGACATTTGTCCCAGGCCGTGGGAACTTTCTGGGGAGGCTCCGCATTTTTGTGTGCTGTGGGATGTATTGACGTATCAGTCCGTTGGCATTCTCTATGGCTCCCTTCTGCCATGAAACAGTATGCAGGTTTAAAGACTGTACCAAAGTATGCCGACTGGTTTGATGCCTTTGATGCGCTGGAGGAACATTTGAGCAATCTTCCAGTCAAATAATTATTAAAATCGACTGAAATTGAAAGTTATTTGCTTTTGTTCTGATTTTTTTTGCTACTTTTGTAACGATTTTCCGCATTCTCTGTTGGATGACTGTCGTTTTAAGCGACTATTTGAAAACAAAACAGCTCACGCCGTGCTGAGAGAGGCGAAGTCTTCGGACGGAGTCGAACGAGGCGGGCTGCATCGGAAAAGCCGCAAGGCGATTCCGCCAGAGGTAGGAAGCGGGGAATGGCATCGAACCGATGAACGAGCGATAGCTCAGCCGATGAAATGCAAAAAAGGTCCGATATGAGCACATTGTCTAATGTGGAAACTGGACGAGGCCAGGCTAAACCTCCAAGTGTCAGGGTTGCCCCTGATACCATCCCCGAAGCCAAAAGCTCACAAACAGGGGTGTCGGTAAAATATGTACCTACACCAGACAAAAGTTGGTATGTGTTCCGCGCCTCTTACGGCAGAGAAGATAGAGCATCGGACTATATCGTAGAAGACGGCACATTTGTCTATATCGCTAAGCGTTATACTCACAAGTCGGTAAATGGTAAACAAAAGAAGGTTTTGGAGACTTTAATCCCGAACCTTCTTTTCGTATATACCACAGAAGACAAGGCCAAGGAATATGTAAAGGACACTCCCGCTCTATCTTATCTCACCTATTACTACAATCACTTTGAGTTGGACGATGACCAGAAGAATCCTCCGCTAACCATTTCCAATGAGGAAATGGAGAACTTCATCATTGCCACCTGCAACCAGAGTGAGCATCTGAAGCTTGTCACCGAATCGCAATGCCATTTCAAGGGGGGCGAGACGGTCAAGGTCATCGACGGCATGTTCAAGGGAGTCGAGGGGCGGGTAGCCCGCGTGTCGGGCCAGCAGCGGGTGGTCCTTTCTTTGTCAAACGTCGGACTCATTTCTACGGCTTATATACCAACCGCCTTTCTGAGAGTAAAATGAAGGGAATAAAAAATCATAACCAGACCAATCGCCTCATCAAGTGGACAGTCATTGCGTTTGATTTTGTGGCACTGTGGCTGCTACTGCCCCTCATCGCCATCATCATCAAGCGTCAGAGTCCTGGCCCTGTATTCTTCCGCCAGCGGCGCACGGGGCTCGACGGGTGCAAGTTCTGGTGTTGGAAGTTCCGTTCTATGCACGTCAACAGCACCGCCGACAGCCAGCAGGCAACCAAGGACGACCCGCGCAAGTTCCCCTTCGGCAACTTCATGCGCAAGACGAGCGTCGACGAGCTGCCCCAGTTCTGGAACGTGTTGCGCGGTGACATGAGTATCGTGGGACCCCGCCCCCACATGCTTGCCCATACGGAGCAGTACGACCGACTGATAGACAAGTACATGGTGCGCCACTTTGTCAAGCCCGGCATCACCGGCTGGGCTCAGGTGACGGGTTTCCGTGGCGAGACACGTGAACTGTGGCAGATGGAGGGTCGTGTAGAGCGCGACATCTGGTATATCCAGCATTGGAGTTTCTGGCTTGACTTGCGTATCATCTGGATGACAGCCAAGACTATCTTCAAGAGAGATAAAAAGGCATATTAGAATTTTTAAACAAAAACACATATTATAACATTACATGATGAATGAACCCATTGAAATGCGCAATCTCTACGAGCATGAGACTGACGCTTACAATCTGGAAGGCTTCAAGCCCCAGATTGTTGATGCCGCGTATCTGAAACAGCTTGGCGTTACGATTGACCCCTCTGAGGAAACCCTGCAAGGACTTATCCGGGGGTCGAAACTGTTTATGAAACGCTTGGAGGAGCACACCGTCATCCCTAAGTCGGTGCTCTATTTGGAGGACTGTGACCCCGACACCGTGGAAACTGAAATCCACAACTATACCGGCCGCTGCCCGACGCTGACCTTCGAGGTGAACCCCATCAAGGGCTGCCACGTGGGCTGTCAGTACTGCTTGGTGACCGATGGCGTACATGAGCAGAAGTTGGTGGCCTATGAGAACTACCACCTCTATGTGCGCAAACTCTTGGAAGAGATGAACGGTGCTTGCAGCGAAATGCCCAATGCCGTGACCAAAGAGGACATCCAGGAGCGCAGCCGTCTGCTGCAAGAACTGGCCAAAGCCATCGAAGAGGCACCGGAGAAGAAGAAGGAGATAGAGCGGAAGATTGTGGCCCTGAGCCGTGGCAAGAACTGGAACCACTACTATTACTTCACTCCCAAGACCGAGGCCCTGCAGGAGCCTACGCTCTACACCGGCATTGCCCACCGCATCCTGCGTGAGTTCATTGCCCACTTCAAGCGCTATCCCAACAGCAATGCCCGCCTCTTCATCGCCTCGAAGGCCGGCACGAAACATCTGCTGGTAGAAAACGAGGGCGAGACCATCCTTGACCTCTTCGAGCAACTGAAAGACAAGATGCAGTTCAACACCTCGGTGAGCATCATGCCCAAGCCGTTCCGCGACCTGCTGGAGCCCTACGCCGCCCCCATCGAGGAACGACTGGCCGCCGTGAAGATGTGTCAGGAGCGCGGCATACAGGCCAACTCGGCACTGGTACAGCCCATCTTCGTGCCCTACCTCACCGACGAGCACATCAAGGAGTTTTTCGACATGCTCCACGATGCCGGCATCGTGAACTACAAGCCTGAGTTCCTTACCGCCTGCATGGAGAACCTGGCACAGCTTGGACAATGGTTAGGCTACTTCGACAAGACGATGGAGCGCGACCTCTACATGGACTATATCAGCCCGAAGAACGCTGACCACCGCAAGCAGCGCGGACGCACCGCCCCCAACCGTGCGCTCTCCATCGAGAACATCCAGCGGCTGATGAAATACACCGACACCATCGGCATGTCCACCAGTATCTGCTTCTGGGTGCGCAACCAGTTGAAGGTGCCCACGAGCATCATCCCAATCATCAACCGCAACGGCTTCCAGTGCTTGGGCTACCAGTCGAAACTCTTTAAGAGTGAAAAGTGAAGAGTGAAGAGTGAAGAATTTGCTACCGCCTTCATGGCGTAGCCTGATTATACGTTATGAATTGTCAAGACGTTTGCTTTCAGCTGTTTGCTGACAAAACCGCCTACTACCACCAGTGGTATCACGACCGCCCGATGCTGATTACATCGGAGCGGCGCGACGAGCTGCGGCGCATGCAGGCTTTGCTCTATAAGTGCATCGTCTATATGGCAGAGCACTACCGCGAGTGGGTGCCACAGTACATGCCGTTGGACGACAAGGTGATGGAAATACTGGACAGGCAGAGCCGCTATCCCTTCCGGGCTGGTGCCTACCGTCCTGACTATCTCATCAGCGACGACGGACGGCTGCTGCTGGTGGAAATCACCTGCCGCTTCTTCGGTCACGGCATCTGGGCCAACTATCCATCGGTGGTCAAGGCTGAGCTATTCATGGCCGAGCATCCGGACGCTTCTTGGGAGAACCGCTACAACGAGTTGCTGACATGCATGCGCGACGCCATCCCCGCAAATAGTCCTGTCTATGTGCTGAAGAGCGGCGACCGGGGTAGCGAAAGTACCTTCTACACTAAGTTCTATGAGTACTACGGACATGAGGTGACCATCTATGAGGCCGCTGAGGTGGAAGCGCATATTGACCAGTGGAGTCATGATGCGGTGGTGTTCAGCGCACTCAATCAGCAAGACCTGCTGTCTTTCAAGATGGAAACCTTACAGGCCATGATAGATGCGCGGATGCTTAACGACTTCCGCACCATCTTCCTCGCTCACGACAAGCGTTTCCTCAGTCTCATCTTCGTCGATGAGTTCACACAGCAATGCCTCACAGAGGATGAAACGGTGTTCCTGCGCCAGCACACTATCCCCACCTATATATATAATAATAGGTATAAGGAGGTGTGGGAGGATGCTCTGGCGCATAAAGATGAATACATACTGAAGCCATACGACTTAGGCAAGAGTGTAGGGCTGTATGCCGGCGTGATGACCGATGTGCAGACTTGGAGGAGTGCGCTGGGCAATCCCGATTACATCCTCCAGCCATTTATCCACCAGCGTACCTATCCCTGCGAATGGGAAAGGCTACGGGTAGGCGAGCTTTGCTCGGGAATGGGCAGGCATTACGATGAGTATGTGTGCGGCATGATGCTGTGCATGGACGACCGCTATTTCGACAGCGGCATGATGCGCACCAGCAGTGCTCCCGTGACCAACAAGGTGGACGACCGCAAGATGTGCGTCATCCACAGTGACGATAACAAATTGAAAACAAAGTGTTTTGTGTTATGATTGAAGGAAAAAATTATATCGCCTTTACGCAGCCATACTTCTTTCCGTACATCGGCTATTGGCAACTCATCCATGCAGCTGATTTATTCCTGATAGGAGACAATGTCCACTATATTAAACACCACTGGATTAACCGCAACCGCATCTTGGGCGAGGGTGGCCAGCCACAGTATTTCGGTATCGAAGTCTGCCACGCCTCCTGTAACCGCCTCATCTGCGAGATGAAACGGGTGGTCAGCCGCAAACAGGCGGAATACATGTGCCGGGTGTTGAGGTTCTACTACAGCAAAGCGCCACATTACAACGAGGCTATGGAAGTCATCAGGCCCATCCTGCTGGACGAAGAACC
>JAFWOP010000006.1 GCA_017545365.1 Bacteroidales bacterium
CCGCCAAAAGCGCTGATTTTCTCAGATTTTTGTTGTACCTTTGCCATGTCATTGATGATTTTGCTTGTCTTGATTTGCAGCACTAAGGTAAGTGAAAAATCTGACATGGCCAAATCCTGAGCCGCTCGGCTTTGCCGCTTGCCCCAGCAAGAACTTTTTGTTGCTCAGGTACTTATAAAGAAAGTTAAACTAAAATGCTGCGGAATTAAGGTACTTATATGTCTGAGATATTTAACGACGAAGCATTGGAGGCTCTTGACGACAGGAGCGAACTCAAGGAGATGCCACGGGTGGTTTCTCCCGCACTCTGGTTGGCGCTCTCCACGCTGCTGTTGCTGTGCGGCGTGGCCATCTTCTGGTGTATGTTTGGCAAGGTCAACTATACCGTCAGGGCCCAAGCCGTTGTATTCCCGTTTGCAGAGGCCAAGGCGATTACGGTCCCATACGGGGGGACAGTCCATCATGTGGTAGCCACCAACGGCCAGGAGGTAGCGGCAGGCACTCCCCTTCTCAGTGTCCGTTCGCAGTTGGCCACCACCACCCTGACGGCGCCCGAATCGGGAGTGGTACTAACCTCGAAGCCGGCAGAGAGCAAGTTTGAGGCTCGCGAGCCGGTGGCATGGATACTGCCCCAGGAGGCTCGTTTCCACGAGCGCGAGGTGTTGGCATACGTGACATTCAAAGACCTGAGAAAGGTGAAGCTGGGTGCCAAGGTGCAGCTGACGCCCGCCGACTTGGAGCGCGAGAAGTGGGGCTATGCCGTCGGCACCGTCAAGGGCATCGAGTCGTATCCCACCAACCGCAAGATGGTGGCACAACGATTGAAGCTGGCCGAGCTGGCATCCGTCATCCCCGCCGAAGAGCCAGTCTATGAGGTACGCATCGTGCTCGACAAGGATGCCGACGGACTGGTATGGAGCCGCCGGAAGAGCAAGGAGATGGCCGTCACCACGGGCATGCCCTGCAATGTGCAGATCATCTGGAATCGTAAGTACGTATGGGAAGTGCTGTTAGGACGAGTAGAGAACACGTTGAATACATTGCGAGGGAAGTAGGCTTATGAAGAAAGTGCCCATGGTGATGCAGATGGAAGCCGTGGAGTGTGGTGCTGCCTCGCTCGCGATGATACTTGCGTACTACGGCAAGTGGCTTCCCTTGGAGCAGGTGCGCGAGGCGTGCAGCGTGAGCCGCGACGGCAGTTCGATGAAGAACATCCTGTTGGCAGCCAAGACGTATGGTCTGGAACCCAGTGCCTATAAGGTGAGTGCTGAAGATCTGTCGGGCATGGAGCCCGCCATCATCCACTGGAACTTTGAGCACTTCGTCGTCTTCAAGGGCATGCGGAAAGGCAAGGCCTGTCTCAACGACCCCGGCATCGGACCGGTAGAGATACCGATGGATGAGTTCCGGCGCTCGTTCACGGGTGTCGCCATGACCTTCGAGCTGACCGACCGTTTCCAGCCCTCGGGCCGCCCCACAAGCATCTTCTCCTACATCAAGCATAACCTGAGCGGAGCCAATGAAGCCTTCTGGCTGACATTTATCTTCACCCTGCTGCTGGCAGTGGTCACCCTGACCCTGCCCCTGCTTACCCGGGTGTTCTTCGACGAGATACTCTCGGGGCGCAATGCGCAATGGGCCACCATTTTCTTCTGCCTGATGGCTGTGCTGGCCCTCTTCAACTTTATCGTGACGCTCTGGCAGCAGCGCTATTCCAAGCGTATAGCCGGACAATTGGCGCTACGGGGCAACATCAACTATCTGCGCCATCTGCTGAGACTGCCCATGAACTTCTTCGCCATGCGCTACGTGGGCGACCTGCAGCAGCGTCAGCGACTCAATGAATCCATTACCCACTCGCTCGTCGAGGTGCTGGCGCCGCAGGCTATCAACGTGATGCTGCTGGTGCTGTACCTCATATTGATGCTGTCGTACAATTACGTACTGACGTTAATCGGCGTCGCGGCAGCCCTCGTCAACCTGGCCGTCGTACACCACTATGCCGGCCAGCGCCTGAATATGGTCAGAAGTACACAGCAGAGCATGGGTAAATATTATTCCGCCACGGTGAGTTGCCTGGAGAACATCGAGAGCATCAAGGCCGCAGGTGCCGAGGAAGGGTTCTTCCAATATTGGAGCGGGCTGTGGAGCAGGATGTTCAATAAGCAGCGTGAGATGCGTATCCAGCAGAGTGAGATGAGCCTGCTGCCGACGCTGACATCGAACCTGCTGACGATGGCGGTCCTGTTGGTGGGAGCGTGGTATATCCTGCAAGGCGACCTTTCCGTCGGTATGCTCATGGCCTTCCAAGGTTTCATGACGGCGTTCATGGCTCCCGTGGAGAAGATTGTGAATGCCGGCCAGCAGTTGCTGGAGATGCGCTCACAGATAGAGCGTGTGGACGACGTGATGAAGTATCCCGAAGACTGGCATGCCGACGGTGAGCATTCAGAGGCCGGCAAGTTGCTTGGCGAGCTGGAGCTGCGCGACGTCACCTTTGGCTACAACCGGACGCAGCCGCCCCTGATCGACCATTTCAATCTGCACCTCCAGGCCGGTGAGTCGGTGGCCTTCGTGGGCAGCAGTGGCTGTGGCAAATCGACCCTCGCCAAGCTGATATCCGGACTCTACAAGCCCTGGAGCGGCGAGATACTCTTCGACGGGCGTCCCATCGAGAGCATCTCCAGCGATGAGCTGACCAACTCCATTGCCGTCGTCGACCAGAACATCGTGCTCTTCGACGACACACTTTCACAGAACATCCGCATGTGGGACCAGAGCATCGAGGATTTCGCCATCCTCATGGCATGCAGCGACGCACAGGTACACAGCGACATCATGAACCGTCCCGAAGGCTTGGCTACCAAGGTGGTGCGGGGCGGAAAGAACTTCAGCGGAGGTCAGTGCCAGCGCTTCGAGATAGCCACGGCACTTGCCCGTGAGCCCATGATCCTGATCATGGACGAGGCCACCTCTGCATTAGACCCCACCACCGAGGACCTGGTGATGAGGCACATCCGCGAGATGGGCATCACGCAGATTGTGGTGGCCCACCGCCTGTCGACCATCCGCGACTGCGACCATATCATCGTCATGGATGCCGGCCATGTGGTCCAGCAAGGCACCCATGAGCAGCTGATGCAGCAGGACGGTCTGTACCGACAGCTCATGGAAAACGCATAAGGAAGGAGGAGAAACTGAATATGAGCATATTTTCCAGTCAGATAGAGAAACGCAGGAAGTTGGATGCCTCCACCCTGTTGCGTGAGATCAAGGAAGGCGCTACACGCATGGGATTACACTATGGCGGCACTGTTCCCCAGACCGACAACCTGGCCATCCGCCAGGTGCTGGAAGCACTGAAGATTGTCGACTACGAACTGGAGCCCGACGATGTGTTGCCCTTGGAGCAGCAGTTGCACAACATTCTCCAGGCCCACGGCATCATGACGCGCCAGTTGAGGCTCACTGACGGTTGGTGGCGAGAGGCCTCTGGACCCTTACTGGGCCGTACGCGGAGCGGTAGGCTGGTGGCGCTGCTGCCCAAGTGGACAGGCCGCAGCTATCGCTTCACCGACGAGGATGGCACCCAGCGGGAGGTGTCGCGGCGGCAGATGAAGGACGTGCTGAAGCCGGAGGCCTACAGCTTCACCAGAGCGCTGCCCCTGCAGCAGCTGTCCAAGCGCCAGCTCATCGCCTTCATCTGGTCGTCAGCGAGCACCCACAGTATGGTTCACATGGTACTTGCCGCACTGTTCGTCGTGCTCCTGGGTATGTTTGTGCCTATGGCCAACAAGTTGGTGTTCGAAACGGTGATACCTGCCGGTATTGCCACCGACTTGGCTCCTATTGCCGGACTGCTGGTGGGAGTAGCAGTGGCTATCATGCTGACGACTTATATCCGCAATCTGTATATCGTTCGCGTTGAGAACATCGTGGAGATGAACCTGCACAACGCCGTCATGGCACGACTCTTCCTGCTGCCCCCGAAATTCTTCCACTCCCACAGCAGCGGCGAACTGACCTCCAAGCTGAACAACCTCAGCAACCTGTGCCAGCAGATCAATGAGGCTATTGTCGGCGCGCTGTTGAGCGGTGCGCTCTCTGTGGTCTATTTCATCCAGGTGGGCATCTATGGCGGACCGCTCTTGATGCCCGCAATGGCACTGTTTGTCATGCAGGTGCTGATACTGGTGCTCTACTTCCGTAATGCTACTCATGTACAGCAGCTCTACATCAGAAAGAACGAAGCCCTGAACGGTATGGAGTGCAATCTGTTTGCGGGCATACAGAAGGTCAAGCTCACCGGCTCGGAGACACGCGCCTTCACTCGGTGGCTCAACCGCTATACCCATACCGCAAGGGTTATCTACAATCCACGGTTTACCACACGTCTGTATCCCTCGCTGCTGGCGCTGATGAACGTAGGCTCCCTGCTCGTCATCTATGTCTTTGCGCTGCGCACCTCCATCACGACCAGCGACTTCATTGCCTTCACCTCCGCCTTTGGCATGCTGACAGCCGCACTCTCCACCATTACACAGCAAATCCCTGAGATGACAAAGATTGAACCGCAGCTGGAGAGCATCATGCCCATTGCCGAGGCAGTGCCCGAGGTGTCAGGCTCACATACCCCGATCAAGTCCCTGTCGGGCAGCATCGAGGTTAACCACCTGTCGTTCCGCTATCAGGACGACATGCCGCTGGTCATCGACGACCTCTCGCTCAGCATTAAGGCTTGCGAATACGTGGGCATCGTGGGCACCTCCGGCTGTGGAAAGTCCACCCTGCTGCGCCTGTTGCTGGGCTTTGAGAAACCCCAGCGTGGCAATATATACTACGACCACTACGACTTGGAGAAGATTGACAAGAAACAGCTCCGCCAACGGATAGGGACGTGCCTGCAGAACGGCAGTCTCTTCACGGGCGACGTCTTCCACAACATCACCATCACCGCCCCCTGGTCCACCCACGACGATGCCTGGGAGGCACTGCGAATGGCGTGTATGTACAACGAGGTGAAAGCCCTGCCTATGGGCCTGCACACCGTCATCAGCGAGGGCGGCGGCGGATTCTCCGGTGGCCAGAAGCAGCGTCTGCTCATCGCCCGTGCTCTGATAGGGCACCCCAACATCCTCTTCTTCGACGAGGCCACCTCAGCGCTCGACAACATCAGCCAGAGGCAGGTGAGCGAGAACCTCGACAGGCTGCACTGTACACGCCTGGTCATCGCCCACCGCCTGAGCACCATCCGCCACTGCGACCGCATCATCGTGCTCAACAAGGGGAAGATTGCCGAGGAGGGCACCTTCGAGCAGCTGATGGCCCGCAAGGGCTTGTTCTACGAAATGAGTCTGCGACAACTTTAGAATGTATAAGCGTAATAGTCAAACTATGAACAAGATATGGATATTATCAAGCATACTATTGCTGACAGCCTGCCAGCAACAAGGCAAGGCAGGTGACTCACCCGAAACCAGCGACACCACAGTCATCGCCACAAGCCAGGATGCCAACACGACAGCCACCGGCAGCACCGCTCCCGTCTTCCAGACTATGGGCAAGGTGGTGGCTGCTCGCTATGCCGACGTGAAGTTCGAGACCGTCCTGCCAGTGACGCGCGTCATGGTACGCAACGGCGACCGAGTGCGTCAGGGGCAGTTGCTCGCCGTGCAGGACTCACGGAGGCAGGAGAATGCCGTAGAGCAGCATCAGCGTGAGATAGAGCAGGCCCTCCTCCAGATGCAGGAGGTAATCATCTCGCAGGGATACGACCCCGATCAGATGGATCGTGTGCCCCAGCGTGTGCGGCATATTGCCGAGGTCAAGAGTGGTCTGCTGATAGCCCAGAACAAGCTGGCGGCGGCTCGCGACGAGTTGAATACCACCCGTGTGACAGCTCCCTTCGACGGCATCGTGGCGAATGTCAAGGTACATGCCGGCCAGCTGGCACAGACAGGGGATGTGGTGTGTCGCGTCATCTGGCCGCAGCAGATGGAGGTGGAGTTTCGGGTGATGGAGAGCGACCTTGGCCGCTTCCCCATAGGCACAGCCATCAGCGTGGTGCCCGTAGCCGACGAGCATGCCCTTTATGACGCCAAGGTGACGGAGATTAATCCCGTGGTCGATGAGCAAGGCACCGTCATGCTCAGAGCCCGTGTGGCTACGCCCAACAGCCTTTTCGACGGTATGCACGTGTCTGTAAACCTAAAAACACCCCAGCCATGAGACATTTCGCCATCGCTCTGATGCTCTGCGGCATCCTCACAGGTATGGCCCAGACCACGGTTCGCCTCGACCTGGAGCGCACCGTCGAGCTGGCCACCGATAGCAGCCTCACCGCTGACCGCTATCGCAGCGTGTTCCACGAGGCACGCTACGCCTGGCTCTCATGGATGGCTGGTCGCAAGCTGCAACTGGAGCTGAGCACCACCCCGCTGAACTTCGAGCAACTCATGACCCAGCGATATGTCAGCGACACCGACAACGACGAGTATCGCCAGCAGAAACGACTGCTGTCAAGCGCCAGCGTGCAGGCCCAGCAGGTGATGGAGCCGTGGGGCGGCTCTTTCTATGCCTCGACGGGACTGGCCTACCTCGGCAACTACGGTGACTTTACCCAGCACCAGTTTGCCGTCACGCCCGTCCGCGTGGGCTATCGACAGGAACTGCTGGGATACAATCCCTACCGCTGGAACCGCCAGACCGAACCCATGCGACTCACGGTGGCACAGCAGCAGATGAACTACTCGGTGGAGCAGACGGCTGCTGAGGCTGTCAAGCGATTCTTTCTACTGGCTGTGACGCAAGAGCAGCTGAAGATGGCGCAGGAGCAGATACAGTCGTGCGACACCATCCTCGCCATCGGCAACCGCCGTTTCCGCATTGCGTCCATCTCGAAGGCTGAACTTGACATCCTGACACTGCAACGCTCGCTTGCCGCCACCACCCTGAAGAGCGCCCAACTGAGCCATCAGCAGGCAGCAAGAAGTCTGGCTGTATGGCTGGGTATGGACGAGCGCACCCGCCTGGAACTGATGATACCCTCTGTATTGCCCCGCCTGGAGGTGACTGCCAGCGATGCCATAGCCCATGCCTCACGCAACAATCCCAACTATCTGTCCATGCAACTCAAAGAGCTGGAAGCCCGACGCGACGCTGAACAGCTGAAGCGCAAGAAGGGACTCAACGCCAGCATCGATGCCTCGATAGGTCTCAACCAGGTGGCTGAACGCTTCGATTATGCCTTTCGAAGTCCACTGGTGCAGAATCAGGTGATGGTAAGCCTCACCGTGCCTATCGTCGATCATGGAAAAAAGCGCAATGCCTGGCTCGCGGCACAGAGTAAGGCTGAGACGGCTGCGCACCAGCGTGAGGAGCAGCGACGCGACACCGAACTGGATGTCATGCAGACCGTGGCAGAAGTTGACCAGCGGCAGTCGATGGTCGCCGATGCCCACCGCTCACTGCAGATTGCCGAGGATGCCTATACCGCCATGCTGCAACGTTTCATCAGAGGTCAGGCCAACGTCAACGACCTGTCGCTGGCACAGCAGTACTGGCAGACTGCGCGAGTCGATCAGGTCAAGGCATTGCAGGATTTTTGGAACAGCTATTTCCATCTGCGCCTGCTCACGCTCTACGACTATCTCAAGCGGGAGCCTATACGCCACTGACGCGACAGTTTGGGGAGCGATTTCAGCAGATTGTCGCAAATGCGCTGCCGTGTCGCATGTAGTTCAGACGAAAATCTGCAAAAAGTTTGTTTCGCTCAAGATTTTGTCGTATCTTTGCAATGTCAAAAGGAAACAACGACATTCCTGAGACATTAATTAATAATAAGTTTAATAATTTAAAAATTTAAAGATTATGAAACAGA
>JAFWOP010000132.1 GCA_017545365.1 Bacteroidales bacterium
ACATCAACGACGGCTATGCCGCGCTGCCCGACGGCGAGGCACAAAAGGCGGACGCGCTGGTGGTGCAGCGCACGTTCAAGGACTTCAAGTTCCGCGTCAACGACGGCTACGGCGCCGAGGCGGACAAGATCCTGCAGATGGGCCAGAACCTGCAGACGAAGCAGGAGTTCCTGACCCAGATAGGTGCCTGGCAGTGGTATGTCAAGGCCGCGCAGGCCGCACAGCAGGTGCGCTATCTGCTGGGCGAGCGTGCCAAGACGAAGGGCGAGTTCGTCAAGGGTGAGCTGAAGACCGCCCGCCGCCAGACCGACGTGGCCATCGCTGACCTCTACCGCACCATCATCGCCATGATAGACCTCATGCCGAGCGATGCCCTCACCGCACTCTACACCCAGCTGAAGGGCTTCGAGCGCTACGCCCGCGAGTACTATCTGCCGAAAGGCAAGGGCGAGGACGACCCCGAACCCGAACCGGAGCCGCAGCCCGAACCCGATGTGACGCCCGTAGAGCCGGAGGCATGAGCGGAGCGACCCGAAGACAGGATGTTATGATTAGGATTTCAGGAATTTTTGAGTTCATCGACCCAAACCACCTCGGATTTCAGGAATCCGAGGTCACTTTGCCACCAATCGCAGTCGGATTGCAGGAATCGGAATTAGTTTGCAACAAGGCGAGGTCGGGGTTTAGGAATCTCCATTTTCCCTGCCTCAGTCGTAGCCCGTTTTTCTGGAATCCGGCGCCTCTCATGCAGAATTATATGATTAAATAGGTAAAAATGACTAAAAAAAGCATCTTCCGTGACCAATTTTCATGGAAAGTTCGTAACTTTGCACCTGCATTTCGAAAGGGATGCAGATCTTTTTGTTGCTCATTCATCGTCCGAACTACCACCTCGAAAGAAGAAAGAGCGATATTATATCTCGATGGAGTGTGCGCACAAGCGCAGACTTCGCATAGAGATATAGGGCTGTGGTAGGCCTTGGACGATGTGTGTGGGGGCCTGCGCTTTCTTTATGCCCATACCGATAGTGCTCCCCCCCTACCAGACTTTGATGAGAGAATTATAAAGCAACCATAATACAAGAACAATTAAAAAAGAAACAAAATGAGGAGTATGAAACATTCAATTAAACGAGAACAGAGCCATGCTCGCATGAGCTTTGCCGAGTTTGAGAACCAACGGTCGCTGGCCGAAGGGGAAAGCAATGTTCGAGCAACGCTCAAACACATGAAACTATCATTCCATCTCATCCTCACCCTCGCTGCGATGCTCACGATGGCACAGACAGCGTGGGCGGCAACGGAGACGAGAACCGTGACGTTCTACATGGACGGCGGTGCGTCGGGTAATACGTCGGTGCAAGACGACTGGACGCTGGTAAGCAGTGGAAAGACGCTTCATTGGTCGAACAATGATCCGTCAAACAATAAAATCTCATGGAGATTCGACAAAAAGATAGCAGACTTTCGTGCCAATGTAATTGAATGCAATGGAGTTATTGAGTTTCCCAATTTAGAGGGAACTGTGAAAAGCGTGGCGCTCACTAATTTCCAATTCACCAAAAGTGGTATGCAAATGTACGTTGGAGTTAATAAGAACAATACTTCAACATTGCTGCATCTGCATGGAACCACCAACGATTATGACTATCCTTCAAACAATGACGCTTCAACTGTATATGCAAATTCTGCTACTTTTGAGGGCAATGTATCCGTTAGCTCATCGGATCCATTAAAAATAATGTTTTCCAGTAACGGTGAAGAAAATGAAGGAGTCTTTGCATTTAAGGATGGCACTATCGTCATTACCTACGATGTTGAGGTGGAAGACACCTCTGACCCAGGCCACACGTTTACGTTCAGCGCCAGCGGCAACACGCTGACCGCAACATGCAACCAGACCAGCCTATATCACAATTGCAGTCTTGGCACAAGTCGCAAATCCACACTGAAGCTCACCGCCAATGATGCAGCCTATGATTGGCAAAGACACAATGCCACGCTTAACTTGACCGAGTTCTCGGAAGATACGGGCATTACAGACATTATAACAGCTTTTAGTTACATTAACAAGGCTACGTCAGAAAGTAGTGGAACGGCTCCAAGTGAAATAGGTGGCTACACCGTCACCGTAACCGTTACCATCAACAGCGACAACGAACATCCATACGTGCTGACTACAGACTTCAGCATCATAGCAGGATATAAGGTCAACAACAATTACTCACAGTTCAATCTAAGTAAGAGTTCGGCTTTGGAGGGCGAAGCGGTAACCATCACCTATACACAGCAAATGGGCGAAAGCCTCGACGGGTTAACCTTGACTGGCGCAACGTCGGGCAACAACATTGCCTACACCCAAAGCGGAAACACCTACACGTTCAACATGCCCACAGAGGACGTGAACCTCAGCGCTACGTTCACATATCCGCTGAATGAAAATGACTTTACACAAAGCGGCGATACCTACACCATCAAGACTGCCGAGGGCTGGAACTACTTCTGTCAGCGCATGGAGGTGGATGCAGATTTGAACGGCTTCAGCGGCAAGACCGTGATGCTGGACGACAACATCACTGTGGCAACGATGGCGGGCAGCACAACTCGTCCGTTCAAAGGCATGTTCGACGGCGACGGCCATACGCTGACTTTCAACTACACCGCTGATAGGCCTAATTGCGCCCCATTCCACATCACTAATGGTGCCACCATCCGCAACCTGCACGCAACGGGACTGATTGAGGGCGGCAATTGGCACTACATGGGCGGTCTGGTAGGCTCTGCCAGCGACAACCTCACCATTGAGAACTGTCGCGTCAGCACCCAAATCAGCAGCACCATCAATGGTGAAGCGGAGCACGGCGGATTCGTGGGTCTCCTGAGTTCGCAATACAACCAATGCCACATCACGGGCTGCGTGTTCGACGGACTCATCTGCAACCCGAACACATGGAACCAGACCTACGGCTGCGGTGGATTTGTCGGTGCCATGTCGCAGTATGCGTATGTTGACCTCACTGACTGCCTCTTCCTGCACGGCCAGTACGACAACAATGGCAACATGTGTGAACTGCTGTGGGGATATGCCAACGACAACAACAGCACCTTCTTCCACCGTAGCAACGGCTACGGCGGGGGCACGTTGACCAACTGCTTCTACGTCGGCACACGCGGCTTGAAGCAAGGCTCGCCCGCTGTGGAATCGGCCGACGCTCCCGACAACTTCGCCCACTTCGGCACACCGACCGACCACCGCTTCCTGAAGGTCTATGGCCACACCATGGTATTCGACGGCAAGTACTATACGCCGACATACGGCGATCTGGTGGAGCACTACGACTACAGCGGGGTGAAGAGTTACATCATAGAATACGACGACGCGCCCCTCGGCATTCCCGACATCACGTCGCCACTGTGGACGGAGAGCCTGCGCTATAACCGCTCGTTCACCAATGGAAAGCCCGTGACCATCATGCTGCCGTTCAACTTCACGAGGAACCGCATCACGCTGGCTGGATCCAACGAAAATCCGTCGGGAAAGTTCTACGAGTTCAAGGGCATCGAGGAGAATCAGGATCACAAGTGGGTGGCCGTGATGATAGAAGCAGGCGAGACATTATCGAACGAGGTGGTTGAGAACACGCTGCAGGCCAACCATCCGTACCTCTACGTGCCCAACGAGAGAACGGAGCATTGGGCCATGTATGTTAGCGGCGGCATCAACATCTTCACCGAGGGCAACGAGGGCGGCACAAAGGAGACGGAGTATTACTACGGTGACGGCATGCCCTGGAACCACTGGAAGTTCAAAGGAACCTACCAGCCGCGCTACTGGAGCGAAACCGAGAACCCTGAGGAAGTCGGCAAGGTGTATGGCTTCGCAGGATCGACCAAGGAGGTGGACGGAAAACTCGTCGAGGCTGGCGACTTCGTGAGAGTGAAGAGCGGCGCAAAGATTCGTCCTACGTCATGCTATTTAGAGTGGGTTAAGCCACTGACCGACAATGCCCCCGCCCGCGGAATGACTCGCGGCGCAGCGGCTGACGAGGAACTGCCGCAGCGCATCACCGTGAAACTCGTGTCGGCCAGCGGCGAGACTACCGCCATCGGCACCCTCGACACCACGACGGGCGAAATGACCTTCGACAGCGAAGCATGGTACACGCTGGACGGTGTGCGCCTGAGCGGCAAGCCCAGCACCAAGGGCATCTATATCAACAATGGTAAAAAGGTTGTAATAAAATAAGGAAATGGAGAGCACAGCAATGAAAAAGAGAGCATACAAGAAACCTTCAATGAGAGTAGTCGAGCTGCAACATAGGACATGCCTGCTTCAGGCAAGTGGCACGCCGCCCAACGAAATACCCGACTACGACGACTGGATGGAATAATTTGAATGCTAACATGATGAAATGACAACTATGCCCAAAGGCATCAATTGGAATGAACAATTCTACAAACTCCTGCGCCTGTCATTAGGGCTGACGCAGGAGTTTCCTGTTGAGGTGGATGCCGACGGATGGCGACGATTGTATCAGACAGCCATACGCCAGTCGCTCGTCGGTGTCTGCTATCAAGGCGTGTGCCTGTTGCCAGAGGGCAGTAAGCCGCCTGTGGAGATTGCCATGCAGTGGGCCAGCGAAGCAGAAAGCATCAAAGGGATGAATGAACTGCTATATCAAGAGGCAGCACGGAACAAACGAGCGCTCAACTACCAGCGCACCGCAGCCGCCCCACGAGCCTGTAAACATCGCAACCACCAGCTCTAATAAACAAAATAGCCCCAAACCCTGAACATTTGTTCAGACTTTCACCCTCGCCCCCAACTTTTCCGGTCTTGTCGGGGTCTTTTTCATTCCTTTTCCGTAACTTTGCAGCAAATAAAAAACAAAATGAATATGAACAAGAAGAGACACTACAGACGATTCCTGCTCCTGTTGGCCATGCTATCAGCAGCGACATTCGGAACGGCTCAGACCTCATTTGATCCAGGAGATGGCTGTCTGAACGTCATAGATGTTTCTTATGCGCGAGGCATTGGCAAATATGGCGACGGTGGTATTTCTGCAAACTACCTGCACGAAAAGTTCAATAACGAGCGATTCAGTATAGGAGCAGGAATTGGATACAATCA
>JAFWOP010000060.1 GCA_017545365.1 Bacteroidales bacterium
CGTTCAGTGGACTCATGATTCATTTTTCATTCTTCATTTTTTATAATCCTGCCGCACGGTCGTTAAACGTTAAACATTAAACGTTAAACGAAATTCTAACCTCTAACCCCTAACCCAATTTAACCGTATGTCATGAAGAAAGGGAAGATTCTTGTGGTTGACGACAACGCTAACATCCGCAGCGCGCTCGAGCTCCTGCTGCCCGCCTACTTTGCCGAGGTGGAGCTGTTGCCATCGCCTGCCGGTCTGCTGACGGCCGTCCAGAAGTTCCGCCCTGACGCTGTACTTCTCGATATGAATTTTCATACCGACACCAACACGGGCGGCGAAGGACTCTACTGGACAGGCGAGTTGAAGAAAGCCTATCCCCATGTGCAGATTGTTCTCTTTACGGCATACGCCGACATCGCTCTGGCCGTCGAGGGCATGAAGCGCGGCGCGTTCGACTTCATCGTCAAGCCGTGGGAGAACGACAAGCTCATTCAGACCCTGCGCGACGCCTGCGAAGCCTATTCCCAGCCCCTCCCAAAAGGGGAGGGAACCATGAACGGAAGTAATCAGCCCTCCCTCCTTCAAGAGGGGACGGGCGAGGCTTCGGGCGAAGCGCCGATGTTCTGGGGCAGCAGCGCGGCAATGGCCGAGATACGCCGTACCGTGGCAAAAGTGGCACCGACGGATGCTACCATTCTCATTACGGGCGAGAACGGTACCGGTAAGGATGTGCTGGCCCGTGAAATCCATGCCCAAAGCCTGCGGTCGGCCGGGCCGATGGTGAGCGTCGATGCCGGTGCCATCCCCGAGACGCTGTTCGAGGGCGAGCTGTTTGGCCACGTCAAGGGCGCTTTCACCGATGCACGCAGCGACCATGCAGGCAAGTTCGAGCAGGCATCCGGCGGCACGTTGTTCCTCGACGAGATAGCCAACATCCCCCTCACGCTGCAGGCCAAGCTGCTGCGCGTGCTGCAGAGCCGCACGGTGACACGCGTGGGAGCCGAGGCACCTGTCCCCGTCGATATCCGCCTCATTTGTGCTACCAATGGAAACATAGAGCAGATGGTGGGCGAGGGACGTTTCCGTGAGGACCTCTACTTCCGCATCAACACCGTCCGTCTCCATCTTCCACCGCTGCGCGAACGGCCCGACGACATCCTGCCTCTTGCCCGTCGATTCCTGAGGGTATATGCCCAGCGATACCATCGTGCCGTCACCGCCATCTCCGATGAGGCTGCCACCGCCTTGCGCCATCATCCGTGGAACGGCAATATCCGCGAGCTGCAGAACACCATCGAAAAGGCCGTCATCCTTTCCGAAGGCAGCACGTTGCAGGTGGGCGACTTCCGCCTGCAGCGTCCCGCCACGAACGACAAAAATCCAGCGGCTGACTCGCTGACCATCAAGGAGTCTGAGGAACAGCTCATTCGCGATGCCATCGTCCGCTTGAACGGCAATCTCTCCTTGGTAGCCAGGGAGCTGGGCATCAGCCGTCCCACTCTCTACAGCAAATTGAAAAAATACGATATATAAGTGTCTCTCTGGCAAATCATACTTCTCGCCCTTGGCGTCGTCGTCATAGTGGCTGTGGTGACCGGGCTGATTGTGCACGAACGCGACCGTCGCAAGGTGGCCTATATGCTCGACTCGCTCGAGGACGGAGAGCTGAACTTCAAGTTCGTCGGGAAAACCCGCTTCAACCGTACCCTTAACCGAATTCGTGATATCGTGGACATCTATCACCGTCATGCCGAGCAGGACTCGTGGATAAAGCTCATCCGGGTGTTGACGCACGAAATCATGAACACCGTCAGCCCCATATCGTCGCTGAGCGAGGCGTTGAGCCGTCAGCTCGATCAGCCCGAAGCCGAGCGCGAGGTGGATGTAGAGGCCGGACTGCGCACCATCTCCTCGTCGTGCCGCGATTTGTTGCAGTTCACCGAGACCTATCGTGAGTTGGCTGGCATGGTGCAGCCGAAGCGCAAAGCCCTTCTTGTTCGCGAGCTGCTGAACGAGGTCGTTGGCTTGACAGCCCCCCGCTGTGCCGAGTCAGGTGTTGAGTGCCACTGCTCGGTGACCGATGACGACATACTCATCTATGCCGACCGTGCCCAGTTGACGCGTGTGCTTGTCAACCTCATCACCAATGCCCTTCAGGCCGGGGCTACGCTCATCACCCTCCATGCCGAGAACGACCAAAGTGATCAGACGCTCATCCGCGTGTCGAACAACGGCGAGCCCATCAGCACCGCCAGTCAGGAGCAAATCTTCATCCCCTTCTTCACGACCAAGAATGGTGGTTCGGGCATCGGCCTGAGCCTCTCCCGTCAGATTATTCATGCGCACAACGGCACTCTCGACCTTGTCCGTAGCGACCCCACCGCCACAGAATTCCTCCTCACCTTCAAATAGTTCATAATTCACAAATCACAATTCATAATACATAGTTGGCTGCGTCTCGCTGCTCCATCGGTTCTTAATTGCGCCGAAGGCGCCTAACCCTAACTCAATTTCCTGTTTGTAGGCATCGTTTTTGTGTTGTTTGAGTATTTTTATAAACACGGGCGGCGTTTATATAAACAGGGCCCCTGTTTATAAATGATGTCCTACTTCTGCAAAATCAGGAAGTCTTTACCGCTTTTCCCTCCCGCTTTTGCTCCATCCAGGCACTATGCCCGGATGGAATTGTAAAGTTTCTTTACATCGACTGTAAAGTTTCTTTACACTTTTTGCTATGGCTGTTTTTCTTATGCGATAGATAACCAGTCGTTTGCGTTTGTGGCACGGACTTTGCTTTATGACAGGCAGAACAGTCAAAACAATGTCACATATGATAAACGTCAACTTCTCCTATTTTAAAAAGGTGCCCATTGTAGTGCTTATCGGGTTGTTCGGCTATGTAGGAACAGCGACTGCGGTTTCTCAAACGGCCGCAGCCGACACTTTATCCGAGGCACCCATGTCGCTCCACGACTGCATGTCGTATGCCGTCCGTCACAGCACGAAGATGCGCACGTCTGCTGCCGACCGCAACGACGAGCGAGCACAGCGCCGTCAGGCCATCATGCAGGCCTTCACCCCCAGCGTCAGCGCCAGCACCTATGCCTATAACAACTATGGACGTAACATCGACCCTGAGACCAACACCTATAACACCGTCACCTCGTTTCACAACGGCTACTCGGTGAGCGCCAGCCTGACGCTGTTCGACGGTTTTCAGACGCTGGACAATCTGCGCATCGCCACCACCACTATGAAGATGGGCATCAGCCGCGACGAGCAGACGCGCGACGCCATCTGCCTGGCTACGATGGAGGCCTATTACAACGTGCTCTACTATACCTCCCTCGCCCAAGTCCTCACCCGTCAGGTTGAGACCGCCGAGGCTATGCTGCGCAAGGCCGTGCGTGAGGAGGAGTTGGGGCAGAAAAGCCATGCCGACGTGGTGCAGATGGAGGCTGAGCTGGCTAAGAAACAATTCGACTTGACGAGCGCCACCAATCAGCATGTCGATGCCATGCTGACGCTGAAGGACGTGATGTATTGGCCCACAGGGAAAGAATTGGAAATCAGGAATGAAAAATCGGTTTGTGGTGAGGGGTTAGGCGCCTTCGGCGCAATTGATAATTATCAATTGTCAATTATCAACCGACGCCAAGCCGAGAGCCATCAAGCTTGCTTGAATGGCCAAGGTGCGAAGGAGGAAGACAAAGTCAATTATCAATTGCTTTCATCCCTTCCTGCAGCGGTGGTTGCGCGAGGTACGCTGGAGAATGCCCGCGCGGCCCTGCACACCGCCCGTTGGGCATACGCTCCTTCGGTGGGACTCTACGGCGGATGGTCCACCAACTATTTCACCTATCCCGGTATGGCCGGCTACATGCCCACACCCTTCCGCGAGCAGTTCCGGAACAACAGCGGCGAGTACATCCAGCTCTCCATGAGCATCCCCATCTTCGACCGCTTTTCGCGCCGCACGACTCTCCGCCTACGCCGCAATGCCGTCGAGCGGGCCGAAGCGCAGTACGAGCAGACCATGCGCGACATCGAGAACGAAGTCTCCCGTGCTGTCAACGACTGCGACGGCGCCGCTTCTGCCTACCGCCAGGCTGTTCGCCGCGCCGAGGTGGAAGAGGAGGCCTACACCCTTTCACGCCGCCAGTACGAGCAGGGACTTATTTCTCCTCTCGATTATCAGACTGCTTCGCAGGCCTACCTCAATGCCCAGGCTGAGCGGCTTGGTGCCCAGTTCAGGTATCGGCTTAAACAAAGCGTTGTTCGCTATTACAACGGCACACCTTATCTGGAACAATGAACAGAGTGCGGGTTTCAGCGTCCGCCGTGGACGCATCGGTTTTTGCCTTGGTTACGATGGGGCGGCGTGGCTGCTGAAACCCTCTTTTTTCACAAAACTGCAACTTTTTAGGTAATGAAAAACGTCTATAATAATTATACAATGGATAGAGTAATAGAAAAGAAGAAAGGCCTGAGGGCGGCCTTCACGCGCAGAGCCCTCCCTTGGTGGGGACTGAGCCTGCTGGCCGTGCTGGTCGTGTGGGCTGTGGCCCGTCCCAGCCGAAGCACCCTCAGAGTGAAGAGCGACAGCATCATCGTCGGCGACGTCAGGAGCGGCGTGTTTAACGACTACATCCGTCTGGGCGGCACCGTGCAGCCTATGACGTCCGTGCAAATCAGCCCCACCGAGGGCGGCATCGTGGAGCGTATCGTGGCCGAGGAGGGTTCGATGGTGAAGGCAGGCGACGTCATCCTCGAACTCAGCAACGAGGGGCTCGACCTGCAGATTCTCAACTCAGAGGCCGAGCTGGCCGAGAAGGAGAATATCCTGCGCAACACGCTCATCTCCATGGAGCAGCAGCGGCTCACCGTCCGTCAGGAGCGCCTTCAACTTCAGATTGACGTGCGCCGAACGCGCCGTGCCTACGAGTCTAAGAAGCAGCTCTACGACGAGCAGCTCATCGCCCGCGAAGACTATCTGAAAGCCGAGGAGGACTACCTGCTGGCCCGCGACCGTCTGGAGCTCGTCACCGAGCGCGAGGCGCAGGACAGCCTCTACCGCAGCGTCGAGGTGGCCCGTATGCGCGAGAGCCTCGACAACATGCGCACCAACATGCTGATGATACGCCGCCGCAAGGAGAACCTCAACGTCAAGGCGCCCATCAGCGGCGAGATGGGCCTGCTCAGCGCCGTCCTCGGCCAGAGCATTGCCGCCGGTACGAAGGTGGGACAAATCAACGACCTGAAGAACTACAAGATTGAAGCCCAGATAGACGAGCACTACATCGACCGCGTTACCCCCGGTCTGGAGGCCACCTTCGAGCGTCAGGGCGACCACTTCTCCGCCCTCCTCGTCAAGGTCTATCCCGAGGTGCGCGAGGGCAAGTTCAAGGCCGATTTCCGCTTCAGCGGCCCGCAGCCCGACAACATCCGCACCGGCCAGACCTACTACCTCAACGTCCAGCTTGGGGCCAGCACCGAGGCCGTCATCATCCCCAAGGGCAGCTTTTTCCAGCAGACGGGCGGCAAGTGGATCTACGTCCTCACTCCCGACGGCAGCCGCGCCGTCCGCCGCGACATACGCATCGGACGTCAGAACCCGCAGAGCTACGAGGTGCTCGATGGCCTCGCCCCCGGCGAACGCATCATCCTCTCCGGATACGACAGTTTCGGTGACAACGAAGTGCTGATAATTAAATAGTTCATAATTCATAATTAATAATTAATGTTTAACGTTTAATGTTTAAAGTTACTCTGAACACTAACCCCTAACCTCTAACCCCAAACCCCTAACCCAATTTCTAATTCCTAATTCCTAATTCTTTGAAATCCTATCTTACCTTCCTCCGCCGTAATTGGCTTTATACGCTCATCGAGATGTTCGGACTCTCCGTAGCGTTGGGGTTCGTTGTGCTGCTGGCGTCGTATGCCCGAACCGAGTTTAGCGTCGGCCGCAGGCAGCCCCTGTCCCGTCAGCTCTATGTTCCTGGCTCGGGCACGTTCGTCGGTATGACGCTCGGCACGGCCGAAGAGCTCTATGGCGCCATCCCCGAGATAACGGGCTGGACGCGCATCGCCGAGTACAACGGCACCGACTACGACATCACTGTCAGCGGCGACTACTACGCGGCGCAGGCCGTCACCGTCGATACCAATTTCTTCCAGTATTTCGACTACGCCCTCGAGGGCTGCGACCGCCGCCGCGTGCTGGCAAGCCCCGACGAGGTCATCCTCTCCCGTTCGTTCGCCCGCAAAGTCTTTGGGACGGACGACCCCGTCGGCAAGGTCATCGAGAGCGCCGGGGACGGGCGACTGGTGGTGACCGGCGTGGTCGAGGACTTCGGCCCCACCGACATCTTCCGTCCGGCAGACGTCTTCCTCGGCATGGACAAGGCACAGTTTCAGAAGATGGATAACTTTGGCATGGTGCAGACCTTCGTCACGCTGGCTGACGGCACCGATCCCGAGGCCCTGAACAGCAAGCTCCTCACCACCTACATGGACTACTGGAAAGACTGGTACAAGGCCGACGGCTCGGACGGCGCGTTCCTCTGGGGCTCGTCGCTGACGCGGATGGACAAACTCTACTTCTCGGCCCTTAAGGACGGAGGTAACGGGGTGCTCCGCCGTGGCGACAAGCGCACCGTCCGTGTCCTTCTGCTCGTGGCGATGGTGCTGCTGGTCTCGGCTGTGTTCAACTACATCAACCTCACCGTGGCGCAGACGGGCAAGCGGGCCAAGGAGATGGCCACGCGCCGTCTGCTGGGGCAGCAGAAGAGCGGCATCCTGATGCGCTATCTGGGCGAGTCGCTCTTCTTCACCACACTCTGCTTCGTCCTCGGCATCGTGCTGGCGGTGGCGGCGAAGCCGCTGTTCAAGCAGTGGTTGTCGTTGGAGATAATCCTGAAGCCCGATGGCCTGATGACCGCCGCCGCTGTTGTGCTGCTCTTGGTGGTGGCGCTCGTCTCGGGTCTGCTGCCTGCCGCCTTCGTCGCGCGTTTCCAGCCCATCCACGTGGTGAAGGGCGAGTTTCGTTTCCGTTCGAAGCTGGTGTTCAGCCGTGTGTTCATCGTCCTGCAGAACGTCATCAGCACCGTCCTTGTCGCCGTCAGCCTGACGATGGCGCTTCAGATGCACCACCTCGCCACGCTGCCCACGGGCTACCGCACGGACGGCATCCTCTCCGTGTCGGCCGCTTCCATCGGCTATACCTATGACAAGCAGTCCGTCCTTCGCGAGCGGCTGCTGGCCCTGCCGCAAGTGGAGAGCGTCGGTTTAGCGGCGCAAGTTCCTTTCCGTACCGGTTTCGACGGCGTACACGTGGAGGGTGAGAAGCAATCGTGGGTCAGGCCGTCGCATCTTGACAGCATCGCCTTCCGTATGCTCGGTTTCGAAGTGGTGGAACAATATTGCGAGCCGCTGCAGGGCCTGTTCTGGGTGACTGAGGAGGCGCGCGACCGCTATGGCATCACGCCCGACCGTCCCTGGTTTGGCACGGTGGACGGCAAGCCGGAGCGCGAGGTCTGCGGCGTCATCCGCGACTTCCGCAGCGGCACACCTATGCAAAGTCCCATGGACGACAGCCACAGCGTGGTGAAGGTGCTGGAAGAGAAACTGTGGGTCTATAACCAACTTGTGAAGGTGCATGGCGACCGTCGCGAGGCCATCGAGGCCGTGCGCCGCGTCTGCCGCGAGGTGAACGAGGAACTGACGGGCTTGCCGAAGGAGATGGAGGTCACCTACGTCGATGACTACCTCCGCGACAGCCTGACGGGCAGCCGCCGCGCCATGTCGCTCGTGCTCCTCTTCACGGGTATTGCCCTCGTCATCTCAGCCCTTGGCCTGCTGGCCATGTCCATCTACTACACCGGTCAGCAGGCGCGGCAGATAGCGCTGCGCAAGGTGTTCGGTGCCGAGGTGGGCGCGGCGGCGTGGCAGCTGGCGCGGGGCTTTGTCGTGATGGCTGCCGTGGCCGTCGTCATCGCCATGCCGCTGGCCGTGTGGGCCATGAGGTTCTACCTTGAGGGCTTCTACAATCGTATTGCTCTGCCGTGGTGGGTCGTTCTCATAGCAGCGCTCTTCACGTTCGTCCTCAGCGCCGCCTCCGTCATCGGCCAGACCCTGCATACGGCGCTGAAAAATCCTGTTGAAACTTTAAAAACCGAATAAGCAATGACATTTTTCTCTTATCTCACCTCTGCCGTTCGCACCCTGCCGGCAAAGGGGCGGCGGAACGGCTTGAAGGTGCTGACGCTGGGCATCGGGCTCTCCGTGGGCCTCGTACTGGCCGGCGTGGTCTCATTCCGGCAGACGTTCGACAACTTCTACACCGATGCCGACCGCATCTATTATCTTTCCGAAGCCTTTACGCAAAACGGCGAGGCGCGTGTCTTCCCTCAGACGAGCGGCGGCATCGCGCCCACCATGGCCGCGCACTTCCCGCAGATTGAGGGGGCGACGCGCTTCCGCTGGTGGGGCGACGGCGACGCCATCCTCGTCGAGACGAAGGAGCGTGTCCATGCCAACCTCATCTTCCTGGCCGACACGGCTTTCTTCCACATCCTCGACCGTCCCGTCGTGGCGGGCGACATTACGGAGTCACTTGCCGTGCCGGAAAATATGGTTGTCTCCATGAGCCTCGCGCGTCGTCTCTACCGTGGCACTGGCCGGGGCGACTACACCGTTGCCGAGGCTGTCGTCGGTACGAGGCTTTCCTTCGCCGGACAGGCGGGCGGTACTGTGTTCACCGTCGCGGGCGTATATGCCGACTATCCCTATAACGCCAGCTGGCGCCCCGAGGCAGTGGTGTCGCTGGGCGCAACCAAGGCCTTTACGGGTTGGGACGGCACGATGAACATGGTGGGCAACGACTCATACAGGAGCTTCATCAAACTCCATCGAGGAGCCGATGTCTGTGATATCAATGACCACATGGAGAGCTACGTTAACGCCTACCTGCCTGTGGAGGAGGCGGAAAGACATGGCTTCACAATAAATTTCATGGCCAAGCCCTTCAAGGATTTTCATTCTGAGGATGCCTCGGCACGCAATCTGACCCTGCTGCTGGCCTTCGTGGCTTTCGCCCTGCTGCTGACGTCGGTGCTGAACTATATGCTCATTGTGGTTTCGACGTCGGTGACGCGAAGCCGCGAGATGGCGCTGCGCAAGTGCCTGGGCAGTGGTGTGGGTGACACCTTCCGTATGATGTTTGCCGAAGCCGTCATTCACATGTTGTTGGCGCTGGCGCTGGCAGCCATCCTTGTCTATGCGGCGCGGGGGCTGGTAGAGCAGCTGGCGGGCGTGAGCCCCATCGCACTCTTCACGGGCGAGCCGCTGAGATGGGCCGTCGGCATTGTCGTGACGGTGGTGCTGCTCAACGGTCTCGTGCCTGGCATATTGTTCAATCGCATCCCTGTGGCCGTGGCTTTCCGGGGCTATGCGCGCAGCCGCCGCACGTGGAAGCGCGGCCTGCTGGCCACCGAGTTCGCCGCCGCTGCCTTTCTTGCCGTCGTCATCACCATCGTGGCGCTCCAGTACCGTCTGATGACGCGCGCCGATGTGGGTTTCGAGTACGGCGATGTCGCCTCCATCATGATGCCGGAGGCTACGAAAGACCAGAAACTCGAACTCATTGAGGCTGTGCGAGCCCTGCCCTGCGTGGATGACGCCGCGTTTGCCTACCAGAATCCCTTCGACGGCTGCAGCGGCGACAACGTCTCCCTGCCCGACGACCCGAAGGAACTCTTCAACATCCGCGACTTCTATTATGTAGATGAACACTACTGGAACGTCATGGGCATCGCCCTTGCCGAGGGCCGTAACTTCAACCCTGAACTCGGCATCGACCAGGAGATTATCGTCTCGCGCTCATTTGCCGACGCCTTGCGCACGATGGTAGGGTGGGACAATGTCGTCGGTCAGCAGGTGCGCGTCACCGACCACGAGAAGACTGTCTCGACCATTGTGGGTGTCTTCGACGATATCCACACGGGGACGTTCGACAAGGAGGGCGCCGACCACCGCGACCGTCCGATGGGTGTATTCTTCTGCAACCCTGAGAAATATACGGGCATGTATCCCTACGTCTTCGTGAAGTACCATCACTTAGACACGGAGGCGCTGGAGCAGACGCAGGCTGTCGTCGGCCGTGTGCTGACCGGCCAGTCGGCGCCGCTGGTGCCCTTTCGCCTGCAGGTGCTTGACAATTTTGCAGGCACGCTTCGTTTGCGCAATGCCATCCTCATCGGCGGCATCGTTACGCTGCTCATCGCCCTGCTGGGGCTGACGGGCTACACCATCGACGAGACGAAGCGCCGTGCCAAGGAAATCGCCATCCGCCGCGTCTGCGGCTATCAGCTTAGCATCATCCGCCGCATGTTCCTGCGCGACATCATGCTCATCGCCCTGCCGTCGGTGGCAGTGGGCTGCCTGCTCGCCGCCGTGGTGGCCGGACGATGGGAGCAGCAGTTCACGCTCAAGGCCGGGCTGCCCGTGTGGGTGTTCGCCAGCGTCGTGGTGGCCATCCTCGTCCTCGTCGCCCTTGTCTCCGACGGCTATGTCCGCCACATCGCTTCCGTCAACCCCGCCAAAACGCTGAAAATGGAATAGTCATTCAGAAAATAATAAAAAACAGTATAACCTATTTAAAAACAAACAGCAATGCTTAAAGTAAACAACCTTACCAAAGTCTTCCGCACGGAAGAAATCGAAACCACGGCGCTCGACGGCGTGACGTTTGAAATCAGGGACGGCGAGTTCGTCGCCATCATGGGTCCCTCGGGCTGCGGCAAATCGACGCTGCTCAACATCCTCGGTCTGCTGGACAACCCCAGCAGCGGCACCTATGAGCTGCTCGGCACCGAGGTCGCTACGCTCCGTGAGCGCGAGCGCACCCGCTTCCGCAAAGGCAACATCGGCTTCGTGTTCCAGAGCTTCAACCTCATCGACGAGCTCAACGTCTATGAGAACATCGAACTGCCGCTCAAGTTTGTCAACATGCCCGCCGCCGAGCGCAAGGAGCGTGTGCGCGACATCATGCACCGCATGGCCATCACCCACCGCGCCAAGCACTTCCCCAACCAGCTCTCAGGCGGTCAGCAGCAGCGTGTGGCCATTGCCCGTGCCTGCGTCAGCAACCCAAAGCTCATCCTTGCCGACGAGCCTACCGGCAACCTCGACACCAAGAACGGCCGCGAGGTGATGAAGCTCCTGCAGGAGCTCAATGCCGAGGGCACCACCATCGTCATGGTCACTCACAGCCAGCGCGACGCTGCCTGCGCCCAGCGTACCATCGACCTTCTCGACGGCCGCATCGTAGGCGACGTGAGGAATAACCTGTGATGCTAATAGGAAAACCATCATGTTCAAATACATTCTTTCAAATTTCTTCCACACGCTGCGGCGGTACAAGGCGTCGAGCCTGCTGAACATCGTCGGTATGGCGGTGGCGTTCGCGGCGTTCTACGTCATCGTCACGCAGGTGAGCTACGGCTTCGGCTATAACCACCGCATCCCCGGGGCCGACCGCATCTATCAGCTCAGCTACCCCAGTCCGTACAACAATGGGAAGTACAACACTTTCTTTAGCCGTCCCTTCGGCGAACGGCTCATCGCGTGCAGCCCCACCGTAGAGGCGGGCGGTATGGCCAAGTTCGGCGGCCCCACGGAGTTCTGCTACATCAAGGAGGGCGACGACGTCCGCAAATTCCCCATGAACGTCTGTGAATTTACTTCGGGCGGCGTGCAGGCGTTCGGCTTCGAGCCCGTGCAGGGCTCGCTGGACGAGCTTGCACGTCCCGGCACCGTGGCCGTCTCGGCAGCGTTCGCCGCGAAGATGAACCTCCATCTTGGCGACCGCATCTCGCAGAACTCCGACGGCGTCAGCGATGCCTTTGAGATTGTCGCCATCTGGCGCGACTTCCCCCGGAACTCCGACCTCGGCACGCTGGAAGCGCTCTACGACATCCGCGACGAGTCGCTGGAAAACACCAGCCAATGGAACTACAACTATTGGGTGCGCCTCCGCTCGGCCGACGACCGTGCTGTCTTCGAGGAGAGCATGCGCACGGTGATGCGCGAGATGCTGATGGACGACGGCACGGAGGACGAGGACATCAACGGTCAGCTGGACAGGTTCCGCATCCATCTTGTTCCCCTGCGTGACCATTACTACGCCTCTGACTTGGAGTGGGCGGGGGTGAAGTTGGGCAACCGCACGACGGACGTCACGCTGCTGGCTGTGGCCATCCTCATTCTGCTCATAGCCTTCATCAACTTCGTCAATTTCTTCTTTGCGCTGGTGCCGGTGCGGATGCGGGCGGTGAACACCTACAAGGTCTATGGCGCGTCGCGCGGCTTTCTGGTGGCGAACTTCGTCTTCGAGGCCGTCGGCACGGTGGTGGTGGCGCTGGGCGTGGCGGCGCTCGTGGTGCTGGCCATCACGAAGTCGTCGTTAACTGGAATGCTGTCGGCGCCCGTAGCCTTCGGGCAGAATGTTCCCGTGGTGCTGACGACCGTCGCCGTGACTGTGGCGGCTGCCGTAGCGGGCAGTCTCTATCCGTCGTTCTACATCACGAAGTTCCAGGTGGCGATGGCGGTGAAGGGCTCGTTCGGCGGCTCGGCGGCAGGACGACGGCTCAGGAGCATACTCATGGGCGTGCAGTTCGTCATCTCCATCGGCCTCATCATCTGTGCCACGTTCATCCGTATGCAGCATGCCTACATGATGAACTACGACATGGGCTTCGACAAGGAACACCTGCTCACGGGCTTCATGAGCGACGACCTCGGATGGTACGGACAATCGAACCACGCCTTCGAGGACAGGCTGCGCAGCAACCCCGACATCAAGGATATTGCCTGGGCCGCAGGGCCCATCGTGGGTGAGATTCGCATGGGCTGGGGACGCGCTTACAAGGGGCGCCAGATTAACATGCAGACCTATCCCGTCTCGCCCAACTTCCTCTCGTTCATGGGCATCCCCGTGGTGGAGGGCAGGGACTTCCTGCCGTCGGACGACCAGGGGAATGGTGTCTTCATCTTCAACGAGCAGGGGCGGAAGGAGTATGACATCGAGTTGGACGACGTCATCAACGGCCATCATGGCGACGCCCGCGTGGTAGGCATCTGTCGCGATTTCCACTACAAGCCCCTCCAGTATCGGAGCGAGCCGTTCGTCTTCTACGTCTTCGGCGAGAAGACCCGTTGGCAGAATCTGTCTCAGATCTTCATCCGTACCCGTGCGGGCGCCAACCCTGCCGAGGTGATGAAGTTCGTCCTCGACACGGCGCACGACGTCAGCCCCGCGACCGACATGGAGACGGTGAGCCTCCGTTTCTTCGACGAGGAACTGGGCCGTCAGTATCAGAAAGAGCGCGAGTTGGCGCGGCTGGTCACGCTGTTCACCCTCATTGCCATTGTGCTGTCGCTAATGGGCGTATTCGGGCTGGTGCTCTTCGAGACGCAGCGCCGCAGCAAGGAGATAGCCATCCGCCGCGTGTTGGGCTCGGAGGTGAAGGACATCCTCGCGCTGCTGAACGGGAAGTTCGTGCGCATCGTGCTGGCGAGCTTCGCCCTGGCAGCACCCGTCAGCTGGCTGCTGATGAGCCGCTATTTCAGCACCTTTGCCTACCACACGCCCGTCCGCCTGTGGGTGTTTGCAGTCGCACTGGTGGCCGTGCTCGTTGTCACCGTGGCCATTGTCACTCTGCGCAGCCTCCACGCCGCCACCAGCAACCCTGTGGAAATGATAAAGACAGAATGAATAAACTGGTTTAACGGAGATGGTTTAAGGTTTAACGTTTAAGGTTTAACGTTTAACGAGGCTGGCGCTGGTGAAATCGAAGGACGTGTTCGTTAAACATTAAACGCTAAACATTAAACAAGAATCCGAAGGACGTGTTCGTTAAACATTAAACATTAAACATAAGAAAATGAACTCCTTTTTCCGATTCTTGAAGCGGAACCCGCTTTATACCTTCATCAATGTCGTGGGCCTGGCGGTGTCGCTGATGTTCGTCATCCTGATTGGCGACTATACGTGGCGGCAATTCAGCATCGACGGCTGGCACAAGAAGCGCGACCGCATCGTACTGCTTGGTCACGGCGGCACGTTCTTCTCGTGGCCCGGCGCCACCCGCCAGCTGGGCGAACGCTACCCCGAGATTGAAAAGACCTGCTGCGTGATGACGAACAGCGGCTCCATCCGCAGCGAGAACGGCTCGGTGAGCTACGACGAAGGCGACCCCATCCTGCTGGCCGACGCGACGTTTTTCGACCTCTTCGACTTCCGCCTTGTGCAGGGCGACCGTGCTACGGCGCTTGATGCGCCGGACAAATGTGTCATCACCGAATCGCTGGCGCAGACGCTCTTTTCCGACAGGAATCCCATCGGCGAGGCGCTGCGCATCGTCGGCAATCAAGCCATTCACATCGGCAACGAGAACCCCTACGACTCCACCCTCGTTTATACCGTTTCGGCTGTGGCACGCGACTTCGACAAGACCGTGCTGCCCAACGACGTGAAGGTCATTGCTTCAATGGAGCGCCATCCGCAGGTAATGGGCTACACCGTCGGCAACAACGTCTATGTCATGAGCGGGCACGGCGCCACCAAGTCGTTCCTGCTGCTGCGCGAGGGCGCCGACCTGACGCCGCAGCTGCCGTCCATCAGCGAATGGATGCGCCAGAACGTGCCAGCGTTGCGATGGTTCGGTGAGGAGGAAGCCGAGGCAACCCTGACGCCGCTGACGAAGCTGATGTTCGCCCCGCAGAACGATGGGCGCGGCATGCTCAGCGGCGACCGCGGGCGGCTCACAATCCTGCTCTCGGCCATCCTCGCCATCCTGCTCTTCGCCATCATCAACTACGTGAACCTCACCGTTGCCAACACGGGGCTTCGCTCGCATGAGATGGCCACGCGCCGCCTCCTCGGCAATACTGCCGGCGACATCGCCCTGAAGCTGATGGGCGAATCGACGCTGATGGTGCTCGTCTCGTTCCTGCTCGGCTTAGGGCTGGCCTTCCTTGTGCAGGACGACATGGCCACGCTGTTCCGTGGGAAGATAGCCCTGCAGAACGACGTCTCGGCGGGAACCATAAGTGTTTGTGCCGCATTTATTCTCGTGACGGGACTACTCTCCGGCATCATTCCCGCCATGCAGCTGGCGAAGTACAAGCCCATCGACGTGGTGAAGGGCACATTCCGCTACCGCTCGAAGATGGTGCTGAGCCGCGTCTTCATCATCGTGCAGAATGTGGTGACGGTGGTCATGCTTGTCGCCATGCTCACCATTCGTCTTCAGCTCAGCCACCTTGTGAACGCACCGTTGGGCTTCAACACCAAGGACATCTATTTTGTAGCACCGGACAACCCCGACGTCCTCCGCAGCGAATTAGAGGCTCTGCCCTTCGTAGAGCGTATCGGAACGTTCAGCGGTTCCGGACTTGTGGGGCAGCCCAGCAGCATGACCTCGCGGAGACTGAACGATGGCGAGCCGCAGATGTTCTATCTGACGAAGATGGACCGTGCGGCAATGGATATCTACGGTCTGAAGGTGCTGGCCGACTATGGGAATGTCGAAGGCGCCTACTATGTGAACCAGGAGGCCATGCGCCGCCTCGGCCTGACGGATGCCGACCGTGAAATCGTGTGGGGCGACGAGAGCGACCTTATAGCAGGCGTGGTGGCCGACTTCCACTCGGTCAACATCCTTGCTGACGTCCGCCCCTATCTCATCAGTCTGGTCGAGACTGACGAAGCCGGTACTCCGATGCTCAACAAAGGGTTCTACAAGCCCTATTTCATCGTCAAGACGGACGGCTCGTCCGGCGTCATGGAGCGGCTGCGGAATGTCGTCGAAGAGGTCGATGGCTCGACGGCCAAGCTGGACTGGAAGGTGCAGAGCCTCGAGGCCTTTGTGGCTGAGACCTTCGACGAGCAGCAGAACACGCTGCGCATCGTGTCGCTGTTCACGCTGGTGGCAGTTGTCATTGCCGTGCTGGGCTTCACGGGGCTGTCGTTCTTCTTCATCCGCCAGCGGCGGAAGGAGATAGGCGTGCGCCGCGTCATGGGCAGCACCGAGGGTGAGGTGGCCGTGCTGATGCTGCGCCGCTTTTGTGCTCCGTTGGTGGCTTCGTTCGTCGTGGCCGTGCCCGTAGCGTGGCACGTCATGCGCAGCTGGCTCGACGGCTTCGCCTACCGCACCGCGCTCTCGTGGTGGATTTTCGCTGCCGCCTGCGGCATGGCGCTTCTCTTCGCCGTGCTCTCCATCATCGTACAGATTCTCCGCGCCACCCGCATCAACCCCGCCGTGACGCTCCGCCAGGAATGATGAAGATAGAAAAGTAGTGCATCTGCTATACAGCGAAATCATACTATCCTTTTTAATTGTGTGTGATGCACCTGAGATTCCCGCCGCCTGCGAAGGTCGCGGGAATCGTGCTTCCGAAGCTTCAGTTTTTTGTGCAATAAATACACCGTATTGCATAAAAAAGCATGTTTTTGTGCAATAGACATTGAAAATTGAAGAAAAAGCGGGGAACGTGCGACAAGTTGTTCATCGTAACGAACAACGATGAGCGTGTGATAGAGAAAGACGGTTATACGATAAACGTTGTTCCGTTTATGAAGTTCTGACCGTTTTGTGACGGGTTGCGAAGGGGCGTTTCCTATAGGAAAGTGGCGTTTGCTGCGCGGTTTGGTTTTCAACCCGTCACAAAACGCGGGGGGAGGGATTCGTTTTTTAATGAAAAATGAAGAATGAAAAATGAAGAATAAATAGCTTTGCCAGCGGAGGAACCGGCAGAGGAAAGGGAACTTTTCATACAGGACATTTTATTTTTCATTCTTCATTTTTCATTCTTCATTTTTCATTCTTCATTAAAAAAACCTTCATTCTTTAATCTTCAATTTTCAATCTTTTTGAGTGTTCACCTGCCGAAGTGGCCCGGGACGGGGGTGTAGAAGCGGGTGCTGCGGGCACCACGCGAGCGGAGGGCACCTTCGGCTACTAGCGTTTGCAGCCAGGCGAGGGCTTGGTTGCGCGAGATGTCGAAGTGGGTCTCGAACTCGCGGCGTATCAGCCAGTCTTGCCTGCCGAAGTGCTCTGTCAGGAATTCATCGACTTCCTCCCGCTCTAACGGCCTGTCGGCCCGCACGCCGCTGCTGACAAAGGTGGCGTTGTTCAGCTTCTTGCGCAGCTTGCTGTCGGGGGTGAAGATGATGCGCCCTATGCGGATGTCCGTCGAGGCTATCCGCTCGTCGAGCACCTTCGGGTGGCGTTTGCGCCCGTCGTCGTACGTCTTTTTCAGGGCGAGCGACAGGTTGAACGTGCCGATGCCATCTACCTTGAGCCTGTCCCCGCTGAGCAACGTCTCGCCGAGCACTTGCGACAGAGCCGTGAGCACGCCCTTGATGTCGGGCTCCTTCACGGTACAGCGCTCGGCTATGGTCTTTGCCAACTCGTCGGTGGTGACGGTTGCCTGGTTGTAGGGCATGATGCGGACGGGCATGCGCCCCTCGGGAATGTCCTCGTTGTTGAGCGGAGCACGCAGGACGGTCTGGTAGAGGATTTTGCCCTTTGTCTTGGTCTGTGATGAGGCTTTCATGTGGTTTAAGGGTTTTTATGGGTTGAGAATAGGATTCCGTGTGGCCTGTTTCGTCTTTTCTCATTGTCTAAAGCCGTTGGGAAACGTTTCCTAACCCGTTGGGACAAGTTACCCAACCGCTTGGGATGGCTTTCCCAACGGCTTTGGAAGAATGGATTTTGACGGCGCAAAGGTAACGATTCCTTTTGAAAGGTGCAAACATTACGGTCAAATACTTTTGTTAATTTTTCGGCATTTCGATGTATTATCTTTGCAGCGAAATTCTGTTTTCGATATGGTTTCATGTAATTGTTTTCTCGGAAAGCTGGGCCGGTGGCTTGGTGCTCCGAAGCGTCAGGAGGCGACGCCGAACAGCCTCAGCGTGAAGAACAATAATGGTAAGGACAACGCCCCGGGCGTCTCGCCGCTGGTGCAGGCAGAGTGGTACATCTACAGCCGCTACAAGGTGCGGCTGAACGTGCTGACGGGGCTGCCCGAGATATGCCGCCGCCGCATGGTGGGGCGCGAGGGTATGGAGGTGGCCGAGGACGACTGGAAGCCCGTCACTCGCCAGGACCGCAACCAGCTGCTGATGGAGCTGGCGGAGCAGGGCATCGGCGTCATGACGCTGGCGGCCCTTGATGCCGTCATCAACAACCGCTCCGTCGAGGCGTTCCACCCCGTGCGCAGCTGGATGGAGGCGTTGCCCGAATGGGACGGCACGCCCCGCGTGGAGCCGCTGATGGGGCGCGTGACGGAGGACGACTATGAACGCCGTTTGCTCGTCAGGGCTTTCGTGGCGATGGCTGTGCAGATGGCTGGCTGCCGTCAGAATGGCTATGGCAACAGCCTCTGTCCCATCCTCATCAGCCAGCGGCATGGCTGGGGCAAGTCGCAGTTTGTGAAGCGCCTGCTGCCCGAGGAGCTTCGTCCTTACTTTACCGACTCGTTCAACCCCGCCGAGGAAGACCAATGCCTGCGCCGCATGGCTACGCGGGCGCTCATCTGTCTGGACGAGTTCGACCGCTTCGTGGGCAAGCGGCTGACGACGTTGAAAAACTTCATCCAGATGTCGTCCGTTGATCTGAAGCAGCTCTATCAGGGACGCTACGAGGTGAAAGAGCGTCTGGCGAGCTTCTGGGGCACGAGCAACCAGCGCTATGTGCTGATGGACGAGACGGGCAGCCGGCGCTACCTGCCCGTCGTGGTGTCGCGTCCCATCGGGAACGGGGAACTTGACTACGGGCAGCTCTATGCCGAGGCGCTGGCTGCGTACCGCTCCAATCCCGACATGGTGTGGCTGACGGACGAGGAGAATGCGCAGCTGGAGGCGCACAACCGTCCCTTCTGTGCTCCGCTGGCGCTCAGGGATTTGTTCAACGCCCGTTTCGAGGTGCTGCCCGACGCGAAGGCAAGTGACGAGGGGCTGCTGACGGCTGCGGATGTCTATAACCACCTGGTGGGCGTCAATCCTGATTTGCTGAGCCGCTTCTCGGAAGGCCGTTTCGGCGAAGTCCTGCGCAGCCTCGGGGCCGTGCAGCTGCGCAGTCATAAGGTGCGGCTGTACAACATCCGCTCCCGCGAAGTAGAATAAAAAGTAGTGACGGGTTGAAAAGGAAACCGCGCAGCAAACGCCACTTCTAACGTTAAATGGGCACTTTTCAACCCGTCACTATCAGCTTTTGAGGGATAGGACAAGAAGAAATGATGTTCACCCAAATGGAATATATTATATGGGAATGTCGTATTCAAAGAAGAAGTCTAGCCAACCTGTGTTTTCTGCATAAAGATGTTGTTTGCCCTTGCACACAAATCCAAGCCGTTCATACAACCTATGCACAGGCGTATTGGTAGCAGTCCGATAAATTGGAATTTACTTCAATAAACCATAAATGAGTATATCGTAAAAGATACCTTCTTTAATCACAGCCTTGCGCATGACACCTTCTTGTTTAAAACCATTCTTTTGTAAAATACGCTGAGATGCTATATTGGGATGAAAG
>JAFWOP010000061.1 GCA_017545365.1 Bacteroidales bacterium
TTGACGGCCTGTGATGAAACAGGTTTCCAGGGATTTGATACCAAAGGTACCGAAAGCCAACTCGTGACCACGGAAAGCATTGCCTTTAATTTTACCCTTCTGCTGCTTTCTATATCTTGTTTTCTTAGGTTGTAACATTTTCTTATTGTTTGTGTTTCGTGTTAAGTGTTGGGTGTGTTTCTGCCACCTTTAACCACTAACCTATAACCTATTATTTACTGTTGTTATTTCTGTTGTTGTTCGAACGGCGACGGGAACCGCCATTACCACGGCGCTCACCACCCATGGCAGGACGATGGTCCTTCTGCTGCCCACCAACGGTGGAGGGGACCAGTTCGCGTTTGCCATAAATGACACCACGGCAGATATACACCTTCACACCAATACGACCGTAAGTGGTATGGGCTTCGGCATGTGCATAGTCAATGTCGGCACGGAGCGTGTGAAGAGGAGTGCGGCCCTCTTTATAATGCTCGCTACGGGCGATTTCAGCACCACCGATACGGCCAGAGATGGAGACCTTGATACCTTCGGCACCGGAACGCATCGTAGAGACGATGGCACTCTTAATGGCACGACGGTACTGTATACGGCCCTCAATCTGCTTGGCGATATTCTGGGCAACCAAAACAGCATCCAACTCAGGACGCTTCACCTCGGAGATGTTAATCTGGACGTCCTTGCCGGTGAGTTTCTTCAATTCTTCTTTCAGTTTGTCGACCTCGGAGCCAGCCTTGCCGATAATCAGACCCGGACGAGCGGTGTTGATAGTGACAGTAAGGAGCTTGAGGGTTCTCTCAATGTAGATTTTTGAGATGTTGGCCTTGGGGAGACGGGCATTGAGGTATTTGCGGATCTTGTCGTCCTCGACGAGTTTCTGCTCGAACTTGCGACCACCGTACCAGTTAGAATCCCATCCGCGGATGATGCCTAAACGATTTCCAATTGGGTTAGTTTTTTGTCCCATTGTTTACTTTCTTATTATATTACTTTATTTAGTTTCAACTTCAGCCACAGGGGCTTCTTCTACACGACTACCAAGGATAACGGTGATGTGGTTGCTGCGTTTGCGGATTCTGTAACCACGGCCCTGAGGGGCGGTGCGCATACGCTTCATGGTGCGACCTTCGTCAACCATAATCTGTTTCACATAGAGCTGGCTGTCTTCCAGGCGAGCGCCCTCATTCTTGGCCTGCCAGTTGGCAACAGCACTGAGAATGAGTTTGTACATCTTAGGAGCGGACTCTCTGGGGCAATATTTCAGGATACCCAGGGCTTTGTCAACGTCAACGCCACGGACCATGTCTGCGACGAGACGGGTCTTACGGGGCGAAGTCGGATTGTTCATCAACTTGGCCACGTAGAGGGTCTTTCTTGCTTCATTTTGTGCGTTAGCACTTTCTCGTTTTCTACGTCCCATTTCTTATTCTTCTTTATTTTTGGACTTATTTATTTCTTAGCTTTATCTTTTGATCCGGCGTGGCCACGGAAAATACGGGTAGGGGCAAACTCTCCAAGTTTGTGACCCACCATATTCTCGGTTACGTAGACAGGGATGAACTTGTTGCCATTGTGTACGGCGATGGTCTGACCCACGAAGTCGGGGGAAATCATAGAAGCACGGCTCCAAGTCTTAATCGTAACCTTCTTGTTGTTCTGCTGAGCCTCGATAACTCTTTTTTCCAGTTTGTGGAAGATGTACGGACCTTTCTTTAATGAACGACTCATTTTCTTCTTTTTTAATAATTACTTCTTTCTTCTTTCGACAATGTACTTGCTGGACTGTTTCTTAGGAGCACGTGTCTTGTAGCCCTTGGCGGGGATACCCTTACGGCTGCGAGGATGTCCACCGGTCTGACGACCCTCACCACCGCCCATCGGGTGGTCAACAGGGTTCATGACAACGCCGCGGTTGCGCGGACGACGACCCAGCCAACGGCTACGGCCAGCCTTACCGCCCACCTCGAGGTTGTGCTCGGGATTGGAAACGATACCCACAGTGGCACGGCAAGCCTGAAGTATCATGCGCATCTCGCCACTGGGCATTTTAATGATAGCGTACTTGTCATCACGCGACATCAGCTGTGCGTAAGCACCTGCACTGCGCACCATCTTGGCACCCTGGCCGGGGCGAAGCTCGATGTTGTGAATCAGAGTTCCGAAAGGAATCTCAGCAAGAGTCAAAGTATTGCCGACCTCGGGGGCAACACCTTTACCAGACATAATCGTCTGACCGACTTTCAAACCCTGGGGGCAGAGGATATAACGCTTTTCACCATCGGCGTAGAACACCAAGGCGATACGGGAGCTGCGGTTGGGGTCGTACTCGATAGTCTTCACAACTGCGGGGACACCGTCCTTGTCTCTCTTGAAATCAACAAAGCGGTAACGCTGCTTATGGCCACCGCCCAAATAGCGCATGGTCATCTTACCTTGGTTGTTACGGCCACCGCTCTTGCCGTAGCCACACACCAAACTCTTTTCTGGCTTGCTAGCGGTGATATCGTCGTTGGTAACAACAACTTTATGACGCTGGCCAGGGGTTGTCGGTTTAATTTTCTTTAAAGCCATTTCTTTCTTTTTCTTTTTAGTCTCTTATCAGTGGACTATTACTATTACTTGTTACTATTTTTCTTTGTAGGAGCCGAAGGCAGGGGGCCTGGCCCCGTGCCTTCGGTATCTTACTTTTTAGATGCTTGCGTAGAAGTCGATGACGTCGCCTTCAGCCAAGGTCACGATGGCCTTCTTGAAAGCGTTGGTGCGGCCGACCAGATAACCAGCCTTGGTGTAGCGGGCCTTCACCTTGCCGGAGTAGTTCATGGTGTTCACATCAAGAACCTTCACACCGTAGAAGCTCTCGACGGCCTTCTTTATCTCAATCTTATTGGCGCGCTTGTCGACAACAAAACCATAACGATTATAAACCTTGGGGGCAGGCTTGTTCTTGTCGCGCTGAATATGGTTCAGCTTGGGAGAAGCTGCGGCCTCGGTGATTCTCGTCATCTTTTCGCTAATCAGAGGTTTTACTATGATATTCATGTTAAACTTTCTTAATTCTTGTTTCTAACTTCTTTATTTTGTTGCCAAAACGCGGCTGATTTCACTAATTGAACCCTCACAAAGGACAATATTGGCAGCATTAACAATGTCGTAAGTATTTAACTCATTGACATTTACAACCTTTACGCCCTGTATGTTTCGAGCAGACAAAAATACGAAATTATTTTGACTTTCGAGAACTATGAGCGATTTTTTATTGTTAATTTTGAGATTGTTCAAAACTTCGACCATCTTTTTGGTCTTGGGAGCCTCGAATGAGAAGTTCTCCACGACGGTGATAGCATTCTCGGCCACCTTCTCGCTCAGGGCCGAACGGCGGGCGAGACGTTTCTGTTTAATGTTCAGTTTGAAGCGGTAGTCGCGGGGTTTGGGCCCGAAAATCGTACCACCGCCAACGAACACGGGGCTCTTCAAATCACCCGAACGGGCGCCGCCGGTGCCTTTCTGGCGTTTCAGCTTACGGGTGCTGTGAGCGTTCTCGCTGCGTTCCTTAGTTTTAGCTGTGCCCTGACGATTGTCAGCCAAATATTGTTTGCAATCCAAATAGATAGCATGCTGGTTGGGCTCAATGGCGAAGATAGAATCGTCGAGGTTGATGGTTCTACCGGTTTCGCTTCCGTTGATGTTATAGACTTTTAACTCCATCTTTCAAGTTTTATTATTGATCCTTTGGGTCCCGGTACAGAACCTTTGACTAACATTAAATTCTTTTCAGGGATAATCTTGACAACCTGAAGGTTCTGAATCTTCACACGATGGTTGCCAGTCTGGCCGGCCATGCGCATGCCCTTGAAAATACGCGAGGGATAGGAGCTTGCACCGATCGAACCAGGGGCACGCAGACGGTCGTGCTGGCCGTGAGTCACATCACCGACACCGCCAAAACCGTGTCTCGTCACTACGCCTTGGAAACCCTTACCTTTCGAGGTTCCCACCACGTCGACAAACTCGCCTTCCTGGAAGACTTCCACTGTCAATACTTCACCATATTTCTTCTTGTGGCCCTCCTCAAAGCGGCTGAACTCGGCGAGATAGCGTTTGGGAGTGGTGTTGGCCTTTGCAAAATGGCCTCTCATGGGCTTGTTGGTGCGGCTCTCTTTCTGCTCACCAAAAGCCAGCTGAATAGCCTCGTAACCATCCTTCTCGATGGTTCTCACTTGTGTCACTACACAAGGACCAGCTTCAATAACTGTGCACGGAATCTGCTTTCCGTCGGCATCAAAAAGACTGGTCATTCCAATTTTTTTACCAATTAATCCTGACATTTCTTTTTTTGGATTGTTTCGTTTGTTAGTTCTCAGCTTATTCTCACCACCTTCGGCAGGTGGCTACCCACATTGGCTGACGTTAATTTCACACTTTGATTTCGACTTCAACACCACTGGGAAGTTCGAGCTTCATCAGGGCGTCGATGGTCTTTGCACGGTCGTTGATTTCAATGTCCATCAAACGTTTGTACGAGCTCAGCTCGAACTGCTCGCGGCTCTTCTTGTTCACGAAGGTCGAACGGTTGACAGTGAAAATCTTTTTGTTGGTCGGCAGCGGAATGGGGCCATTCACCACTGCACCTGTCATCTTGACAGTCTTAACGATCTTCTCGGCGGACTTGTCGACGAGATTGTGGTCGTAAGATTTCAGCTTGATTCTAATTCTTTGACTCACGGTTAATGTATTTTTATTAATAATTACTATATTTATTCTTCAGTATGTTCTCCTGCTGTTCGTGGCTCACCTCGGCATAATGCGAGAACTCCATGGTGCTGTTCGCACGACCCGACGTGATGGTGCGCAGTGCGGTCACATAACCGAACATCTGCTCCAGGGGCACCTTGGCATGGATGGCCTGCACGCCCACCTTGGCAGAGATATTTTCCAGCATGCCGCGGCGGCGGTTCAGGTCGCCGGTGACATCGCCCACGTATGCGTCGGGGGTCAGCACCTCCAGCTTCATGATGGGTTCCAGCAGCACGGGATTGGCCTTGCGGCAGGCCGCCTTGAAACCAATCTTGGCGCACACCTCGAACGACAGCTGGTCGCTGTCCACCGGGTGAGCCGAGCCGTCGAGTACGGTAACCTTCATGCTGTCCATCGGATAACCTGCCAGTACACCATTCAGCATGGCCTCCTTGAAGCCCTTTTCGATAGCAGGGATATATTCTTTAGGTATGTTGCCACCCTTCACCTCGTTGACGAACTGCAGACCCACAAAGCCCTCGTCGGCAGGCCCGATTTCAAACAGGATGTCGGCAAACTTACCCTTGCCGCCGGTCTGCTTCTTGTAAATCTCGTGGTGTTGGACGGTGGTAGTGATAGCTTCTTTGTACGCCACCTGCGGACGGCCCTGGTTGACCTCCACCTGGAACTCGCGACGCAGACGGTCGAGGATGATGTCCAAGTGCAGCTCGCCCATGCCGCTGATGATGGTCTGGCCTGACACCTCGTCAGTCTTGACGCGGAAAGTGGGGTCTTCCTCAGCCAGCTTAATCAAGGCGTTGGTCAGCTTGTCCATATCGCCCTGTGTGAGGGGCTCCACGGCGATGCTGATAACGGGTTCGGGGAACTTCATCGACTCAAGGACGATGGGGTGTTTCTCGTCACAGAGCGTATGCCCGGTTTTAATCTCCTTAAAGCCCACGGCGGCCCCGATGTCGCCTGCCTCGATGCGGTCCAACGGGTTCTGCTTGTTGGAATGCATCTGCATGATACGCGAGATGCGCTCCTTCTTGCCGGTGTTGGCGTTGTAGACATACGAGCCCGACTCCAACGAGCCGCTGTACACGCGGAAGAAGCAGAGACGGCCCACATAGGGGTCGGTGGCAATCTTGAAGGCCAATGCCGAGAAGGGGGCCTTGACATCAATCGGACGCGACTCGGGCTTCTCGGTCTTGGGATTAATACCGTCCACCTCCTTCATGTCCAGCGGGCTGGGGAGGAATGCCGCCACGGCATCAAGCAATGTCTGCACACCCTTGTTCTTAAAGGCAGAGCCGCACATCACGGGCACAATCTTCATCGACAGGGTGGCCTTGCGGATTTCGGCTATCACCTCGTCGGCGGTGATGCTGTCGGGGTCGTCGAAGAACTTCATCATCAGCTCCTCGTTCTCCTCGGCCACACCCTCGATAAGCTTCTGGCGGTACTCGGCAGCCACCTCCTTCAAATCCTCCGGCATCGGGATTTCCTCGAAATGCTGCCCATTCGACGACTCGTCCCACACCAGGGCCTTGTTCGAAATCAGGTCGACCACGCCCTTGTACAGGTCCTCTTGGCCGATAGGTATCTCGATAGGGATGGGGTTGGCGCCCAGGCGTTCTTTAATCTGGCCCACCACGCCGAAGAAGTCGGCACCCGAACGGTCCATCTTGTTGATGAAGGCGATGCGGGGCACGCCGTACTTGTCGGCCTGACGCCACACGGTCTCCGACTGGGGTTCCACGCCGCCCACAGCGCAGAAGATGGCGATGGCGCCATCCAGCACACGCAGCGAACGCTCCACCTCCACGGTGAAGTCCACGTGGCCCGGAGTGTCGATGATGTTGTATTTATAACGGTTCTCATGCCAGTCCCAATACACAGTGGTGGCAGCCGAAGTGATGGTGATGCCACGTTCCTGCTCCTGGACCATCCAGTCCATCGTAGCCGAACCCTCATGGGTCTCACCCAGCTTGTAGTTCTTGCCGGTGTAATAGAGGATTCGCTCCGTCGTCGTCGTCTTTCCGGCGTCGATATGAGCCATGATTCCGATATTCCTTGTGTAGTGTAAATCTGACATTGATTGTTGTTATAAAAAGCTATCTACTAAAAAACCTTATTAAATATTTTATTACTATTATAATAATTAGAAACGGAAGTGCGAGAAGGCCTTGTTAGCCTCAGCCATACGGTGGATATCCTCCTTACGTTTGAAAGCGGCACCCTCTTCCTTGTAAGCGGCCTGGATTTCGGCGGCCAGCTTCAGGGCCATAGTCTTCTCGTTGCGCTTGCGGCTGTAGCTGATGAGGTTCTTCATGCCGATTGACTGCTTGCGCTCGGGGCGGATTTCGGTAGGCACCTGGAAGGTGGCGCCACCAATGCGGCGGCTCTTCACCTCGACCGAGGGGGTAATGTTGGCCAGAGCCTTCTTCCACACCTCGAGGCCGTCTTCCTTCGTGCGGTCGGCGACAACGTCTATTGCCTCGTAGAAAATCTTATAGGCGATGGTCTTCTTACCGCCTAACATCAGGTTGTTGACGAACTTGGTAACGAGCACGTCATTATATTTGGGATCCGGGAGGATGATACGTTTTCTGGGTTTAGCTTTTCTCATTTCTCTTTTACGTTAACGAATTGTTCGCGACAATTCCTAATTCTTAATTTCTTAATTCTTACTTACTTTGCAGCTTGTTTCGGACGCTTGGCACCATATTTCGAACGACGCTGGCGGCGACCGTCAACTCCGCTGGTGTCCAATGCACCACGGATGATGTGATAACGAACACCGGGCAGGTCCTTCACACGACCGCCACGAATCATAACGATGGAGTGCTCCTGCAGGTTGTGGCCTTCGCCGGGAATGTAAGCGTTGACTTCCTTACCGTTGGTGAGACGCACACGGGCAACTTTACGCATTGCCGAGTTAGGTTTTTTCGGGGTGGTGGTGTACACACGGGTGCAGACGCCACGACGCTGGGGGCAACTGTCCAAAGCGGGAGATTTGGATTTATACTCCATCTGCTGACGTCCTTTGCGAACTAATTGTTGAATTGTTGGCATTTGTTGTTTTGTTGTTATATATTTAATTATTAATGTTTTCTAGCATTCTCAGGGGGCATATTTACCCTTCGAAACGGATTGCAAAATTACAACTATTTTTCCGACTGGCAAAGCACCGCCCGAAAGTTTATCTGTTAAATAAACTTAAAATTCTTTGCAGAGCCTGTTATTCTGCACATTACAGCTTGCATTAACTCATTTTTCGGCACCCCAAAACCAAGGTTATCAACAGTCATTTTCGAACCCTTCCGCCTCGCCCTGCGGGAAAGTTATCAACAACTTTTCCACAAGCCCCGCGTTGCATGCCGGTTCGCCGCCCACCAAGCCCGCACCCAGACCTTGGCCAGCCCATACATTCTATCCCCTTTATACCTTTTTTCTTCATTGTTTCTTGCTGTGAATCTAAAGAGGGTGAACGACATAGCAAAAGCGTGGCCACCCACTGAATAAAAAATGCAGCCTGGGCGGTAGCCGCCCGATGCGCCACCGTCAGTTGAACGCAGGTTTTGTGAATAGCCAATGGCTGTGATGCCAACCCCGGGTCAGTAGCATCTGCCGGACATAGGGCCTCTTTCCTATGAATCCTAGGGTGTTGCCCTAGGTTATATCTGTCCCAGCCCTTCGGGCTGGGGTAGGGATGCGTTCGTCTTGGGGTCACATTGCCCTTCCTATAGCCGACGGCAGTGTCCGGCACGAGGCTGCCGTCCCAAAATGGCGGTTAGAGGCTGCCGGGCGAAGGACACTGTTGCCGTTGGGCACAGCAAAGCGTCTGCCCGCCACGCCGTTGAGCCTGTCCTACCTGCGAATGGTGCTGTACATGAGCCCTTCGCATTCCGCAGGAGTTGGGGTGCGGGCGACCTGCCAAGTGTCAAAATCTATTTCTATAGAGCCTGTATTTCTTGGCACTCAGGGCCTTGCTCACAATCCGCTCAGTCTTGTCTCCGTATATCGGCCCATTCGTAATCTGGTGAATGTCTGTCCCCCCACAAATAATATTCATCTCTATCAATATCGGCTCGCCATCTTCGCTTACTGACAAATCCCACGACACCAGTCTGGCAACTCCAAGCACCCTGTTCGCCAAATTCATCACCAATGCCTTACAGCGCTCAAAGCCAGGCACGCTGCGCCCCGCAAACGCATAGCCTTGCGGATGCCTTTCAAAGGTGTCGCCCGACAGGTTGTAGGCGTATTTTCTGAGGCTTCCGTCCTCTTTAATGCCACAGATAATGCCCCCCCGCGACGCATTGTCTACCCTTGCCGACCCCACACCTATACGCACTATGGATGAGAGCACACTCATCTCGCCCTCAAAATAGCATGTCATCATACGAATAGTGTTCATACTCTCCTTGTGGAGTGCCGCCAGAGCAGGATGCTGCCTTACCACCTCCTGCACCACGAAATTATCTCCTCTTTTAAGAAGGGGCAGTAACGCCTCCTCCCCTTCCTCTTCACTCCAAAACACAATACCCACACCGCTACTCGCCTTCACTGTCGGTTTCACAATGACCGACTTTTGTTCCCTGCACCTACGCACCGCCTCCTCGAACGTCAAGGCAGCATATCTGTCGTCCATATAACGCCCGTAGAGCCTCCTCACTATTGTCTTGGGCTGCCGTGCATCATGGAAGAGCATATCAAACAAGTTTTTGTCTGCCAACACCCTTGTTGCCTCTGTGTTGTTGAACCAGTCATACATAATGCAGTTCTGCAAATCCAACGGGACGTAACGAGCATCAAAACCGCCTACTTCCTCCCTTTTCACCGCATTATAGAATGCCATCCACTTGCCATTCACCCCGGTCCTCCCCCACATCTGCCTCACCGCAGCCTTTTGAGCCTTGGTAAGGCGCGCCCCCGCATACGGCCCATCGTTCTTCGGCTTAAAATCCTCTCTTGCAAGAAATCTCCGACGCATAAAGGTGGCAAGATAAGACACACTCTTTGCCACTTGATTGAGCCGGTGAAACCATTTCCGATTTCTTTTACTATCAAATACATAATCATCCATACTGCATATATGGGCGGGTCCCCATCGTTCACACCACAACGCCCGACACAGGCAGAACCCTATAATCCTGTGCGTTCGTTTTGTCACTTTGACGATGCAAAGATAATGATTGTTTCTAACATGGCAAATGTTTTTACACCATTTTGTCAGTTTTTTTCAAGCAGACGGCGATGTGGGGTTAATTCGCTGATTTTATTTATGTTACAGTATGGACATTAGCACGATATTTTTTCGCTCTAGTATAAAGTACGACTGATTTTTTTCCAACCTTTCCCATTGTCGCGTCCCTCCGGGACGCTGAGTAGTAGGGTTTTCGTTGACCCCACACTGCGTTCCTTGTGTGGGGTTATTGAAATTCAGCATCTTCGATGCTGTTAAAAAATCAGTCTTTTATCAA
>JAFWOP010000133.1 GCA_017545365.1 Bacteroidales bacterium
GACATCATTTGCTATGTGCAGCTGCACACCGAGCTGGAAGTCGTAGCCAAAAGCCGTTTCATGGCCCACGAGGCGGGACTCGAATATCCTTTGAGCAACGAAAGCAGGGCTTCTATCCTTGCCAAGCACAAAAAGTATCAACATCTGTCGGAAGCATTGGGGAAGACTGCAAGAATCACCGTTGCCCCATTGCTGAAGTTCTATCCCGCCGACCGCAAGGCACTGGATGACCTCATCGACGAGTGTCGCTCCTGAACGGGTGGTCGGCGTCATCGCTAACATCAAAAAACAGAAAAAATGAAAAAAACAGTTGCCTTTCTCATTGCTGCCATACTGAGTTCCGCAGCATACGCCCAGTGTCAGCAGGGGAGTGTACAAGACGCGAAGCATGAGATTTTCAAGACCTTCCATTCGCGGTCCTACAAGAATCAATATCCTTTGCGCGAGATTCCCGTAGCTCCTCATCGTGCGTCACTTCTCCCGGCGAAAGTACCAGCCCAGACTAAGGCTTTCACCGACCGCGTGTGGTTTCCCGGTGAGTGGGAAGAGGTGAAGGCCATCATCATCACCCCCTACTACGATTGTCTGGTGCCTGGTCACGAGGACGATTACGAATGGCACGCAGAATCTGTCGTGACCGGTTATGGTCAGTATTACCATAAAGTAGATGGCAAATGGCAGATTGAGGGCTTCGGGCCTTGTGTGGCCCGGATGGACACGACAGCAGCCTACGGCAAGGTGCTCTTCCATCTGATGGACGGCATACAGCAGGGCGGTGCCGAAGCCTGGGTGCGTCTGGAGCAGGAGGCCGACACGGCCTTGGTACACGAGACGCTTAGTCGCATGAACTTGCACCACGACCGCCTGCGCTTTTTCTACGGGCGGGGAAACTCTATCTGGTATCGCGACTGCGGACCCATCTGCTTTTACTATGGCGAGCAGGACAATCTGGCCATGCTCGACTTCATCTACTCGCGCCACAGCCGCGCACACGACGACTCCATACCCTCGCTTCTGCACAGGCAGATGGGTATTCCCAACTACATGACCAAGGTGCTGTGGGAGGGCGGCAACTGTCTCGTTGACGGTGCAGGAGCGGTCATCTCGTCCGACGCTGTCTATACCATCAACCAAGACACGCTCGGAGCGGTAGTATGGGATGGACAGAACATCAGTTCGCTGCATCATGAGTACAAGCCCGCACTGACACCCGACGAGGTGAAGCAGGCTTTGCACGAGATGCTGGGCCAGCGGGCCACACACATCATCCCCCGCTACCTCTTCGACGGTAGCACCGGCCATGTGGACCTCTATGCCGATGCCTACGACGAGAATGGCTTCGTCTTCTCCGTCATGCCCGATGCATACAGTTCGTGGACAGACTATACGACGGGGCACAACAATATCGACCTGCTCTGCCGGCAAAAGAGCATCTTCGACCGCAACTACTACGACATGGCACACTTGCCATTCCCCTCGAAGGAGGAGGGAGAGCCTTTCGCTGACGAGGAAGAGTACGACGCATCCTACTCGCGCACCTACTCCAACCACTGCTTTGTAAACAATGTCATCCTGCAGCCATGCTTCTCCGAGGTGGGAGCCGACGGCATGCCCACCGAAGCATGGGACCGGGCCAACATCGAGGCCGTCAAGGCGGCCTATCCGGGCTATACCGTCTATTGCATCGACGTGAGCTCATTCGACGCTGAAGGAGGGGCACTCCACTGCGTCACCAAACAGATTCCCGCCGACAACCCCATCCGCATCCTTCATAAGAATATTCACGGCAGCATCAACCTGGGCGAGTTGACAGCCATCCCCGTCAGTGCCGTCATCACCAACCGCAGCGGCATCAGCCATGCCGAGGTGGTCTGGCGCACCGACCAGGGCGACTGGCAGACAATCACCCTCACCGCAAACGGCAACCGCTTCTACGGCAGCTTGCCCATCAGTCTGACTGACGTGCCTCACACGGTGGAGTACTATATCTCTGCCACCTCCTGCAATGGCAAGACCATCACCAAGCCCTTCACAGCCAGTCAGGGTGGCTATTTCACTTTCACCTACAATGACGGCAACCCCGAATTCGACAGCACGATGTTCGACTTCGACACAGAGCCCATGCCCACGGAACGCATCACTTTCCCGTTCGGCAGCAATTGGCTCACTGAAGATACGACGGAGGACGATCCCACGACCACAGGCATCGTCAATCTGGACATCAGCCATCGCAGCGACAATCGTTGGGCTACGCTGCAAGGTATCATGTTAAGCAGCCAACCAACGAAGCCTGGTGTGTTCATTCATTGCGGGAAAAAGGTTGTTAACAAACAAAAATGACTATATAGGTATAAATCTTTAAACAAAACGCCACGTTCCAGATGACAAGAGTCGACAATAGCCTGACGGAGATGATTGTCGGCAAATGGATTCACGCCGACACAGACGGAGAGACCGTCACAACTGACATGAAGTCGGTCTATACTTTTGAAAAGAACGGCGACGCGCTGAAGGGCTACTACAGCATGTCGATGACGGAGAGCGGCGTGTGGGCCTACAATCAAGAACCGACGTGACCGTCAGTGGCAACAACATCACGCTGACCTCACAGCAGGCCGACGGAGTGACATCGGTGGTGGAACTGACCGGCGTCACCATCAGCGGCAATGACCTGCGCTTCACGGCGAAGACCACACTCTCGAAGAATGCCGCGCCGACGGCTCCACCTACACC